>JAXMOL010000044.1:0-69939 GCA_034669905.1 Candidatus Hydrogenedentota bacterium
GAAGGCGAAGGCGAAGGCGAAGGTGAAGGTGAAGGTGAAGGTGAAGGTGAAGGTGAAGGTGAAGGTGAAGGTGAAGGTGAAGCGCCGGTGGGATGTCCTCAGTCGAAGGGTGAGCTAATAGAAACCCTCAAGAAATCATTGGGGGATATTTTCCTCTTTGGATTGGCCCTGTCAACCCTGGTGGGAGTGGCGGCCCTTCGCCGCAGAGACTGATAGTTTTTCATAGACTTCCGATCGACCATCGCCACCGCAGGCCCTCGGGCTTTGCGGTGGTGCGTTTTGTTGGAGCAGTGAGGGATTCGAAAAAAACAACCCGATGGGCCATAATGGGTCATGGATTAGTTGGCTCGGAGGAATCAATCAATGTGGTACGTCGTGGGCGGGTTACTGGGTTTGTTTGTGGCGTTTATCGTGTGGCGATTGGCCTCCGTTTCCCGGGGTGCCCGGCAGCGGGATGAACGCCTGCTGCAACGACTTGATCCCATCGGGCACAAAATCGATGCGGGAGAGACGGTGACGGCGGAGGAGGTACGTGCCCTCGCGGAGGCCCCCGAGATGCGTTATTTGTTATTTCATGGCCTGCGCGCCATGGACAAGGCGGAATTGTTGCCGACGGATTTTTCGTCACCGATTCAGCAAGCCGAAGCGGCGTTGGTTTATTGGATGTTACACCCCAACGAATTGCAGGCGCCCCCGGAGAACATAGAGCACCTGCAAGCAGTCATCCACCCGATTCCGGGCAACGAGGCGGCCGTGTTTCATGTCTTTCGCTATCATATGCCTGCGGAGCATTGGGCGGGTAAGGACGGGTGGCTCCTCGGAGTCGTGGGGCCCATGGAGGAGGACCAGGAGCCCTATGAGCGCATGCCGGGTGCCTTTTCGCGGTGCAACGATAAGGTGGGCGATATTACACCGGAGGATCTGGTGGCTTGGTATGCCGACATGATGACGGGGAAAGGGGCCTATGCGTGACGGGGACTGCACCGACGTCATAAATCCTACCCCACGAACATGGACCCCGTGGTTAGCCCACCTATTCGGCCTTGTATCACGACCGTAACCGTCGGGGCCGTCCCCCTCTTGAGTGGGATGAAGGGCTTGGTCTCGTCCCGACGGGTTCCCTTGGAACGCAGACGCTGTCCTGCGGGAGCGGAACGGCAGGCATTACCACGGGGAGGTGGTAGCGGGGGGAAAGCTTGAAACGGAATCACAGCAGATAAATGTGCCACCCGGTCCCACGCGACCGCCGGTCGGGTTCGGGTGCCTTGAGCCTCCGTGAATCGTTGCTATTTGGGTGACGGTGCGGTGGACTTTTCATGTTGTGGTCTTGGGGGAGGGGGACGGCCCCGACGGTTGTAGGTTGCTTTCCATTTCTTCGGAATCTTTTTCGCCAAGACACCCACCTCGTTTGCTTGGGCATACGACGTCGGTGCAGTCCCCGCTACGCGAGTATCGCCTTTACCGGATGGCGTTCTTCGACGCCGGAGAGGCGTACGTCGAGGCCCTGGTAGGGCATGGAAAGCCGTTCATGATCGAGGCCGAGGCAATCGAGAATCGTGGCGTGGAGGTCGTTCACGTGGACCGGGTCCTTCACGATGTTGTAGCTGAAGTCGTCGGTCTCGCCGTGGACCATACCGGGCTTGATGCCGCCGCCGGCCATCCAGAGGGAGAAGCAGCGGGGGTGGTGGTCGCGGCCGTAGGTGGTGTCGGTGACCTTGCCCTGGCTGTAGACCGTGCGGCCGAATTCCCCGCCCCAGATGACGAGGGTGTCGTCGAGCATACCGCGCTGTTTGAGGTCATTCACCAATGCCGCTGAAGGTTGATCCGTGTCGCGACATTGCTTGGTGAGGTGGTCGGGGAGGTTGTCGTGGTGGTCCCAGCCCATGTGGTAGAGCTGGACAAAGCGGACATCCCGCTCGGCCATGCGGCGGGCGAGGAGGCAGTTGCGGGCATAGGTACCGGGCCTGTGCACGTCGGGGCCGTACATTTCCAGAATGTGATCGGGCTCGTCGCTGATGTCGGTGAGGTCAGGCACGGCGGATTGCATGCGGAAGGCCAGCTCGTATTGCTCGATGCGGGTTCGGATTTCCGGGTCCTGCACCACGGCGTGTTTTTGCTCGTTAAGGTCGCGGAGTTGGTCCAACATTTGGCGACGCACCTGGCTGCTGCAGCCCGCAGGGTTGGCGAGATAGAGTACAGGCTCTTCGCCTGCCCGCAACTTGATGCCCTGGTAGCGGCCGGGAAGGACGCCACTGCCCCACAGGCGGTCATAGAGGGGTTGGGTGCCCTGTCGCCCGGTGCCTCGGGAAATCATGACGGTGAAGGTGGGCAGGTTCTGGTTGGCACTGCCCAGGCCATAGGCCACCCAGGCACCCATGCTGGGACGTCCGGCCAACTGGGAGCCGGTCTGGCAGAAGGTAATGGCCGGGTCGTGGTTGATGGCTTCCGTGTGCATGGAGCGGATGACGCAGATGTCGTCGGCGATGTTGGCCGTGTGGGGGAGGAGCTCGCTGAGCCACATGCCGCTCTGTCCATGCTGCGCAAAGGAAAAGCGAGACGCCGTCACGGGGAAGTTGGCCTGGCCCGAAGTCATGCCGGTGAGGCGCTGGCCCATGCGGATGCTGTCGGGCAGCTCCGTGGTGTCGAGGTCTTTCAAATTGGGTTTATAGTCGAAGGTTTCGATCTGGGTGGGGGCACCCGATTGAAACAGATAGATGACCCGTTTGGCCCGGGGCGCGATATGGGTCACCGCTTCCTGGATGGACTCGGTGCTGGCACCGGCCTGTTGCATGCCGAGGAGACCCAGGGCGGCGGCGCCCAAGCTGCAGCCTGAGCGTTGAAGGAAGTCGCGGCGGTTGATCTGCTGTGCGAATTTTAAGGCGTCCATGATACTTATTCCCGCGTCAAGGTTTCGTCGAGGTTGAGCAATACGCCCGCCAGGGGCATGTAGGCCGCCAATTCGGCGCTTGGAATTTCGGAGGGTACATCCGACTCGCCGTTGGCGATCAGGGCGGTCGCGGCATCGGCGTCGGCGCTATAGTGTGCCCGGTAGCCCTCCAGTCCCGCCCGCAAGGTGTCTCGCTCGGAAGCCGTTGGGAAACGTCCGGTGACCAGTCGAAATCCATAGTTCAGCCGTTCGTCCATGTCGCCCTCCACGTCCAGCAGCATGCGCTGGGCGAGATGGCGGGCGGCTTCCACATAGGTGGTGTCATTAAGCAGGGCCAGGGCCTGCAGCGGCGTGTTGGTCCGTCCCCGTCGTGCCAGACAGACTTCGAAGCTGGGTGCATCGAAGGTGCTGAGCGTGGGGTGGGGCACGGTCCGTTTGCGGTGGGTGTAAATACTTCGTCGGTACAAATCCTCGCCTGTGCCCTGCTTATAGGGCCCCTGGCTGGCGCCGCCTGCGAGCTCTTCCCAGAGTCCCGGTGGCTGATAGGGCATGGCGGGCGGGCCCCCCAGCCGTTTCGTGAGGAGGCCACTGACCGCCAGGGCGTTGTCCCGAAGCATCTCGGCCGTGAGGCGATAGCGGGGTGCCCGGGCGTAAAACCGATTCTCCGGGTCTGCGGTGCGGAGCTCTTCGGTCAATGCGCTGGACTGGCGGTAGGTGGCGCTGGTGACCAGTTCGCGGAAGAGGCCCTTTACGTCCCATCCGCTTTCCACAAAGTGCACGGCCAGGGCGTCGAGTAGATCGGGGTGGGTGGGTGGACTACCCTGCACGCCAAAGTCTTCGGCGGTTTTGACCAACCCCTTGCCGAAGGTCATCTGCCAGAAGCGGTTGACGGCGACGCGGGCGGTGAGGGGATTTTCCGGTGCGACCAGCCACTGGGCGAGGCCGAGTCGGTTCTGCGGCGCGCCCTCGGGCAAGGGCGGCAGGAAATCGGGTGTGTTGGGGTGGAGTACTTCGCTGGTGTCGGGGGCATCATAGGCGCCGCGTTGGAGCAGATAGGTCGGCCGGGGTTCGGCGCGCTCTTGCATGACCATGACGCTGGGGATATTTTTCGCAAACTCGTTGCGCGCTTTGGTGGCCGCATCGACGGCCTGTTGGGCAGGCCGGGTGGTGAGGGCCGTGCGCCGTCCATGGTATTCCCGGAGCACTTCCGCGAGGTTGTCGGGAATAGGATCAGGGAGCAGGGTGGCAAACATGGAGTCAATATGGGCATTCCACTGGGATTCATCCAGGGCGACATCGAAGACGCTCAGGCCGGCCACTTCGCCCTTCAGATAGGTCGATGTGGTGCGTTGTCCGATGCGGAAGGGCTCCTTGGTGTCGATGGGGCCGCTCAGACTATCGTGGATTACCGTAGTGGCGACGGAGGTGCCGTTCACGAATAGCTGGAGGCCTGCGGCCTTCCCGGTGCCATCGCTTGTGACGGCCACGTGGCTCCATTGGCCCAGGGTCAGTACGTCATTGGCGGCTACCTTTAGGGCATCTTTGTCCCACTTGCTGACCATATGGACTTCGAGGTTCCCGTTACCCGTGACGAGGGCGTCGATGCCGCGATAGTCCTGGGACTCATCCATCTTGGACCATAGGGCACCGGTAGTCTCCGGTCGGACCCACAGGGCGATGCTGAAGGGGGCAGTTCGTTTCAGGGTGACGGTCTGGCCGAGGGCGACGGTCGATTCCGCCGTGCCGTCGAGGGCGAGGACGGAGCCGAGGGGGCCGGATTTCCACGAAGGATTCGCCGCGGTGCCTTCCTCCGCGCGGTTGGTGATGGCGAGGGTGCCGTTCAGTGGGGCTTCCAGCGTGGCCGCGGTCTCCACGGTCGCTGGGGAAGCGAGGCTGCTCAACCATGTGTCATAGTCGCCGCTGCCCGCTGCCCGGGCGTCATCCAGCGCCTTTTGGGCATCCGCAACAGACTGGTCGCGTTTCGCGAGCTGCTGTTGTTGCTGGAAGCTGGGGAGTTGTACCTGGGGTCCCGCGTTGCCCCGGGTTTCCTGGTAAAAGCCCCGGTCTTCCGTGCTGTTGAAGAAGGCGTAGAACTCATAGAAACTGCGCTGCGAAATGGGGTCGTACTTGTGGTCGTGGCAGCGGGCACAGCCCATAGACAGCCCCAGCAGGAGGGTGGAGGTGGTTTCTACCCGGTCGACGAGATTTTCGACGAGCCACTCTTCCTCGATGGAGCCGCCTTCGGTGACCGATTTGTTGTTGCGGTTAAAGCCCGTGGCGATGCGCTGGGACTCGGTGGCGTGGGGGAGGAGGTCACCCGCAATTTGCTCCATGACGAACTGGTCGTAGGGCATGTTGTCGTTGAAGGCGCCGATGACCCAATCGCGCCAAGGCCACATGACCCGGTGAAAGTCATTCTGGTAGCCGTTGGTGTCGGCGTAGCGGGCTCCGTCGAGCCACGTGCGGGCCAGATGCTCCCCATAGGCGGGGGAGGCGAAGAGCCGATCCACGAGGCGTTCATAGGCGTCGGGGCTGTTGTCGAGGAGGAATTGGTCGATGGCCTCTGGGGTGGGGGGAAGGCCTGTGAGGTCGAGTGTGAGGCGACGGATCAGGGTTTCCCGGGAGGCTTCGGGCGCGGGGGTCAGTCCGCGGGCTTCCATCTTCGCCAGGATAAAGCGGTCCATGTCATTCCGGGGCCAGGCGCTATGCTGGACCGGAGGGAGCGAGGTCGTCGCGGGGGGCGTAAAAGCCCAGTGCCCTTTCCACGGTGCGCCCTCGGCAATCCATTCGCGGATGAGGGCGGCTTCTTCCGGGGTCAGTGGCGCTTTCTGGGATTCGGGGGGCGGCATCTGCTCATCGGGGTCTTGGGAGAGGATACGTTTGAGCAGTTCGCTGCTATCGGGAGAGCCCGCCACAATGACCGCCGCTTTCGCATCGGCCTCCTGGTCGAGGCGTAACTTCCCCTTCCGTTGGGCCGCATCGGGGCCGTGACAGGCAAAGCAACGGTCTGCGAGGAGGGGCTGGATGTCCTGCTGGAAATCAACCGCGGTGGCGGGCAAGGCCGCCAGCAGTATCAGGCCGGTTAACATCTGCTGGATAGCCGGAAAAAATAGGCGGTACATAGGAAATGCTCTCTCAGGGTGACGACAAGCTGGGTCTGGTCACTGCTCATTCCACGGTGAATACCCATGGAGCCAGACCACAGTGCATTGAAGCACACTAGTCGCTTTAGTTCAAGAGAATAGACCCGGGATTGGACGGGAGGGATTCATGGAACACGATAGCGGCGCGGGGACCCGCCGAGCTGGTGGCGGTCCATCCCTGGCAGAGCAAAAAAGCAGAGACCCACATTGCTGTGAGTCTCTGCCCGATTTGATTGGGTTCCTTAAGCGCGATAGTCCGCACTTATTCCGGAACTTTTTCCTGGTTTAGTAGTTGTACACGGCCAGGGGGAAGTTCCGGAGACCGATGATCTTGAGACCGGTCGCATTCGGATCCTGCGGATACTTCACAAACTCGACGTGGCCGTCCATGGCGAGCACATTCACGCCACCAGGAACGTGGGCAAAGGAGCCCGGATCAAGTTCGCCGTTGGGTCCGTCGGTGCCGAAATAGTCGAACATCAGCGGAATCTGAGACTGTGCCTTCGCAGCGCCAGCGGGGTTGTTGATATCCGTGATCATGAAACGCTCGATGCCTTCACGCAGCATGAAGGATTCTACGTTCACGCCAGCCGTCGGCAGGGAGATCGTGATGCTGCCACTCGCATATTCGCTGACATCGGTGGGGAAGTCGTCACCCGACATGATGGTGCCGATGGTGGCGAACGCATCCGCCTGATCGTGCATCCATTCGCCATCCACCGTGGAGGGCATGATCGCGTAGGACTGTCCGCCCGCGCTCATGGGGATGCAATAGTTACGACGATAGTCCAAATCATCGCAGCTGCCGCTGGCACCATCGGCTACTTTTCTCTTGGCCAGGCTGACAATTTCCTTGGGCCAGGCTTCGTTCTCCCAGTCGTTGTGCGGAGTGATCCACCAGATGGGCGGGTCGCCATCTTCGGCAACGGCTTCGGCCCAGGTGTTCACGTTAGAGGGGCAATAATAGGCCTGAAGGTCCGAAATGTACTCCGGGTATACCTGCCCGATAAAGGGGTCGAACCAGAGGTCCTGGGAGTTGTTGGTTCTTGAATTCGGCGCATTGTAATAGCGCGTCTGGTTGATGGGGAATGCGCCATTGGATTCGTCGGCGTACATCTTGGCCGACAGGCCCAACTGTTTCAGGTTGTTTGCACAACTGGCGCGACGGGCGGCTTCTCGTGCCCGGGCGAGGGCGGGGAGGAGGATGGCAGCCAGAATGCCGATAATGGCGATAACCACGAGCAGCTCAATCAGGGTGAAACCCTGACGTGGTTGCGACTTACTTTTCTGCAACATAGGGGTTGATTCCTTGATGTCTAGATACGATAGACACGGGTTAAATGTTAATAAAACAATACTAGAAATGCAATAAAATACTATGAGGTATTAAGTGTGTGTAAAGTGGAAAAGTGCCTCCTTTCTTTGCTGGGCGCCGCCAGTCGGACCCGGCTTTTCTGCCGTCATACACGATGCCGCGTCGCGGGTTTCTGTGCCGATACAGGCGCCCGAGACGGATGAACGGATTCGAGAGCGTCGCCGCGTTGTATACGGAGCGGGCTCTCCAGCCGTTGCAATGGCATCATGTAGTGGTGGTGTGTGGTTGCCCCGTAGGAATGTTGCCCTGTTTTATGGGGCCTGTGGGCCCCGTGCCGCGATTAAATCGATACCGACCCCTCAGTTCCGAGGGGCACCTGAATAACGTCATCCGTTACATGTCGTGAGTAATGCACCGACATAAGGTTATGGATATGTTACATGCAGGTAGTAGTAATCTAATACGCCCTCAGTATAGCAAAAACTTTCAAAAAGTCAAGCCCCTGTTTTATTCAGGGGGGGGCATGTAATGTATGGCATACATGGGGGCGGTGCCCACGGTGCAGTGAAAACACGGTACAGACGCATTGGATTGGAGTATTCTATTCACTCCATTTGCCGCCAGGAATAGGGGCTGGGCTTGTGAGGTGTGGCGCGCAGCGGGTGGCGATCAGGATTGCTGGTGTTCTGTCTGCTTGCCGTCAGCTTCGAATCACCTCGGCCCCTTCGGCCTGTGCATTGTGAAATAGACTCATGGGAGGGGGGCACCGTGAGGACTTCCAAGTCCGCGAGTCGCTGCGCACCCCGCATAGTTCTGGACCCGAGGCCGCTTACCCGTCCGCCGTCCTGAGCCATCGCTTGGGACGGGGGAGTTTGGGGGCGGGTGGTTGGCATCGTTCGCCGGGTATCGTCGCTCGGTCTCTTTTTTACTTCTGCGGTCAATTGGGGTATGCTCACGGGGTGGGGTTGGACCGCTTACCGCCGGTGAGTTGGTCTACATCATTGCCGCTGCGGGGCTGGAGCGTATCAGGGTGAATGGTATCCGTTTGAGCATCGTCGTCGCGCTGTGTGGTCTTGTGCCGGTTTTTTCGGAGCCCATCCACCGCATTACCCTGGATGGAAACTTTGATGACTGGGCTGCCGTTCCGTCGTACCTGGATCCTGCGGATGACCAGCACGACACGGATCATGATTTGGCTACGGATGTGCCGGACTATGTGGACCATGAAGATGTGGATCTGCTGGAGTTCAAGTTTACCCACGATGAGGATAACTTCTACGGGTATTTTCGTTCCCGTGGTGTCATCGGCCGGACGCAGAACAGTGGTGCCGGTGCGGCGGGGCGCTATTACGCCATTATCACCATTGATATGGACAACAACGACGTGACGGGCTACCCGCTGCATGAGGGCGGGTACTACCCGACGACCACGGGTTACGATATGAATATGGAGGTCGAGTACTACGACGGGGCTTTCAATACAGGGCATTACCTGTTGCATGGTTGCCTGGATGCGACCACCTTCAACGCCTCGCAGGCGGAGCAATCGCAGGGCTTTGTGACCCTGGTTCCCGGCAACTATGACTGCTATACCCAATGGGTGTGGTATGACACGCCCCCGGGATTTGCCAACGAAATTATCATTCCGACGGGTGAGGCCATCTACTGGGTGGCGGATCGGGGGCCGGTCTATCCCGGTTCCATCATCGAGATATTTCTTTCGGCCGATGGCCATGAAGCGGAAATGCGGGCACCCTTCCGGGGATTCATGAAGGACAGTCCCGGGGGAAATCCGATTATTGCGTTGGGTGATACCATCGACGTGTCCTTCTCCCTGGAAGCCAGTGGGGAGCTGGCCGTGGGGGCGGAGTGGGCGTCGGATACGGCGGATCCCATTGTGGGTTATGTGCTGGGTAGCAGTGAAGCCAGTTCTCCGCTGCCGGTAGGGCGTGCAGCCTATATCGTGATTATTGCTTTATTCATTATTCTCGCAATGGTGCGTTACCTGGCGCTCTTGCGCGAAGAGCGCGATAAATAGGTTTCAATTTTCGTTCAAAGGCGGTATGATAGGGGTGCGGGGCGGATGTACGTAAAAGCGTAGAACACATGTGCCCGTTGGCAAATTACCAAGTTGCAGGAGTTGTAGTACCGTGAAGTCTCTTCAATGGCTCATCCCTCTTTCACTCATCGGCATGGCCGTAGGTGCCCCTGCGGCGCCTATCCATCAGATTACTATCGACGGTAGTTTTGATGATTGGGCCGATGTGCCCTCCTATACCGATCCGGTGGATGATCAACACGACACCGACCACAAGGGTGCGGACGATGTTCCGGCCTATGTGGATCATCCCGACGTGGACCTGGTGGAATTTAAATTCAGCCACGACGCGGAAAACCTCTATGCCTATTTTCGTTCCCGGGGCCAGGTTGGTCGGACCAGTAATGCGGCGACCGACGGGAAGGCCGGGCGCTTCTACATTATCGTGACCATTGATATGGATCAGGATGACGAGACCGGGTACCCCTTGCATGAAGGCGGTTATTACCCGACCACGCCGGGTTACGATATGAATATGGAGGTGGAGTATTACGATGGGGAATTTAATACGGGCCACTACCTGTTGCACGGCTGCCTGGAAGATTCCGGTGACCCGGCCTTTTTTACGTCGCAGGACGAGCAGGCCATGGGGCTGGTGAGTCTGGTACCCGGTAACTATGATTGCTATACCCAGTGGGTGTTTTACGACACGCCTCCGGGGTATGCCGATGAGATTGTTATCCCGACCGGTGAAGCCATTTACTGGGTTGTGGATAAGGGGCCGGTATATCCCGACTCCATCGTGACCATTGCGATTTCGCCCGACGGGCACGAGGCCGAAGTGAAAGCGCCATTCCGGGGCTTTATGAACAACAAAGAAACCGGGGAGCCCATTGTGTCCTTGGGTAAGACCCTGGATGTGTCCTTTTCTCTGGAAGCGAGTCCCGAGTTGGTGCCCAGCAGTGAATGGGGATCTGACACCGCCGATCCCATTGAGAAATATGTGGTGGGTTCTGAGTTGGCGGGTAGTACGGGCGACCGCGTCGGCCATGCCGGGGACAACGACGACAACATGATTCTGGATTCCAGCGAACTGCTGCGCATGATTCAGCTTTATAACATGGGTGAATTCAGCTGTGACCCCACGGGGGAAGACGGCTTCAGTCCCGGTGCGGGTGGGAGCAAGACCTGCACGCCCCACAACGCGGACTACAATCTCGACTGGAAGTTTGACCTTTCCGAGATGCTGCGGGCCATCCAGCTCTATAACAAGGGCGGGTATCGTTTGTGTGGCGAAGGGGATACCGCCGGCGACGATGGGCTCTGTCTGCCCACCGAGTAGTCTTTTTCGATAGCGGTTTATTCAGCCAGAGATGACACGTGGTCGTCTCTGGCTTTTTTATGGTGGTGGGCGGGGGCGCGTTTCGAAGGCCTTGGGGGGCGGGTGTATATTCTGGCAGGCGGTGTTTATGGAGCGCCGTCGGCCCGACGGCCTGCGCTGCAAGGGCATTTCTGCTTGTGAAGTGCTTGGTCCGTTGTGGGTTGTCGACGATTTTCCATATGTTGACTCGGAATCGAACTCACCCACAAACTTCCCCCGCTGCGCTCCTCCGTTTGAAGGTGGCACCCGGAATAATCCACGGGAGGGCCATAGAGATTGGGGGCAGGGCTCTCTTCAGACACAAAAAAGGGTGATTCCGAAGAATCACCCTTGAGATTGTTTGATGAACTGGGGGAATTAGAAATCAATCGCATCCAGGCCCGTGATGCAGGAATCGAGGGGGATGGTCTCGATGTGGGAGGCGCCCATCTTGGCCAGCTCGTAGCGTACCTGGGCCAGTCCCATCTTCTTATTCTGGGTGCTGACCTGGACACTGAACTCGGTGTAGCTTGTGCCCTTGCTCATGGTGGGCTCGTCGCCGAAGAGGGCGTTCTCGCTCAAATAGGCCACGATGGTCTCGACCGATTCATTCTTCGCATTGAAGCTCAGCAGGAGCTTGTCTTCGGCGAAGATGGAGCCCTGCAGGTTCAGCAGGAACATGCGGGCCAGTTCCAGTTTTTCTGGCGTCTCTTTAATCTTGGGGTTTGCCCAGATACCGGTCTCGGACTTGTAGACTTCTTCACTGATTTGGAGGCCATAGTTGCGGATGGCACTCCCCGTCTGGGTAATTTCCAGACCGAAATCCACGGAGCCCTGCAGCACCTTCGCTTCGGTCTTGCCCCAGGTTTCATAGATGACCAGACCGGCATCGATTTTCGGGGGGGTCTTGAACTTCTGAACGGAAAACGCGCTGTGGGAATCCTGAAAGCCCAGTTCGGCGATCTTCTTGTGGAACCAGTCCAGGGCGAGGTACGGCATTTCGGAGACCATGGTGAGCAGGGGCTTCTGCACCAGCATCTGGCGGAGCCATTCGTCAAAGCTCGTGTCGTCGTCCAGGGGGTTGTTGATGATTACCAGCCGAACGCCGCCGCGGTTAAGGGAGAGCACTTTTTCCAGGACGATTTCCTGATCGTACTCGTATTTATATTCGAGGATGCGCTCCTGGATCCAGTCGTCGCCCGCAATGGCAATATCGATTTCGCCGATGGCGAGCTGGGCACCGAATTCCTGGGGCCGGCCATCCCAACCGAGGAGCACCTGATTCGCCGGGAAGGAAGTGGGGCCGCCTTTTTCATAGCCCTTGGTGGGGAAGCCCGCATGCTTCAGGAGATCGATGAGGTTGCCGCCGCGGTTTGGGTCTGCCAGCGAGCCTGCGGGCATGCCGATTACGAGTTTCTGGTCGCTCATCGTGGATTCCTGTGTTTGCATGGTGGGCCGTTTCGCGGGTGTTTATTGGGTCGCTTGCGGCGTTTCGTATGGATGTGGAGGTGCCTGAGAAGCACCCTTCAAAGGCAATCAGTATAACGTCCGAACGGCGTGGCTTTCCAGTGTCCGGACGAACGTGCCGGGCTGAGTGTCTGGCGAGAAGGTCGAGAAGGGGTTACAGGATCTGTCGAAACAGCATGTAGCCCTCGGCGGCGGCGACGGAGATTTCACTGCCGCGAAGCCGTGCCGCATACTCCACATTTTGCACGCTGGAGTGGTGGATCGGGTCCCGCATCTGGGATTTGTGAAGGCTCAGGGCGTGCAGTTTCTGTTCCAGGTAGTCCGAGATATCCACATAGTAGTTCATATGAATCTTCTCGTGTTCCAGACTCCAGAAGAGGGAGGTGTTGTTGTAGCCGAGCACCAGGGGTTGGACCGGTTTGTCTTTGGGTACGCCGGGGCGGGCGGCGGTGAAGGCGGCCCGGAATACGGCCTCGTGATCCTGGTTGTAGGAGGAGACGGGGATGGCCAGCATGGTGGGCTGGAGCTTATCCAGTGCCAGCCGTGCTTCCCGCTCAAACTTGGAGATGAGGTCCCGCCGGGGGATGGTGTCGAGGCGCAGGTGAGATTCTGCGTCGCGGTAGAGATACTCATAGTCATCAACCTTGAGGTATTCCATGACCGCTTCGAATTCTTTCTCCCGGGTGCTTCCCTCCACGAGTTCTTCTTTGCCATCGTAGTGTTTCAGCGTACCGACGGAGCAGCAAATCACGTAGACTTCGCCGCCCAGGTCCTTGATTCGCGCCATGGTACCCGCACAACCAAAGCTCTCGTCGTCGGCGTGGGGAGAGATGACCAGAAGGCGCTGTTTCGAAAGAAACTCATCACCCTGTGTTTCAGGAGTTCGCATGTAATAATTCCTCGTAGACGGTTTCTATGCGGTGAACCATATGTTCTAAACTGTAGTGGGGCACGATTTTGGCCCGGGCCGTCGCCCCCATGAGGCGGCGTCGTTCGGGAGATTGCGCAAGCAGGGTCACGGCCTCCGCCAATTCGCCGGGCGCGCGCGGCGGGACCAGCAGGCCGGTTTCCCCGTCATCAACCACATCGGGGATGCCGCCCACCCGGCTGGCTACGACGGGGAGCGCGGCGGCACCGGCTTCGAGTATCACGCGGCCCATGCCTTCGTTGATCGAAGGGACCACCAGGACGTCCAGCGCGGCCATCAGCGTGGGGACGTCTTCCCGCAGTCCGAGAAACTGGATGGAAATGCCGGCCGCTGCCGCCTGGCGTTCCAGGTCGGGTCGAAGGGTGCCTTCGCCGATGAGAATGAATTGCAGGGGGTGCGCCACCGCCTTGAGTGCCTGGGCCATGGCTACAAAATACGTGAATCCCTTTACGGGTTCAAGCCGCCCGACCCCACCCACGACAATATCACCCGGAGCGATGCCGAGGGCGTGGCGGGTCTGTTCCCGGTCGCGGAGGGCGTCGTCATAGGGGCTGGTGTCGATGCCGCTGAAAATAACCCGGTATTGTTCCCGCTGGCCAATGCCTTCGGCCAGGTGTTCCGAGACGCCGCCCTGGGTCAATTCGATGATGCGGCCTGTTCGTCGTGCGGCGTGCCGCTCCATCCACACGAAGAGGCGGGTCAGGGGGCGATTGTAGTAGCCGTGAAAAACGTTGCCATGGGGCGTATGAACCACGTGGGGGATGCCTGCCCGCTCTGCTGCCAGTCGCCCCAGAAATCCCGCCTTGGAGGTGTGGGTGTGGACGATATCGTAGCGGCCTTTCTTGAGCAATCGGGTCAGCTGGCGCAGCGCGAGGGCGTCGTGCAGCGGGGACGGGGTGCGAATCAGGGCGGGTACGCGAATAATCGGGATGCGTGCTTCGGTAATGGCCGTTTCGATACTGCCTTCCCGTCCGGCGGTGGGGCCACTCAGGAGATCGCATTCGAAACGCTCCCGGTTGGCCAGCCGAATCGTATGAAAGGTGTTCTCCTGAGCGCCCCCTTTGCAAAGGCGGGTGATAATGTGGGCCACTCGGACGGGCGCGTTGGCGTTACTCATCGTCAAGGAGCCGTTTCGAAAAGGTGTCCCAATTCAGTGTTTCCTCGACCCGCCGCCGGCCCGCTTCCCCCAGTTCCCGGGCGTATTCTGGTTGGGAAAGTAGCGTGTAGAGGGCATCGCTAAGTTTTTCCACGCTCATCGGAGGGATGAGGATGCCCGTTTTCCCATCGAGGACCGCGTCGGTCACCCCGCCGGAGCGTCCGGCCACCACGGGTTTGGCATGGGCCTGGGCCTCGGTGAATACCAGTCCGAAGCCTTCCACCTGCCCTTGTTCATCTTCCCCCGTGGGCAGGGCGAAACAGGTACACCGGTGGTAGAGGGCCTGTAAGGTCTCATCGTCGACATAACCGGGACAGCGGACAGAGCCTTCAATGCCGAGCGCGGCCGCCTTTTCAAGGCAGCGTCGGCGCTCGGGTCCCCGCCCAATCATGACCAGCTGGGCCATGCCAACCCGTTCATGGAGGTAGGGGAGGGCTTCCACGAGGCGAATGTGCCCTTTACGGGGAATGAATCGGCCGGCGGCGAGGATGAGGGGGCCTTCCTGGAGGTCCAGCGCATGGCAGGCCCGTGCGATGGCCTCATCGGACGGTGGGGTTGCGGGGTGGGCACCGGGCAATACCACGCGAATGCGCGATTCGGAGACCCCGAAGTGAATGAGGTTCTCCCGGGTAAAGCGGCTGATAGCGATGCAGCGGGTGCCCTTGCGATAAATGCTCTGGAAGGTCCAGCGTGCCAGCGGATTTCGGGCGAACTTGAGGAACTCGTAGGCATAGGCGAAGTTGATGTAGGGCGTGCCGTGCCGGGCATAGGCCAGGCGGCCCAGCAGGCCCCCGTAGGCCACGTTGATGGCCAGCAGGCACTCGGTGTCCCGGGTGAGAGGCCAGGCGGCCCTGAGGAGGGGCAGGAGGCGAAACCAGCCCCGGTCGTAGCCCGGAAAGCGGAGCACCTGCACGGGCTCCTTTTCGTCGAAGTCTTCCATGTCGGGGAACCAGGGCGCCACGACGGTCACCTCATGGCCCTGTCGGGCCAGTGACCGGGACACCTGGAGGGCCACGGTGCTGATTCCACCTTCGATAGGC
The DNA here is from genome assembly GCA_034669905.1 of Candidatus Hydrogenedentota bacterium. Classification (GTDB taxonomy): domain Bacteria; phylum Hydrogenedentota; class Hydrogenedentia; order Hydrogenedentales; family JAEUWI01; genus JAEUWI01. The sequence continues at coordinate 15,335 of JAXMOL010000044.1, forward strand.
GGATAGTCGACCGTGGGAATCAGGATGCGCATGGTAGGGGCTTTTTTCGGGCGTTGTTCATGAAGCAGTGTCTTTTACGATGAGGTAGTCTCCGATGGCCAGAGCATCCATCCCGGTGCTGTAAAAGCACCGGATGGCATCGGCCGGTCGGTGGACGATGGGCTCTCCCATGACATTGAAGCTGGTGTTGAGCAGCATGGGGGTTCCCGTTATCTCGGCGAAGGCTTTGATCAGGGCGTGGTAGCGGGGATTGGCCGTCTCGGTGACGGTCTGTACCCGCGCGGTGCCGTTGATGTGGGTAATGGCCGGGACTTCGGCCTGCTTTTCGGGGCGCACCGGATAGACAAAAAGCATGAAGGGCGAGTCGGTGCAGTCTTCGAAGTACTCATTGGCGTGTTCCGCCAGGACGCTGGGTGCGAAGGGACGAAATTCTTCGCGAAATTTAACGTACTTGTTGAGCAAGTCTTTCATGTCGGGCCGTGTGGGGTCGGCGAGAATGCTGCGGCTCCCCAATGCCCGCGGTCCAAACTCCATCTTGCCCTGAAACCATCCCACGATTTTGCCCTCGGCCAGGAGCTTCGCCGTGTCCCGTGCGATGTTGTCGGAACGGATATGGGGCGTCTTGGTGAGTTCGAGGTAGGCACCGATTTCTTCATTGGAAACTTCCGGGCCGAGGTGGGCGTGTTTCATCACATAGGTGCGCGGTGTGCCGCCCAGTTGATGGTGGAGCTGCAGGGCGGCGCCGATCGCAATACCGTCGTCGCCAGAGGCCGGTTGGACCCAGATATCCTCGAAGGGCCCCTCACGGAGGAGGCGTCCATTCATGGAGCAGTTCAGCGCCACGCCCCCTGCAAGGCACAAACGCTTGAGTCCCGTTTCCTGTTGGAGTTGTCGTGCGAGGTTGAGCACCGTGTCTTCCAGCAGGCGCTGGGCCGATGCGGCCAGATTTCGGTGATGGGCCGTCAGGGGCTCCTCCTTTTTGCGGGGCGGGCCAAAACGTTTTATGAAGCGCTCACTGAAATAACCACACCGGGAACCGGGGAGATAGTGCCACGCGGTCCATCGTTTGTCGATGGAATACCAGCCGTCGTCCTGGGGGCGGATGACTTCCTTGAGCGCCTCATAGTAGGTGGGCTCGCCGTAAGAGGCCAGGCCCATGACCTTGTATTCGTCGGAGGCGCGCAGAAAACCCAGGTAGTCCGTCAGGGCGGAATAGAAGACCCCCAATGAGTTGGGGTAGTTGGTCTGGCGAACCCGTTGGATGTCGCCTCCGCGCCCCACGCCGGTCCAGGTGACCGCCCATTCGCCCACGTAATCGATGGAGAGCAGCGCCGCTTCCTCGAAGGGGCTGCAGAGAAAGGCGCTCGCCGCATGGGCCGGGTGGTGTTCCATGTAGTGAAGTTGTGCGGTGGAGGGCGTGATTTGGCGCAGGCCCCGCATATATTGGGCGTTGTGGAGCAATTCATAGCCCGCGAATCCGGCGGAATAGAGGGGGCTGCGCAGGGCGGTCCAGGCGCGGTAGGGCAAGCGTCTGGCCAGGCGGAGTCCCGGGCGCATATAGCCCACGACGTGATCAATTTCTTCCGGGGCGATACCGCCTTCTTTCAGGCACCAGGCGATGGCCTCATGGGGAATGCCGCCCTGATGCTTCACGCGGGTCAGGCGCTCTTCCGCGACGGCGGCCCGCACCTGTCCGTTTATTATCAGCGCTGCCGCCGAATCGTGGGAGTAGCCACCGATACCCAGGATATTCACCCACAATCTCCTACCTGCGCGGGGTTTGAACCGCACCCAATTTGGTTAATTTGCTCCGTTTCCACCCCAGGGGCGGCCGATTCCCGGGGGGAATCCGTGCGTTTGGGCTATTATAGGATTAATTGACGCAAGATGCGAAATTTGGCTTACGTGATTACCGTATTTACGTGCCGGCGTGTTATCTTTGGAATTGCAGTTGTAACGGTGTATCATATAGTAGAAACTCGTACTCCTATAAAGAGAGCAGATACGTGGAGGAAATTATGTCGGAAAATGACCAACTCGCGCGGCAGCGGAGAAAAAAAGACCAACACTTGGGCGATACCAATCCCTCGGACATGGTGAAGATGACGGTAACGCTGCCTCGGTCTGTCGCGGCATTCTTGCGTTGGAAGGCCGAAGTAGAGGGCATTAAGCGGGATGAGCTGTTGCGCCGCATCGTGACCTATTACGCAAAGAAATTGCGCGAGCGCGATCTGGACACGCCGCCTGTGCTGGACTAGGGTGTTGGCGGGGATGGGTGCGCCACTCGCTGGCGCACGCATTCAGCCAATGCGATTGCCGTACTGACGGAAGCGTTGAGACTCGTTATGGGCCCCGAAAGGGGGATCCGCAAGGTGAGGTCGCACTGTTTTTCCACGAGGGGGCGGATGCCCTTGCCTTCGTTGCCGACGACCAGGGCGATGCGGTCCCGCAGGTTGGCCTCCCAGAGAATCTGACGGCTTTCCGGCATGAGGGCGGCAATCCAGAAGCCGTGCTCTTTGAGTTGTGCCGCGGCGCGGGCGATATTGGTCACCTGGACCATATCGATGTGTTCAATGGCTCCGGCGGCGCTTTTCATCGTGGTTGCGCTGATGGGGGCGGTGCGGTCCTTGGGGAAAATGACGGCGGCAGCACCGCAGGCGGCTGCCGAACGCACGATCGCGCCGAAATTATGGGGATCTTCGACACAATCGAGGATCACGATGAAGGCGTCTTTTGCCAGGGGGCGTTTCAGCCAGTCTCCCAGGTCATAGACGGGGAGGGGGCCAGTGCGCAGGACTACCCCTTGATGGGTACCACCTCCCGAGAGCTTATCCAGATCCTGGCGGGTGGCCCGCTCGATGGGCACGTTGCGCGCCGCAGCACGAATGTCATCCAGGTCCCGTGCGGAATCCAAAATAAAAAGCTGGAGTGCCTTACGCTTTTGGGCGCGCAGGCACTCCAGAACAGGTATACGACCGATTACGGTATTGGAACTGTTTTTCAAGGGAGTTCGTACATTTCTTTGAGTTTTGCCGCTCGCATATTGAGATTGTCGAAGTTTCCGACCCGGCTATCCATTTCGTTGGCATTGGCGGCCATCAACTCTCGCAGGATGTTGTAGCTGGACTGATAGTCCCCTTTACGTTCGTAGCACGTAGCCAATCGTTCGAGATTGTACCAGTAATTGGGGCCCCATTCACCATAGCGGTCCAGGCTGGTGTTAATAATGTCGATGGAAGCATCCCATTTCCAGAGATGATAGGTGTAGCCCGCCAGCTTGGTGAGTCCGGCTTCATCCTTCAGATCCTGCTGTTCATCGACGCCGGGGCTGGCTGCGGTGAATTTTCCATACATCCAGTTTACACCGCCGCTGGTGGCCAACCAGCCGATGGCGACGACGACGGCGATGATGACCGGCCATTTCAGTCCACTTAAATCCATGATTGCTCTCCTCCGGTACGGCAACGACCTCAAAGGCGATCGTTCCCCAGTGAATGATGGGCTCCGGGGCAGGGTTCCCCGGGGCGTTATGAATTAGAAACCGATGATGGCCCGTCCACGAATGACCAGTTCAGATAGGACGGGGATATAGAAAACGGTGGCCACCCAGGCGGTCACCGCGATGATCGCGAGGAGAATGAGCAGTTTGCCGATGAGTCCACGGAGGCGCACGAAAAAGGAGGAGCGGGCTTTGCCGTCGAGTTCCTTCGCCTGCAGTACGCGGGCTTCGTGGGCCGTTCGGCAGGGCGTCGAACAGAATTTTCCGGTGGGACCGGTGATTGTGCACTGTGCACAGGTGGACTGACCACATTGCTTACATTTGGACGTGGCGGCTTTACCCGGGTGGTAAACGCACGTCGCCTGATCCAGAGTCGTCATAGCCTCTCCCAACAGCACCTTGACGTTTCAGTGCTGCCCTGGGACCACTTTATCAAAAAAGGTGTCATTTTGCACTCCTCAATTGAGCGTCAGGTCCAAGACTGCCCGTGGCAGGAGGATCAGGACCCCGGGAGGTGGCGGGCGATCCAGGCGCGAAGTCCGGAACCCGTGATGGAATCCAGATCCCTGCGAAGGGCTTCGGCATCGCCGTATCGCTCACTCCGCTTTTTGAGACACCGTTGAATGACGCTGTCCATCTTTCGTGGGACGCCCGCAGCGAGTCGGGAGGCGGGGGTGTATTGACCGACGGGGAGCTTCCCGGTCAGGAGCTGATAGAGTATGACGCCCACGGCGTAGAGGTCGGCCCGCTTGTCGATCTGGAGGGGGTTGGTCCGTTGTTCGGGTGCCTGGTAGTGGGCGGTTCCGACGGCCATCCGCGAAAAAGCCGGGTTGCTTTGGTCCAGCAGTTTGGCAAGTCCGAAGTCCAGCACCGTAACATGACCCTGCTCATCCCGCATGATGTTTTGCGGCTTCAGGTCACGGTGAATGGTGGTGCGGTGGGCATAGGACAGGGCGTCACAGAGCTGGTGGGCGATGTCCAGGACTTCCTCCAGTGGCAGTTGGCCTCCCTGTGATTTCAGGTGCTTGTAGAGGGTTTCGCCTGGGACCAGGGCCATGGTGAAGAATTGCATGCCCGAATCAAAATCGACGCCGAGGTCGTGGACGCGCACAATATTCTGGTGGGCGAGCCGTTGGGATATTTTGGTTTCGATGAGAAATCGCCGTTGCGCCTGGGGGTTGGACAGGAGACGGGGCAGCATGACTTTCAGTGCGCGGCGTTCCTTGAGGTGGGTATCCTTGACCAGGTATACGGCGCCCATGCCACCGAAGCCCAATTGTTTGAGGATTTTGAAGCGGCGATTGATGACGATGCCCGGGCGCAAGTCGACCGAACGTTGGTCCGTGGTGAGCTTTTCCGGGCGCGCTGTCGCGAATTGTTTGAGGATGCGGGCTTCGTTGAAGCCCTCGAAGCTACTGTCTGACGCCGAACTCTCGGACTCGGCCACCGGCTCCCCCTCGTCCTGGGGAGGCGTTAGCTCGTCTAAAGGTGAACGGTTTGATTCTGATTCCATGGAAGGGTTATCGCCTCTGTGGTGAGATTGCCGTGGACCCGGGGAAATCTCACGGGGTTTCCCTGACATCTATAGTACACCTTTGTGAAAGTTGGTGCAACGGCCCCGGGTGGGTCTGAAGTCGCTGATTGGATGTAAGGCACGTGCGGGGGGGGGATGGAATGAATTGACGTGTCCGCGCGGCGCGCTTATAATGGCGGACGTGGTGGTGGATGTAGGCCATGCGACATGTTTCCTGTGTACAACGCCGTTTGCCCATCTCGCAAACCAATGTTAACAAACGCAACGGACCTTTGGAATTGATATGGCCGATGTAGATGAAATTCGTGCGTACGTTGAGTCGCACCCTGATGACCATAAGCAACGCTGGCGCCTGGCGAAGAAACTCTATAGCGCCTGGGACTACCGATCGGCGTTGGAGCACCTGATTGTCCTGCGGGAGGTGTGGCCCGATCAGGTGCCCGTCCTGCGATACCTCGCGGCTACCTATTACCGCCTCGGAAAATACGAAGAAGCCGAGCGGGAGTTGAAGCTGGCACTCAAAGACCATCCGGACGAATACTCCTTGCTGGAACAGCTTGCAAAGGTCTATGAAGGGGCCGGGCGGACGGACGATGCCATTGACGCCTGGACCAAGGTCCAGGAGATACGGCCGAGCAAGACGGCGGAGGAGGCGTTGGAGCGGCTGGGGATGGCTATGGGTACGATGGCGTCTACGATGGCCACCAATGTGCCGGAGATGAGCAGTCACGGCAACGAGACCGTCATGAAGTGTCCTCATTGCGGGGAGAGCAATGACGTATTCAGCAAGCGGTGCTCGCGTTGCCACGGTGATTTTGCAACGGTGGAGAAAGCGGTATCTCCGCCGGAGGAAGAGCCTCTTCCCCACACGGGTAGTGCGGGCGTGGTCTTCGTCCTGAGCTTTATCGTCGTCGCCGGCGCGGCGGCGGCAATCTTTTATTGGCTTACGCAATCCAGTCAATAGACTTGCAAAATTTCTGTAAATAGTTTATCCTTCCTGTGGTGCACTGGAGAAGGGCACCGGGGACCATGTGGGACTCGTTCGAAACGTTAATTCTTACGACGCAATGTCGTATATATAGTTTGTGTGGAATGATTGCAGGCATTGGTGTGGCTGTAATTATTTTCTTTTCTTGACGTAGACGATCGAAAATTTAGATGCAGGAGTGGAGGAATATCATGTTGACCAACGGAACTAGCGGCACGCAGGCACCCAAAGCAGCATTCAGTGATTTTGATTTTGTACGGATCGTGATTGATTTCATTGGCGATCTGGCGACCTCGCTGAACGCACTGCTGGTGTTTATTCAAAACGTTCTCAACTTCGGGTCCTGAACAGGACTCCTATCTGCGCTCAATGGACAGGCGGTGGGCTGTGTCTGCTCGTCGTGGATTCTGAGCCCGTGGTCTGTCTAAGTTTTGTCCTTTTGAATTTCGCCTGAGTTCGCGTTTTGGGTTGTGCCGTCACTTGGGTGGATGCATTGCCCGGAGAACCCTGTCAATTTGGTCTGGACAGAATTCTCTGGACAGTCTATGCTGATAGGGTGCTTTGGTATCAGGGTGATCGATGGTCGGGCAGTATGGTCGTTCCTCGATGCTCCCGCAGCCGAGTTGCTGTTCTGTTCGTACAGGTAGCCCTGCAGTATTCCAAGTGAATTCGAACTTGTATCCGGAGGTAATCATGAAAAAGCGCTTCATGTCCAGAGTGAATGGACGATCTGTGGCGGCTTCCCGTCTTTCAGTCGCGATGCTCTTAGTGACATCTTTCGTCTCGCAGGTCTCTGCCGAGGACGCCGCACCGGAAGGGGAAGCGCCCGCAGGTGAGAATGTCCACGAGTCACTGTATAAGGGAGAAGAGGGGAAACCCTATTACCCTTCTGCCAGCGAATGTAAGCAGTGTCACCCCGACCACTACCGGGAATGGGCGGTATCACCCCACGCGTATGCGCAGATGAGCCCGGTTTTCAACGCGATGCATGCGAAGATTCTCAAGTTGACCAACGGAACAAACGGCGACTTTTGCATCCGTTGTCACACCCCGGTGGGGATGAATCTGTCCGAAGATATTTTCATGAGTAACATCGACCGGAATCCCACCTCCCGCGAGGGGGTGACCTGTGTGGTGTGTCACCGGATTAACAAGCCTTTCGGCAAGATCAGTGGCCGTATCGCCTTGCAGGACGGTGATCTGTCCGAGGCTATTTTCGGCCCCAAAGGCAATCCCCAGTTTGCGGAAGCCTTTGGTGACGAGATCACGAACAAGTTTGGTGAAGGCAAGGTTCACGCCGAAACGAAGCCCTTCTATCAGTTGCAGGATTCCGGATTTTGTGGCACGTGTCACGACGTAAACCTTCTGAACGGTTTCCGATTGGAAGAGGCCTTCAGCGAGTTTAAGCAGAGCCCGGCCTCGCGCAATGGGGTGACGTGTAGCGACTGCCACATGGGTAAAACGCCGGGCAAGTTTTCGGGCGACAAAGAGACGAACTACGATCTGAAGCAGATTGCGAAGATTGGTGCCAAGTGGGTCGGTGAAGAGCGGAAGAAAACCAACCACCGCTTTGCCGGACCGGATCACTCGGTAATTCACCCGGGTATCTATCCCCACAATGACAACGCGGCCGAGTTTGCGACCATCCGCGAGTGGTTGACCTTCGACTACCAGGCTGGGTGGGGCACGGACCAGTTTGAAGAAGAAGATGAGCCTGCCCGCCAGGAAGCGGGTAAAGGTACGGCCTTCCCACAGCGCTGGGAAAATATCGACGAGCGTTATGAAGCCCGGGACATCATCAATGAGCAGCTAGAGCTCCTGGAAGAATATCAGCAGGAGCGCCTGGCGGTTCTTCAGGCGGGCTATGGCATCGGCGACTTTGAAGTAAAGAAAGCGTCCTCAAAGAAGGGGCTCGCATTCCGGATCGGCGTGGAGAATCTTACCGATGGACACAGTGTGCCGACGGGATTCATCGCGGAGCGGGTCGTTTTCCTTCAGGTGGAAGTAAAGAACGAAGCGGGCGAGACCGTATTTATTTCGGGTGACCTTGACCCCAACTTTGACGTACGCGACTTGCACTCCCTGTTCGTACACAATCGGGAACTTTCCCTCGATCAGCAACTCTTCACGCTTCAATCCAGCTTTATTACCCGCAACGTGCGTGGTACGGAGCGCGAGCAGGTGCTGGCTATCAACTTTTCACCGAGCCCCTTGCCCTTCCTGCGTCCGTCGCGATTTGCTGCAACGCTTACGGGCCGTCCCGGTGGTGCGCGAATTCACAAGAAAAATATCACGCCCCTGGACAGCCGTTGGGCCGAATATCGGGTAGGCAAGAAGAAGCTGACCGGCGCGGGTACCTATACAGTGACCGCCAAGCTGCTTGCCGGAATGGTGCCGGTAAATCTGATTGACGAAATTAAGGACGTAGGCTTCGACTATGGCATGAGTGCTCACCAGGTCGCGCTTGGCGTTCGGTTTGGTGTGGGCGATGTATTGGATGCCGAAGGCAACCGATTGAATCGCAAACACATTGATACACTGATTGAGGAACATCGGGAAGAGGAACTCAAAGACTTGTTTGGTGTGACGGGTGGGCATTCCCTCATCGCGCAGCAAGAATATGAGATCGTTGTGGAGTAACCTGGACTGTACGTAAAGGTGTTGCACGCGTTCCCTGGCTGACCAATTAGGGGCCGTGCAAGTCGGTTACAGCGGAGGGAAGCAATGCTGAGAAAACGTCATACATCCATTTTGGTGCTCGCAGTGGGCGGAGCTTTGGGCCTGTTGGCTCCTGACGCTCACGGTGCGGCAGAGAGTAAGCTCTCTCAGAAGCCGATCCCGTTGCAGACAGAGGCCTATGCGCTGTTTGCCGTAGAGGATATTGCCGACTACGAAGGGCTCTTGACGAAGCTTAAGGCGGGAGCCGACCAGCCGGAAACACCGGCGGGACGGGTGTGGCAATTCCTGAGTCCTGAGCTCCGGGAAGAGTTTAACGCCCTGGCCGACGGGGCGGAGTTGGAGCGCAATGTCCGTTATCGCATGATCAACGGGCTGAATGCCGTGCTTCGTTATCCCACCTTGTACGATGCCGCCGCCTTTGCCAGTGTCACGCTGCCGGATGACTTGAAGGCGGATCTGGAGTCTGAGATGGCCGGACTCGGTCCGGTTGATGCAACGGCCCGGAACCGCGAATTACTTCGCCTGTCGTTCCCGGATGAGATCCTCGAGAGCCAGGTACGGCCGTTCCCGAAGCGTCCGAAGACCCTTCGGCTCTTTGGGGACGACTTTCTGAACCACGGGAACATCCAGCAGGGCTTCAAGATTCCGACGGGTGCTGTCTGGCAACCTTCCATGTTTGTCTACGGCACGCTTCGCACGGCCTGGCAGTATGAAGAGACTGGCGTGCGCCTTCCGCCGAACACGAACGTGGCCGGTCCCCCTATTGATCGGGGTGAGGCCAAGATAGAGGAAGTCGCGACGCGTCTGGATCTCTTTTTCAATCTGGCGTTGACCCCGACCGAACGTATCGTGCTGGGACTACGTCCCTTTGATCACAACGGTAATTTTAACGGCTACCGTTGGCAGGTGCCGAATCTTACCAATAGAGACGATTGGTATCTCCGGGGTGATGCCGATATCCAGCAACTCTTCTTCGAAGGGGACCTGGGCGAGATTTTCCCCCGTATTGACAAGAATGACACCGGCGCGGTCGATATCGGATTTTCTGTCGGTCGGCAGCCCCTCTTCTTCCAAGAGGGTATCATTATCAATGATGTGGTGGATTCGCTGGGCCTGACGCGGAACAACGTGCTGGTTGGAGAAGCGACCAATATCCGCACCACGGCATTGTGGGGTTGGGACGATGTACACCGGGGCGTGGGACCAGACAGCCGTCGCCGCCAGGGTGCCCATCTCTTCGCCTTATTCAGCAGCATTGATTTCCCGAAGACCACCTTGGATTTTGATCTGGCCTACATCAACGACAATGAGACGACCCGCTATCTTGACAACGGGACGATTCTTCGTGAGGGTGGTGACCAGTTTAACGTAGGTATGAGCTACATTCAGCGGATAGGTCACATCAACACGGCATTCCGCTTCAATCACTCCGAACGGACCAGCGGCCGCGACACCATCCACTCCAACTCGGGTTCGGTGTTCCTCGCGGAGGCTTCCTGGACGCCACCGCATGGCTATGACTTGGTTTACTCCACGGTCTTTGCTGTGAACGATCACTACCAATCCATCGCCCGCGACCCGGCAACGGGTGGTCCCCTGGGTCGGGTTGGCATTCTCTTCGAATCTCCGGGTATCGGCTTTGTCGGCGCGCCCATCGAGAATACCACCGACCACGACAGTGTCGGTGGCGCAATCGGGTACCAGAAATTCTTTGATGAGCAGCGTAAGCAGGTCATTCTTGAGGTGGCTGGTCGGACCGATTTTGACGGTTCTGATCGAGGTCGCCTGGGGGTCATGGCACGGTATCAGCAAGCCTTTAAGACCCGTTACGTGTGGCGGGTGGATGCCTACTATGTTTCCCGCGAGTCGCTCGATGAGAAGCGTGGTATCCGCACCGAGTTTGTTGTTCAGTTCTAGTTCGTTCATGTACGAATGGCGCCTTAACTGCATAGGAGAAACGGAGTGGAACTGATCGCTCTGGCTCTTGGCCTGATTGTTGTTGCGATGCTGGTGCTCCAGGTACCTGTGTTGGTTTACGGTACCCTCCAACGTTCCCGCGCGGCCCAGGTGCAGCGCCGGATGGATTACCGCGCGTGGAAGCTCCGTCTTCAGGCCGCGGAAGCACAGCTTGAGAAGGCGGCGTCGAACCAACTCTCCTGGTCTGGCTGGCGCAAGTTTGAAGTGCGCAAGAAAATTATCGAAAACAAGGCCGGCGACATCTGTTCGTTTTACTTCTATCCCCATGATCGAAAGAAACTTCCAGCCTTCAATCCCGGCCAGTTTCTAATGTTTCGGGTGGATATTCCCGACCCGGACAATCCAGGTGAAACGATTGAAGAAACCCGGTGCTATTCCCTGTCGGACAGCCCCAACCCGCGTTACTATCGTATCAGCGTTCGCCGCGTGCCGGCGCCCCGTGATCAACCGGATATACCGCCGGGTCTCGTTTCGGGCTACCTTCATGAGCACATCAATGAAGGGGACTTGATTGACGTCCAGGCCCCCAGCGGTGAGTTCTTCCTTGATCCGGATCAGGAAACGCCGGTCGCACTGTTGGCCGGTGGAGTGGGGGTTACGCCCATTCTTTCCATGTGCAACACGCTGATTGATCGGAAGAGCAGCCGAGAGGTCTGGATTTACTTCGGTGTTCGCAATCCCGATGACCTGGTCATGTTGCAGAATTTTGAATACGCCGCTGGTCACCTGAAAAACGCCAAAGTCTTTATCTGTTTCAGTGGCGAGATGCCCGAAGGTGTGGAAGACGGCACGGTGGCAGAGAGTGGGGTGATTTACAAGCGGGGTCGTGTTGATAGTGCCATGTTGAAGGCGACCATGCCTGGCAATAACTACGCGTACTATATCTGTGGTCCCGAAGTCATGATGAAAACCCTCGACAAGGACCTTCAGGCGTGGGGTGTTCCGAAGGACAAGATTAACTGGGAGGCCTTTGGCGAAAGCGCGGCCCCGGCACCCGCGGCGGTTCCTGCGGGACAGGCGCTGACGATCAATTATGGTGCGTCGGGTAAATCGGTGAATTGGCAGGGCGAAAAGAGTATTCGCGCTGCGGCCAAGGCCAACCGTTTTAAAGAGAAGAAGATCAAATATGCCTGCGGACAGGGAAAGTGTGGTTGCTGCCACACCGCGCTGAAGAGTGGCGAAGTTGCCTACTTGGATGTGCAGCCAGCCTTTCCCGGTCTGCAGGAGGGCTATTGCCTGCCTTGCATCGCGACTCCGAAGACATCGATCGAGTTGGATGCCTGATTTCGTGTAGATGAGAAGTGTGTGGTTTTAACGGGAGTGAAAACATGATGGTTGACTGGAAGCAAATCAAGAGGCTTGCGACCCGGAGTGGGATGGCGTGTGTGCTGGGTGCCACCGTGTACTCGGGTACAGCCACGGCGGCAGATGTGCTGAGCTACGAGCCGCACAAGATTTTGGAAGACGAAAAAGGCAAGTGCGAGCAGTGCCACGAAAACGCGGTACTCGCCTGGGAGCAGTCGACGCACAAGAAAACGTATGACGAGCTTCACCTTCGTGACGAAGCAAAAGCGGTGTTGGAGCGCCTGGGTAGTAAAGGGAGTATTCGCCGCAACGACGAATGCGTGCAGTGCCACTACACTCAGACTGCCTCCGAAGCCGGTGGGCGTGCCAAGACGGTGATGGGCGTTTCCTGCCAGCGTTGCCACGGTGGCGCAGTGGATTGGTTGGACGTGCACCAGGATACGGAAGGGATGCCTGATCGGGCTGCCCGCCTGGCCAAGGCTGAAAGTCTCGGCATGCGTCTTACCGACGACATTTATACCCTGGCCATGAACTGCTTCCAGTGCCACACGGTACCGAAAGAAGCCTTGGTCAACAAGGGACAGCACCCCGCAGGCAGCGATTTTGAATTGGTCGCATGGAGCCACGGCGAAGTGCGCCACAATTTCCTTAACGATGATCCCAAAGCGCGCGCCGAGCAGGACACGAACAATGAGTCCAGTGCCGAAACGAAGCAGCTCTTCTATGTGGTTGGCAAGACGCTGGATCTGGAGTTTGCACTTCGGGGCCTTTCGTCAGCGACGGAAGAGGGTACGTACCTGACGGCCATGGGTGAACGTGCGCAGAATGCCTACGATGCCCTGAAGGCGTTGGGCGGTATGGATAGCGTGCTCTCCCAGGTTCCGATGGACGGCGACAAGGTCAAGGTGGCCGTGAATAACGCCGGAGAATACACGGGTGCTGCGGATGGCATTCGCAAGATTGCCAAGACCATCGAATCCGACAAGGGTAAATTCAGCACCGCGTTGAGTGCGGCCGGTTCGAAATTGCCGTCCAGCTATCAGGGCGAAGCCTACGAATAAGCACTGAAAGGTTCCCTTGTCTACCATTACGCAAGAAATCGAGCGTGCGGATGGCGCTGCGGCGCCATCCGCTCCCGCTGATGCGGGAGAAAAGCGGTTGACCCGTTGGGCGAAGCCCTTCGGCAAAATGACCGAGTTAGATATTCTCGACGTACTGCAGATGGATCCCTTCCGGTCCATTTGCGATACCCTTGAGGCCGCCAAGAAACCCCAGTTCGTTTCCTTCGGCGTACCGGTTTCCATCTACGGCATCCTCCAGAACGATACGCGGATCCGGACGTACAAGCCCGGCGAATTCGTAATTCGAAAGGATGACTACGGGAACTCGGCATTTTTCCTGTTGGAAGGCGAACTGCGGGCTGTCATCCACCCGGAATTACCCTCTCGCGTACTGGGTCACCGTGAGCGAAAAAGCATTGGCTTCGTCGGGGCCTTTCTATCGCGCATACGCGACATGATTTTTCCGCCCGCCCGAGAATACCGCGCGGCGGGTACCAAAGCCCGAAAGGCCGAAGAGCCGGGCCTGGGCGTCAGCGCCGAGCAGTTGGCCGCGATTCTGGATCCCCAACAGTATCAGACGGCGCCCCTGCGTGTCGGTGCTTTCTTTGGGGAAATTGGCGCCATTTATCGTATGCCGCGGGAAGTGTCCATCGTGGCGTCAGAGCCGGCGCGGGTACTGGAAATCCGGTGGCAGGGTCTCCGCGATCTCATGGAGGCCGATGAGGGCATTGAGCATCATATCGACAATATGTATCGGGAGCGCTCCCTGAAAGGGACCCTTGAGTCCATTTCCGTGTTCAAATCCCTTCCGGAAGAAGTGCTTTCCCAGGTAAAATTCAATACGTACGGGAAGTATGACGAATGGTCTTCTGAGTACATCGGAATGTCTCAGGCGGAGAAGACCAACGTTATCGATCAGGAAGAAATGATCGCCCAGGAAGGGGACTATCCCAACGGGATTCAAGTGGTTCGCGCGGGATTTGCCCGGGAGAGTAAGCGCTATGGCCACGGGCACCAGACGCTGAACTATCTTGGTGGTGGCCAGATATTCGGGCTGAAAGAAGCCCTCTACAATTGGCAGCATCCCAACAACCCCATACCTTTTCAGCACAGCCTCCGGGCCATCGGCTATGCCCATATCCTGACGATTCCCACCCATCTGGTGGAGAAGTACGTACTGCCGACCCTGCTGAAAGAGCAGCCCAACTTCCCCCGATATCGGAGTAAAGACATCCGGGCGGGCAAGACCGATACGTCCAATACCCTTCGTGACGATATAGGGGCCGATCTGTTCGAGTTCTTCGCGGAGAATCGTCTGCTGAACGGCACGAAGACCATGTTGATCAATATGGACCGCTGTACCCGATGTGACGATTGCGTCCGGGGTTGCGCGTCTGCTCACGACGGGAATCCCCGCTTCGTCCGACACGGACCCGTCCACGACAATATCATGGTGGCCAATGCCTGCATGCACTGTGTGGATCCGGTGTGTATGATCGGGTGCCCCACGGGCGCGATTTCCCGGGAGAGCCTTGAAGGGCAGGTCGTCATCAACGAGGACGCCTGTATTGGTTGCGCGACCTGTTACAGCAACTGCCCGTATGATTCGATTCGGATGATTACGGTACGAAATAATCGCGGGGCCTTTCGGATCGCCACGACGGGCGACTCGGCTGGAGCTCCGATCTATAAGGCAACGAAATGTGATCTGTGTGTGGATCAGAAGGGTGGCCCCTCGTGCGTTCGGGCCTGCCCCCATGACGCGCTGCAGCGGGTAAACATGCAGGATGTAGACGCACTGGCCAGGTTTATAAAACGGTGAAATATTATACCCGCAGACGACTTAAAGCACTGGTGATACTTGGTGTCATCACGGTGGCCTTTCTGGTGTTCTTTGATGGGTTTCGCGTGACCTTGCGCAACCCCCATGTGCTCTCAGGATGGTTTTTTCTGGCCGTCATGACCTTTCTCGCGCTGTTTAACGTGAGAAAGAAGTTTCCCGTTCCGCCCCTGGGACCTTCTCGGCTCTGGTTGCAGCTGCATATTTACGGTGGCGCCTTTACCCTGGTGCCCTACTTTTTTCATGCGGGCTTTGAAGTGCCCACGGGCGTGCTTGAAAAGTCGCTGGCGCTCCTCTATTTTGGTGTGATGCTCAGTGGGGTTGTGGGCCTGATTATGACCCGTGTTTTTCCACGGCGCCTGACGGCAAATGGGGGAGAGGCGGTCTTTGAGCGGCTCCCGGAACATCGACGCCGAATCAAAGAGGAAGTGGATCGGCTGGCCGAAACGTCCATCGTCGATACCCAGTCCACCACGATTTCCAAGTTTTACACGAAGCGGCTGCGCAGTTACTTTGATGGGCCACGCCATATGTTTAACCATATTTTCGAGGTGGCCCCCCCCTTAAATCGCATGATCGGGGAGATAGAGGATCAGTACCGCTATCTCAATGAAGACGAGCAGAAAATCCTCGCGAAGATTGCGGACTATGTGCGGCAGAAAAACCGGCTGGATTACCAGTATGCCCTCCAGTTTGCCTTGAAGACCTGGCTTTTTCTGCACATTCCCCTGACGAGCGGCCTGTTTATTCTTATTATTGTTCATGTTTGGTTGACCCATGCATTTTCCGGAAGAGCGCTCTAATGGCTGATTCACACGACAAGGAAATCTATAAGCGCCCCTACAATCGCCCCAACGAGCACTGGGTGTGTGGCCGTTCAGCAGAAGGACGCCCCTGTCCCCACGGCCCATCACGTCGGGGCCGTTGTGAGGCCCGTTCCGAGTGTGTACCAGCCAAAATTGGCGACCGTTGGGTCTGCACCCGCCCCGAGCAATACGGAGGCGCGTGCGACAGTCCGGCCCTTGAAGATCCGGCCTTTGGGCCGATGGAGCGAGATGGAGTCGGGGTTTGCTGCAAGCAGGTCCATTGCACGCCCCAACGGAGCCTGCGTGCCCTTCGTGGCCGTATTAGCGTTGTGCTCTGTCTTGTCATCGTCGGGGTGTTGTTGACGGCGCTCGGCAGCGGCTGGCGGAATCAATTGCTCTCCCCCGGACCACTCACCTTGAATCACCAGGGTGCTTCCATGGCATCCGTGGAAAAAATGGAGCACGGAAAACTCGGGGCGGAAGGCAGCAGCGAAGAAAGTTGTCAGATCTGCCACGCGAATTTCGAGGGGGGCCTTGAGGGGCTTCTGCTGTCGGCGATCACTAAGAAGGAAACAGAACCGCAGAGCGTCCAATGTATGGCTTGCCATCAGGAGGATGTGGGTGCGGATGCCTTGTTCGCCCACGCGCTTTCTCCCGATGCCCTGGCACTTCACACTGCGGAAGCGAAACAGGAACCCTTCGACGGGGCGAAGCCCTTGTCCTTGGCCCTGGCCGCCTTTTCACCAGGTGTGAAGCTGGGGGAATCGGGTGAGTTGGCCTGTGCGGCCTGTCACCGCGAGCACAATGGTACCTTTTTCGACCTGCGGCGTATCGACAATCAGAAGTGTCAGACCTGTCACGTCAAACAATTCAAGAGTATCGGAGACGGGCACCCGGATTTTTCGACATTGGCTTCCACGGCGGGTTATGACTATCCCTACCGCCGTCGGACCCGGCTCATCTACGACCATGAGCGGCATGAAACCAATTACTTTCAGAAGGAAGAAAACCGGAATCATGCACCCGCCGATTGCACTTCGTGCCACGAGATTGATGGTGATGCCTTTACCACGCGCCTGAAACCATTTGAGGAAATGTGCGCGGCGTGCCACAACAGCAACATCGTGTCGGCACGCGACGAATGGATTCATGTCTACGGGTTTCCGTCCCTCGAGTCGGATGTGTATGAAATCCTGGAAGACGAGCTTGAATTACCGCCAGTGCCCCGCACGGCGGGCAAGTCCATGTCTCCATTCATGATGCTGTTGCTCGCCGGCTTTAATGCGCAGGATGGGGAGAGTGCCGCGACTTTTGCCGAAGACCTGGCCATGGTCCTCGAGTTCGAAGGCGACCTCTCCGGTATCGCCTACGACGAAGACCCCGAGATTGTGGGGCGCCTTTTTAAGGGCATGGAGTATATTAAAGGTGCCGCGTCCAATGAAGCGCAGGGCGGCCTCCGACGGATCGTCGAGGAACAATTGGAACGGCTTACGGGCGAGGTGGTTGATCCCCGGGTGCTGGATTCCATGTTCGGATTCCCGAAAGAGGGGAGCACGGTGGACAAGGTCATCGAGGATGTTTCCCGAAAAGATATCATCGAGATGTCGGGGTGGCATGTGGAGGAAAGTGGCTTTCGTCTCGACCCCGCCAGTTGGAAGGCGACCTTGGAAAGTGTCGAAAGTTATGTGGCGTTGAAGGAGGCGATCGCGGACGGCGAAGCAGGTTCCTATGCCACCATTTTCGAATTCTTTTCCGACTTCAATGCATTCCAAGAATGGTTTGCCGGTCATTTTACCATTGACGGCGAAGACTGGGTGCTGCTGGAGACGGGTAAGAAAGCGAAGAACAAGGAGTGGAAGGCCCTCATCCTCGCCATGGTTGATAGCGAGGCACCCGCGGAAGAAACGCCGTCGGAAGATGAGCCGACGGAAAGCGACGACGCAGCCGAGGAGACGGACTCGTCTGAGGGCGCCGATTCCGAGGAGAGCACCGAAACGGCCGCAACTCCGAGCGACGCTGGAAGCGAGGCGGGCGAAGCGTTTGTGGCCTGGCTGGGTAGTCAGTCGAAAGTTAAGAAATGGCTGGATGACGTTGCCGATATCTCTGGGGAACGGTGGACCTTGCGTGCGCCCCGATCGCTATACTATCGGCCTATTCAACACGCAGACCCCTTCACCACGGCCTGGCTTGATTTTACGGCAACGCTCTATGCGAAGAGCCCTGCCGCGGCGTTGGTCTTTGACGAGCTGAGCGGACGGGCGACCGGTTCGGCCATCGGTTCCTGCATGAAGTGTCACAGTATCGATGCGGAGAAGCAGGGGACCAATGATGTGCGCGTCAAGGTGAACTGGAAGAGCGGTTCATCGGAGCGGGGCTTTACCAAGTTCAAGCACACCCCACACCTGAAGCTGATGAACTGTGCCGAATGCCATCGGGCGGATTGGGTGCCGGCTGTCCGGGATCAGATAAATCTGGCCAAAGCGGCTTCCGCCGAAGAAGAAACGTCGGTCGAAGACGGGGCCGAGCCAGTGGATGGCGAGGCGGCAGCGGCAGACGCCGCGCCAGAGGAAGGGGCGAGCGAAGTGGCCCCGGAACCGGCGATGAGTTACCTCGATAGTTTCAAGGCGAATGATTCGGGTCTGGAATTGGGCGTCAATTTCTCGAACGCCCAGGGTTCCAATGCGTTCGTGAGTAGTTTTCGCCCGATTTCAAAGGATGATTGTGCCCGTTGCCATGAGAAAAGTAAGGCCGGTGACAGCTGCCTCATTTGCCACAATTATCATATTCAGGAGCGGGGACGGTCCATGGGTGTACAGTCCTTGCGCGACCTGATTACCATGAAAACGGACGCTTCGGACCCGTCGGAGACGCCGTAATAGTGCGATAATGTGGGGGTGTGGGGGCACCTGAGAGACGTGGTACGCCGACCTTTTTCGGGGCGGCCAGAACCCGGTCAAAAGTTTTTTCAGAAAAGGCTTGATTTCTCCCTCATTCCGGTATAAAATCTGGCACCAATGTAAATGGTTTGGTTGCCGACCCCAAGCCTCCCTTAAGCAAGGAGAACTAGCGTAAGGCGGTTTTTCGTTTTTCGTTCGCTTCGCATACTAGAGGAGGTTTTATGAATTGCACAGAGGCAAACATTTACTAATCGACTGTCACAATGTGTCCCGTGAAGTGTGTCTGGATGACAAGCTGGTACTTCGGGCGATGGCCCGTGGTGCCGAGCGTGCCGGCGCGACCGTGATTTCGCAAGTTCGTTATCACTTTGGACACAACTCCCCCCCCGGATTCACCGCCGTAGTTCTGTTGGATGAGAGCCACTGCTCTGCCCACACCTATGCGGACGACGGCCTGATCGCCATGGACGTGTTCACGTGTGGCTCCACCGATCCCCTCAGGGTCTTGGAGTGTATTCGTGAAGAAGTGGACCTTGGTGATGTCATCATTCGCACGATGCCCCGCTTTGCCGAAGAGGAAAACGGTTTCCTCCAGGCACCGATGGGCATTGAATGCGCCGCAGTCTAAACGGCGGGAGTTACGAATCCATTGTCTGAACGCACGATGCACGACGGGCGGGCCGACGGCCTGACTCCGTTGCAAAGTCTGAAGCTCTCTGAGCTCAATTCATTTTCTGAGATGGTTCGCGCCATGGGCCGCACGGCCTTTGGCGGGCGCCAGCTCGGGAACGCGCTGGATGTTGCGCTGGCCATGGCGATAGACGAGTCTTGCACGACCGTGCTGACCTTGTCGGGTGCTATGACCGTGGCGAAGCAGGGTCAGATCATTTGCGATATGATTGATTCGGGCCTGGTGGACGCGGTGGTTGCAACGGGTGCCCTGGTGGCACACGGTGTGACAGAGAGCATCGGGCTGACCCACTACGCGGTGGATCCCCAGTCGGATGATGCCGCGCTCTTTGCCAAGGGCTACAATCGTATCTACGATACCCTGGAAATGGAATCCAACCTCAATGACGTGGCCGAGTTGGTCGCCGATGTGTTGGCCCATACCGAGCCCGATGACGGCGTGTGGTGTTCCTCTCGTTTTTGTCGTGCCGTGGGCGAGCGGTTGGACGAATTGGATCAGGGGCCCGGAATTCTGCGGAGTGCCTGGCGCAAGCGGGTACCGGTGTTTATTCCCGCCTTTACGGACAGTGAGATGGGCCTGGATTTTTCCACCCACGTCATGGCCCAGTCGGTGGCGAAATTGCAGAAAGAACTCGGGCGCGATCTAACGCCCGACGAAGTCTTTCAGGCGGTTCCGGCATTTAATCCTTTCCTCGATATGCAGGAATATGCCCGTCTGATCGGTAAGACCGAGCGGATGGGAATTATTACGGTCGGTGGTGGTGTGCCCCGTAACTGGGCGCAGCAAGTGGGCCCCTATTACGACATCACCTCGGCGCGGCTCGATATTCCGCTTCCCGCGCCCCGCTTTCAGTATGGCGTGCGCATTTGTCCGGAGCCGGTCCACTGGGGCGGGCTTTCGGGGTGCACCTATTCCGAGGGTGTCAGCTGGGGCAAGTTTGTACCTCCGGCGGAAGGCGGCAAGTATGCGGAAGTATACGCCGACGCCACCGTGGTGTTGCCGCTGTTGATGAAGGCCGTTTTTGAAGAGATGGGCCACGTCTGAGCGGGACGTCCCGGGTTTCTGAAATCGAATAATCTGTGCGCGGTGGGCTTTGGCAATTGCTGAAGTCCACCGCGCTTTTTTTCGTGCCCGTCAGTTGCGAATGACATGTTCCGGAACCAGCGCGTAGCGGTTCACGCCGTGCACCCGGAAGTAACCGTCATCATCAATGGCGTGTACCTTCAGTGACCAGATGCCCGGACTATTGTCGACGGCAAGCGTGTGGGTCTGTGCCTTGGTGACCGCGTCGGCTGCCAATGCCATCGTCCCATCGGGACGACTCAGGGAGAAGGAAGCCCTTTCTTTTCCACCACCGGATAGGGTGACGGTCACCGATTCCGGGTTTGCGTCGATCCAGAAATAGACCCTGCCGCCCCGCTTGTTAAAGGTTACCTGTTCCCCATAAAGCACCCACGGTGCGCCCTCCAGCTGGACGGAAAACGCATTGGGGACGCCCGAACCCGCACTGGCCAGGACCACGTAGGGGCCGTCTGCCGGTGCGGTAAGGGGAAGAGCGATGCGCTGGTTTACGCCACAAGTCGCTTCCGCAATGACTTCCATGGTCGGGTTGTATACGATGACACGGCCCGCGCTGGTGTAAGTCCCCAACTGGAAGTGCTGTAGATGGACGGTGACCTCATCCCCTTTTTTCGCCTGGAAGACCACCTGATGCTGACCGCGGAGTCCCAGGTGATCGGGGGTGCGGGGCACCGTCGGGGGGACGTTTTTCACAACTTTCCAATCGCGGGCTTCCAGCAAGAGTTCGTGGAGGTTGCCCGGTCGCTCCAGGGGTAAGGCCTGGGCGGTGAGGGCACTTTCATAGGTGCCTCCCGATTGCTGATAGGAATCCAGTTCATCATTCAGTGCACGGAAGAGGGCCGTAAAGGGCTGGGACTTCTCCGGGGTTCCGCCCCAACGGGTGGAGGCGTAGACCCAATAACCGGCCGAGCGGATGCTCCGGTGATAGACGTTTCCAGGGACGGCTTTCATGAACTCGGTGGGCAGCTCTCCCGAGTTGTCATAGCCGACCCAGATGCCGGGGCAGTAGAAGAAGGGCGCGCCCACTCTTTCGCCCAGGCCCGCCTGATAGGTCAGGTAGTCTTCATTATAGGCGCCTGAGTAGGTGCCTTCGGGACAGATGAGCACAGGTTTTTCGGGGGTGGACAAGCCTTGTGCCAGGGCCTTGAACCAGGGGCGGTCCCGGAAGATTAGGAAGCCCAGTTGCAGATCGGGTTGACGGGCGTAGATCGCTTCCCGCATGGCGGCCACGCGCTGGCGAACGGTCGTCTGTTGCCACGATTCGTAGTCGTTGCGGGCCTTCTGCGTGGCCAGCCAAGGGGCCCTATCGTCGATGGGCGCTTCGGCGACTTCGTTCAGGGCAGGGTGGGCCGCACCAAATTCCGCCGCGCAGTGATCGCAATAGCAGGGGATGGATAGAAAGGCGCCACTGAAGGTGTACATCTCGGGATCGATGATAAGTCCGTCGAGCCGGTACTCGTCGCCAGAGAGGAGGTCGATGACCGCCAGGAAGCGTTGGGTGATGACCCGGTCCCAGTAGACATCGTCCAAGGGACAGGGGAGTTTGCCATTCTGGTAACGCCGGGGATTGTCCGCGAAGCCGGCCTGGGCGATGGCCCAAGCCGCGCCGGGGTCGAGGCAGTGGAAATAGCGGAGGCCGAGTTCCTTCGCCCGCCGGCTGGAGGCGCGCACATCGGCTTCCACGTCTTGGAAAGTGTAGGAGGGATGGAGAGAGCCGGTAGCCCGTTGCGCGGGGGTAACAGCGGTTTCCAGCCGTTGGATGATGGTGTTGAAGCCCGCTTCTTTGAGGGCTTCAAAAAGGGCGACGGGTGGGCTCCAATAGGCTCGGATGCGTTCGCCCTCTTGCCAGCCCGGGAGTTCGTGGCGGATTTCCTGGGCGTGGGACAGGCTTGCAAGGATGAGAAGGGCGAGTGGGATGTAGCGGTAGATACCCGGCATGGGAAATTCCTCTGGTGGCAGATACAAAAATGCCCACCGCGCGGGTGGGCGAAGGGGGGACAGGTGCCCGTTGGGTCATGCCTTGTTAAGCCACTGCACATATTCGATGACGTTGTTGTCCGGATCGGCGAAGTAGAGCCAGCGAACCTGTCCCGGGATGATCAGTGGTCCGTCGATGAGCGGAATCTTTCGAGCTTCCAGTTCGGCGATGACCACATCAATGTCGTCTACTCCCAGGGCCACATGGGGACAGTAGGGCTTCTCAATGACGGGGAGTTTGCGCGGAATGACCTTGCCGTCGTTATCCACGAGGGCCAGGAGCTCGAGATTTCCCCCCTCTAATTCGAGGTAGGCGAAGACCTCATTGTGGTCGGGGTCTTCCTTCTTGAACATGAGGGGCAGGCCAAGGACTTCGGTGTAGAAGGCGATGGAGCGGTCGATATCCGAAACCTGGAGGGCAACGTGGTCGAGGCGGGGCATGGAGTACTCCTTATGGGAATCGTGGTCGTGTGCAACGGGCTTTCGCCATTGCAGGAATAATAAATAAGAGGGGGTGGATGGCGCGCCAATCGGGCACGCCATCCACCCCGCGATTGTATTTTCAGGAGCGCAGGGTTGGAATCCAGCTCTCCAGCAGATGCTGACAGTTTATCGCTTTTTCTACCAGGTCATTGGGTATGTAGAAATAGTGATTGGAGGCTTCAAAGCCAATGCGGGAGTCCTTGGACTGAATGGCGTGCAGCTCCTGGGCCAGTTCGAGCTCACGTTTCAAGAGGGCTTCCAGTTCGTCGACCAGCGCGGTCTTCCCGTCGCCTTCGGCGGTGGCGAGTCCATCGCGGGCCATAATGAATCCCGTTTGATTGGCCACACTCTCAAAGTGCAACGCACAGGCACGGGTGATGAGCAGCTCCTGGGCCAGATTGGCTTGCTGCCGGGCGTTGAGCTTCGCGGCGTCTTGCGCGGCCAGGGCGTCTGCGGCCTGGTTAAAGCCGGTTGCCATCAGGGCAAATTGCTGGCGGAAGACTTCAGGTGGAAAGCCCGCCCGCCAGGTGTTCAGGCTGTCATAGGGGAAGCAGACCATGGTGGAACGGTAGCCTGTGGACTTCTGCCAGAGGAGGTTGGCGGGGCCGACCTGTTGGGGGCCGTTATACATGACGCCGATGTGATAGGGATACTCCGAAAAGGCCGTGCTCACGTCCTGCCAGAACTGAACCGCATGGGGGGCGAAGTCGGCGCCGAAGCGATCGGTGGCCACCTGAAGTATCGCCTGCTCCGGCGTGGCGTCCGTATCAGTGCCCATGGCGGAGAAGACTTCGAGATTGGGGGAGGGATGGCCGCCCAATGTCCAGCCGAGCATGAGTCCTTCCACGCCTGCTTCGCGGAGATTCTTGGCGTGCTGCGCGGCATTGGCCACAGCGGGCACGTAGGGCACGCTCGACATTTCCCAGGTGTTGTTGGCCTGAATTTTGGCCACGGTCTTGATGCCGTGTTCGCGGGCGGCTGCCCAGTGGCGGGTGGCGCGGGGTCCGGGCCCGACGGCCGAGAGAGAGTACTCGCCCACGCGGGTTTCGATGCCGCCCCGCACGACCATCATATCCCACTCGCTCACACTCTGGAGGGCGACGCCTTTGGGGAGGCGCGCGATAGCCTTCGGTGCCCACTCATTGTTCCAGCCCCAGTCCCAGACGATGTAATCGGCCTTGCTGTTGGCGGCCTGGATACCATCCCAGATAAGGGTGCTGACTTCGGCAACCACTTCATCGGGCGCGCGTTTTTTGCAGCGGGGGCATTTGCTCGGGCCCTTGGACCAGCAGTTGGTCAGGTTTTCCGAAGCGGAGATGGTGAAGATGCCGCCGAGATTGGGGACGGCCTTACAAAGGGTCGTGACGGAATCCTGGAGCCACTGCTGCACTTCGGGGATAGAGCTGCAGAGGGCGGATACTTCGCCACTGGAGACGCCCTTCAATTCGGGGTGGGCCTCAAAGAAGCGGTGGGGGAGGCCCCGGGGTTCATTGAGGTAGAGGAAAATATCGACGCCGGAGGCCTTGACGCGGTTGACCAGGTCATTGAGGTAGGCCAGGCGTTCTTCGTGTCCTTCGCTCATCTCCGGTTCCCAGGGGAAGGGGGTCAATTGATAGAGGAGGACGGGCATCCAGATGGCGCTCACGCCGGAGGCCTTCACCCGTTCGAGATACGCGGGGGGAAAGGGGTCAATCTCCGAGTTTTCCAGGGGGTCACCATAGAGGCCGAAATAGGGGGCGCAGTAGCGGGGGTTGAAGTGCTGCTCCCTGGCTTGGGGTGCGGCCCCTTCAAAAGGCGCACTCAGATGATCGACGAAGGCGAAGAGGGGCTCCTCCGTTTCGGCGATACCCTGGGGAAAGGCCGTCTTGACCCATTGGGCGATTTTTGCTTCGGCGGCCTGGGTCGCCTCGGAAGAGGGCGCGTATTTTACCGGCGGACAATTGGGTTTCAGGCTGCCAAATTTGATGAAGAGGAAGTCGTCTTCCCGCAGCACGAAATCCAGCTTCTCCGCATCCCAATCGAGGAGTGTGAGCAACTGGGGGTAGGGCAGGAGATGCCAGTTTCGCCGAATGACGGTGATGTAGGAGCGGGCCTGTTGTTCCGCATCGATGGCGGGCGGGGCAGGCAGGCCCATGGCCGTGCCCACAGCGAGGAGTTCTTCCGGGGTTGCTTCGACCGTCTTCGCCATACGCTCCAGGGGCACGAGGGACCAGTTGCGCCAGACGAAGGTGTGCAGGGTGTCGGGGAAGTGGGGAAAGGGTATGGGCTCGGGTGCAGAGCCCGTTGGCAGATTGACTCCCAGGAGTGCAATCAGCGCGACAAGTTGTACGGACATGGGTTGTATGCCTTTCGGGTCGAGTGGGGTCAATATCGTTGGGATTCATTAGATTATAAGGTGCCGTCTCGCGATGCAAGCACGATAGGCGGACGATGGCCCCGGTTATTTCTCCCAGGTCATGAGCTCTACGTCGGTGAGCATGACATTGCGCACATATTCTTTGCCTGATTCGTAGGTAATGGGCTCTCCGGCAGCACCATACTTGATGACATTGGAAATCGACGATTCCGACAGGGAGCCGCCAATGAAAATGGTGTGGCGGGCCCGGCTGACGATATTGCTTATCATGATGTGGTAGGTATCGCCCAGGGGCGTGACGCCTCCCCAGACGGGATTGGAATCTCCGATCTTGACGGCGGCCTTGGCGTTCTTACCCGTCGACGTGTCAATAAGTCCGTCAAGGATTACATCGTGGATCTTCAGGCCACTGGCGTTCAGCAGACGAACGATGTGGTGTCCACCCGCCGTGTAGCCCCGCACATTGCGAATAACAATGTTGCGGATATCGTCCATACCGCCACCGCGGTTGTTGGGGGCGCTGACCATGGTGCTGTCGGGGCTCCCCGCGCTTTTCTTTTCGTTGAGGATATTCGTCAGCGCGATGAGATCGTCGCCCGTGTGGCCGCTGATGTTGGAAATGTCGATGTCATGGCAGCCTTGCCGCAGGTCGAGGCCATCCTGGTTGAGGAACGTTTCAAACTTCCCGTTAACCTCTTTGCCTTCCCCGGCGGAGAACTCGATGTCGCGGATGACGCCGTAGGCACAGCGTTCCAGGGAGATGGTCCAGGCGTGGGCATCTTTGAGGAAGAGGTTTTCGATACGAAATTGCTCGACGAAGGCCATAAGGATACCGATGTTGCGCCAGTCACCGGTCTGGCTTTCACCCTCGACGCCTGCGTCGGTACCATAGGTGCGCTTTCCCAGGGTTTTCGCGCTGTCGCCGGTAGCGCGGGGGTTGTCTGCCCCTTCGAGCAGAACGCGGCCTATTCCGACGATGCTCACGTTGGTCATGGGCTGGATGTCGGTAATGCCCATCCCGCAATTGGCGCTGCGGATGATGTTGTCGCGGGACTGGTCGGACAATTTGATGTGGCAGTTCTCCAGTTCCAGGTAGGTATTGCTCTGGACGAGGATGGCCGAGTCGAGGAGCCAGAGTGGTCGGTCGCCCTCGGCGGATTGGTTGATACGGGGGACGACTACGCGCTCGCCGGATTGCGCGGCGGCCTCAATGGCCTGGTTAATGCGCTCGACATCGGAGCCTTCAAAGTCGTTGGGGGAGATGGCGGCCACGGCGCTCAGGCCGGGGAGGGCGAGTGTGGTGACGAGTAGGTTGCGTACTAAGCGGGAAGCCATCGGAGAAAGATTGGCCCTGAATCCTGAGAACATGTAAGAGACTCCGTTGAGAATGTTGTTTCATACTGAAGAAGGCATCGTACGCCAAGGGGCAGTCGCGGGCCTGTTATTCCGCGACGATGGACCCAACTATTTTTTCCAGGTCATGAGCTTTACGTCGGTGATCATGACATTACGCACATATTGTTCGCCCGACTGGTAGGTGATGGGTTCGCCAGCGGCACCATACTTGATGACATGGGAGATGGAAGATTCGGATAGGGAGCCGCCGATGAGGACGGTATGTTTCGCCCGGCTTACGATGTTGGTGATGAAGATGTGGTAGGTATCGCCCAGGGGCGTGACGCCTCCCCAGACGGGATTGGAATCTCCGATCTTAACGGCGGCCTTGGCGTTCTTTCCGGTCGACGTGTCAATAAGACCATCAATGATGACATCGTGAATCTTCAGGCCACTGGCGTTCAGCAGCCGAATGATGTGGTGTCCGCCCGCCGTGTAGCCCCGCACATTACGGATAATGATATTTCGGATGTCGTCTTTGCCGTCACCGCGGTTATTGGGGGTGCTGACCATGATGTAGTCGGGGCTTCCCGCGCCGTAGTTTTCATTGACGATATTGGTCAGGGCAATGAGATCGTCGCCCGTGTGGCCGCTGATGTTGGAAATGTCGATGTCGTGGCAGCCCTGGCGGAGGTCGAGGCCATCCTGGTTGAGAAAGGTTTCAAACTTCCCGTTTACCTCTTTACCTTCCCGGGCAGAGAATTCGATGTCGCGGATGACGCCGTAGGCACAGCGTTCCAGGGAGATGGTCCAGGAGTGGGCGTCTTTCATGAAGAGATTTTCAATACGGAACTGCTCCACGTAGGCCATAAGGATGCCGATGTTACGCCAGTCACCGGTCTGGCTCTTGCCCTCGACTCCTGCGTCGGTGCCATAGGTGCGCTTGCCCAGGACTTTCGCGCTGTCCCCGGTCGAGCGGGGATTGTCTGCCCCCTCCAGCAAAACCCGGCCAATACCCACGATGCTCACGTTGGTCATGGGCTGGATGTCGGTGATGCCCATCCCGCAATTGGCGCTGCGGATGATATTGTCGCGGGACTGGTCGGACAATTTGATGTGACAGTTTTCCAGTTCCAGGTAGGTATTACTCTGAACCAGGATGGCCGAGTCGAGGAGCCAGAGTGGTCGGTCGCCCTCGGCGGATTGGTTGATTCGAGGAATGACTACGCGCTCGCCGGTTTTCGCGGCGGCCTCAATGGCCTGGTTGATGCGCGCCACATCGGAGCCTTCGAAGTCGTTGGGGGAGATGGCCGCCATGGCGCTCAGACCCTGGAGGGCGAGGGCGGCGACGAACAGGTTGCGCACGAGGGGAGAATGGGACTGGAAAGGCAAGGCCTTAAAGCGTAAAAACATGTAAGAGACTCCGTTGGGGTGTATGTGGTGTTTTGAAAAAAAAGGGCGCAGGACGACATGGTGCCCCGCCGCTGAATTGATTACGTGTTGTAGTGCCTATCGGGTGCCCATGGGTGCCAGGGTGCCATCGGGAAGTAGCCGTTGGGTCCAGGCGGTCGTATCTTCAGGAGGTTGGACGGTGCTGCCGTAGATCAGGAGGCTGCCATCGCCCCCTTCGGCAATGCCCCAGCCGGCATCCAGATAGACGGGGGGAAGCGTCGCTGTCCACAGCAGGTTGCTGTAGGCATCCAGCCGGTAGACCGTTGGCTCGAAGGCGCCATTCTCCCGGGGCTGTGCGACCAGTACGGCGAGGTCACCCTGGGTGGTTCCCACAATCGCACGTAGGTTCGGCGCGTCGACTTCGGGAAGCACCTGCTCCCAAAGCAGATTGCCGTCTGAATCGACGCGCACCAGGAGGGCTTCTCCTGGAAGTCCGTCGAGGGAGGTGGAGCCCGAAAGAATCAAATCCCCGCCAGGCAGGGCGTCGATGTCCTGCACACTGTCGAAGGCATAGCCTTCGAGGTCGAGTTCCCACAGCACGTCCAGTTGGGCGTTGGTCTTAATCAAGAGCTGCTCATGATACTGCCCGCCGAGGGCACTGTAATTGCCTAAGGAAACCCGTCCGCCATCGGGGGTAATGGCGGTCGGCGCCTCGCGATGAGGCTCGGGGTAGACGGAGGATTGGTCGGTGGGTTGGGGCCCGAGGTGGGCGGTGCGGGCGTTGGCCTGAAGGGCCAGGCCACCGGACTTCAGGTTGCAGGTAAGTTCGTGGATATATTGAATGGAACCTACAAAGTGTCGGGGCGAGAAGATAGCGCCGTCAAAGTCATTGGCAGAGCCGAGGGCCCGCCCGGCATTGGTAAAGATGCGGATGTTGCCGTCGTTAAAGCTGTCGAATGTAGAGGCAGTCTGATACCGGAGGGTGGGGCTCGTGCCTCCCGAGAGCGTGTTGAGCAGGTAGAATCCGAAGCGATTGCCACTGGACATGGTGATATTCGGGATATCAACTTCCGTGGCGGTGCTGGTCGTTACACTGAGGTCTCCCTGGAACGCCCAAACGCCCGCATTGTTTTCGTTTCCGATCGAGCTCGATGCCGAGGCATAGGTGCGAACATTGGCGGTCTGGCCCGACGTGCTGAAATTCAGCGTAATGGAATCGACCCGGAGATTCTTCAGGGCGTTCAGGTCAAACATGATGCCCGCCTGACTGTTGTCTGGCGTGGTCGGGGGGGTAAAGGTGGAGATTTCCTCGGCCGTGACACGCACCGCGAAACTGTTGTCGCTAAAGGTGCCCTCGTTGGTTAGCAGCTCCATGGTGGCGTCGAAACAACCCGCCGTGGTGTAGGTGTGGCTGGTGGTCGTCCCTGCGACGGTTGTCGTGGTGCCATCCCCCCAGGTCCATCGTCGTGAGACACCGGTCAGGTTTCCGAGGAAGGTCTGGTCCTCGAAATTGACCGTATGGGGCTTGGGTCCTTTTACCGCGGACGTCTCGAAATACTTCACCACGGGCCGCACGAGTATATTGCTGCTGATGGTGCCGGTGGCCATGTTGCCCTGGGACGTGGTGATGGTCAGTTCCACCGGGTAGTTTCCCGGTTCGACGTAGAGATGGCTGGTCGTGTTGCCGGCCGTCGTCGCCGTATCGGTATCTTTGAAGTCCCAGTTGCGTGAGGTGATGGTCAGGTCACCGACGGTCGTGTTGTCGGTAAACGTGACATTCAGGTCGTGGGGCTGATTGGTGACGTTGCCACTGAAATTGATGGGATGGAGCGTGATGGACTGGGCAGTGGCGCTTTCAACATCCCCGATGTTGGTGTTGAGGGTGAGTTTCGCCTGGCTCACGGCGGTGTTCGTGCCGGTATTGGTGTATTGGTGGGACACGGTCGTGGTGGGGGCATTGACCACCACGGATGTGCCGTCGCCGAAGTCCCAGGTGCGGCTGGTGACTACCACCGAATCCGGTGTGGTGGTATCGGTGAAGAGCACGTCCATGACAGCGGGCCCTTCGTCCACGTCGGTGGTGAAACTCACGACCGGTGCCACGTTGATGGGCGTGATGCCGGTGTAGGTCTGGCTACCCTGCACGGTGCTCACGATCATGGAAAGGGTGTAGGAGCCTGCAGCGGTGTAGCTGTGGCTCGTGGCGGGCGTTTGGGCCGTGCCATCGCCATAGTTCCATTGGGTGGTAAGTATGGGGAGGTCCCCTGCCGGGGTGGTGTTGCTGACGGTAATGGCGTGGGTAACTGTTCCGGAAGTGCCGCCGGTGACCGCGTAGCTCAGCGGGTGGGCGGTGATGTAGTTGACTTCCGTCTTCGAGAGCATGCCCTGGATGTCGGTCGTCAGGTCCATGGTTACGTCGTAGGTCCCCGCCGTGCTGTACGTGTGCGATACGGTGGTGTTGGCCGTGGTTGTCGTGGAACCGTCGCCGAAATCCCAGGCGCGGCTGGTGGTGTTGACGCTCCCGCCGGCCGTGTTGTCCGTAAAGGTGACCGTAAAGGTGCCCGGCCCCGAACGATAATCGGCACTGAAAGTGGGCACGGGGTTGGCCATGATGGGCGCCGCGAGGCTACCGGAGAAATTGCCACCCGACGTAACGATGGTGAGCGTGGGTGTGTAATTGCCCGGCGCGGTGTAGGTGTGGCTCGTGCTGTTGGTCTGGGTCGTTACCGTGCCCGTACCATCGCCAAAGTTCCAGACCCAATCGGTGACGGTCAGATTACCAATGACGGTCGTGTCGGTGAGGGTGACCGTGAGGGGCGTGGGGCCGCTGCTGGCGGACGTGCTGAGTTGGACATCGGGCGTTACGGTAATGAGATCGGTCTCTGTAGCGACCACCTGCCCCTGAGCGGAGGTAATGATCATGGTGACCGAGTAGACACCTGCTGCCACATAGGTATGGCTGGGGTTCTGGTCACTGCTCGTGCCGCCGTCTCCGAAATTCCAGGCGTAGGCCGTGGGAGTGACGGAACCGAGGTTGGTGGTGTCGGTAAAATTCACCGTGAAGGGAGACGCACCGCTGGTGGCGCTGGCCGTAAAGGTCGGGATGGGATTGACGGCGATGAAATCGGTCTTGGTTTCGGTGGCCGTGCCTTCGGAAGTATTTACCGTGAGGGAGACGGTATAGGTTCCGGGCGTTGTGTAGTTGTGGGTAGGGGAGGCGTCGGTGCTCGTGCCGCCATCGCCAAAATTCCATAGCACGCTGTTCAAGGTGGCGCCGCCCAGGTTGGTCGTATCCGTGAAGGCAACGGCCAGGGTTGGGGGGCCGCTGAGTGGGGTCGCGCTGAAGTCGGGCGCGGGGATAACCTGGATGGTTGTAGGCATCGCCACCGTGCTGTCGCCGGCTTCAGTCGTAATGGTGAGGGAGGCATCGAAAGAGCCCGCGCTGGTGTAGGTATGTACGGGGTTCTGCGCCGTGCTCGTGTTGCCGTCACCGAAATCCCAGGCCCAGTTGCTTACGGTCGCCGTGCCCACATTGGAGGTGTCGGTAAACTGCACCGCGAGGGGTACGACGCCCATGGTGGTGTCGGTGGAAAAGGAGGGGATGGGGTCCACGGTGATGGTCGCTACCGTCGTGGTGGTCGTGACCTCTTCTCCGGTCAGGATGGTCAGGGTCACCTCGAATACGCCCGGCGTGCTGAAGGTGTGGGTCGGGCTTTCCGCCGTGCTGGTGTTGCCGTCGCCAAAATCCCACAGCCATGAGACATCCGTGTAGTTGCCGACGTCGGTGGCATTGGTAAACACGACGGAGGCGGTGCCCATGCCGTCGGTGATTTCCGTCGTGGCGGTGAGCACCGGAAGCACCTGAACGAAACCAGCGCGGGTCGTCATGGCGTCCCCCTGGGTGGTGGTGACGGTCAGGGTGACATCATAGAGGCCGGGGACGGTGTAACTGTAGGTGGGGGAGCCTTCCTCGATGGGGTCGCCTTCGCCCACATCCCAGGTGCGTTTGGAGATCGTTAACCCCCCGGCGTCGGTGCGGTCCACAAAGGTGACATCCAGGGGGGCCACACCGCGGACCACGTTGGCCGTAAAACGAACCAACGGGGTAACGACAATGTAGCCCGCTTTGGTTTCGGTATCGGGCCCTTCGCTGCTCGTGGTGGTGAGGGATACGGTGTAGGTACCGGGTGTCGAATAGGTGTGGCTGGGGTTCTGGAGGGTGCTGGAGGCGCCATCACCGAAATCCCATTGGCGGCTCAAGATGGCGAGGTTTCCGGGGTCGGTCTCATCGGTAAACTGTACCGCCAGACTACCGGCACCGTTTGTGACATCGGCGGAGAACGCGGCCTCCGGGCGAATGGATACATAGCCGGTCCGGGTGGTGGCGCTGTTGCCGATATCGGTGAGTACCGTCAAACTGACGGCGTAGAGTCCCGGCTTCTGGAAGGTATGCGTGGGGTTCTGGAGGGCGCTATGCCCTCCGTCACCAAAGTTCCAGTCCCAGCCATTCAGCGTGAGGGAGCCGGCGTCGGTCGTATCTTCAAACTGGACTTCCAGGGGACCACCGGCCGCCGTGCGGGGTTCGCCGGTGAAGCTTGGGGTCGGCCGCAGGTTGACGGCCGCCCGTTTCGTGAGGGAGACGTCTCCCTGGGACGTACTGAGGGTCAACGTGACGTCATAGCTCCCGGGTGCGGTGTACTGGTGCACGGGGTTCATCGCGTCGCTGCTTTCGCCGTCGCCAAAGTCCCAGGTGCGTCCTGTTATCGTGAGTGTCCCCGTCGCTGTGGTGTCGGTGAAGGTTACGAAGGCCGGTGCCTGGCCGGTGGCGGGACTTGCCGTAAAGGTGACGGCGGGATCTACCTGGATATAGGCTTGTTTTCGTTCGGACTCTGGCCCTGAGGTGGTATCCAGATTGAGGGTCACCGTGTAAATGCCCGGTTCCCGGTAGACATGCACCGGGTCTTCGGCGGTACTGGTGTTGCCGTCGCCGAAGTCCCAGACGCGCCCGGTTATTCGTTCGGAACCGGGGGACGATTCATCACGAAACTGGACGGAGAGGGGGGCGGTTCCCTGGGTGACGGTGGCGGAGAAATCCGCATCTGGGCGTTGCTGTACGGCCACATAGTCGATACGGGTTTGGGTGTCACTGCCTTCCGTCGTGGTCACCGTCAGCTTGACGGTATAGGTGCCTACGTTGGTGTAGATACGGGTCGGGTTTTGGGCGTCACTGGTGGTGCCGTCACCGAAATCCCACAGCCATGCGGTGATGGGACTGGTCCCTGGAAGCGACGTATCGCTGAAGGTGACGGTGAGGGGGCTTTCTCCCTGGGTGGGCGTGGCGCTGAAGTCGGCGTCGGGCGTGGAAACGACTTCGATGAACGCCGTCTCAATATGAATGTCGGAACCGACAGCGCTCTGGACCAGCAGTGAAACGGTGTAGATGCCGGGTTGCGTGTAGGTGTGTACCGGGTTGGTTTCGCCACTGGTGGTGGCGTCTCCGAAATTCCATTGGCGACCACTGATGGGGGTCGCTCCCGCGGTGGAGGCATCGAGGAAGGAGACCGTCAGGGGTACGGTGCCCCGAAGCACGGAGGCCGTAA
The DNA here is from genome assembly GCA_034669905.1 of Candidatus Hydrogenedentota bacterium. Taxonomy (GTDB): domain Bacteria; phylum Hydrogenedentota; class Hydrogenedentia; order Hydrogenedentales; family JAEUWI01; genus JAEUWI01. The sequence continues at coordinate 48,835 of JAXMOL010000044.1, forward strand.
AACCCGCCGTGGGCGTGGCCTGAACGGAAATCAGGTCGGCCTTGGTGATGCTGTTCGTGCCGGCGTCTGTGGTCACCGTCAACACGATATCGTACTCCCCGGCCTCGGTGAACTCATGGATGGGATTGCGTTGGACCGAACTGGTGCCGTCACCGAAATCCCAGAGCCAGGAAGTGATTGGTGCGGTGCCGGGAAGGGATTCGTCCACAAACTGGACCACCAGTGGGGCACCGCCACTCGTTGGGGAAGCGGAAAAGGCAGCGGTGGGTGCCTGGGTAACGGTGATGAGGTTGTTCATGGTCCCGGTGATTTCACCGGCGGCGGTACGGGTCGTCAGAGAAACCGAGTAGATACCGGGGGTTTCATAACGGTGGGTCGGGCTTTGTTCGTTGCTGGTGCCCCCATCGCCAAAGACCCAGGTCCAGGAATCAATGGGGGCCGAGCCTGGGATGCTGGTATCGGTAAAGCGCACGTCGAGCGGTGCGGCACCGCGCACGGGGGTGGCGTCGAATTGTACCGCTGGCAACTGGGCTGCGGTGATGTACCGGTTGCGGGTTATGGTGTTGGTGCCACCATCGGAGGTGACCGTCAGAGAGACGTTGTACTCACCGGGCTGGACGTAGGTGTGGGCCGGGCTGCGTTCGGTACTGACTTCGCCATCGCCAAAGGTCCAGCGCCAGGCGGTGGCTTCAAAGGGGGCGGTGATCGAGGTGTCTTCAAACTGGACGGTCAGGGGCGTATTGCCGGAGCGGGGGGACGCCGTAAAATCGGCATCGGGTATGGCCTTCACGTTGATAAAGGCTTCTTTGGTTTCGGTGGAAGTGCCATTGTTGTTGGCGACGCGGAGGGTTACCCGATAGAATCCGTTGGTGGTGTACACGTGGACGGGACTCTGGTCGACACTCTGGCTGCCATCGCCGAAATCCCAGAGCCACGAGGTGATATCGGCCCCGCCGTCCAGCGACTGGTCAATAAAATTGACGGTGAGGGGCGCATCGCCTTCGGTGGGTGACGCGGTAAAAGCGGCCGTTGGGGTTGCGAAAGGGCATCCCGACAGAAACAGCGGGGCCATCCCAAGGAAGAGCCCGAAAAGGGCAGAAAAAACTACGCGACTTTGTATCTGTTTCCGCATGTACGTCCTGACGAACGGTTACTGCAATGCATTGGCAGAAGGGCCGCGTTTTCGACCGCTGTATGTGGAATTGAAAACGCGCTAAACCACTGATGCCAATGTGCTTCCCAAGAGTTGGCACTTCCCCGGCACCAAGGCACCGTTCCAGTAGGAACATTCTGCCTTTCACGCCCGCCATTGTCAACCTGATGAACGGTACCGGACACGTGTTTGCGGGGCGGTTCGGGGAAAAAACAAAGCGCCCTTCCGGGTCGGGAGGGCGCTGTAGCAGGGGGCAGGTTGGGGGAAGTCTAGTCCGTGGCTTTCGCGATAAGCTGGGAGAGACGTCGTTCACTCTGAATCATGGCGCGTACGGTGTGGTAGTTGATCTTCCAGGCGTGGCCCATATAATCCCACATCCGATTATTGTGCTCATCAAAGAGGGGATACCACTCACCGACCTTGTGATTGATGACATGGTCCATGGCGAAGCGATGCACGTTCTCATAGCCGTCGAGGTATTTCTCGTCGCCATAGAGGAGCGTGGCATCGAGGAGGCCCACCATCGTTTCCGCCTGCTGCCAGAATTCCTTGTTTCTTTCCCGGGCCGCACCATCGTGGGGGCCTTCGCAGTAGACGCCCCCGCGTTCCCAATCGATGCCATAGGCGATACAGTGATCGTAGAGCTTCTGCATGGGCAGGCGGTAGTCTTCAACGTCGAGACCGAGGATGTCGATAGAGTGCTTCAGGAGCCAACCGAATTCCACGTTATGGCCGAAGCTGGTGTTGTTGAGCGGTCGGCCATCGTCTTCTTCCACGTCCCGATCGGAACCCCAGACGTTTTTGAAGATAATGGCCCGGAGGGGCTGCCAGTCGAGGGAGAATTGGGCAATGCCTGTGCCGAATTCGGGGTGGATCATGTGTTTAAAGAGCAGGTCGATGACGTAGCAGGCATCTTCTTTGTACTGTTCTTCCCCGGTGGCCTCATAGAGGTTGGTGAAGGCTTCCATGAGATGCATGTGAACATCGAAAGACTTGCGGTCCCCCCCGTAGACGCCGGGCTGCTTGGGTTTCCAATCTTCCTCCATAAACTCGAGGAAGCCCCCGTTTTCATTGTCGGCCGCGAGGCTCGTGAGGCATTTGTAGGTTTCGACGGCCATTTCGAGGGCGCGGTTGTCGCCGGAGGCCATGGCATATTCCGACAGGGCATAGATGGCGAAGGAGTGGCCATAGGTCAGTTTCGAGCGGTTTTCCGGCTCCCCCTCCCGGCTGGTCGTCCAATACCAGCCCGTGTATTCGTTGTCCCAGAAATGGTTTACAAGGAAATCCACGCCCTGGCGGGCGATCTCGAGAAACTTGCCGTCGCCCAGATTGGCCCGATGGGCCGAGGCGGCCGAGTAGATCATGCGGGTCTGGCAGACCAGGGTTTTGGTGCCCTCGCCCGTGGCCTTCCCATCTTTGTCCAGATAGGTCAGGAATCCCCCATATTCTTCATCGGTGCCATGGGTGAGCCAGAAGGGGATAAGCTCGTTCAGGAGGTGGTGCTGAACTTCTTTAATCAGGGGCGTCAAGCGCGCAGTGTTCATAGGAATGTAACCTTCTATCGCGTAAAAGCAGGGATGGAATACCGGAAATTTATTGGGAGAGGGCCTTCAGAGATTGGGTGATCATGGCAGAAAAACGGCGGGAAACACAAGCCATGGGGCGCTTAATGACGTGGCTGTGGTGCGGCTTTTTCGCGGCGCGGTTTGGATAAGGTATGGGCATAGGCCAGCACAATCCAGAGGAGGAAAGGCAGGGTGAGAAAGAACTGGGCGAGGGCGGTCGGGATTTCCGTATGACGTTGCAGGGTGGGGGCGAATGCCAGGGCCAGCACGATGAAGAGTACGTGGCCGACACAGAGCAAGGCGGCGCCGAGGAGCGTTGCGATCAGGCGATGTCGGGCGCCGAGGCCCGGTGTGGCGAGCATGAGTGCCACGAAGGGGGGCAGGTTGGTGATGAGCTTCACAAACTGCATGCGGGTGGCCTGCTCGCCGAGATAGAAGACGAGGACGCTCTCCGTATGGAGAATGCCCTGGGGCTCGATGTGTCCCGCCGTAAGGGGCATGGACCAGACATCGCGGAGCAGAAGGCCACAGCTCTGCACAAGGAGCCAGCCGTAGTAGGGGGCCATGAGCCACCACACGGGCACAAAGAGCAGGGCGAGGGCCAGAAAGCGTAGTCCGAAGAACAACCAGGTTCGCGGCGGGAAGGTATCCATCATGGGGCATGTCGCCGGACGATATACTCCACCCACGCGAGCCAGAGCAGAACCACAATGCCGACGTAGACTGCCTGCCAGACATACTCATGGGCGAAGTTAAACCACGCCCCACCCCCATCCATTGCACCAATGATTGCGAGACAGGTCAGGCGGAGGAGGTTGATCCCGTAGAGTGTGGGGATGCCCAGGAGAAGCCCGGCCATACGTTGCCGCCATGTGGCGGGGAAGGCCAGGATGGCGGCCAGAAAGATGGCCATGATCTCTGTAGCGCCGCAGGTGGGCACGACATCAAAGCGAAACTGCTTGCCTTGTTGGGCCGCACGCTGCTCCGGGTTACCTAAGGAAGCGGTGACTTGCTCTCGAAGGGCCTGTATCTGGGCGTCTCGATTGGCAGAAGGGACGGAATCGGCCGCACGGGCCAATTCCAATTCCTGAATACGTTGGTGAATCCCGGGCCGCCACACAAAGTGCACCCGGGGGCCCATCTCTGGCGGCGGAGAGGATGATGCCCGGGCGCGTTCTGCCCGGTCTTGCCATTGCGCCCAGGCGCTCCGGGGATCTTTGGACGTCCCGTCCGATTCCAGGGTGGCACCGTGACCCACCCGATCCAGAAGCCCCGTCGTGTGGCGGGCCACCTGAAAGAGATACCAGTCATTGGCCGGGCTGATTACGATGTACCGATAGCCGATCAGTTGGAGAAGGACCAGCACGACGAACACCGCGACGAAACGAAACACCCCCCGGAAGGGGTAGGGGGAACCCGCTCCCGGGTCCGCATCGTGTCTCGTCTCCGTTTCAGGATTCATCGGGCACTACTCCCCTTTCCACTGGCCAACGCCGATGGGGCCACCGGATTGCTTCACCCGCCTGCCTACTCGGCCGAGTCGGGAGCGGCACCCAGGGCAATCTCGCCCACATAAACCCCGGCGCCACCGTTCGGCTCTTTTTCGCCAGACTCGGCGTCGGTTTGGGAATACCAACTGATGTAAAAACGGGGGCTGACTTCATCCAGCGATTCGGGAACGATCAGGAGGCCAGGGTAGGCGTTGTCGCCACCACTGGGGAGGGTAATGAGCTCTGTCAGGGTGCGGCCCTGCAATTCCCAAAGCTTCGTCACATGCTTTCCATCCGCATCGCCGCGCCCGGCCACGAAGATGCGTTCCAGCCAGAACGCCAGGGCCGGGGAGTGAACCATGGTATTCAGTTGTACATCTTCCCATTGCCGAAAACTGGCGTCGCTGCTGAAGAGTCGGGCGGGCTTGTTCGAACCTGTGCGGGACAGGACCGCAAAGGACTCCTCGTCGCGCTTCCAAAAGTCGGCTTCGCCGGCCATGTGGTCCTTCGTAATAGTACTTACCAGGTCCCATTGGACCCCGTCGGGCGAATGAAGCAAACGGGACTCGCGGTATTCGGGAACGGGACGCAGGGCCGTGTAGGCGACGGTATAGAAGGCGTCTTCAATATAGTGAACGCGCCACAGCCACCATCCGGGTTCATAGAGTCCTTGGACTTTGCTCCAGGTTTTTCCATCTTCCGAAGCGCTCATGTGGGAGCGGACGTTGTGGCGGCCCACGGGACGGGTGCCTTCCCCATGGGTGGTGTCCCAGACCCCGAAGAAGACATAGAGCCGGTCGTTTGTCACGGCAAAATGGGGGTCTCGATCATCGCCTATGGTCTCGATGGTGCCGCAGTCTTCCCACGTCTTCATATCGGCGCTACGGCGTATCTGTATGACACCATCCATAGAGACGTGCCCAGAACCGACGCGGTTACACAGATAGTAGTGGCCCTTGAAGAAGGTCAGATCGGTAAAGGCATGGTGGCCCGGTGTGTTGGTGATTTTTTGGGACCAAACCAGGTGGGCCCCGGATTCGTCGGCCGGCACATTGACGGTAAGTGCCAGCAGGAAGAGTGCTATCAGAATGCGCATGCGTACGTCCTCTCAGGTTTCTGCTCGAGGCGTCACTATAGCACAGGAATCCGGGTGTGTTGGACCCCGGATGCTCTCCCTGGGGTCGGGGGAAATTCCTTGGGTTTCCGTTCCATCGTGCGGGTTACAAGAGGGTAGTGTCGTCGGATTCCAGTACCTGTTTCAGGCATTCGGGGCAATAGCCGTGAGAAAACTCGGCCTCGGTGTGGGCGGAGACATACTGCTCGATTTCACTCCAGGCACCCTGGTCATTGCGCACCTTCTTGCAGTTCCCACAGATCGGCAGAATCCCCTCAAGGGAACGGACCTGGGCCAGGGCCTCCTGGAGCTCCAGAATCAGGCGCTCCCGTTCATCCTCTACCTGTTTGCGCGCGAGCACGTTTTCAATGGTAATCGGCAGTACTGTCAGGTAGCTGCGCTCATTGTCTTTAATGAGATAGTCCCGTGCGCCCAGGCGCATGGCATCCACGGCAACCTCTTCGCTGCCGCAGCCGGTAATAATAATGGCGGGCGTCTCCTCCAGCGCGGGCAAAACCTCGAGCCCGGTGCCGTCACCGAGTTCAAAATCGAGTAGAACGATGTCGTAGGAATGCGTGCGGAGCGCTTCCAAACCGGCGCGCTTTGACCCCACCGCGGTCAATGCGTAGGGGAGTTCGGATTCGTCGATATGGCGGGAAAGGGATTCCCTATCGATTTCATCGTCGTCGATAAGCAGGATGCGGATAGGGTCAGTGCTCATGGGGTGCTCCTACGGGGCGGATTCGCCTAGGGTCCAGTAGGTGCCAATGATACCTACAACCCGAACAAAATCGGCATACTCGACAGGCTTTATGAAATAGCCGGCGACCGAGTGCCGGAAACTTTCGAAACGATCAGACTCCTCCTGCGAAGTGGTCAAAACGACCACGGGGATGACACAGAGCGACGAATCCTCTTTGAGACAGGCCAGAAACTCGATGCCGTTCATGATGGGCATGTTGATATCCAGCAGGATAAGTCCGGGGCGAAGCGGTGGCTGGGCCTCTCCGCCGGGAGAAACGCCCTGGAGCAATTGGAGCGCGTGCTCCCCGTGGTCGGCCACCACGAGAGGGTTCGCGATGTTGTTTTCTTCGAAGGCCCGGGTGACGTTTTCTACGTCCACATCGTCATCTTCTACAAGGAGGATAGGTGTTGTGTTATTCATGAGAATACGCCTCCTCTTCCCGACGATGGGTTGATGCCCGGAGGATCGTTTCCATTTTTTCCGGAGTAAAGGGTTTGATAATGATACCCGACAGGGACGGGTGTGCCGCCATCTCCGCGGCATCTTCCGTCGTTTCAGGGACACAGGCAATGATGATGACATCGGGAAAGGCGAGGCACAGTTCCCGCAGGACCTGTTCCAGATTCTCCGTCATGTGCGTGGGGTCCAGGAGGAAGACATCGGGAACGAGGGTGGCCTGGGCCAGGACGGATTTTCCGTGGGCCCATGTGGTTGCGCTTCGGACACGGTGTCCCAGATTAACCAGCAGTTTGGTGATGTGACGGGTGTAGTCTTCGTTGGTGTCGAGGATAAACACCGAAAAGGCTTCGGAAGATGCATCCTGCCTGGCGCGAATCGGAACGGTAAAATAGAAGGTGCTTCCTGTGCCGGGGCTTGATTCGACGCGTATCGTACCGCCATTGCGCTCGACAATCTTCTTGATCAGGGTGAGGCCGATACCACTGGCGTCGTCGCCTTCGCGTGTCTTCAGGCTCTGGAAAATCCGAAAAATGCGGTCATGGTGCTGGGGGGCAATGCCTACCCCCGTATCGCGGACGGAGAATTCCCAGTCGTTTCCCTGGCAGGTGCATTCGACGGTGATGGTGCCTTCTGGCGTTTCCATGTGTTGCAGTGCATTGCCCACCAGGTTTTGAAAAATCTGGAGAAGATAGAGTTTGTCATAGTAGACCATGGGGAGCGGATCGGGAACGAGGACAGGAATGGTGGGGGGCGGATGGAGCATTTCCAAGACCTGATCCAGGATTTGTTGGCTATCCAGAATCTCTTTGTTCATAGGGGCCCTCCCCAGCCGGGAGTACTGTAAAATACCTTCAATGAAGGTGTGCATTCGCCGTGTTCGATCCTTCAACTGCTGCAAATACTTGCGCCCTTTGTCATCCACCGTGTCACTGTAGTCTTTCATCAACCAGGTGGTCAGGGAGCTGATGCCGCGGAGTGGTGCCTTCAAATCGTGGGAGACGACGTAGGCGAAATCCTGAAGCTCCGCATTCTTCCGTTCCAGATCCTCGAGCAATACACCCAATTGCCCCTCGGCCTGAACCCGCTGACCGATTTCGAATTGGAGCTCTTCGTTGGCGGCCATGAGCTGTTGCTCTGTCCCCTCCCGTACTTGGATTTCGCGTTTGAGTGCGGTCTTTCGTTCCTGTATGCGTCGAAGCATTTCGTTGAACTGGTCGACGAGATCGCCCAATTCATCTTCGCCTTGCTTTACGACCCGCAAGCTGTAGTCGTTGGTTCGGGAAATCGTGGCGGCAGCGCGGGCTAACTGGGTCACGGGGTTGTAGATGAGGCGCTGAATACGAATGGCAAAGAGCAGGGCTATGAGGGCGGAGACCAGGAGCAAGCCAATAATCGTAAGTTGTTCCCGCCGTACCAGGGCAACGTAGCCTTCCTGGTTGGCGTGAAGGTAGAGGGTGCCCAGGTGTTGCCCCTGCAGTTCGACGGGGTGATAGAGATGGAGCCCTTCGGAGTCCACGTAGCTTCCCGATTTTATGGAGGCCTGGGGGTTGGGATTAAAGTCCGTTTGTGGCCGCCGGTACTCGGAGAACAGTTTGCCCTGCTCATCCAGAATGCATGCATAGTTGATGCGCGGATTGGCGCTCGTGGCCTCCAACAGCGTCATGCCAGCCAACTGATGCTCATATTTCAGAAAAACGGCGGTGTTGAAACTCAGCATTTTCGCCGTTGCGAGCAGGTCACGTTTCTGGATTTCCCGATAGCCGTGGCGCTCCATGACCAGGTTGCTGCCGAGCATGAACAGGAGGGCAACAAGCGTCGGGGTTACAGAAATCAGCATAAGCTTTTTTCGAAGCGATAAGTCGGCCAGCCACGTCACGTCAGTGCCTCCCGAGGTGGTACGGGCCGAAGAAGGTGCTCGGACTGCTCGAAAGGGGATGTGGCATGTGGCGCTCCCATCGCGTCAACCTGTTGTAGCGTCATGACAATTCCTACCCCCATAGTAACAGAATCCGCACCCTATCAGGGGCCGATACCCTTTGGCGCTCTTGGCGGAACTCTCCCGGAAATCCGGTGATGGGGAAGACGTGCTACCGCTTCGAGGGGAACGATTTCCGCAGCGGGGACAGGAGGCTATGAAATTCGGCGATATGGGCAGGGGTTGTTCCACAGCAGCCTCCCATGATGCGAAGTCCCAGGGCATAGAGTTGCTCCGGGCTCGGGGCCAACTGGCTAATCGGGTGCGTGTAATCGACCCGTTGGCCATCTGCTGTCTGGTTGCCCGCATTGGGTTTGAGCCACCAGGTGCTCTGGGGATGGGCCGCGTGCATGCCCTGCAGCAGCGGTTCCAGGGTCTCGTCCGCGGGATAGCAGTTCAGGCCCGTCATGGTGGCTCCCGCTCCCTGGGCCCGGGCGATAGCCTCCGTGGACGGGGCGCCCGACCAGGTCGTGAAGCCCCCGGACTCCGTGCGTCGAAAGGCGAAGGAACACACAACTTCCAGGTGGGTGCCGGGCAAGATATGCTCCAGAGCGATACACGCTTCTTCGGGGGAGGTCATGGTTTCGAGCAGCAGAAAATCGGCACCTGCGCCTTCCAGTATGCGGGCTTGTTCGCCGAAGGCGTGGCCAATGGCGGTGGCCTGCTCGGCAATGTTCTTGATGCCCGTCGGCCCCATAGAGCCGGCGATGAGGGGACCGGTACCGGCACCTTCCCGGGCCAGGGCGACACCGGCCTCGTTCAGGGGGCGCACTTGATGGGCCTGTTTTCTGACTGCCAGGCGAAAGGTGTTTCCGCTGAAGGTGTTGGTGGAGATAATTTGTGCGCCGGCTTCGGCGTAGGCTCGTGCGAGATGGCGAATCACGTGGGGGTGGTTCAGGTTCCAGGATTCGGCCGAATCGTTGGTCAGATCGAGTCCGGCGGCCATGAGATTGGTGCCCCAGGCACCGTCGGCCATGAGGAATCCATGGACGGCGATTGCATCCTTCAGGCAGCCCATGAAGGCATCCGCCTGGGAGGAAATTGGGAACGCGTGTGGATGGGCTGTTTCACCGAATGCCCCGCTTCTCCAGCATGTCTTCCAGGCGATCAAGATCGTCTGCCTTGTCGACGCCGAAGCCACTGAGGAGGGAGTCTTCGCATTGGGTCAGGGTGACGCGAATGCGGTGGCCATGTTCCAGGGCGCGCAGTTGTTCCAACTTCTCCACCTGTTCCAGGGGCGTGGGGGGCAGTTGGGAAAAGTGAATCAGGAAATCGCGCCGGTAGGAAAAGATGCCAATGTGCTCATGGACACTGTGGGCCTTGTAGCCTCGGGGAAAGGGAAGGAGCGAGCGGGAGAAGTACATGGCATCGCGCTTCAGGTTAATGACGACCTTCACCACATCGGGGTTGTGCAGGTCCGTCGGATTAGACAAGGCCCGCATGATGGTGGCCATGGGCAGCGTCGGGTCGGCCACGAGGGGGTCCACACATTCGCGGATCATGAGGGGATCGAGAAAGGGGTAGTCCCCCTGGATATTCACGACGATATCCGCCTCCAGATCCATCACAGCTTCCGCGAGGCGATCGGTGCTGCTTGCGTGGCCCGTTGCGGTCATGATGACGTTACCTCCGAAAGCTCGCACGGCCTCCGCGATACGCTTGTCATCCGTGGCGACGTAGAGCGCCCGTAAGGCATCGGACTGTTGGGATGCCTCGTAAACCCGCTGAATCATGGGTTTTCCCAGGATATCTTCCAGCGCCTTGCCGGGCAGGCGCGACGAGGCGTAGCGGGCAGGTATGATGCCGATGACGTTTTCCATAGTATTCCTACTCCATCCGCGTCAGAAGGCGCGGTACGATACCCGAGCTACGACGGGTTTTCTCGCTGCCAGGCCTCGGGTAAGGTCGCGACACATACATCGGGGTTACCCCGCTTATGAGAAACGAAGATGACGGATTTTCCGGCGCGGTCAAAGCCTACATGGGGATGGGCGCCCTGACCATAGGTGCGGTGGTTTTGTGTTAGCAATCGTTGCCGGGTAGTCTTGCCCTCGAAGACGGCAATGTCGCCGTGCCAGTTGTCGGCCACAATCCAGCGTCCATCGTCGCTGCCGTCGGCATGCCACCAATTATAGCGGGATACTTCTTCCGGTTCCCCTTTGGTCCACCAGGTCCCCGTTCCGATAACCCGAACGATTCCTGTCGCGAGGTCGAGTACTTTTACGTGGGAGTCTTCGGTTGGTTTGGGACGGGTGCCGCCGCAAAAGATCAGCTGGTCCCGGACCCACCAGGATTCGTGGGTGACCAGTTCATCTGCCCACTCGGGATAGACCGCCTGCGGGTGCCCATCGCGTATGTCCACGACCATTAGCCGGGGCTTCACCCCGGCGTAGCTCAGCTTGTTCGGGTCGGTGTGACTCCATTGAACGTGTTGAAGCCGGGAGACGGCATTGGTGGGCCGGCAGACTTCGATGCGCTCGCCCGACTGGGTGTCAACGGTAAATATGACCGGCGTTGGTCCCGTCGCGCCCCCTTCCAATCCTACGGAAAGGAGCGTCCCGGCGCAGTTTTCGTTAAGGGACGTGACATGTTGAAAATCGGGGAGGGTCGTGAGGATGCGGACACGGGCCCGCACCCGCGTGGGGCCCTCGTTTGCACCTTCCGGAACGCTAATGTCGAGGGCCACATGCAGGATATCCTGACCGCGCAGCGCGTAGAAAGCACAGCCCGTTACAGCGGCTGTCGCACCAGAAAGGCCGCCCAGTGCGTGGCCGACTGGTACCAGTGCTCCCCCCTGGGTGAGGTAGAGCATCAGGCCGCCCTGATCCCGTTGCGAAAGAAACAGGATGGCCTTCCCATCAGCGGTCCAGGAGCGTTCGTGGAAGTAGAGGTTTCCTTCGGCCGAATCTGCGGTGCTCAGATAGGTGAGGGTTGCCCCCGAGTCGGGATCGGTCTCCATTCGGTGCTCGGCAGGGAGTATGGGCAATTCCACCGTAGACGAGGCCGGGGCCAGGGTCGCGACGGAAAACCATAGTGCGAGAACCGGAAGGCACCGGAAGGCCATGCAAAAAGCTCCTGAATGTTAAGGAATTGTAGGGTTGACAGACCTTTACGATAGCACAAGATTCGACGGGACTCAGTGAAAAAGTAAAATAAATCATATGTTAGGAAATGGTTAGGGCGCTGGGGCTGAAATCTTTGCCCGCGTTTACGGTACAATGGGCTAAATCTGAGTTTGTTTTTCGTCGCCTTCACGGTGAGTTTTTGGAGAGTTTCATGCAATTGACCGCCCCCGCAGATACCCTTATTCAATCCGCTTATTCCGCCGCAAAAGAACGCTATGCTGCCCTGGGCGTCGATGTGGACGCGGCCATGGCGCGACTCCGCACCATTGCCATCTCGCTCCACTGTTGGCAGGGCGATGATGTGGGCGGGTTTGAGGCCGTCGATGCGGCAAGCGGCGGTGGTATTCAGGCCACGGGAAACTATCCCGGTAAAGCGCGCAACGCCGACGAGTTGCGGCAGGACGTGGAAATGGCCCTCCGGCTTATCCCGGGTAAGCACCGGTTTAATCTGCACGCCATGTATGCGGAAACGGGTGGGAAACGGGTGGAGCGCAACGCGTTAGACCCCGTCCATTTCAGCGGCTGGATCGATTGGGCGAAAGCCCAGGGTTTGGGGATGGACTTTAATCCGTCCTGTTTTGCCCATCCGATGGCGGACAGCGGGTTTACCCTTTCCAGCTATGACAAGGGGGTGCGGGATTTTTGGATTGAACACTGTATTGCCAGCCGGAAGATCGGCGCGGCGATGGGGGCGGCCCTGGGGACCCCGTGCGTTACCAACGTCTGGATTCCCGACGGCTATAAAGATGTGCCGGTTGACCGGTTGACGCCGCGGACCTTGCTTCGCGAATCCCTGGATGCCGTGTTTGCAGAGAAACTGGATCCGGCCCATAACCTGGATGCGGTAGAGGCGAAGCTGTTTGGCATTGGTTCAGAGAGCTACGTGGTTGGGTCCCATGAGTTCTATCTGGGTTATGCGATTGCGAATCAGACCCTGCTCTGCCTGGATGCGGGGCATTTTCATCCGACGGAGACCATCGCCGATAAGCTGAGTTCGGTGTTGACGTACGTGGACGAAGTGCTGCTTCATGTGAGCCGCGGTGTGCGGTGGGATAGCGATCACGTGGTCATTCTCAATGACGATACCCGGGCCATTGCCGAAGAGATTATTCGACCGGGATTCGAGAAGCGGGTGCATATTGGACTCGACTTTTTCGATGCGAGTATTAACCGCATCGGTGCCTGGGCAACGGGGACGCGGGCTACGATCAAGGCCTTGCTGCTCGCGTTGTTGGAGCCGACAGCAGCGTTGGCGGCCTTGGAACGTGACGGTGATTTTACGGCGCGACTTGCTCTCTTGGAAGAGTTGAAAACCCTGCCTTTTGGCGCCGTCTGGGACCAATACTGTCTGGAGCAGGAAGTGCCGGTGGGACCTGCCTGGCTCCAGGAGGTCAAGGATTACGAAGCCCAGGTGCTTTCCCAGCGGGACTAGCAGGCTCCCTGGGAGGGGCGTGCCACGAAACAGGTGGGGGAGAAACCGAAGCGATCCCGGTAGGCGTTTTCGAGGGCGGACTGGACCCTGTCGATGGCATGTCGTTCTACGAGGGTGACCGTCGAGCCTCCAAATCCGCCACCGGACATGCGCGCGCCGATGACGCCTCGCTCAGGGCCAAGTTGTTGGGCGGTCTCGACGAGAAAATCCAATTCGGTGCAACTGACTTCGAAGTCGTCTCGAATCGAGGCGTGTCCGGCGTAGAGGAGTTCGCCCACCCGTGCCCATTCCGACTCCTCCAGGGCGTGGACCATGGCCAGGGTGCGCCCGTTTTCACTCAGAACGTGTCGGGCCCTGCGGTAGCGGTCGGGGCCAAGGCGGTCGTGGGCATGGCCCAGATCGGCCATCGAGACTTCTCGGTACGTGGTCTTTTCGAGGATTGCCAGGGCCTCTTCACACTCCTGCCGCCGACGGGCGTATGCACCATCGGCCAGTTGGTGTGACACGCCGGAATTGGCGATGAGGACGACCACGTCGGGATCCTGAAAGGGGACTTGACGAAATTCATGGGTGACACAGTCGAGCAAGAGGACATGGTCGGCCTCACACAAGGTGCTGGCGGCCTGATCCATGAGTCCACAGGGAACGCCGGCATAGGTGTGTTCCACCTGCTGGCAGAGTTGTGCTTTTTCCAAGGGGGCGAGTGCGTGGCCCGTGATCTTTTCCAGGAGGGTGGCCACCGAAACTTCCAGCGCCGCACTGCTGCTTAGACCCGCTCCCTGGGAAATATCGGATTGTATGTTTGCGTGAAATCCAGGAACAGCGCAGCCCGTAGCCCGGATGAATTCCCATAGTACCCCCTGCACGTACTGGCCCCAGTCCGGGGTGTCCTGCCGTTCGGGATGGGAGAGATCGAGCCGCACCGTTTCTGCGGCGCCCTCGCTTTCGAATACAGCCCAACTCCCCTCCATGGGACGGGCTTCCAGGGATACCCGTTGTCCGATGGCCATGGGCAGGACCCAGCCCTGGTTGTAGTCCACGTGCTCACCGATGAGATTGACACGTCCAGGCGCCGAGGCCTTCCAGGTCGTGACTTCCGTAGCGTCTCTACTCACGTCTTAGTAAACTTTTCCAGTTTCTTGCCGATTTTGGCTGTCTTCAGGAAGCCGCCGAGTCCCCCTTGAATGGATGCATCAATGAGGGCCGAAATCAGGCCATACTTCTCTTCCGTATAGGGATACCAGATGGGTTCTTTTTTGTCGCTGTTCTTGTCGATGAGGATAGACTTTACATTGGAGAAGGCATAGAGGCCGTGGGGCCCTTTGTAGCGCCCCATGCCCGAGCACTTTGTGCCGCCAAAGGGCAAGGCCGAGTTGCCCTGGGTAGCAAGGACGTTGTTGATGGAAACGTTGCCCGTTACGATGTCGCGTGCGACCCGCTCGGCGCGTTCGGCGTCGGCAGACCAGACGCTGGCGCTCAACCCATAACGACCGTCGTTGGCCAGCCTCACGGCCTCGGCTTCGTCCTTAAAGGGGATGACCGTTACCACGGGGCCGAAGGTTTCTTCGCCGTAGATATCCATCGAGGAATCGACGTTGGAGACGAGGGTGGGGGGGAAGGCGTTGGAATCGTCGCTGCGCTTCCCGCCACAGTGAACGACCGCCCCCTTGGCCACCGCGTCGGCAAGCTGTGCCTCGACTTTGGCGACCTGGAAATTAGCGGTCATGCATCCCACGTCCAGCGACTTGTTCTGGGCCGTGTCTTCGTGACCATCCTGGGTGTTCAGATTTTCGATGGCCGACTTGAGCTGAGAGATGAACGTATCCACGATGGGCGCATGGACGAGGATACGCTCCACGGAGGTGCAGGTTTGCCCGCAGTTGGTGATGCCGCCCCAGAGTGCGCCTTGCACGGCACGGGGGAGAGCCACATCGTCAAAGATGACCATAGGGTCTTTACCGCCCAGTTCCAGCTCTACCGGGATGAGATATTGGGCGGCCTGGGTCATGATGGCCCGACCCGCGGCTTCGCTCCCGGTGAAGAATACTTTGGCAGGCTGATGATCGATGAGCGCCTTGCCCGTTTCTTTCGCACCGTAGACGACTTGAATGAAGTCGGAAGGGAAGCCTGCCCCTTCCATGATGTCTTCGATAAGGCCCTGCAGGGGCGTGTGCTCGGAAGGTTTCGCGATGACCGCATTGCCGGCAATGATGGCCGTAATGATGGGGGTCATCGAGAGATTGAAGGGGTAATTCCAGGGCGAGATAATTAATACCGGCCCCAGGGGTTCGTAGTAGATCTTGGACTTCTTCCCCATGAGGACCAGGGGGGTGGGCATTTTCTGGTCCCGAAGCGTCTTCTCCGCGCTTTTCTCGTAGTACTGGATGAGGTCCAGGGTGGGGAAGATTTCCGTCATCAATGCTTCGATGCGGGGCTTGCCGGTTTCATCCACGATGCGCTGGACGATGGCCTCCTTGTGTTCTTGGATATAGTGCTTCAGTTTGCCGACTTCATGGAGGCGCTCGGCAATGCTCATGGCCCGTAGCCGTTCGAATCCGCTCCTTGCGCGCGTGTAGACCGCGGTCAGGTCTTCCGGACCGGGCTCCTGAACGGTGTAGAGCACCGTGCCGGTACGGGGATTGGTCACGTCAAAGGATGGGGAAATCGGGGGGCTCGCTGTACCAGCCATAGTGCGCATCTCCTGCCGGGGGGCGTAATCGTGGGTAAAACCCGACGCGACACCCGTGTCACGCCGTCGAGACTGCTCAGGGGCAGGAACGGGGGCGGGATCGCCGCTGCACGCTACCCTTCTCCTTCGACTGGTATTGTGCGGGAGCGGTTACAGGAGGCGCAAGCTGGTGAACTTGGAATTATTCGGGTTCCCAATAGTAGCGGGTGATGGCGCTTTCGATTTCCGGAACGGTTCCCACGACCACATCGACCTTTTTATTGGTGAAGCGTTCCACGTCTTCGATGGCCAATAGATCCATGGGGTTGGTGACGGCGAGTATCATTTGAGAGCCTGAGACCGAAATGGGGATGCAGCTGTGTTGCTTGGCCAGGCGTTCGTTGATGAGAGAGGCCGCATCGGGATCGACTGTGTCTTCGGTGAAGCGAATAAACTTGACGCCACACTGGCTTGCCCGGGCCTGTGCGACGGCTTCTTGGGTGGCGAAGCCCAGTTCCGCAATCAGGGCACCCAGGTGCTGTTGGGGATTACTCTTCTGGAGCTCCAGGGCCTGTTGCAGTTGCTCGTCGGCGATGATTCCTGCATCCAGCAGTATCTGACCGATCACGCGCTTGGGGCCGTGTCCCATGTTCTTCGCGGCCTCCTGTATTCGCCGGAGATCCTCTTCCGGGGAGCGCTCCACCAGATCAACCGACTGTCGTGCAGGCTCCGGCGCGCTTTCGTCTGTAGCAGGGGGGGCCACCTTTTCGGGCGGCTGCCAGCCGGCGCCTTCCCGGAGGAGGGCGAGTTCCTGCCGAAGGGCCTGGTTTTCTTCTGTGGCTGTTTCGGCTTCTTGAATGGCCTCCGTGAGCTGTTGGGCCAGCACGGATTTCTTGGTTTGACTTCGGGCGGTTTCCAGCTCCTGTTCGAGCCGTCTGACCTGCTCGGTGGTCTCCGTTACCTGCTGACGCAGTGCCAGCGCCGCTTCCGTGCTGAGCCCTTCGCGGTATTTCTCACGGATACCTTCCATCTCGCGCTGCACCGACAGAAGTTCGGTTTTGAGCCCCTCCTGAACCGACTCGGCATGCTCGTAGGCGTGCTTCTGGTTTTCCAGTTCGGCCTGGAGCTGCTCAAATTCTTCGTCTTTCCGGGCGATGCGCTGCTGAAGTTCCTGAACCGCAGCTTCGCCGGCGTCCAGGGTCGATTGCAACTGGCCTGTGGATTCCTGGGCTTCTTTCAGAAGTTCGTCCCGGGCGCTGATTTCGCCTTCCAGGTGCTCGATCCGTTCCTGGAGTTGTTGTGAGTCCCCCGATGTGGCAGCGGCGGCTTCCTCGCTCTGGGCCAGTTTTTCTTCCAGTTCCCCCACACGTTGGCGGAGGGTGTCGAGTTCGCCATGCTCCTGATCGTGGACGCGTCGCAGTTCATCAAATTCGCGTTGCAGGGTTTCGAACGCCTCGTTCCGGGCGTTGAGCGTTTCCTGCAGGGCGTTCAGATTCGTCTGGTCCGATTCGACGGCCTGGACTTTGTCGATGAGCGCGCCTTTTTCACGTTCGCTGTTTTCCAGTTCGGCCCGGAGCGACTCAATCTGTGAGTTCAGCTCCTGAACCTGATCGCCATTCGTGCCAATTTCCGATTTGAAGGCGTCGATATGGCTCAGCGATGTGTCGGCCATGTTCTGCAGGACCTCACCATCCGTCGCGGTCGCCTGGTTGAAACTCTCCAGCGAAGACATGAGGGTGGAGATGTGCTCCAGCCGACTCTGTTGCTGTTGGCGAAGGTGGTCAAAATTTGATTTCAACGTGGACTCCAGCGAATCAATCGCCGAACTCTGGTCGGCCTGCTCTTCCATCGACGTATCCTCGATTCTCATGGTTACAAAACGCCCCCTAGGTGAAGTTTAAACACTTTACCCAGGACTGTCAAGGTGCGAATATCTCGGAAAACAGGGTGTGTGGATTCCGTGTCTACCGCAGGTTGCCCGGGCTTGTGGGAAAGCTGGCCGGGCAAAGGGGAGATCGGGGTCCGGGGCACGTCGAATCTGGTGGGGATTGACGCCGGAGGCACGGGGCTTGGTGAGGGACCGTTCTATTGGCTGCTCCACCGGACTGGGCAACTTCCTCCCGTTGGAATGATCGATCGCTGCTTCAGGTTCAAAAGCTTGCATACACGCTGAGAATGTCGCATAGTGCGCATAGATGCCACCGGATGGGGCAAGCTGCCCGCAAAATGCCAGAAAATGGAGTGAAACACGTTATGAATGATGCCTTTCGCGAACAATTGTTGAAGGCGGGATTGGCCACGAAGAAACAGGCGAAGGCCGTGGCCCATGAGGAAAATGTCGGCCGACGCAAGCGTCGTAAGAAGAACAAGGGCGCCGCGGTGGTCGAATCAGAGGTGTCTGCCGACCTGCAGGCGGCCCAGGCCGCTGCGGAAGAAAAGCGATTACGTGATAAGGCCCTGAATGAGGAGCGGGAGGCGAACCGGAAGGCGGAGGCCCTTCGGGCGGAGGTGGATGATCTGGTGGCAAAGAATCGCCTGAAGGATACAAAGGGCGACATTGCCTACCAGTTTGTGGATGGGAAAAAGATCAAGCGGGTTTTCGTGACGGAGCCGGTGCGACTGGCCCTGGCGAATGGAGATACCGGCATCGTGGATGCGAAAGGTAACTATGCGCTGGTGAGCCGGGATATTGCCCTGAAGGTGGAGGAGCGTTGTCCGGAGCGGCTCGTGTGGCTGAATGAGCCCGAAGAAATCGATGAAGACGACCCCTATGGGGAGTACAAGGTGCCCGACGACCTGATCTGGTGAATAAACGGGTCCGTGGATGGGTACTTATGGAAATGAATTCTTTTTTAATACCAAACCTGTAAGGATGTGAAAACAATGGCAACCAAAAAACCGGAATTCGTCGGGGGCAGTGGCCCTGGCGGCGATCATGCCGGAAAGCCCTCTGGCAAATTGGCCATGGCACTCTCCGCCGTGGTTATCACCGTAGCACTGTGTTTTATTATTTTTAACTTCTGTTTCGAATACGTTCGACCGAATGAATACGGCATCAAGGTCGTGAAGATCGGGGTGAACAAGGGGGTGCAGGAAGACTACTACGGCCCCGGATTTGCCTTCCGCATTCCCTTTGGCATCCAGGAGATACACCGACTCCCTCAGAGTGTTCAGGTCTTGGAAATGACCAACACGCCCACCGGACAGAGTCCGGGCACCTTTGTGGACAAAGGGGCCAAGATTCAGACTTCCGACGGATTCTTTGTAGACGTGGATGCGACGATTCTTTATCGTATCGCCGACCCTTACAAAGTGTTCACAAAATTGGGGCCGGGCGATCTCTTCCGCGATCTGGGGATGTTGCCCAAGGCGGAGTCGGTGTTGAAAGAAAGCCTGGGACAGCTGACCACGGAAGAATTCTATGACTCGGCGAAACGGGTGGAAAAGGCGGAGCTTGCCCGGGATATTCTGAACGACAAGCTTGCCACGGAAGGGCTGGAAGTAGAGCACGTATTGGTGCGCTATTTTGAATACAGTCCGTCTATTCAACAGAACATTGAAGACAAGAAGTTGCAGGATCAGCTGGTCTTTACGAATGAGTCGAAAGGCCGTGCTGCGGAGCAGCGGGAAGATCTGATGCGTACCAAAGAGGTGGGTGAGTATCAGGTGAAGATTAAGTTGGCCGAAGGTGACGCGTACCGTGTCGAGAAAGAGGCCGAGCGTGACCTGTATGCCCGGAGTAAACAGGCCCAGGCTGATCTGCTGGTCAAGACGGCCGAGGCCCGGGGTATTGAGATGAAGAACGAGGCGATGCAGGCCGCTGGCTCCGAGGCCCTGGTCGCCTTGCGCATGGCCGAAGTGCTGGGGGGCCTGGATACCATCCTGCTGCCCGCCGGGGGGGAAGGGGGCGTGAATCCATTGGATCTCGAGCGGGTGCTTTCGCTGTTCGGCGTTTCGCCGGAAGGCGCGCAGCCCACGCCCCGTGTGGCCGTTCCGCCGGTTGTGAGAACGCCTGTCGTAACCGAGGAGGTCGCGGAATGAAAACGCTGATAAAATCACTCATGTTGCTGGCCCTCTCGGGCACCCTGTTGGGCAGTGGTTGTATGCCCTATAGCACCGGCCCGACGGAAATCGGCGTGCGCACCGTAAAATGGTCACCGTATGGTGGTAAAGGCGTTCAGGACAAGAAGTACGAACCCGGTTCTACTTTCTTCTTTGTGCCCTTTATTACCGACTGGCATACCTTTGACACGCGCGTCCAGAAGCTGGAGATGGCGGCCGTGGTCGAACGGGGTGACCGGTCCGCCCAGGACGGTCTGCGTTTCAAGACCATCGACGGCAATGACATTCGACTCGATGTCATCATCTCCTATCGAATTGATCCCGATATGGGGCCCATGATCTTGCAGCGGGTCGGTACGACAGACGCCGAGTTGAAAGACAATATCGTCCGCACGATTGGCCGCAGCAAGCCCCGGGACATCTTTGGTGAACTGAAAACCGAAGATTTCTATCAGGCCAAGAAGCGTAGCGAGCAGGCCGTGAAAGTGCGGGAAAAGCTCAATGAGTACTTGTCGGCCTATGGCGTTATTGTCACCGAGGTGTTGCTCCAGGATTACAAATTCACGGAAGCCTATCAGCAGGCGATTGAAGAGAAGAAAATCGCCGATCAGCAGGTGGAAAAGCTCCGTTCCGAACGGGATGCCGTGGAGCAGGAATATATCACCCTGGTGAAGGAAGCCGAGGCCGAAATCGCGAAGATTAAGGCGGCGGCCGATGGTGAATTTGAGCGTGCCAAGATCGAGGCGGACGCCTACTATCTCCAGCAGGAACGTATCGCCGAAGCGACGCTCGCGGAAGCCGAGGCGGAGGCCGAAGGGATTCAGAAAGTAAACGAAGCCCTTTCGGGTTCGGGTAGTGGTCAGGTGGTCAAACTGGCCATCGCAGAAGCCCTGAAGGAGAAAAAAATCGTGATGGTGCCCATGGGCGGGGGTGGACTCGATGTGCGCTCCATGGATATCAACCAGCTCCTCGGCCTGTACGGTGCTAAGGCACTGGCGGAGACGGGTGAGAAGAAGTAACCCTAGTTGATGTGATGGACCGCCCGTCAGACACGAGGTCTGGCGGGCGGTTTTGCGTTGGGGGCGGGGGCGACATGGTTGGCCGGGGCGATGGGGCCCTGTGGTGCGTGTGGATGTATGGGCGTGCTACCATGCGTGTTCTCAACTGACCACCGCGTCCACACGTTATGCGAGGTTATGTTTCATAAGTTCTGCAAAAAAGGACATGATGTTTCTGGTCCAATACAACCGGGGCGGTAGGCCCCAGAAGGAAACATCATGTCCAAACAAGATAGTAGCAAGTTGTCAGTGGATTGGA
>JAXMOL010000045.1:0-67218 GCA_034669905.1 Candidatus Hydrogenedentota bacterium
CGAATTCGCCTCCGGCGAACCGTGGGCCTGTGATTCGCCGCAGGCGAATTAACAGCCGTCCATTTCGAGTCACTGCTATTCCGAAGTTAATATCCGCGTGTCTTCGGTTTCGAGTGGGAGGCAGATATTGGCTCGCCTGCCCGGAACGCATCTAATGTAACAAAAAAGCCGCGTAGTCGAAACTACGCGGCTTGGAATTACTGGCACCTCGGACAGGACTCGAATTCGCCTCCGGCGAACCGTGGGCCTGTGATTCGCCGCAGGCGAATTAACAGCCGTCCATTTCGAGTCACTGCTATTCCGAAGTTAATATCCGCGTGTCTTCGGTTTCGAGTGGGAGGCAGATACTGGCTCGCCTGCCCGGAACGCATCTAATGTAACAAAAAAGCCGCGAAGTCGAAACTACGCGGCTTGGATTTACTGGCACCTCGGACAGGACTCGAACCTGTGACAAGGTGGTTAACAGCCACCTGCTCTACCAACTGAGCTACCGAGGTATTGTCTGCGTTGATTGGGTGCCCCGCTCAACGAGGTCGATATTATGCCAAAAGAAACGGGGGGGATGCAAGCCATAGCGACAAAAAAATGCCGGGAATCGTAATTAAATTTAAAAAGGCCCGGCGTAATGGGTCGCCGGGCCCGATATTTGTTGTCTGGAGGAGAAGTTTTCCAGGGATTACTGCTTCGTGTCGCCCGTCACGGGGTCGAGATCGGCCGGGACAACGTCTGAAAAATTGGGCGATGCGTGCCCTTCGCCCTCGCCCGAAGCCCACTGGATGGCATCCACAAAAGACGCCTGAAAGGCCCCGTTATCCCATACGTCCTCGCGGTGCCCCATGGCGTTGTAGAATACACGGCCTTCGCCGGGGGTGCTGCACCAGATCACCGGATAGTTGGGCAGGGCGTATTTGTCCTGACGCGTCCGTTCGTCGGCCGGGTCGAGCAGGGCAAGAACGTGCATCGTTTCGGCTTGCAGCCCCTCGAAGAGGTACCACTCATCATTGATTTCCCAGCCATCTTTGATGTGGGCCATGGTGGGATGCATCTTGTCGACCACGCGCAAGGTGCCCACAAACTGCTTGCCATGGCCGCGAAACTCGCCGCCCAGCATGTCGAGGTAGGGGGACTCGGGGCTGAACTGGTTGCGGGCCCGGTGCCACGTGTCGCTCGCGCAATGGTACCCCACCAGACCGCCACCTTTTTTCACCCAGTCGAGTAGTTCGACCATGCCATTGGGGCCTACGGCAGGTGTCTTGTCCCCCGTATCGTCGTGGCAGAGGTCTTCCGTGGTGTAGAAAACAACCACATCCACGTCTTTCAGGCGCTCGGCCGAAATAGCGGCCCCGTCTTTGGTCGCGGTGAGCGCACCGCCCATGGATTCCACCAGGGGGCGAATCGCCTTTTCCACATGGCTGGGTGCGCCATCTTCTACCTTGATGACGCTGTGTTCGTAGCCGGCGGATTTGCTGAAAAACAAGACGCGGGGACCGTCGGCTGCCAAGGCTGCGGCGGAACAAGCCAAACTGAAGGCGAGGGCGAGGCGAAAGTGGATGGGCATAGATATACTCCTGTTCTACGGTTTGCTTTATGGAATTACCGGGCTTGTTCGGCCTGGACGGCGGCATCAGTGGCCCTGTAAATCTCGAGGAGTTGATCCCGGTTGATTGCCAGGGCTTCGAGCAAAATAGACTGCTCTATGGCGAGGGCTTCTGCCGAGTCTCCGTTTCCACGGGTCATCGCGTCAGCGATGGCCGCGCCGAGCGCGGTCGTTGCGACCATTTCGGGGGCATGCTGGGCCTGTTGAAAGTCGTGGTGAAAGCGGATCGGCTCTTTGATATCTTCGGGAAGTCCCCAGCCGTCGGCCAATAAGAATCCGACTTCCGGGTGGGCGAGCCCAAAGGTGGCGTTTTCCAGGTCGATAACGGCATCTTCCGGGAGGAGCTGATCGATAGCCACATATTGTTTGGGGGCTATCTCTGCGAGGACGGCCCGGCCGATATCATGCATCAATCCCGCGGCGAAGACACTGCCCGCGTCTGGATTTCCCTTGAGTTTTGCAATCAATTTACAGGCGGTGGCGCCAATCATCGAGCGTTTCCAGAAAGCCTTGTGGTCAAAATGGGCCCCTTCGGTGAAGTATTCGATTACGGCGGAGGCCAGGGTGACCGAATAGACTTCCTTCAGGCCAAGCAGGGCCGTTGCCCGTTCAATGGTATCGATTTTGTGGGCAAAGCCGTAGGCGGCCGAGTTTGCCAGGCTGACGACTTTTGCGGCCAGCGAGGGGTCATGACCGATGATGCCCGCAATATCCTGGGTCGACGTATCGGGATTCTCCATGGCGGTGCGGACCTGATGCACCGTTTCGGGGAGGGCGGGGAGGGAGCTGATCTCCCGTATCAGGTGGACCACCTTTTCAAACTTGATATTGCTCTCGACGAGACTGATGGAAGCGCTGCCCGGTGTGGTGACCTTGGCGGACGGTGGAAGTTTCAGGTCGCCCTCGATGGAGTAGGACGCCCGGTCCTCGTTTTCCATCTTGTAGTAATTCTCCAGGGCGACCCGAATGTCGCTCATGGAGACGAGGAGGGGCCTGACCTTGAGCCCCGTCTGGCTTTCCAGTTCGGCGACCGTCTTCTCGTCCAGGGGGCACGCCATGCCGACGGTGAGGTGTTTTCCCATCTTGTCAATGGGGAGAATCTCGTGTTTCAGGGCGAAATCACGTTCGACCAGCTTGATGACCTCTGCCGGAATCATGTAATTCAGCAGATCGATGCTGGCCACGCCGCGCTGGTTGGAAAGGAAGCGCACGAAGGCCTGGCTGTCGAGATGGCCCAAGGCAATCAGATTCTCGACGACCTTGCCGCCATCCTGCCGCTGCTTCTCGAGCGCTTCCTGCAACTGATTGGGGGTGATAAGCTCGGAGCGGACCAGCATTTCTCCGATGCGTGGCGGGGTCTTTTCAGCGGAATTTGTGGTACGTCGTGGACTCTGCAATCGTTTTCTCTCTACCCGCCAACATCATCAGTCGGTCGGTTGGTTTGAATGGGGCGGGCGGAGCACTTGGGACAGGGACCCCAACCCGAGGTTGTTCCAGAAGGACATTCTCCAAGCGGGCGCGCACCTTGCAGGGTCACGTACTGGGGGATTGCCCGGTGCCACACGCTGCTGCTCTGTCTTCCGGTGGATTAAGTGTATGTACTTTGACAAGGTGTGTCAAGCGCTTGCCATACAAGCGCTTGTGTCCACCGCGAACAGGGATGGTTTCCGCGGGAGTGTGCCAAAGGGCCCCGGGCTTGTGTTATAGTGGCGGGGAATACACGCCGAATTTATCGTGTTCCTCTGACAGATTCTACCACGGATCCGTCGTTCACGAATTGGGTACGTAGGAAGGGTATACGGGGCACCACCAGATTGAGCGGTCCACGTCACAATCGTGCCGTGTGTTGTCTTCCGGTACCCGACTGAGATGGAGTGTGGCGCGACATTGAATAGCGCGCCCGGAAATCGAATCCTAGAAGGAGAAATCAAGATGGCTTTCGAGCTACCCGCATTGACCTACGCGAAAGACGCGCTGGAACCCCACATTGATGCCAAGACGATGGAAATCCATCATGACAAACACCATGCCGCCTATGTGGCTGGACTGAATGGTGCCCTGGAAGGCCTTTCCCAGTTCGAAGGGAAGTCGGTAGAAGCTATTCTCGGCGCCATCAACGAAGTGCCCGAAGCGAAGCGCCAGGCGGTGATTAATCACGGCGGTGGCCATGCCAACCACTCTCTGTTCTGGAATATCCTGACCCCCGGTGGCGCCACGGCCCCCTCGGGCGAGCTGGCCGCCGCAATTGACGCGGCCTTCGGTAGTCTTGATGCCATGAAAGAAGCCTTCGAGACGGCTGCCAAGACCCGTTTCGGCAGTGGCTGGGGCTGGCTCGTTGTGGGTGACGGCGGCAAACTGGAAGTGCTGAGCACGGCCAACCAGGACTCGCCCCTGATGGATGGAAAGACGCCCATCCTCGGGCTTGATGTGTGGGAACACGCCTATTACCTCAACTACCAGAACCGCCGCCCCGACTACGTAGGTGCTTTCTGGAACGTGGTCAACTGGGACGTTGTCGCGTCCCTCTTCGCCGCCGCGAAGAGCTGACCCGCGGGTTTTACCCGTATCAAAAAAGTGAATCGAAGTGTGCTGGGGCTGGCAGGGTGTTAATCACTGCCAGCCCCGCCTTTTAACGAGTCGAGACACGTGATGAGCACTGAACGGTCCGCGAAATTCGTAGTGTTGCTCGTAGATGACGAAGTGCTGGTGAGACAGTTTGGGGCGCAGTTGCTCGCCCGCATGGGCTACCAGGTCTTCACCGTGCCTGACGGACCCAGCGCTGTTGCGTTTTGTGAAGCATCCGACCCCTTGCCCGATTGCATCCTTATCGATTTCAATCTGCCCGAAATGAACGGCTCCGACACCATGGGCAGAATCCGGGAATCCGCGCCCGATATGCCCGCTATCCTGTGCTCCGGCTACAGCCCCGAGGCACTGGGCATCGCCGATGAAGATACGACCTGGAACGGGGTTGTAACCAAACCGTTCCGCCGCGAAGCGCTGGCGATCGCCTTGGAGCGCGTGCAGGGACAGCGCACTTAGAGGGGGCAGATCATACGGTAGTGGGGCCCAATGCCCGGAATATCGAATTTCTCCCCATCGATGCTCAGGCCACGCAGCTCGTAAAAGGGGCGGGCCATCACGCGGGCATTGCACCAAAGGGCCGTTCCGCCATGGGCTGCCGCGTAGGCCATACACGCCTGCAGGAGCTTACTGCCCAGGCCCCGTCCGTGGTGCTCGGGCAAAACAGCCATGCCCCGCACGCGCCAGGCGTTGTCCATTTCGTACCCTTCCGGCCCTTCCGGGTAGAGCGATACGATACCGACGAGTGACCCTTCTTCGAAGACGCCAATGTGGTAGGTGCTCTCCAGTTCGTCTCGCGGATAAACCGCGGATTCAGGCGGTTGATCCGGGCGAAGAACTTGTTGTCGTATGGGGTAGACCTCACTGGCCGACACCCGGCTTATCATCGTCATAGGCCTTCAAGCTCCTTCAAAAAAGTTACTATCTCTTTTGCGACCTGCTCTGCCTCGTAGTCCCAGAATATCACATGATCGGACCGTTCCAGCCAAGTTGTTTGAACCGAGGCGCGGGTCATCTTCTCCAGGGCCGTCGCCGTGGCCTCGGAGGACGTGACGGAATCGTTGCGGGAGTGGATGGCAAAGACGGGACCCGTAACGGCTTCCAGAACGGCGGCGTCATTTGCCCGCTCTTGCACCTCCAGGGCGGTTAAGGTGCCTGCCGTGGGTATCCAGCCGTAGCAATCGATATGGGCGCGTCCCGACGGCTTGGCCACGGGGCCATTGCCAGGGCGGCCGGGGAGCCATCGGACAACGAGCGCCAATCGTTTCGCCAGCCAGTCGGTAGGGATACCCAGGAGGTGATCGTAGGTGAGTCCAAAATAAGGCGCGCACAAGACGAGGCCGTCGACGGGTTCCCGTGCGGCCACCAGGGTAGACAGCGCGCCGCCCATGGAGTGACCGACCAGCACCACCGTATCGTAGTCGGCCTTCAACGCACGGACGGCGTCGCGCACGCCAGCCTCAAGTTCATCGGCCGTGGTGCGTTCAAAGTCTCGGGGGGAGGTGCCATGCCCCGGCAGGCGCAGGGTTTCCACATGCCACCCCGATTCCGCAACCGTGTCGGGAAGCTGGGCAAAGTTGCTTTGTGCCCCGATGAACCCATGAACAAAAAGTACGGCTTTTGTCGCGTCCGCCGGGCCGAGGCTACGGGGGGCCATTCCTTCGAGGTAGGGGGTGCCCGGTTCCCGTGCCGCGTTCGCCTCATAGCGGGAAACGAGATGGTCGGTAACAAAGTTAAACAGGACGAGGGACACCACGACGAAAACGATACCGTATGCCATAAGGGGACGGATGCGCCGGGGCGTATAGGGAAATGCTTTCAAAAGAAATCTAGTCTCCGAGATCAAAGGCCAGGGCCATCTGCTTGACGGCCTTAATATCCATCTTACCCGTGCCCAGGACGGGTATTTCGTCGATACGGTAGAAGGCGTTGGCCTTCGGAATCCATAGGTTCGGCATGTCCGACGTCTTGAGGGCCACGAGCAGGGCTTCCAGTTCTTCATCGGTCAGGGTATGAAGCACAACCAGTCGTTCCCCCTTCTGGGTATCGGGAACGCCGGCAACGGCCAGCCGCTGTTCCGTAAGTTGCAACAGGGTGTGCAGCGTTTCTTCGACCCGTGTGTGGGGTACCATTTCGCCGGCGACCTTGCTGAAACGGGCGAGCCGGTCCGTGATGGTGATGAAACCGTCCTCGTCCAATTGCGCAATGTCACCCGTCTCGTACCAGCCGTCTTTCAGCACGGTCGCGGTCTTTTCCGGCTGGTTCAGGTAGCCCTGCATGATGTTGGGGCCTTTCACCAGTAGCAAGCCGGTTTCGCCCACCGGAACGGGAGCGCCACTCTGGGTATCTACCACACGGACTTCCACGCCGGGGATGGGGCGGCCGATGCTGCCATGCCGGGTTCCAGGACTGAAGAAGCCGGGGGAGGCGCAATCGGTAATATTGGCCGACACGACCGGGGCACACTCGGTCGTACCGTAGCCTTCCAAAGGTTCCAGCCCAAATTTTTCTTTGAAAGCCAGGCGCACCCGGGGAGCCAGTTTTTCGGCGCCACAAACGATAAAGGCGAGGCTTTCGAGCTGTTCGCGCGTACATTTTCGAATGAAGCCCTGCATAAACGTCGAGGTGCCAATCATGATGGTGCCATCGTGGAGGCCGATGAGTTTTCCAATGATTTTGGGTTCCAGCGGGTTGCTGTGATAGATGCCGCGAATGCCGTGAATCAAAGGAAGCCACAGGGTTGCCGTGAAACCGAAGGAGTGGAAGAAGGGGAGAAAGCCCACGATACAACTCTGCCGGTCGTTGGGGAACACCTCCAAGGTGGCGTCGATATTTGTGATGATGTTGCGGTGCGTGAGCATGACCCCCTTGGGTTCACCCTCGCTGCCGCTGGAGAAGACGATGGTGGCAAGATCGTCGGAACGGCGCCCACCAGTTCCCCAGAGGCGTTCCAATATCGACACGGGACAGCAAAGTCCCAGAATCATGGCGACCAATCGGTCTACGCCGCGGACCCCGTCCCGAATATCTTCCAGCAGAATGGTCTCGCCCGGTATGGTCAACGGGAGTCTTTCCAGTACTTTTTTTGAGGTCAGCACCTGGGTTACGCCACATTGACGTGCGCACGATGCGATGACTTCACTGCTGGCCGTGTAGTTCAAGTTGATAGGTACGCGCCCCATGAGTTGGAGCGCAATATTGGTGAGCGTGCCACCCACGGAGGGAGGCAGGATGACGCCTACCATTTTCTGTTGGTCCAAACGCTTGTGCAGTTTGCGTGCGAACACAATGCTGCCGACCAGCACCTTGAAATAACTCAGTCTCCCCGAGAGGGCATCGGCCACTGCCATTTTTCGAAGGTTTCGACGGGCCATGCGCACGAAGCCGCGGTGAAGTAGTGTCACCCGAAGGGGCCGCTCCGTATGCACTTCCCGTCCGAGTTGCCGAATGGTAGCGTGGAGGGTGGTTACGGGCACGTCGGCCGGGTAGTGCTCACCGAATCGGAGGTCAATAGGAAACGGGACTTGTTTGGGACGGCGCCAGGCAAGCTTTCCATCGCGATAGATGTAGAGGCTTTCCCAGAGTCGGGTCATGAAAAAGGGGATGACCGCGATTTGGAGATTCTGGGTCAGGGGGCTGTAGTCCGAGCTCCATGGAAAAGGGGCCCCATCCGCCGTGCACCGACACTCGTTGTTGATACAGACAATTTCTCCGGCCGCCAGGAGATGGCGTATCCGTTGGGTCATTTCCCGTTGCGTCGCCTCACTGCCATCGTCCAGCACAGGAACGGCATGGAGCAACGATGCCAATCGTCCTATCAGGGGGCGCTTCATCACAGAGGCACCCATGACGAAATGAATGTCCCGGTCGGTCGCACCGTAGAGGGCAAGACAGTCGATAAAGGAAATGTGGTTGCCCACGAGGAGGGCCCCGCCTTCCTGGGGGAACTGTGCGCGATTATGCACCCGAATGCGCACGAGGGTATTGGCCAGAACCCAGAGACCGGCCCGCAGAAAGAGGTGGGGCAGGCGGAGGGAAATGTAAATACCGATTCCCAGCGACATGAGGGCGGTCAGGAGGAAGACCTGGTAGGTGGAGAGGCCCAGGAGTCCGAGCGCCATGAAGAGTACCCCGGAGCCCGCCATGCCGACAAAGGTCAACATGTTGGTGGTGGCAATGATACCCCCAACGGTTCCCCGGGGTGCCCGGTGCTGAATCGAAGCGGCCAGGGGGACATCAAACGCGCCGGCAAAGAAGCCAAGGCCAAAGGTACTGAAAGCGAGGAAGTAGAAGTAGGTGCCCGGCGACGCGCTGGTGCCTCCGTCCGCTAGGGGAGCGGGTATCACGTAGCCATAGACGTCATGGGGTATGGCCATGAGGGCGCCAAAGAGCGCCATGCCCAATGCGCCGATGGGGATGATTCCGGTCTCAATCTTGTTCCGGGAGAGGAAGCCTGCCGCCAATGCGCCGAAGCCTATGCCGAGCACTACGGCACCCAGAAGCGCGCTCTGATAGGATTCCCCCAGGTTCAGGGTGTCACCGGCAAGCTTTACAATATTCGAGCGCACCAGCGCACCGGCGAACCAGAAGTAGATGTAGCCAATGACGACATTGAAGAGCACCCGATCCCGCCAGATGATTCCAAAGTAGCGCCCCATTCCTTTCCAGGGAAGCAGGGGGTTCAGGGGGATGCTGAGGTGGGGGTTCGCTGCCGGGGGACGGGAAATGCTTAGTGACGAGATGATCCCAACGGCCGAGAAGCCAATAAGGACCAGTGAGGTCAGGTAGAGGCGGTCGGCGAAGAGACTGAAAATCTTCCCGGCCATGACGATACCCAGGATGACGGCCGCCAAGGTGGTCATCTGAATGATGCCGTTGGCCCAGGAGAGGCGGTGCTCCGGAAGGGTCTCCGGCATGATGCCATATTTCACGGGGCCGAAGAGGGCACTTTGGGTGGCCATCAGAAAGAGCATGAGCCAGATGAAGGTGGGCGCCCCAATATAGAAGGCCACGCCGCCCGCCACCATAATGCCTACCTCCATCACCTTGGTGACAACCGCCAGGGAACCCTTACTATACTTATCGGCCAGGGCGCCAAAAAGGCTGGGAAAGAGGATGAAGGGGAGGGAGAAGAGAATGGTGGACAGCCCATTGACGTAGTCATAGGGCGTGGCTGTGCCGTTCAGGCCCATCCAGGAAAAGTGAAGGACACCGCCGTCTACCGTGGATTCCAAGGTGGCGATCAGGCTGTAGATGATCAGCCATTGATAGAGGTTATCGTTGATGGCCCCTTGAAATTGCGTAACGACGAGTGCCCAGAATCCACGAGGCTGAAATGTGGGTTCCGTTGATGTCTTCCCGCCCGATCCGCGTTGTGTCATTGGACTATCCTCGCGCAGTGCGCTGGTAATCGATCATGAGTGCTCTTGCGATGTGTGGACTGGCCTGCTACTTCAGTCGTCAGGGCGTGTGCATTGTACCCGTATCTTCTCCAGGCTCTCGATGAGGGCTTCGCAGGTCGGACGATCCAGGGAGGCCGTGACTTCGTGGATGTTCTCGCGATAGCGGGGCTCCACCTTGTCGATAAGTTCGCGGCCAGCCTGTGTCAGGTCCACGTGATAGATTCGGCGATTGCCTTCCACGACGCGGCGCTCCACCAGTCCCTTGCTTTCCAACTTGTCAAGGACGGAGGTGACACTGGCCCGTGTAACGACCAGGCGTTTACCCAGATCCGATTGGGTCCAGACCGTTTCCTTGTATTTCAGGGAAAAAAGGACATTGAATTGGGCCTCGGTCAGGTCGAATTGGCGAAAGAGCGTAGAACCCTTCAGCGATAGGAGGCCGGCCGTTCGTACGATGCTTAGAATTGCTTCATGGTGTATATCATCCATGGGCCGCTCAAGCTTCAATTCCTGTTCCAGAGACATGCTAACTCCTTTGCAATGATTTCCATGTGATTGTAAACCAAATTATTGTTAGACGTCAAGCGATAATTCTGGGGAATGGTGTATCAGATTGCACCCTGCCGGTGGGATGGGCTATGGTCGAGCGCATGGTTTGACCGGTTCCTTCGGGGCGTGTCCCCATCCGCTGATTCGGGTAGGGCGCAACGATTGGCGCGTGCCAGGAAGTCGACGGCGCGTCGGGCCCACGTGGAGAAATGGAGGTTTCAAAATGGCGATAGTACATCAGATAGTACTGGCAACGAGTCTTTTCGTGATGGTCTTGGTGGCTCCTGCGGCGGAGTGGACCCTTAAGACAACCCCGGCGGAACCGATTGCCGGGGTGGCCCCGGCCATTCAAGCGTCCTTGGGCACAAAGAAGGTGCAACTACTCCGAGATGAGGGGCCCGTCTATGAGTTGGTCCTCTGCAAATCCATTGCGCTGAAAGGGGCCCCCGAGGAACTGCGGACGGCCATGAAGCAGGTTGCCCAAGGGACCTTGCTTGGGGTGCTGATAGTACACAAGGATGAGCGAGATTATCGGGACGATGAAGTCGCCACGGGGGTGTACACCATGCGCTTTGCACTCCAGCCACAGGATGGAGATCACCTGGGCTCGGCGGAGTACCCCTATTTTGCCCTGCTGATTCCCGCTGCGGGGGATACAGAAGTGGACGGGATTATGGGCTACGATCATGTCACCGAGGCCAGCAAGGCGGATACGGCGACGGAACACCCGGTAGTCATCAGCTTACGTCCGGGAGACAAGACGGAGGTGACTGCACCGGAAATCCGCGAGCCCCTGGACGAGCATAAGAGTGTGCTCATGACGGTGCCGGCCACGTTGCCCGATGGCAAGAAAACGACCCTGAGTTTTGAAGTGGTCTACGAGGGGATGGGAGAGCTGTAGCCTGCTTGTTGCGGGACGACCGGGTAGGGTGGCGAAATAAGTTGTGAGGCCGTGTTCAGAGGAGCGGCGTCTAGGAGACCCGCACCATTACGAATTCAACGATGCCTTCCATGCTGTCCCGGTAGGTGGAGGGGGGGAGTTGGGCCAGATGGCGACGGGCTTCGTCGGCGTAGGAACGGGTAAGTGCTTCGGCCATGTCTTTTGCACCGGTTTCTTCGGCCTTGGCAATGATCCACTCGCGATCTTCTTCCGAGATGTCGGTGCCCCGCATGGCCTCCAGGCGTGCCCCGTCGTCGCTGTTCAGCCCATTCTTCAGGTGCATAATGGGGATGGTTTTCTTGCCTTCAACGATATCGCCACAGGCCGGCTTGCCCAATTGTTCCGTGCTTTGTGTGATGTCCAACACATCATCCACCAGCTGAAAGGCAATGCCGAGGGAAATTCCGAACTGGTAAAGCGCTTTTCGGTGAGTGGCGTCAATGATGTAGGTGGGTGCACTGCATGCTTCTGCAAATAGACTGGCGGTCTTCTGTTCGGCCAGCATGATGCAGTCTTCGACGACGATGGGGTCGTTTTCTTTTCCGAAGAAGTAGAGTTCCCCTTCGGCCATACACCGTACCGATTTGATTGCATTGGCTACCACGGCGCACACATCGTAGGTGGCGAGCATCTCGACGGCCCGCGCAACCAGGTAGTCACCACCCAGGACCGCCGCGTGATTATCCCAGAAGGCATTCAGCGAGGAAGTGCCCCGGCGGAGTATGGCCCGGTCGATAACGTCATCGTGGGCGAGCGAAGCGATGTGGAGGGCTTCGAAGGAACTGGCGAGGGTTACATACTGCTTGAGATCCGTGCCGCCAATCGCGCCTGCCGCCAGAAGCGAAAGGGCAGGGCGGAGCAGTTTGCCACCCGGGCGGGGGGCAATGGTACTGTCTACACGAACCAAGGCCAAGGCGTCAATCCACAGCTGGTGAATCTCATCGCGAACACCATTCAGCTCGGTTTCAACCGGTCGGTACAGATCTGTCAATGCAATTGTCTTACTCACCGGCGAAGTATAGCATAGGCATTTTTAGGGGTTCCAGCCAGTACGCGCTGAGAAGGGGTGAGGGCGTTATCTGCTGTTACGAGAGCATGGTGGGGGCCGGGGCAGGAGGTATGTTTTAGTGAATAGGATGAAAAGTGAGATAATAAGTATAGCAGGGAATTATGTCAACCCGTTGCGTTGGACCGAGTTATGCGCTACAATCCCCTAAGTAATTGTTTAAATGTGCTGGCGTTTCGTCAGGGTATGCGTGGGTATCGGCGTGCGCGATGCGTCTGTTCGGTGTAAAAGTGTTGAATGTACATGGAGGTCAATAACGCGTGGAGACTACCTCACTGTCCACCGCGCTGGATAAATTCAGGGGCGAAGAATCTGAGCAAGTTCCCCGTCTGTCCCCCGAAGAGGTGCAGACATTATCATCCTATTTGAGGGAAAAGGCCGATGCGTCGGGGCTTTCTGCCGAGGAACAGGCCATGCTCAAACGGATTCGCGCCGCCATCAGTGCGGCCAATGCGGGCGGTGGGGAAGGGCATTTTCAGCGAACGAACAATACCTTGCGTACTGCCATTGACCTCTTTCTTATCAAAGACTTCCCCAACGCGAAAGACGGGGATCTAAAGGTCTTGCAGGATACTCAGGCCAAGTTGCGCCAGATGAGCGATGGCGCAACCCCACCTCCCAATCAGGTGCGCCTCCTGCAGCTTATCGACCGATGCCTGGAGAACTATGCGGCATGGAGGGCGACCCAATCGGATGAGGGGGCAGTTTCCTCCGTCGAAGCCCCGGTCGCCCCGGCAGCGCCGACCCCGAAACCGCCTGCGTCTCTCCCTGAGGAGAGTTCCGGGGCCATCACGTTGGACGGTGCGTCGCTATTGACGATGGCCGGTCCGCGGGAGCCCGTCTCGGAAATCGAGGGCATACCCCACACCGCCTTCATGCGCCGAATCGAGCATCGGGGGAATCTGACGCTTGAGGGGGACTGTGAAGAGGGGCTCTTGATTCGTGTGCACGATGGAAGTGTTCGCGTCAAGGGGGCGGTATCCGGTGTCATCGTCGCGGACAGGGACATTGTTGTTTCGGATAATTTGCAGGGGGGCTGGCTGCTTTCTCATGGGGGCAGTGTGACGGTGCAGCGGGTACTCAGCAATTCCCGCGTGATAGCGCCCGGGGGTAATATTTCGGCCGCGGCGCTGGAACATGCCGCGCTGGTCTATTGCGGCCATAGGGGGGCCATCGCGGGGGATAGCATCGGGACGACGGTATTTGCCGGAGCGCTGACCGTTGGGAAGACGGTGCGTCACTGCTCGATTCAGGTGCTGAACCGGTTCGAGGCGGAGGCCATGGAATCGACGATCCGCGAGCCATCGAACGTAAATTTCTGCGCGGCCTTCTTTTGCGATGACTATGGCCGCGCGGGTATCGAAACGGTTGAGGCGGGATTACGCCATTGGGCCCGCTCTCATGTGCGTCGGCGTGTTGTGCCGGCACTCGTTGCCTTCTATGGGAAAGAGCGTCTCAATGTCGGCCGGGCGCGGGTCTTCGTGCTGCGGGCCGGTAAACAAGGGGGGGCGACGGCACGAACGCTTCGCAGTGGCCATGCGACCTACGCGACCCTGGATCTGATCGTTACCCTTTCCGAAGCGATTAAAGACATGTTTGCGCTAGGCGAGCGGCTCGGAGAAACGATGCTGGCAACCTTTATCCGGGGCGTTCTGGAAGAGGCGACGGGATTCGTCAATATTATCCTCAAAGAAATTGTTTCCATGAGTAAGGAGTATGTGACCGATGTGAGCAAGCTTGATGCGCCCTGTCGGCAGGTTCTGAATCTGGCAAAGAAATTGCCGGAGGGACTGCGCCTCAAGACGGGGGTGCCCAAGCTGCTCTATGACTTTGACATTCGCATTGATGAGTGGCGGCAGGCGGCAGAAAAGGGACGGATGTATAGCACGGAATCCCTGGCCCAGGTTGCGGAGGTGTTGGGGGAGGCGGTTTTTGCTGTAACGGAGTGTGCCACGCTCGAGGCCCTGGGGGAACGGCTCGAAGAACAAGGGGGAGAGGTAGGGGGGCGGGGACCAGAGTTGTCTGTGTTGAAGACCAAGTCGGTCGACTATGGCGCATTGGCGTCCCACTGGCAGGCCAACGCGGTAGAAGACGAGCAGGCCTATGCCCGCGGGTTGGCCCTGGTGACCAAGGAATCGGAGATGGTTCTGGCTGGCGCGGGCGAGCGCGGTATGCAGGTGAGGCACATGGCCAAAGATATCCCCATACGGACCCTTCAAATCTGCCAGAAGATCAGTGGCCGCAATGGCACGGCCGCGGTGCTATCCGTCGAACGGGAAGACTTCAGCCTGACGTGTGAGAATCACCGACTCTATGGCGACGCAATTGGCGGAGAGCCGACCGACGCATTTTAGGGAGCGGATACCCGGCTAAAAAAAGGAAGCCCGGTGCTCTCCAGTGGGCCCAGGCTTCCGATAGGGTACTTTTAGAATAATCTTACAGCGTTGAGTTTGCCGTGACCTCGTGGGGGTGAAGCCAGGAAAACACGACCGGTTCCATTTCCGTAAGCGACTTTTTGGGCTGACGGGACTGGACCCGTTCCAAGAGTGTGCGGTAGCGTTCGGGCAGGCGGCACAGGTAGTCCTGGGCCTTGGCCGCGGCGGGGGACAGATCCGTGAGATGCTCTACATCCCACTCCTTGAGAAGCTGTTCCACAATTTCCACGTAGTCCCATCCGGTGTACACGCCACTCCGCTTCGCCACCTCTTCAAACTTTTTGAAGGTGTCTCCGACTTTTTCGCCCCGCTCGCGCATGTACATGGCCGGCATGGTGATTTTTTTCTTCATCATGTCTTGAAAGGCAAGGAGGGTCTCGTTCGTGTCTACTTCGAGGATCTTCGAGATGAAATACTTGTAGGCCCGGGCATGACGGTGTTCGTCGCCGGAGATTTTTGCTGACAGGTTGTAGAGCTTTTCCGCGCCGACCGACCGTGCGATTTTTCCGACATTCAGGTGGGAGATGCGCGTGGCGACTTCCTGAAAGGACGTGTAGATGAAGGTGCGGTAGGGATCATTTTCACTCTGGGTGTCGCCCCCGTCTGCAATAAGATTCTGAACGGTGACCTCCACTTCCCGCATATTGACCCGTCCGGAAAGGTAGAGCCAACGGTTCAGCAGATCGCCGTGGCGGTTCTCTTCCCCGCACCAGGCGCGATTCCAGGCGCCCCAGGCCGTCCGGGGTTCCCCCGTGGCCTCGACGCCTTCGAGGGTGCTGATCCACGACGCATAGGAGGGCAACGCTTCTTCGGTGATCATATCCCCGACGAGAATAATCAAGGCGTCCTCGGGCAAGCGGGATGCTTCATCACGAAGCTCCCGGAGTGCTTCGAAGCCTTCGTCGGTGGAGAGATCGGGGGTATAGTCGCTTGGCTGCCAGTTAATCTCGGGATTGCGAAGGAATACCGGTAGTTTTTCGGCCACAAATTTCTCAACGTACTGCATGACTTCGAGGCGGGATGGAATCATTGGGGGCCTGTACTTTCTTTGGGATGGATTCGGGGATAAATGAAGATACGAAATAAAACTGTTAGGATCTAAAGTATAGGATCGGGGCACGGAAAAATGCAACGATTTCAACGGGGCGAGCCGTAGTGATTATACCCTTTTTCGGCCGTCGACGTGGTGAGGCGAAAAGCGGGAATCTCAATTAATTCCTCCGAAACCAGACGCAATTTGCGTTTCCCCTCCCGGAATAGATACCATGAACGCCTTAGACTGGTGTAGTATGGAAGTTATGTCTGCTTGCCATCGAAGCACGGCCCAATCGGGATTTAACCACCGCCAGGGGTGCTTCGGAGCGGGTCGGCCATGCAGGTTTGGCGCGGGACGACGACCAGCGGCCTGTTTAATGCCCAGCCGGAGGTAATCTTGGCCTGTGCCCGCTATTCGCCGGGTTAGTAGCAGCGTTGGTGAAGGTACGACAATGAAGAACAGAGTATTTACGACGGGTGAAGTCGCCACGATTTGTGGTGTGTCCGCCGATACGGTTTCGCGTTGGTTTGACCTGGGTCAGATCGAAGGGTACCGTCTCGGGCCGGGAGGCGACCGACGGATACCCTATGACAGCTTACGCACGTTCATGCTGAATCATGGCATTCCGGTGGAGCGGTTGGAAGAAGGCGAACGTCGTATTCTGGTCGTAGACGATGACCCCTATTACCTCGATATCATCCCGTCGGTACTCGCACGTGAAGATGATTTCGTCGTATTGACGGCTTCCACCGGTTTTGACGCGGGCGCCATCATCGTCGAGCACAATCCCCAGTTGGTCATCTTGGACATCCATCTCTCTGATATGGATGGTCGGATGGTTTGCGAGCGGGTGAAAGCGCGGGTCGAAACGCGGAATACCCGTATTCTTGGTATCTCCGGTTTTATCGAAGAAGAGGAAATCCTCGAACTGTCCAGTTACGGCTTCGATGATTTCCTGAAGAAGCCCTTCCATATTGAGGAGCTGGCCCAACGGGTGAACCAGCTCTTCGCCCTGCCCCCGGCGAAAGTCAGTCGACCCCGCGCCCTCTAGCAGATGTCTTTCCCGGTATAACGCTCCCTGGCCCAGCCCCCTGAAGTCTGGAGTGTCGCAGGCGGAGCCCTGTCAGGGCCACTCGGGCTTGGCTTCCCGGGCCATCAGGGTTTCTATGGCTTCCCGGGCGGGCACGCCGTCGAAAAGGACCCGGTGGGTCGCTTCTGCGAGGGGGAGTTCAACCCCCATTTTCTGGGCCAGCATGCACGCTGATTGGGTGGTCCGGATGCCTTCGGCGACCATGTGGCTTCCGGCCCGAATTTGCTCCAGTGTTTCCCCCCGTGCGATGGCTTCCCCTACGGCACGATTGCGCGAGTGTTTGCTGGTGCAGGTGGTGATCAGGTCGCCCATGCCACTAAGGCCGGCAAAGGTAAGCGGATTGGCCCCACAGGCCACGCCCAGACGCGCGATTTCGGCCAGTCCCCGTGTGATGAGGGCAGATTTGGCGTTGTCACCCAGGCCAAAGCCATCGCAAACGCCCGCGGCAATGGCCACCACGTTCTTCAGGGAACCGCCCAACTCCACGCCGATGATGTCGGGACTGGAATAGACCCGAAAGCGATCGCTGAAAAAGGCCGCCTGTACGGCTTTTCGGGCCGCGGCGTCGGTGCCCCCTGCGACGACGGAGGCGGGCAGGTTTCGGCCCACTTCTTCGGCATGGCTGGGACCCGAAAGGGAAACGACGGGACCGCCGCCCGGGGCCATGGCTTCGATCACCTCACTCATGCGGAGCAGGCTGTCATTCTCGATGCCCTTGGCGACACTGACGCGGATTAGATGGTTCTTGAAGGAGAATGCGGGGACGACGGCGCGCATGACGTGGGAGGGGACGGCGTAG
Organism: Candidatus Hydrogenedentota bacterium; assembly: GCA_034669905.1. Taxonomy (GTDB): domain Bacteria; phylum Hydrogenedentota; class Hydrogenedentia; order Hydrogenedentales; family JAEUWI01; genus JAEUWI01. Next base: position 17,498 of record JAXMOL010000045.1, read on the forward strand.
ACCACCATCTCCGCCTCCGGGTTGATTTCGGTCTCGATGCGGACCGATTCGGGCAGCAGCACTCCGGGCAGATAGGTCTTACTCTCTCGGGTTCGTCGCAATTCGTCGGGCTGATCTTCGCTACGGCACCAGAGTTGAACGTCGTTACCATTAAGCGCCAGGAGGCGTGTAATGGCGAGTCCCCAGCTTCCACCACCAATAATCTGAATATGCATCGGTTTGTCAGTCCCTCGTTGTTCGCTCCTTGGGGGAGCGATTACATTGCGTATCGGCGTACCCTAGCAAAGCCTTGGTAGGGGGCGCAATGGGAACGGTGGGGGAATAGACAAAAAACGCCCGCCGAGGGGGGCACCTCGACGGGCTGCGGCAGGTAGGCTCTGATTTGGCAGGGGGCATGCCAAAGTGAGGGAGTTGTTGACTCCGAAGAGTCATTCAACTGTGCGAGCCTACAATTAGAAGTATAGCGTATAAGTACATAGAAAATGAAACGAAATTACGTAGATTATTCATTAATCGTCATAGGCCGGGCGGTGTAGGAACGGCACTATTCACGATGGCGCCTGGGCGTTTGGGGTGGGGCAGCGTGGTCGAGCGTACGTGCCACAGCGAGGAAGGCTCGCTATCCGGTACCCACGGCGGTGGCTGAGCGGGGAGTTGCACCCGGGGGCACAGTACGCTATGGTTGTGATATGGAACTGAAGACGCCCATTCGCACAACCCGTCCTGAAAAAGGAAGCGCCCGCCGAGGGGGGCACCTCGACGGGCTGCGGCAGGTAGGCTCTGATTTGGCAGGGGGCATGCCAACGTGAGGGAGCTGATGACTCCGAAGAGTCAATCAACTGTGCGAGCCTACAATCAGAAGTATAGAGTAAAAGTGTGTAGAAAATGTGACAGAAAGTTATGTTTAGTATAAATATGTCCCGGATCAGGTCATAGTGCGTCTTGGGGTATGGCTGAAAACTCTAAATTCTGGTGTTGGGTGCCTGCAGATAGATTTCATCGCGGATGGACCTTTCTTGCCAAGGAGAATCTGAGATGGCTCGTATTTTGGTAATCGACGATCACTATCCGATGCGTCAGACGATTCGCGAACTGCTGGAGGACGATGGCCATGAGGTGTTGGAGGCTGCCAATGGGCTTTCGGGGCTTCAGATCCAACGTACCCAACACGCCGATCTCGTGATTACGGACATCTTCATGCCGGAAAAGGAAGGGATGTCGACGATTCGGGAGTTGTGCAACGAGTTTCCCGGCATCCGGACCATTGCCATATCGGGGGGCGCGGGTGATCTAACGGCGCCGGAGAGCTTTATCGATCTTGCCCGACGATTTGGGGCACGGGCGACCATCGTCAAGCCCTTCAAGGTAGATGATTTTCTGGCTGTCGTGCATCAGGTGCTGAGCGAAGAGTAAAGAAAGAGCCCTGCTTCGAAGGAAGCAGGGCCAGGATCCGGACAATTCCGGGGAATTCTGAATACGTGGTCGTGGGTTTAGAAACCGTCAAAAAATCCCACACCCGCGCCGAAGAGAAAAAGAAGCACGGCACCCAGGGTAAACAGGAATCCGTTGATGATCTGATCAAGAAGGGTCATTTTTATTCTCCTGATGTAAGCAATGGTGGTGGAACGTAAACGTGGACACACGCTACCACGGATTCGCCCCCGAAAACAAACTTGGACAAGCGATTCTGGTGCTACCGTTTCTCCACTATTCGATGCGATAGCGCCCAGGTTCGCCGGCGGCACTCCGGATGATAAGGCGCTGTGATGGGGCATCGTAATACCAGCGGTCTGCTTCCAGCATGCTTTCATTAAAGCGAAGCGACACGGGGGCTTTCGGGTAGAGCAGACGAATCAGGTAGGGGTGGGGCGGTCCGTCGATGGCCACATAGAGGGCATCGTCGGTGGTGCACGTAATCTGTGTACGGGCCTGGTTGGTCGGGTCAACATATTCGAATGCCCCCCCATCTCCCGGGTAGATGTTGTAGGTGAGCAGCTCTTCCCACGTCTTATCCCCGATTCCGGTGTATTCCCGCGAAATCTGCATGGGGAGGATGGCCCCTTCCCGAATATAGACGGGATACTCCTCCAGGGGGAAGGCCCGGCTAATGGTGGTCGGCCCTTCTATCAACTGCTGGTCGTCAAACCAGTAGCGCCATTGGCCTGCCGGCAGGTGTACGGTGTGCTCTCCGCCGGGGGCGACGATGGGGGCCACGAGGAGGTCTTCGCCAAAGAGATAATGATAAGGACCCTCGGGGAGGGGCTTCATGAGGCGGCGCCCGCCCTCGTGGGCCGTGACGACGTAGTGGTACATGTAGGGCACCAACTCGTGGTGGAGCCAGGAATAGGTGCGAATGATTTCGAACTCTTCCTCTGAGCGCATCCACATGCGCCGTTCCCCGTGCCCCCCGTTGAGAAAGAGTCCGCAGAAGGTGGAGAACTGGGTCCAGCGGATATAGAGCTCCGCGTCGATGGGGTTGTCTCCGTGATAGCCGGCAATATCCGACCCCACGATGTTATAGCCCATGTCCGCACTTTTGAGGATGAGGCGAATGGCCCGCTGAAGGCCCCGTTCCTCTTCGGTCCATGTATGTTTGTTGTCGCCCACCCAGTTGACGGGGGAGGCATCGATGGGCGCGACCCCTTCCGGGTGGCCCCAGGGGAGCACGGAATCCAGCGAGCGCGACAGGGTGACGAAGTCCGGGTTCTTCGTCTGTCCGTGCGCCAATTCGTCGCGGTAATAATGATCCATGTAGGTTCGGGTTGTCAGTCGCCCCACGTGGGAGTCGGCAAAGAACCAGGGGATATAGCCCTTCAACTCGAAGGCGAGGGTGGCCGAGCCGTCGAGCTTCCAGCCGTCTATGCCCCAATCCAACACCTGCTCCTGCATCCCACGCCACCATACCATGGCCTCCGGATGGGTGTAATCGATGAACCCGCCCTCGCCTTTCCACCAACGGGTGTTGTCCGGCGACGTGAGTAGATAGCCCTTTTCGGCGGCCTCGTTGTACCATGTGGTCGAGTCGGTGATGGCCGTGTCCTTGTTGCGATAATTGACCATGCTCGTCATCCAGAGGACGACCCGTATGTCCCGATCGTCGAGACTGGTGAAGAATTGCTCCGGATTGGGGAAGCGGGATTCATCGACCGCGAAATCGTTGTAGCGCGTAGACCAGGGGCTGTCGATGAGTATCGTGCGGACGGGAAAGTCGTGCTTGAGGTGTCCATTCACCATTTCCAACGTGGACTCGGCCGTATTGGTGTCATCCTCCCAGACCCAGCACTCAAGGGCCCAGGCGGGGGTAAGAGGTGGGTTTCCCTGGCGCTGCGAATTAAAGGGGATGCCCCAGCCGGGATAGAGGACCAGCCCCCAGGCGAAGAGGACCAGTAGGAGGGACAGGGCACAGCACACCTGGAAGATTCGTTTGAGACAACCACGTTTTTTCATCTAAAGGGACTTTCCGTTTCTAATAAGACGGCCATCGACGACGACTGGTTTTAGTATAACGCAAGTCTGCGGACAGGATGGGGCGGGAGGCAAGGCGAGGTTGCTCTGGTACGGCCATCGGAGCGGTGTTGACCAGTTCTTGGAGTGATTGCCGGTACAGCCTCGCACGTTGACGCATCCGTCGATGGGGCCAGTGGGCGTTCTGGTTTTGGCGGGCTTTGGGATTCCACATGGTGGCCGCGCGAGGCAGTCCCCTTTCCGCCGTCGGCGGACGCTATGCGCACCCTTCAAACTTCCCTACGCCCGCTCGGCGCCGGGCTTTCCGTTTTCCACGACGTAGGTGGCGCGGGTCAGGCATTCGCCACCGGGTTTTGAAACGACGGGTACGACGCGGAAATCGGTCTTCCACTGGTCGGGGGTGAGCTCACAGCGGACGTAGCCCCGTTCGGCGTTGTAAAACTTTACGAAGGGGTTGTCGGCGAGCACGCCGTCGGTGTCCTTGCGTTTTTCGGCACCGTCGCCGCCAGAAGTGATCGACGTGCCCACGAATTCAGTGGCAATGGTGGGATCGTCGACGCGGTCAAAGTCCAATTTAAGGTCATTGACCCAGTTGGTGTGGATGTCGCCCGTGAGGACGACCGGATTGCTGATCTGTTGGTCACGGAGGAAGCGGAAGAGGCGCTTTCTTCCCTCGTCATAGCCCGCCCATTGATCCATGCTCCAGGCCACGGCATCGCCGGGCGTGCGGTCGACCCGGGCCATCATGACCTGCTGGGCGAGGATGTTCCACCGGGCCGGGGATGCGGCCAGTCCGTCGCAGAGCCACTTTTCCTGGATGTCGCCCAGGAGGGTGGCGTTGGGATCGAAGACACCGTCACAGGGCGCGACATTGTTGTCGCCACAGGGCTGGTCGGTGCGGTACTGGCGGGTGTCGAGGACGTTGAACTGGGCCAGGCGTCCGTAGGTCACGTTGCGGTAGAGTTGCATCATGGGGCCATGGGGCAGGGCCGAGCGGCGCAGGGGCATGCTCTCGTAGTAGGCCTTGTAGGCATTGGCGCGGCGTGCGAGATATTTCACCGGGTCGATGCCGTCCTCTTCGGAAATGTCCCCTGCACAGTTGTTGTCGAACTCGTGGTCATCCCACGTGACCATCCAGGGGAAGGCGGCATGGGCGGCCTGGAGGTCGGGGTCTGTCTTGTAGAGGGCATAGCGATTGCGGTATTCGTCGAGGGTCTCTACTTCCTTGCTGTTGTGTTGGCGGACGGCCTTTTTGTTGGGGCCATATTCGTAGATGTAGTCGCCGAGATGAACTACTGCATGAAGGTCTTCGTTGGCCATATGGCCCAGGGCGGTGAAGTAGCCTGATTCATAGTGTTGGCAGGAGGCAAAACCGAATCGGAGCAGCTCGGGCATGGTGTCGGGCGCTGGCGCGGTGCGGGTGCGTCCGACGGGACTGATTTCATTGCCGGCTTTGAACTGGTAGAAGTAGTGGCGGTCTGCTTCGAGGCCCTGCACCTCCACGTGTACCGAATGGGCCCAGTCTTTTGAAGCGGTGGCCGTGCCTTTTGCTGCGACCTTGGTCATGCCCTCATCGTGGGCCACCTGCCAGTGGACCAAGACGTTTTCGGGGGGCATGCCGCCACCATCCATCAGCGGATCGGGCGTGAGCCGGGTCCAGAGCACGACGCCATCGGGTGCCGGGTCGCCTGAGGCCACGCCGAGCTTGAAGGGATAGTCTGCCGTGAGGACCTTGCGGTCGGGGGCTTCGGCCCGGGCCATGTTCGCAAAGGGCCAGGTAACTGCGGCGGCCGATGCCGCGGCGAGGAAGTGGCGACGGTTCATGGTGGGGCGATTGGGCATGGGGGAGTTCTCCGACTGAATGGGGGTGTTGCGTCCATTGTGTCCATCGTATATTTTTTAAAAGTGTAGCAGACAGAGAAGGGTAAGTGGTGGGTTTTGTACGGTGGCTGGGTGGGACCTGGGCATTTCCTATCGATAGAAAACATGGTTCCCGATACTTCCATCAGTCGAAGCGTTTCTCAATGCAGTCCATAATGCTCTTGAGGTAGGGATCAGAAATCTTATAGAAGGTCTGGCGCCCTCGGCGTTCGGCGCGCAGGAGCCGCCGGTCCCGCATTTTGCCCAGGTGCTCGGAGGCGATATGACTGGGGATATTGCACGCCTCCGCCAGTGCGCCCACGGGGTAATCGTCCTGGAGCAGCAATTGGAGCAGGCGGAGCCGGAGTGGGTGGGCCAGTGTGCGCAGACATTCGGCGGCTTGGGCGAGTCCATCGGGACTGGTTGTTGTGGGCGTGGTGGGCATGGGCGTACTCCTTGGCCAGCTGTGGTGACACCTTCAGTGTGCTTCGGTCCGATGTATAACGGACGGGTGAGTCGTGTCCTGCGAGATTGGGGTTTCATTCTTCGAATAGGCTTGCATTCCTCGTTACTTGATGCTAGTATATATCGTGAGGTTGCGATATATCAATTATTTCAGCCCCGAGCGTTAAAGAAAGCTATCGTATGGAGCCGGTGTCGGGTCCGATGAAGGAGGTTGCCATGAAACTGGGAGAATCTGTAGCACGCGTCTCGCTGGACCATCCCCGCATGATTGCGGGCATCATGGTGGTCTTGTGTGTCGTCATCGGGTCGACCGCCCTGCTACCCTCGGTGCTGCCGGATACCTTTCCCATGCTGCACGGGGTGAAGGTAGACACCGATCCGGAAAACATGTTGAGCAAAGAAGAGGCCGTCCGTGTTTTCCACAATGACATGAAGGAGGTCTTCGCGCTCAACGACATTGTGGTCCTCGGTGTGGTAAACGAGACGGATCCGCAGGGGGTCTTCAATCCTGCGTCCCTTCGTAAAATCTATGATCTGACCGAATTCGCCCTGACCCTGCGCGGGGAGGCCATCGGTGAAGTGGACCCGCAAGCGGGAGTAATCCGCGCCGATGTCATTGCGCCATCCACGGTGGACAATATCGAGCAGGGGGGGCCGGGCGTGGTGCGCTTTGAATGGCTGATGCCCGAAGCGCCCGCGACGGATGCCGAGGCGCTGGCGGTACGGGACAAGGCCCGTCGCATACCTTTCCTGGATGGTACGTTGCTGTCGGAAAGTGGTCAGGCCTTGTGTCTTTACCTGCCGCTCACTTCCAAGGACCTGAGCTACCGCGTCTATTCCGAACTGCGCGAAAAGATTGCTGGACTTGGTGGGGAGGAGCGCTTTTTTATCACGGGGCTACCGGTGGCGAATGACACCTTTGGTCATGAGATGTTTGTGCAAATGGCGATCTCCGCACCGACAGCCATGTTTGTCATTTTTCTTTTGATGTTGCTGTTTTTCCGGAAACTGGTGCTCATCGTATCGCCCTTGCTCATCGCATTGGCGGCCGTGATATGCACCATGGGGCTGCTGGTGGCTACGGGGAACACGATCCACATCATGAGCTCCATGATTCCAATCTTCATCATGCCTATCGCGGTGCTGGATTCTATCCATATCCTTTCCGAGTTTTTCGACCGCTATCAGCAGACGCGAGATCGGCGAAAGACCATGGTGGGCGTCATGGAGAGCCTCTTTGCGCCCATGCTCTACACCTCGCTCACGTCGGCCGCAGGTTTTGCGTCCTTGGCGCTGACGCCCATCCCTCCCGTACAGACCTTTGGGATCTTTGTCGCCCTGGGAATTATGCTGGCCTGGCTCTTTACAATCACCTTCATACCGGCCTACATCATGTTCATCCCGGAGCGGCGGCTGGAGAACTTCGGCATGGCCGATACTTCGGTGGTCGAGACGGCGCAGGACAAGAGTCTCGTGGGGCGCTTTCTCCATCTCATGGGGTATTTTACCTTCCACCATGCGAAAGCCGTGATTGCCGTCTCGGTGCTCGTGCTGGTCGTCGCCTTCGTGGGCATGAGCCGTATCCGCATTAACGACAATCCCACCAACTGGTTCAAATATGACCATCCTATCCGTGTGGCGGACCGGGTGCTGAACGAGCATTTTGGCGGCACCTATATGGCCTACCTCGTGCTGCGTGCCCCCGGCGAGACCGGGGCCATTGCCCCATCGGATGGCGATGCTGTGTCCGAAGGCGTCCCGGAGACACCCGCTTTACCGTCGGGAATGGGTGGTGATGAGGCGCCCGCTCTGCCAGCTGGATTGGGCGGTGATGAGGCGCCCGCCCTTCCTGCAGGATTGGGTGGCGATGACGGGCCCGCCTTGCCGGCAGGGCTCGGTGGAGACGGACCCGCGATGGAGGCCGAAGTGTCGGTTGCAGCCCCCGAGGCGGAAGCCACCTTCAAGAATCCGGAAGTGCTCCGATACATGCGTCGCTTGCAGGAACACTTGCTGACCACCGGTGTGGTGGGCAAGTCCAACTCGCTGGCCGACATTGTGAAAACGGTTCACCGGGAATTGATAGACGGGAGCGAGGCCAATTTCCGTATCCCGGATAGCTCGGCCGCGGTGGCCCAGTGTCTCATGCAATACCAGAGCAGCCACCGTCCCGGTGATCTCTGGCACATGGTAACCCCCAACTACCGCCAAACCAGCCTCTGGGTACAACTGCGCAGTGGTGATAATCTGGATATGACCCACGTGGTGAGTTCGGTGGAGGCCTTCTTCGCCGAGAACCCACCCCCGGTCCCCCTGGAGCATGAATGGTTTGGCCTGTCCTACATCAACGTGGTGTGGCAGCAGAAGATGGTCGCGGGCATGCTGCAGGCCTTCCTGGGCAGCTTTCTCGTGGTGCTGCTCATGATGATTATCCTGTTTCGGTCGGCCCTTTGGGGATTGCTCTCCATGATTCCCCTGACGCTGACCATCGCCCTCATCTACGGCGTGGTGGGGCTCGTCGGGAAGGATTACGACATGCCGGTGGCCGTCCTGTCTTCGCTGACCCTTGGCCTGGCGGTTGACTTCGCCATCCACTTTCTTGCACGAACCCGTGCGCTCTATGCGGAGCATGGCTCCTGGGATGCCTGCCATGATCACGTGTTTGGCGAGCCGGCCCGGGCGATTACCCGCAATGTGGTGGTCATCGCTGTGGGCTTTACTCCCTTGTTGCTGGCCCCGCTCCTGCCCTATGTCACCGTCGGCATTTTCCTGGCATCGATTCTGCTCGTGTCGGGTCTGGCCACCCTGTTGATTCTGCCGTCGTTGGTGCGGCTTCTGGAGCCCCTGTTGTTTCCCAAGACAGCGGCGTGCTCCATGCTTTGCCAGTTTGGCACCACGTTCGTGGCCAGTGTGACGGCGATTGCGCTGTTGGCGGTAAACGTCCACCCCTTTATCGCGCTGAGCTGGACCACCCTGGGGGCTATCTGTACCGCGCTGACGGTAGTTGCCGCCCTGGTTGCCTGGGCTCTGGCGCGCCGTGCGTCCTGTCGGAACGAACTGTAAACGTGAAGCATAGGCCAGCCGCGCTGGCAAAACGTTAAGGAGATTGACGATGAAAAAAGTACTACTAACCGGCCTCTTGACCGTGGCCCTGACTGCCGGGGTGGGGGCCTTTGCCCAGGCTGCTCCTTCGGTCGAAGAAATCGTGACCAAGGCCAATCATATGTCCTACTACCAGGGGCCCGACGGTCGGGCGAAGGTCACGATGACCGTGAAGGATAAGCAGGGCAGAAGCCGCACAAAGGCCTTTACCATCCTGCGTATGAACACGGACGACCAGGACAAGACCCAGCGGTTCTATGTATATTTTCACGAGCCGTCCGACGAGCGGGGAACGGTCTTCATGGTGCACAAGCACGTGGATAAGGATGACGACCGCTGGCTCTATCTGCCCGCCCTTGATCTGGTGAAGCAAATTGCCGCCAGTGATGAACGGACCAGTTTTGTGGGATCGGACTTTTTCTACGAAGACGTGTCCGGGCGTGGGCTTGACGAGGATTCGCACGAGCTTATCGAGACAACGGCCAACGCCTACGTGTTAAAGAACACGCCAAAGGACAGAGGTGCCGTGGAGTTTGATTCGTATACCATGTATATCGACAAGAACTTCTTTATCCCCTACGAAGTGCGTTTCGAAAAGGGGGGCGTGGTGTATCGTATCGCGAAAGTCCTCGCTGTGAAAGACACTACTGGTTCCGACGGAACGGTCTATAAGACCGTCACGAAGTCCCAGATGGTGGATGTGGAATCTGGCGGGTCCACCACCCTCGACTACAGTGACGTACAGTACGGTGTGGGCCTGACGGAAGATATATTCACTGAGCGGTATCTTCGGAAGCCGCCACAGGAATTTTTGAAATAGTTTGGAATGCTGCTGAGAAAAGGCGGCTCGGCACGTCCGGGACCCAGAGGGAGTGTAGACCCAGGATGAATTGCGCGCGCGCGAGTGGCACCCTGCTGCTCACTTTGGGCATATTCGATACACTGGAATCATCACAGCACGCAACGGCTAGTTCGGAGGTGATACATGGGATATTCAATACGTAGATTGGGGTCGATTCGCATGATCGCTTATGTGCCACACCGCTGGATCGCCACCCTGTGTGTTGTTGTGCTCGCGCTGCCCGCCGTCGCCCAGGACGAACCAGCCTTACCCCCGGGGCTCGTGCCCGAAACCCCCGCTTCGGAAGAGCCGTCCCTGCCACCCGGGTTGGGCGGCGGTACAGAATCTCCGTCTTTGCCACCCGGCCTCGGTGGGGATTCGGAGTCGCCATCCTTGCCGCCTGGTTTGGGTGGTGACACGGACGACAGCCCCGCCACGGACGGCACGACGGACCTGCGGTTGACCGACCGTCTTCCCGCCTGGCTTCATGGTTTCTGGGAAACCCGTGTCGGGATGCGTACCCACAACGACCCGGAACAGCCCGGTGATCTCAGCATTGGCGAGTCCCGACTCCAATTGGAGGCGAAGAAGCACTGGGGCGACACGGCCCTGGAGGTGACGGCGGATGTTTATGGTGATGTCGTGACCGAAGAGGCGGAGTTTGATTTGCGCCAGTTCCGGTTGACCTTTTCACCGGTAGACGCCGTGGACGTGCGGGTGGGTCGTCAGGTATTGACCTGGGGGACCGGTGACCTGCTGTTTATCAATGACCTGTTTCCGAAGGATTGGCAATCCTATTTCCTCGGACGTGACCAGGAATATCTCAAGGCACCGTCCGACGCCATCAAGGTGGGGTGGTACCCAAAATGGCTGAACATGGAGGTGGTCTACACGCCCCGCTTTGACCGTGATCGGTTTATTCGGGGCGAACGGGTGACCTACTTCAGTCCAATATTTGGCCCTTCGGGACGAGACCGTCAGGTGCAAACGAGCCCGCCCAACGATTGGTTTCAGGATGATGAGGTGGCCCTCCGGCTCTATCGGCGGGTGAAGGGCTTCGAGCTGGCCCTCTACGGCTATCGGGGCTATTGGAAGAGCCCGGCAGGCCAGACCTTTGTGCCCTTCGAGGCCACCCACCCGCGCCTGAATGTCTATGGTGCCAGCGCCCGGGGCCCGGTGGGGAAGGGGCTCCTGAACGTGGAATTGGGCTATTACGATTCCCGGGACGATTCGGATGGGAGCGATTTTGGCGTGAACAACAGCGAATGGCGATTCTTAATCGGCTATGAGCGCGAGCTTGCCAAGGAACTCACCGGGGCGATCCAATATTATGTGGAGCATATGGTCGACTACGACAACTACGCTGCGTCACCGTTCTTCCGGATATTTCCCAAACGGGACGAGGACCGCCACGTGGTGACGGTCCGGCTGACGAAACTGTTGATGGACCAGAATCTGATCCTGTCCTTTTTTGCCTATTACAGCCCTAGCGACCAGGATGCCTTTCTACGGCCAAAGAGCACCTACAAAGTAAATGACCGTTGGACCGTGGAAGGGGGCGGCAACCTATTCCTGGGAAAGGATGACCACACCTTTTTCGGCCAGTTTGAGAAGAGCACCAACGTATACGTGTCGGCGCGCTATTCCTTTTGACGGCGGTGGTCCAGAGAGTAAAAAGGCGGCTATAGTGGTCTGAACCATAGCTAATCCACCGGCTCTGCCGTTCCGGCGAGTTCTTCTACTATTAGCTCAAGTAGCGTGATTTTTGCAGTGTTGCAGAATAGGGCGGTCGAAGCGCTCTTAGCCCCGGAGGGGCGACATATCGTAGCCCAGGGCGATGCGCAGCAAGCCCTGGGGGCGTGGGCAAAACTCTCAGAGAGCCCCAGCGGGGCGGTATAGAATTTTCGGAGATGGGACCGAATTCGCGCCCTATGTCGCCCCGTTGGGACTCACATCGGTGTGTGTCGACCAATACCCAGGACTCGCTTCGCTCGCCGCTGGGCTACGATATGTCGCCCACTTCGTGGACTAAGACCGTACGTGGAACTATCGCCTATCAGAGGTGATCGAAGTCATCGGCCCCGTTGCCGGGGCCTTCCTCATACCCTCGGCTCTGCCGGTGGTTGCTGATTTTCAAATGAATCCTTTTATTCGGGCGTAAAATGACCCGGGCTTTCAGCCCTGATCCTCTTTTGATGCTCTTAATTCCTGGGACTTCGCCCCAGGCTGATATGGCACGCGCCTTTGGCGCTGAAGAAATCGTTGTTGCTTCGCCAAAAGTCTTTATTTGAGGGCCAACGGCCAGGCAGCATTCCAGCCCCAGCGGGGCGGCATAGAATTTTCGGAGATGGGACCGAATTCGCGCCCTATGTCGCCCCGTTGGGACTCACATCGGTGTGTGTCGACCAATACCCAGGACTCGCTTCGCTCGCCGCTGGGCTACGATATGTCGCCCACTTCGTGGACTAAGACCGTACGTGGAACTATCGCCTATCAGATATGATCGAAGTTATCGGCCCCGTTGCCGGGGCCTTCTTTATACCCTCGGCTCTGCCGGTGGTTGCTGATTTTTAAATGAATCCTTTTATTCGGGCGTAAAATGACCCGGGCTTTCAGCCCTGATCCTCTTTTGATGCTCTTATTCCTGGGACTTCGCCCCAGGCTGATATGGCACGCGCCTTTGGCGCTGAAGAAATCGTTGTTGTTTCGCCAAAAGTCTTTATTTGAGGGCCAACGGCCAGGCAGCATTCCAGCATGGGGTGAAGCCCCATGTTTCCGGACGGATTGATCCATTGAGGGCTGAAAGCCCGTCTCATGGAGCTACGGCGTGAGTCGTGTTGGTTCTCAACCCCTTGGAAGTCCAAAATTAAAGTGGCCTGTTAACCTCCCATATGCTCGATTCAGACCACTATGAACGGGTGGCGTCATCTTGGGACGGGAACCCATGAGGAGCGCTGGGCAGCCAATTTCACTCCGTGGGCAGGCCGGGGTCGTAGTTGAGCAACTCGGGAGCCGAGCAAAAAGGGGCGGCGGGCAGGCCATCGTGGTTGTAGAGGTGGCAGTGTTGTGGATCGATCGCATAGGCATATCGTACGGCGATGGGGGCGGACACCGCTTCACTTTGTACGACAAGGGTCTGGCCCTCGATGCTTGCCTGCGCCTCGTGCCACTGGCCGTCGGCATCGGCTACCTCAACGTGGTGGAGGGGGAGGCTCGGGTTTTCGTTCGGGAGTTCCAGCCCTTTCTTGACGGCGCTCATCAGTCCCCTGTCGGCATGATCAAAGTGAACCGTTACCTGTCCATCTGCAATCGTCGCATTGCGAAAGAGGGGGCCGCTGAAGGCGATCTCTCTGCCGTAGGTCTTGGCCAGGGCCCAGCGGGCAAGGCGCTCGCCCACATCAATCTTATTGGGCGGATGGATGTCGCCGTCGAGGAGGTCGATGGTGACGGCCATGCCCGTATTGGGCAGGGTGGCGCTCAACCGCTGTTCTTCCCGGAGAAGGGGCCAGCCGGGACCCGCGCCACTCCCCGGCAGTTGCACAAAGTAGACCGGCATCGTTGGATTGTTCATGGCCGTGCGCCAGCCCTTAATGAGGGCGGCCATCTTGTGGCGGTAGTCCCTGGGGTCTTCCTGGGTTCCGCAGTTCGATTCGCCCTGATACCAGATGAAACCCCGCACGGGAAAGGCCGTGATGGGGGCCAGCCGGGAATTGAAGAGCCGCCCGGGAAACCAATTCTCGTCCCGCGCCCGTACACCACCGGGAAGTTTCCAGATGCCTTCGAGATCGTTGGCATCACCCAGTTCCAGTTCCCGCTCCAGGGTGGGGTGCCCCGTGAAGGCCTCCCGGGGGATAAAAGGCTCGATGGGCGTGCCGCCCCGCGAGGTGTCGATGATGCCCATAGGAATGTTAAGTGCTGCGTGGAGATTCCGGGAAAAATAAAATGCCGCCGCCGAGAATCCCGCCACGGACTCGGGCGTGCATACGACCCAGTCGCCCTGCTCGGCCAAATCGCTCAAGGGGCTTGCCGCGCCATTACTCCCAATGCGCCGAAAGCGTATCGCGGGTAAATTGGCGGACGCGATGTCGTCCTTGGCCCGGGGCAGTCGTGCGGCCACCGCGTTAACGCTCATGGCCATATTCGATTGGCCGCTGGCGTGCCAGACATCGCCCACGACCACATTTTTGAGTGATACGTTCTCTCCATTTCCCTGGACACGGAGTTCCTGGCCCGCTGCGTTCGCCTTCAGGGGAGGCAGCGTGACTTTCCAGGCACCATCCTCCTGCGCGACCGTCGAGACCGTTGTACCCGCGAAGCTTACGGCTATTTCATCCTTTGCATCTGCCCAGCCCCACACGATAACGGGGCGTTCCCGCTGGATTACCATGTGATCGCCGAAAATACCGGACACCTGCAGGGCTGCGTCCGCGGAGATTTGGGGGCCAAGAACCAGGAGAAGGGGGGACAAGAGAAGAAAGGCAATCCGTTGCGTCGTATTCATGGTGCGTCTCCAGAGGGGCTGAAAGTACGTGCTGAGTGTAACAAAATCGAGTCCGGCAATGTGCTTGTCCTGTACTTCACGGCGAACCGAGTGTCTTCGGTCAGAAAGGCAGTCGCAAAACCCTCTCTACGTGGTTCCGTTTGCCCCCTGGGATGGCGAACTAGGCTTGCCGTGCCCGGGAAAGGCCTCCCGGGTCTCGCCTGAAACGGGCGGTTTCGGTGCCCGTCCGTTGAAAGTAATACTTTTCAAATTGCCATCGATGGCGTATACTAGTGTTGGTGGACAATAGGGCCCACTTCTCCGTCGGGAGGCCTCTCATGAGCATCTACCGTCTTGAGCATGAAGACCTGAGCCATCTGCTGGAATTGTTAGCGCAGGGGGGACGGCGCCTGGTGGGGCCCACGGCACGGGATGGCACGATAGTTCTTGACGATGTGCAGTCGGTGAATGAACTTCCGGTGGGGCTGAGGGACCAGCATTCCCAAGGGGGCTACCGCCTCGAAGCCTCGGAAGATGGGTCGGTCTTCGCATTCAATGTGGGCCCGGTTTCCCTCAAGCGATTTCTATTCCCCCCGGAAAGGGTGCTCTTTCGAACGCGGCGCGTCCAGGGACACCTTGAGGCGGAAGCACCGGAACGGAACGACGGTCCGATCGCGGTTATCGGAGTTCGGGCATGCGACCTCGCGGCGATGGCAATCCAGGACCGGGTATTCATCGGTGATGCCTACCGAGATGAAGGCTACGCGGCTCGTCGGGAGCAGCTTTTTATTGTGGCAGTGAACTGCGCATCGGCGGGCCACAACTGCTTTTGCACCTCCATGGGAACGGGTCCGGAAGTGACGGAGAACTATGATCTCCTGCTCACAGAAGTCATGGAAAAGGCGGACCACTATTTCCTGGTGCAGGCAGGCACGACTGAGGGGGCGGCGATTACGACGAGCCTGGGCGCCCCAGCGGCCACGACAGAGGAGATGGCGTCCGGGCGGGCCGTCGTGGAAGGGGCGAGGGCATCGGTGGAAAAGAAACTGGATACGAAGGGTATCAAGAGCGTGCTCTACCAGTGCGCCGAAAGCAACCATTGGGAAGAGGTGGCCAAGCGCTGCCTTTCGTGTGGCAATTGCACCATGGTCTGTCCGACCTGTTTCTGCTCTACCGTCGTGGACACCACTGATCTCGCCGGTGAGTTTGCGGAGCGCAGCCAGGTATGGGACTCCTGTTTTACCGCGGAATACAGCCAGATGCATGGCGGTGCGGTGCGGGAGACTACCGGGGCGCGGTATCGCCAGTGGATGACCCACAAATTGGCGGGCTGGCACGATCAATTCGGTAGCTCCGGGTGCGTCGGCTGCGGTCGTTGTATCACCTGGTGCCCCACGGGTATTGACATCACAGAGGAAGTGAAAGGGCTTCGGGTGTTAACAGAAACGACCGTCTAGCCGGGCAAGACCTTCGCGCCCCGTCCGGGGTTGGCCTGTAGACTGCGTCATACATGGAGAAACGTGATGATGAACGGCGATTCGATGATAAAGAGGCTCCTGGAAAGTCATACTTTCGCCGACCAGTTGATACCAGCCCATATCGACACGCTGGTGGGCCTCGCGGAGCCTCAGAGTTACGAAGTAGGTGACTATCTCACCCGAACAGGAAAGCCCGCGAACCATTGTTACCTTATATGCTGCGGCCAGGTCACCATAGAATTGTATGAACCGGGGCGGGGTCCCCGTGCGGTGGAAACGCTCAGTCCGGCGGATTCGATCTTGGGATGTTCCTGGCTGGTGAAGCCCTATACGTGGTGCTTTGATTCCCGGGCCATCGAGCCGACACAAACCCTGGCACTGGATACCAAAGCACTGCGGTCAGCTTGCGAGACCGATCATGAATTCGGCTATCAGGTTCTCATGAAGTTTGTCACGGTCTATGCGGAACGGCTGCGCACCAGCCGAATTCAATTGACCGATATGTATTCCGCGAAAGAGTGAAGGGAGCTTCGGATGTACACGGGAGAAACAGCTACGATGGTTCCCACGATCCACCAGATCGACCGGGTAATCCACGAAACGCAGGATACCTTCACCCTGGAGTTACACCATTCCGTAGGCGAACGGGGCGCGGTATTTCGACCCGGACAATTCAATATGATTTATGCCTTCGGCGCGGGGGAAGCCGCAATTTCTATCAGTGGTTCCCCCCATGAACCGGATCGGCTTACCCATACGGTTCGGGCGGTTGGCACGGTTACCAAAGCATTGGCGACATTGAAAGCGGGCGATGAAATCGGAGTCCGCGGTCCCTTTGGAAAGGGCTGGCCAATGGACGCGGCACGGGGTCATGACATCGTCATCGTGGCCGGGGGTATCGGTCTGGCGCCCTTGCGTCCTCTGATCTACGAAATCATCCGGGACCGGGGTCAATTCGGAAATGTGGCCCTACTCTACGGTGCACGGTCGCCCGAGGATATCCTGTACGAACAGGAAATGCGCGAATGGCGGAGCCGCCTTGATCTGGAAGTGATTGTGACGGTGGACCGGGCCTCGGCCGGGTGGCATGGATGTGTCGGGATGGTAACGAAATTGATTCCGAAGACGCCTTTTAACCCCTATCGTGCCATCGCCTATGTTTGCGGCCCGGAAATCATGATGAGTTATTCCATCCGGGAACTCAAGAAGCAGGGGCTCTCCGAGGACTCCATCTTTCTCTCGATGGAGCGCAACATGAAATGTGCTATCGGTCACTGTGGTCATTGTCAGTTCGGTCCTCACTTTGTGTGCAAAGATGGCCCGGTTTTTCGGTATAAGAAGATCCAGAAAATCATGGATATTCGGGAGTTGTGACATGAGTGGCGGACATAACCAGGCCCTATCCCAAGAGACGACGAAACCCAAATTGGCGGTGTGGAAGTTCGCCTCCTGCGATGGCTGCCAACTGAGCCTGCTGGACTGTGAGGATGAAATCCTTACTGTCGCCGGGGCGGTGGATATCGCCTATTTTCCGGAAGCGACCCGGGCAATCAAGAGCGGACCTTATGACATCTCCCTGGTGGAAGGATCGGTCACGACGCCCCACGATCTGGAAACCATCCATACCATCCGACGTCAGTCGCGATACCTGATCGCCATTGGTGCCTGCGCCACGGCCGGCGGCATTCAGGCGCTCCGAAATTTTGCAGATGTCGGAGACTTTATTTCCGCCGTGTACGCCCATCCAGAGTACATCGATACCCTGGCGACCTCCACACCCATCTCGCAACATGTTTTCGTCGATTTCGAATTGCGTGGTTGTCCGGTGAACAAGTATCAGTTGCTGGAAGTACTCAGCGCCCTGCTGAACAACCGTAAGCCCAATGTGCCCACCTACAGTGTCTGTGTGGAATGCAAACGGCGCGGGACCTCCTGTGTGATGGTTTCCCAGGGTATTCCTTGTCTCGGCCCCGTAACCCAGGCGGGATGCGGTGCCCTCTGCCCGGCTTATAACCGGGGGTGCTACGGTTGTTATGGGCCGTGCGATACCGCCAATACGGCGGCATTGAGCGACGAATGGAAGGCACTGGGCGTCACCGCAGACGTACTGGCACGGGCGTATCGGTCGTACAACTGCATGAGCGAAGTCTTTCGCGAGGAGGGTGAAAAGCATGCCCCATGAAGCTGAAAAGAATCGCACGATCAAGGTGGACTACATCGCCCGCGTGGAAGGGGAAGGTGCCCTGCACATAAGGTTGGAGGGCGATCAGGTCGCCGATGTAAAACTGAAAATTTTCGAACCGCCTCGTTTTTTCGAAGCGTTCCTCCGTGGAAGGAGTTGGACGGAAGTTCCGGATATTACCGCCCGTATTTGCGGTATCTGTCCCATCGCCTATATGAGCAGTTCCATTTCCGCGATGGAGTCTATCGCGGGGATCACCGTGGATGGGCAGCTCCGGGAATTGCGCCGGCTGATCTACTGCGGTGAGTGGATAGAGAGCCATATTCTTCACCTGGCCATGCTACACGCGCCGGACTTCCTTGGGTATCAGGATGCGATCGAAATGGCGGCGGACCATCCGGAGGTGGTGAAGAGCGCGCTCCGGTTGAAGAAGCTGGGGAACACGCTGATGACGGTGCTGGGTGGTCGGGAGATTCACCCCATCAACTTGCGCGTAGGCGGATTCTACAAGGTGCCGACGGTGGGCGAACTTCAGGAACTGCGGTCCGAGCTCGTCTGGGCCCAGGGCGCGGCGATTGACCTGCTGGACCTGGTTTCCACCTTTCCCTTTCCGGCCTTCGAGCGGGATTATGAATTCGTGGCTATGCGCCACCCGTCCGAATATCCGCTGTGGGAAGGCCGCATTGTTTCCACCTCTGGACTCGATATCGGATTGGAGGAGTTTTTTGACCACTTCGAGGAGGAACATGTTGCCCACAGTACGTCGCTGCACTCCCGATTGAAGGGGAAGGAAGACTACATGGTGGGCCCCATGGCACGGTACAACCTCAATTTCGACCAACTTACACCCTTGTGTCATGAACTCGCGGAGAAGTTGGAGCTTGGCCCGCGGTGTAAGAATCCCTTCAAGAGTATCGTCATTCGTGGCATCGAAACGGTCTATGCCATCGAGGAGGCCATGCGAATCATCGATGCTTATGTGATGCCTGCAAAAGCATTTGTGCCCGCAGTCCCCAAGGCGGGGCGGGGCTATGGATGCAGCGAAGCACCCCGTGGGCTCTGTTATCACACCTATGAAATCGATGGGAACGGTATCGTCACGGCTGCGCGGATTGCCCCGCCTACGGCCCAGAATCAGCGGAGTATGGAGGAAGATCTGCGGCAGTTGGTGCCGGGCATCGCCCATCTTGCCGATGACGAGCTGACGTGGAAATGCGAGCAGGCGATACGGAATTATGATCCCTGTATCTCGTGCTCGTGCCATTTTCTGAAACTGGAGATTGATCGTGGTTGATTCCGCTGCCCTGTTCCCGCGCGCCCCATCGCGCACGCTCCTTATCGGTATCGGTAATCCGGACCGTGGGGACGACGGGTTGGGTCCCCACATTGTCCGGGCCCTGGCGCCTTCCCTTTCGGGTATTGTTACGCCCATCATCCACGGAGGCGATGGGGCCACCTTGATGGAATGCTGGCAAGTTTCCGATCATGTGGTGCTTGTCGATTGCGTGCGCTCCGGGGCGGCCCCGGGAACCCTCCATCGCTTCGACGCACGTCGGGATGAAATTCCCTGCGACTTTTTCCACTACTCCTCCCATGCCTTTGGCGTGGCCGAGGCCATTGGGCTCTCACGTACCTTGAAAAGGCTGCCCGAGCGGCTGATTATCCATGGGATAGAGGGCTCGTCTTATGATTGGGGGAGCGGGCTGAGTCCCGAGGTGGCACGACAAGTCGACACCATCTGCAGGCTCATTTCGGAGGAAGTCAGACCGAGTGGACTCTTGGAGACCGCCACCTGTCAGGAG
This sequence comes from Candidatus Hydrogenedentota bacterium, assembly GCA_034669905.1. Classification (GTDB taxonomy): domain Bacteria; phylum Hydrogenedentota; class Hydrogenedentia; order Hydrogenedentales; family JAEUWI01; genus JAEUWI01. Next base: position 37,170 of record JAXMOL010000045.1, read on the forward strand.
CATCATCATGCATGAACTCAGCATGATAAAGCGCGTTCTGGAAATCGCATGGGATGTCTCCGCACAGCACGGGGAGCGACCCATTCGCGGTATTACGATGGAAATTGGCGCCCTTCAGCAGATTGTTCCGGAAGCACTCGCGTTCGCCTTTGAAGCGGCCACCACCGGAACCCCTGCGGAGGGGGCGCGTCTGGAGTGGCGCCTGATTCCGCTGGAAGTGCTGTGCAGTACCTGTGAAGCGCATTACGAGCCCAGTTCTCCTTTCTGGGTATGTCCCTGTTGCGGAAACACCCGCGGTGTCCCCGTGCGGGGGGACGAACTGAACGTGGTCGAGGTAGAACTGCTGGATTCCAGTACGGGAGAAAACCCATGAAAATCGACGTGGTGCAACGGGTAATGAAAGTGAACGACGAAATCGCCGATGCCGTGCGCACGGAGCTTCGTCAGGCTGGCCTCCTCACCTTGAACATCATGAGCGCCCCCGGATCGGGGAAGACGACGCTCATTGAGGAAACCATCATACGCAGCGCGGGCATGTTGAAAATCGGGGTTATCGAGGGGGACCCGGAGACCTCCCTGGATGCGGAGCGTATTGCCCGGCACAACGTTCCGGTTACCCAGATTGAAACGGCGGGCGGTTGCCACCTGGAAGCCAACCTGGTCCGGCGTGCCCTCAGTAATTTCGTGTTGGAGGACTTGGACCTGCTCATCATCGAAAATGTGGGTAATCTCGTTTGCCCGGTTGGATTTGATCTGGGCGAATCGGCCCGCGTCGCCATGGTCAGTACGACCGAAGGACACGACAAGCCCGCCAAGTATCCCAGTCTCTTTCGAAAGGCCGATGTCGTTTTGCTGAACAAGATGGATCTGCTTCCCTATGTCGATTTTGATTTCGACCAATTTCGTGAGTACGTCTGGAAGCTGAATGCTGATGTTCCCATTATCGATATGTCCTGCAAGACGGGCGAAGGGTTGGAGGCCTGGTTCTTGTGGATAGAAGAGCGGCTGGAACAGGAATCGGTCCAACGGGCTTCATGAGGTGGCGTAGGATGAAGACAGCGCGCGCACATCCTGAAAACACGTTGTCGGATGGCGCCCGGATATCGTGCAAACGCATCGAGATCCAGGGCTTTGTTCAAGGGGTGGGATTTCGCCCCTTTGTCTTCAACCTGGCCCGGGACCTGGGACTCAACGGATTCATAGAGAACAACGGAACGGGCGTACAGATCGAGGTGGAAGGCGCGCCCCGGAAGGTCCAACAGTTTCTGGCGCATCTGGAGGCGGAAACGCCTCCCCTGGCTACCATCGACCACGTGAGCAGCACCGATGTCCCGTGTATGCACCGGGCGTCCTTTCGCATTCGGGGGAGTGCCTGTGTGGGGGAGATGACTTCCCTGGTCATGCCCGATGTGGCCATGTGCTCCGATTGCCTCCACGATATCATGGACCCGGGAAACCGGCGGTATCGCTATCCCTTTACGAACTGCACCAACTGCGGACCCCGCTATAGCATTATTCATTCCATGCCTTATGACCGGCATCGGACCAGTATGGCCGGATTCGAGATGTGTGCGGCATGTCGCGCGGAATACGAAAACCCGGGAGACCGACGGTTTCACGCCCAACCCATCGCCTGTCCGCAATGTGGGCCGCGCATCGAAGTCTGGGACCGAGACGGTGCCGTGATTGCCAAAGAGGAAGGGGCCCTTCTCCGCGTGGCGGAGGCTTTACAGGCAGGAAAGATCGTTGCACTCAAAGGCCTCGGTGGATTTCAATTGTTGGCAGATGGCCAAAATGACGACGCGGTCTCCCTGCTCCGTGCCAGAAAACGGCGGGAAGGAAAGCCCTTTGCCCTGATGTGTCCTGACCTGCCATCGGTGCGGGCCCTTTGCGAGGTAACGACCGCGCATGAGGCACTGCTTTGTTCGGCCCAGTCGCCCATCGTCTTGCTACCGTCGCGGCGGAGCCGTACGGCCATCGCACGTTCGGTAGCGCCCGACACCTACCGACTCGGCGTTATGTTGCCCTACACGCCCCTTCATCATTTGCTCCTGACTGCTATGGGTCGGCCGCTTGTGGTGACCAGCGGCAACCTTGGCGAGGAACCTATCTGTATTGACGAGGGGGACGCGCTGGCGCGGCTCTCGGGGATTGCAGATTTGTTTCTGGTGCACAACCGCCCTATCGTACGTCAGGTGGATGACTCCGTTGTTACGGTGGTCGACGGTCAGGCCATGATGATCCGACGGGCCCGTGGTTACGCGCCCGGGCCGCTCCCGGGAACGGGAGGGCTGGATGGGGTGGCGGCCCTTGGCGGGCATATGAAAAGCACCCTCTGTCTATGCAGAGGGGGCGTCCTGTTTCCCAGCCAACACATCGGGGACCTGGGCAACATGCTCGCGCAGGGGGCGTTTGATACGACCTACCGCAGCCTGAAAGACCTACTGCACGTGAAGCCAAAGCGAATTGTCCACGATCTACATCCCGATTATGCGAGCACAGGCTATGCCCTGCGGGAAGGGCTGCCAACGACCGGCGTGCAACATCATTATGCCCACGTGCTATCTTGCATGGCGGAGCACGGCCTGGAGGGGCCGGTATTGGGCGTCTCCTGGGACGGCACCGGTTATGGAGCAGATGGCACCATATGGGGGGGCGAGTTCCTTCGCTGTACCCGGGAAGGATTCGAGCGTGTTGGCCATTTACGGCCCTTCCGACTGGCGGGTGGCGACGTGGCCATTCAAGAGCCGCGTAGGGCGGCGTTGGGCCTGCTGAACGAAATGGAGGGGATGGAGCCGGAGTCCCTGCTGGGTGTGCCCACCATCGACCAGATGGAGGGGCGGACACGCCGAAACATTCAGGCGATGCTTCTGAAGGAAATCAATTCCCCGATGACGACCAGTATGGGCCGGCTTTTTGACGGGGTCGCCAGCCTGTGCGGCCTCTGCCAGCGGAGCGCATTTGAAGGGCAGGCGGCGATGCGGCTTGAGCGTGCCGCATTCCAATGCACCGAAGCAGCCTGCGAATTCCACTTCGAAGTGAATCGCCAGGATGGACGGCTGATACTGGATTGGAAGCCGCTCATCGCACAGGTCCTCGATGCGCTTCATGCCGGGGTATCGGTCAATGCCATCGCCTGTGGTTTTCACCAGGCCCTGGCGACGGGTGTTGTGCAGGTGGCTGGTGAGTTGGGTATGACAGCGCTTGTATTGACGGGGGGCTGCTTTCAGAATGCGGTGCTGTCTGAACTGACGAAGAATGCACTGGGGCAACGGGGCTTTACGGTGTATTGCCATCAGGCGGTGCCGCCCAACGACGGCGGAATTTCGATCGGACAGGCCTGGTATCGGCCTGCGGGAGTATTGAACTCATGTGTTTAGCGATTCCCGGAGAAATCAGGGAAATAGTGGAAAGCACGCCCCTTGCGCGACAAGGAAAGGTCAGTTTTGGTGGTGTGGTGAAGACCATATCGCTGGTTTTCCTGCCGGAGGCCCAGGTTGGCCAATATGTATTGGTCCATGCGGGCGTGGCCATCAGCGTGCTGGACGAGGAGGAAGCGTCCAAGGTGTTCACCTACCTGGAGGAGATTGGGGAAATCGATGTGGAGGGGGGGGAGTGACATGAAGTACATGGACGAATACCGCAATCGCGACGACATTCTGCGCACCGCCGAGTCCATCCGTCGGCTGGCAACACGACCCCATTCAATCATGGAGATTTGTGGGGGACAGACCCACGCGATTCTACGCTTCGGCCTCGACCAACTCCTGCCAGCTGATATCACGCTGATACACGGCCCGGGTTGCCCGGTGTGCGTCACCCCCGTGGAATTGATCGACAAGGCCTTGAAACTCGCCACCATGGAAGACGTGATCCTGTGTACCTTTGGCGACATGATGCGGGTGCCGGGGACGAGCGAGGATCTCATCGGCGTCAAATCCCGGGGCGGGGATGTACGCTTCGTCTATTCGCCCCTTGATGCCGTCGCCATTGCCCGGAGCGCACCCGAGAAGCAGGTCGTATTCTTCGGGATCGGTTTTGAGACCACGGCACCGGCCAATGCCCTGGCCGTGAAAACGGCAGCGATGGAGGAATTGGATAATTTCTTCATGCTCTCTTCGCTGGTGTTGGTTCCACCGGCCATGGAAGCCATCCTGTCATCGGACCAATGCGCCGTCAATGGCTTTCTGGGGCCCGGCCACGTTTGTGCCATCACGGGCTTCGAAGCCTATGAAGCCATCGCACGGACCTACCGCGTGCCCATTGTCGTTACAGGCTTCGAACCCCTCGACTTGCTCCAGGGAGTACACCGGTGTGTTCGGCAATTGGAAGAAGGCCGCTTTGAAGTGGAGAACCAGTATGCCCGATCCGTCACGCGGGAGGGGAACCGGGAAGCCCGGAATCTACTGGAGGAAGTATTCGAGATCGCCCCCAGAAAGTGGCGGGGCCTCGGACCCATTCGCGCCAGTGGTCTTCAATTGACCCCCGCATACCGGAGTTATGACGCGGAGTCCCACTTTGACCTGGGCGGTATAGTCGCCCAGGAGGCCGTGGAATGTATCAGCGGAGAAATCCTCCAGGGCCTGAAGAAGCCGAATGAGTGCAGCGCCTTCGGGACGAAATGTATTCCGGACAGGCCGTTGGGCGCGCCCATGGTCTCCAGTGAAGGGGCGTGTTCCGCCTACTACCGATATCGAAGAAACCAGTTGCCAAGCAGCCCGGGAGAAGGTGGATGACCATCGCAAAGCAATCGGAAGCAGGCCTGAGTTGTCCGCTGCCCATTAAGAACAGGGGGCAGGTAACCTTGGCCCATGGTGGTGGCGGAACCCGTATGCGCGACCTCATCGACCAGGTGTTCATGAAGCGATTTCGTAATCCGCTGGGGGACGGCCAGTCGGACGCTGCGTTGCTGAGCGTTGGCGGTCAGCAACTCGCCTTCACAACAGATTCTTTTGTGGTCGATCCACCTTTTTTCCCGGGCGGCGATATCGGTTCGTTGGCCGTACACGGCACCGTAAACGATCTTGCCATGTCGGGCGCCCGGCCTTGCTATCTTTCTGCGTCGTACATCCTCGAAGAGGGGTTCGAACTTGCCCAGCTTGAGCGGATTGTGGACTCAATGCAGCGTGCGGCAGAGGACTGTGGCGTGGTGATTGTGACAGGGGACACCAAAGTGGTGGAGCGTCACCATGGCGACGGTATATACATCAACACGGCGGGGATTGGGATACTTGAACAAGGAAAAGCCTTTGGCCCCATGGCAATAGTTCCGGGCGACCATCTCCTCGTGAACGGGGACCTGGGACGCCATGGCATGGCTATTATGACCACCCGCGCGGGCTTCGAACTGGAAACAGCTATTGAAAGCGACTCCGCGCCGCTCTGGCCGTCGGTCCGCGCTCTTATGGAAGCAGGAATTGAAATACACTGTCTGCGGGACTTGACGCGGGGCGGGCTGGCCAGTGCGCTGGTGGAATTGAGTACCACGTCGGGGTTTGGATTTGATATCGCGGAATCCCGGATTCCGGTCTCGCCCGATGTGCGTGGTGCCTGTGAACTGTTGGGTTTTGATCCCCTTCATGTGGCGAACGAAGGGCGTATGGTAGCCTTCGTGGCGGCCCGGGATAGTGCGCGGGCCGTGGAGGTACTGAATGAAATTAATGGCGAAACGGAGGCCGCATTCATCGGTGTGGTGAAGGCCACCGCGGAGCGACGTGTCACATTGGAAAGCGTCATCGGTGTGCCGCGCATACTCGAGATGTTAAGCGGGGAGCAGCTACCACGAATCTGTTAGCGAAACAGTTCGTCCGTGGTAGGTGTATTCCCCGTGATATGAAACGTAGGAGGTCTTGATCATGGCCAGTCAGTGCGTTTACTTTTTCGGCGGGGGCCAGGCGGATGGTGATGCCACCATGAAAAATTTACTCGGTGGAAAGGGGGCGAATCTCGCGGATATGGCACGCATCGGTATCCCTGTGCCGGCGGGTTTCACCGTAACGACAGAGGTCTGTTCGGCCTACTACAAGCACCATGGCCGTATCCCCGTGCGGGTGACGGGGGAATACCGCAACGCCTTGAAGCGGGTTGAGGGCGTCATGGGTAAGACGTTTGGCGATACCGAAAATCCGCTACTGCTGTCGGTTCGCTCCGGGGCCCGCCAATCCATGCCGGGTATGATGGATACGGTCTTGAACGTGGGCCTGTGCTCGAAAACACTTCCGGGCCTGATTGCGGCCAGTGGGGATGCCCGCTTTGCCTACGATGCCTACCGCCGACTTATCAGCATGTACGCCGATGTGGTCATGGAAAAAGCGGCCGGGAGGGAGCCGGCGGAGGGTCCTGGAATACGTGAGAAGCTTGAACTGCGCCTGGAACGCCTCAAAAAGGCACGATCCGTTACAGAAGACACAGAACTCAGTGCCGAGGACCTGTGTGGATTATGCACGGAGTACAAGGCGATGGTAAAAGATACCTTGGGAATCCCCTTTCCCGACAACGCGATGAAGCAATTAGAGGGCTCTATCAAGGCGGTTTTTCAGTCCTGGAACGGCAAGCGCGCCATCACGTATCGCCGCGTGGAGGGTATCCCCGATGATTGGGGCACAGCCGTAAACGTGCAGGCCATGGTCTTTGGTAATTTGGGCGACACCTCCGCGACGGGCGTAGCCTTCACGCGCAATCCCGCCAATGGACGTGATCAGTTTTACGGGGAATGGCTTGTCAATGCGCAGGGCGAAGATGTGGTGGCCGGCACACGCACGCCGCTCCCGCTGAATAAGGCGTCAAAGTCTGGGGGGCAGGGGCGCGTCAAGTCCATGGAGGAAATGTGGCCGAAGACCTACAAGAAACTCGTCGCAATTCGAAATAAGCTGGAGAAACACTATACCGACATGCAGGACATTGAGTTTACCGTCGAGAAGAAGGAGCTCTGGATGCTTCAGACCCGAACCGGTAAGCGGACTGGGAGCGCCGCGGTTCGCATGGCGGTTGAAATGGTGGAGCAAAAGCTCATCAGCAACAAGACGGCACTCCTGCGGGTAAACCCGAAACAGATTGAGGAATTGCTGCACCCCGTGCTCGATGTCCGTGCGGAGAAGAGGGCGACGCTGCTGGCCACGGGGCTTCCCGCCGGGCCGGGCGCTGGCGTGGGGCAGGTGGTGTTTACCGCTGGCGCTGCCGAAGCCTGGAAGAAGCGGGGGGAGAAGGTCATCCTTGTGCGCAATGAGACGTCTCCGGAAGACGTGCACGGGATGCACGCGGCCCAGGGCATCCTCACCGCCAAGGGAGGGATGACAAGTCACGCGGCGTTGGTAGCGCGGGGCTGGGGGAAGTGCTGCATCGTTGGCTGTGCCGCGCTCGAAATCAATGCGGAGCGCAAGGAGTGCCACATCGGAAAGCGGGTCCTGAAGGAAGGGGATTGGGTTTCGATGAATGGCACGACGGGTTCCCTCTTTGAAGGCGTGATCGCGGTAATGCCCGCTCAGCCGGAGAAGAACAAATGGTACAGAAAGCTCATGGGCTGGGCCGACCTTTACCGGCAGATTCAGGTGCGTACCAACGGTGAGACCCCGTCCGACGCGGTTCAGGCGCTTGCTTTCGGCGCGGAAGGTATCGGCCTGGCGAGAACGGAGCACATGTTCTTCGACCCCGATCGTATTATTCACATGCGCGAAATGATCCTGGCCGAGTCCGAGGCGGTACGACGTGCCGCGGTAATGAAACTTCTGCCCTTCCAGAAGAAGGACTTCGTGGCCATATTTAACGCCATGAAGGGAAAGCCCGTTACCATCCGACTGCTGGATCCCCCGCTGCATGAGTTTATTGCCATGGACGATGGGCAGATCAAAGAACTGGCGAGCGACATGGGCCTCCGGCCCGCCGCCATCAAGCGCCGCATTGCGCAACTTCATGAGCTGAATCCCATGCTCGGCCATCGCGGCTGCCGTCTTGGCATCGCGTATCCGGAAATTACAGAAATGCAGGCGACTGCCATCCTAAGCGCGGCCGCCGAACTCCTGAAGCGTAAGAAGAACGTGTTGCCTGAAATCATGATTCCGCTGGTGGGACATGAAAACGAATTCATTCACCAGGCCAGGCTGGTTCGGGAGGTGGCGGAAGTCGTACGGAAAAAATTCAAACTGAAGAAGCTCCCCTTCAAGGTGGGCACCATGATAGAAATTCCCCGAGCGTGTTTCGTTGCCGACCGCATCGCCGCGGAAGCCGACTTCTTCAGCTTTGGAACGAATGACCTGACGCAGATGGGATTCGGGTTTTCCCGGGATGATGTGGGTACGTTCCTGCCCATCTACCTGCAGCAGGAAATCCTGCCCCGCGACCCCTTTGCGGTGCTGGACCAGGAAGGAATCGGCCAGTTGATAGAAATGGCCGTGGCGCGGGGGCGCCAACGTCGCCCTGCACTTAAAATTGGAATATGTGGTGAGCATGGTGGCGAGCCCAACTCGGTGAAATTCTGCCATCGCAGTGGCTTGGACTATGTGAGCTGTAGTCCCTTCCGGGTGCCCATTGCCCGTCTTGCTGCTGCCCAGGCTGCACTGGAGGACCCGAGATAGACGGCGGAGGATGCCTGGCTGAGGTTGAGATGGAGAGAAGGGCTGCGGGTACCTGGAAGACCTGAAGAAATCCGGGAGAAATGGCGGTCCGCATTCCGCGTCTGGCAGTTCCCGGGGACCCATCTTTCCACGAGGCTTCGTGCCCCCGAGCGCGGTCTCACCGTAGCGCCTTGCTGCGCCCTGTTCGGCCGTTCCGTTTCAGCGCTCTCACGTAACTTTGCAAGTCCGTTTCAATAGATCAACTCCGCCCACCGACCGTTTTCCTTAAGGCCGTTCTGAACGGTCTGCCACGCGGATTCTGAGTCGGCGACGCGGACCATGGTCTTGTTAAAACTCTGTAGTGCCGATTCGAGGCCGGCGATGTAGACGTAGGTGTTGGGCTCACGGAGCATGTTCCAAACATCTTCGCCGTTTTCTTTCATGTGCTCTTCCCAGGAGACGGGTTCGTGGAGATGGGGGCGGGGACTGACGGCCTCAAAGGCTTTGAAGCTTTCTTCATCATAGTAGAGGTCAAAGTCGTTGAGGAGGTCGTTCATGTAGAGGAGTTCCAGGCCGTGGTTGGCACCATAGAAGAGCCGTACCTGCCCTTTCCAGGAACCTTTCTCATGGAAGATGCGCTTCACGAAAGCGCGGAAGGGCGCGATGCCCGTGCCTACGCCTACCATGAGAATGTTCGCCTCCGGATCCTCTGGCATGGAAAATTGGTTGCTGTACGGCCCCGTGATAGTGAGTTTGTCTCCGGCCTGTCGGTCACACAGGTAGTTGGAGGCCACCCCGGGATACTCCTCCCCGTTAATTTCGTCGATGTAGGAGCACCGGCGGACGCAGATGGCGATTTCTGTGCCTTTTCCATCTTCGCCCAGGCGGGTACTGGCAATGGAGTAGAGACGCAAATGTTGCGGATTGCCGAAGACATGATCGCCGGATATCAGCACGCCAATACTTTGTCCTTCGACGAAAGAGAGGCTCCCGCCGGGTACTTCCAGGGTAATGTGGCGCACTTCAACCGAAGATTCCTCGGGGGTGATGCGGTAGGTGGCTTTCACCACCGCGGTGTGCGTATGACTGGTGTCGTAGTAGGAGAGTTTCATGACCGTTCCTCCTGATTCGTGCGCTTCTTGTGCGCCGGTTGGACTGAATGGCAGGTTGCGGCGGCGGCGCAGCATTTGCACCCCAGCCCTTGTGCGCCCGTTGTTCCTGATTCGCATTCATGAGACGTCTTGCCGCAATAGTGCAACACGGCGAGGACGGCTGCCACGACCAACCAGGCGATAAGTAGTTTTAGGAATAACATGGTACTACGTCCCCAGTCCGGCGAATCCCATGAAGGCCAACGAGAGTATGCCGGCGACCATGAGGGTCAGGCCGGCCCCTTTCGCGATTCCGGGCACATCGTGCAAGGCCAATTGTTCGCGCAGCCCGGACATTATCACCAGGGCGAGGGTAAATCCGCTCCCGGCGCCCAAGGCGTAGGCCACACATTGTAGAAAGTTGTATCCCTTGAAGGTCTGGAAGAGGGCCAAGCCCAGGATGGCGCAGTTGGTGGTAATCAGGGGGAGAAAGATTCCCAGTGCCCGGAAGAGGGCGGGACTGAATTTCTTCAACACCATTTCCACCAATTGCACGGCCGAGGCAATAACCGCGATGTAACAGATGAGCCGGAGGTACTCCATGCCAAGGGCCAGGAGCAGGGCATTGATAACGTAAGCGCACATAGAACTCACCAGCATGACGAACATGACTGCCAGTCCCATGCGGCTTGCGGTTTCGTACTTCCCCGAAACGCCCAGAAAGGGACAAATGCCAAGAAAGGTGCTGAGCACGAAATTGTTGATAATGCAGGCGTTCAGAAAGATGAACGATAGGGAGTCATCCGACATGGGGTCCATCCTTTTCGATAGTGCGCCGCTCCGAGCGGGCTTTCAACGCGGCGAATAACAACAGCCATGCGCCGAGGACAAAGAATCCTCCCGGCGGAAGGATCATAACGGCCCAGGGTTCGAAGTGTGGACCGAACACATCGACGCCGAGCAGGGAACCGTTTCCGAGCAATTCCCGCACGCCGCCGAGACAGAGTAATGCGAAGGTGAATCCAACCCCCATGCCGAGGGCATCCAGAATTGCCTGGACGGGTCCGTTCTTGGACGCGAAGGCCTCTGCACGGCCCAGGATAATGCAATTGACGACGATGAGTTGGATAAAGGCTCCAAGGGCGAGGTAGACCTCCAGACTGATTGCCTGGAGCGCATAGTCCACTATGGTCACAAAGGTGGCAATGATGACGATATAGGTTGCAATGCGTACCTGTTTCGGAATGACATGTCGCAAGAGGGAGACGAGCGTGCTTGAGCTGACCAGCACAAAAAGGGTCGCCAGGCCCATGGCCAGGGCGTTGATCACCGAGTTCGATACGGCCAGCACGGGGCACATCCCCAGCAACATGACGAATACCGGATTCTCGCGCCAGAGACCTTTGGCGAAGATATCGAAGGATTCATTGTGTGCTGTACTCATGAGCCCGCTCCTTCCAGTTCGGCCAGGTGGGGACGGAGCCGGGGCAGCTTTGCCCGCAGACTCGCTTCCAGCATGGCACCGATGGCCTTGGAACTGATGGTTGCGCCCGCGATGCCGTCAATTTCCCAGGGATTCGTCTTCTTGCCATGCTTGACGACGACGATACCGTGCGACAGGACGTCCGTTTCTCCGCCCACCGCGGCCTCCAAAGCGTCGAAGTTGGCCAGGAATACCGGGTCCTTTGCGATCTTGTCGCCGAGTCCGGGGGTTTCCTTACTCTCCAGCACCGTCATGCCGGTTACAATCTGGCGGACCCCATCGTAGCCGTAGAGGATACGAATGACATCCTGGTAGCCCTGGCCTGACGCCTCCAGAGCCACACCGCGCAGCGCCCCGGCATCGTCATAGACGGCGTAGAAGCGCTCCCCAAATCCCGCGCCCGTGGGGTCCGGGTCAATACCGTTCTCTGTGAATCCGTACGCCTTCTTCTGGGTGCCTTCCGGTACCACGGTAAAGATGGCCGCTTCGACCATGGCCTCCCGGTTGGCATCGATATAGGGCGCGGTAAGCTGGAAGATACCAACGATTAGCAGGCCGGAAAGGGCTGCCACGCCGGAGAGTACGATCATCATCTTCCGGGTGTTCGCCGAGGGGGCTTCGCCAGGCGTGGGGAGCGGGGTAGTCGCTTGGAGTGTTTCAGCCATGCTGTTCCTTTCGCTGGCCGAAGATGCGCGGCTGGGTCCATTGGTCGATTAAGGGCGTCATGGCATTGCCCAGGAGGATGGCGTACATGACGCCCTCCGGCAGCCCCCCCTTGAGGCGGATGATAATCGTCAGGGAACCGATGAGTGCGCCGTAGATCCAGACTCCCCAAGGAGTGACGGGCGAGCCCACCATATCGCTGGCCATGAATAGGGCCCCCAACATGAGTCCGCCGGAAAAGAGCATGAAGACGGGGCTCGGGTACGTGGCGGAATCACTCAGGTAGAAAGCGCCGCTCAGGACGTAGGCCGTGCCGAGCACGGCAACGGGGATACGCCAGTCCATGATGCGTCGGATGATCAAATAAGCACCGGCCAACAACAAGAGAAGCGAACAGGTTTCGCCGGCCGAGCCCGCGGTCATGCCGAAGAACAGGGGCGACAGGTCCGTTTGCACCTGGCTGAACTTGTGCAGTGACAGGGGGGTCGCACCGCTGAATCCGTCCACGGTAACGGAAGCCATCCAGGCGTCTATGCTGGGCGGCTTGCAGAAGGGTGGAGTCAGTGAAGTGGGGACGAACTCTCCAAAGCGTCCCGTCGCCTGGGCGGGCGACCACGTGGTGATGGCCACGGGAAAGGAAGCCTGCAGAAAGGCTCTTCCCACCAAGGCGGGATTAAACACGTTAAAGCCGAGTCCGCCAAATAGGGCCTTGCCCAGGGCCACGGCGATGACGGCCCCAAGGGCGGCCATCCACAGGGGGAATCCGGGGGGGAGCGTAAGGGCGAGTAGCATACCCGTGATAATGATACTCCCGTCGGAGAGGGTCGATGGCTTCGCGGAGAGATAGCTGCAGAGCCGTTCGGTTGCGGCGCATACGCCGACGCAGGTGAACAGGAGGGCCAACGCGCTGAGGCCAAATTGCCACACACTGAAGGCGCAGACCGGCGTGAGGGCGTAGATCACGTGGTACATGATGTGGTCCACGCTGATGGGTTTGTGCAGGTGGGGCGAGGCCTGGAGCTCGAGTAGATGGGTGTTCGTGCTCATGATGTCGCCGCCTTTCGTTCGCGGACGAGTTGTTTGCTCACCCGGAACTGCTGGACCAATGGGATTTTTGCAGGACACACGTAGGTGCAGCAGCCACATTCAAAGCAGTCCATCAGGTGAAAATCATCCGCCATACGGTCGTAGTCGCGGACCCGCGCCAACTGACCGAGGAAACAGGGATTGAGTTGAATAGGGCAGGCCTGGAGACAGGCACCACATTTAATACAGGGCCGCGTCGCCACATGTTGGCGCGCTTCTTCTCGGGGCAGTACGAGGATCCCTGAGACGCCTTTGGTGATCGGGGTGTCCCACGACACGATGGCCGACCCCATCATCGGCCCGCCAAAGATCACCCGGGCCTTTCCCGATTTCAGGCCCACGTGATCGAGGACATGCCGAATTGGTGTGCCCAGTGCGACGAGATAGTTCCCGGGCTTCTGGATGCCCTCTCCTGTTACGGTAATGATCCGCTCGATAAGGCCCTGTTGCTTCGGTACGAGTTCGCCAATCTGCGCCAGGGTGGCCACGTTGAACACGGCGGCCCCCACGTCGGCGGGCAGTCCACCAGCGGGCACTTCTCGATTGAGAAGGGACTGAATCAACATCTTCTCGGCGCCCTGGGGATACTTTGTTTCCACAATGCGCACGTCCACCCGGTCTTCGGGCCGGATAACCCCATTCAACGCCGCCGCGGCATCGGGCTTGTTGGCTTCGATGCCGATAATCGCCCGCTCCGCATTCAGTGCCTTCCGGATTACGGCCAGGCCCTTGAGCACGGCCTCGGGCTGCTCCACCATGAGCCGGTGGTCGGTGGTGAGGTAGGGCTCACACTCGCAGCCGTTGACGATAATCGTGTCGACCGATTTTCCGGGGGGTACCTTCAGCTTTACGTGGGTCGGGAACGCCGCGCCGCCCAATCCCACCACGCCGGTATGCTGCACCGCTGCGACAAGTTGTTCCGGTGTCATGGTGTCGATATCTTGTGGGGCGCCATAAAGGATGGCCTGATCGGCGCTGGGGTACCCCTCGATGACGATGGAAGGCACCAGTTGTCCCTTCGGGGTGGGTATATTGCTTATTCCTCGGACGCGGCCGGTTATCGGCGCATGCATCGGCACCGAGACAAAGCCGACGGCCTCGGCGATGGGTTCGCCGCGGACCACCTCTTGCCCAGGCCTCACCAGCGGCACAGCGGGTGCGCCGGTATGTTGCGAAAGGGGCACGTAGACGACGTCGGGAAAGGGCAGACGCACCACGGCACGGTCCGCCGTGAGCTCCTTATGCTCCGGCGGATGTAGTCCGTGGGAAAAGCTCTTTCGTCGTAGCTTGAATATCGTCAACATGTTCTCTCGGCCCTTGAGCAGGTGCTCAGTTGAACTTCTCCGCGCGCTTGACCAGCTTCTCCAGGCCCTTTTCACCTGGATCGGCGGGGGTTCCCGGATGGATTATCCCGGCGGTGCACTTCTCCGCCGCCCGGACGATGTCTTTGAAGGGCCCCCCTTTGGGATCTTTTACATAGGCCTTCTTCTGTTCGTTGTAGGCGAATATTTTGGGATTGATCTGGGTGCACTCATCGCAGGCGGTGCACTCCGCCGTATCGATGTAGGCGGCCGTGAACCCGCCATTGTCACTCGCGGCGGGTGCCGGTTCTGACGCGGGGGGGGCGGAGGCGTCCGGAATGGCCATTGCCGTCATCCCGCCATTACCACCGACGAGCTGCAACAATTGTGCGGCAAGATGCTGCGCCATTTCCGACTTCACGGAGGCGGCAATGGCGTCACGGTCGGGCATTTCGGCGGGCAGGGCGATCGCGCGTAGCATGGTCCAGAACTGCTTCCGGTCTTCTGTCGCCTTAACAATCGGATCCGCGGGGATAACACGGACGAGTTCGTGTTTCTTGCCTACCATCCAGATATAGGGGAAGAGTCCTTCCCGGTCTTCGTCGGTAAGCTCCAGGTATTCGGCCAGGGCGATCATGTTCTCGTTCCAGGTATCCCGGGGCGCCTTCCGGAACTGTTTCCGGAAGCGGCCTTCCGTCACGGCGAAGTCGGCGAAGGTGAGGGGTGTTTCCATCGTGGCTTCCTCCCCTTCTTCGTCGGTGTAGTGAAGGGTATATACGGGCCATTCGAGGTCCATGGCGGGATTGCCATCCAGGTCAAAGCACTCCTGGGGGGTGGCACCGAGATCGGGGTTGTAGCGGAAGAGGGGGTAGGCACGGGATTCGACGGCGAGCTTGCTCTGGAGATCGGCCACGTCGTCGGCGATGCCATGCTCGGGCATGCAGGGGCTGTACACATTGAAGAGGGCGGGGCGACGGGCGTTCAAGCCGTCGATAAAGCCTTCCAGCAAGTGGGTTACGTTGGAGATACTGCCCTGCATGCAGTAAGTCGTCCGGTGTGCCATGGCAATCAGGCCGATTTCCTTTCGGATCTCTTCCTTGCCCTGGAAGGCCTTGCCGAACTGTGCCATGTCGGAGACCTGGCCGGTGAAGCCGGAGGTGCAGGCCTGGCCCCCCGTATTGGAGTAGACCTGGGTATCCAGGACCATGACCTTGATGGGTTTGCCCGACATCATGAGCCGGGAGAGATTCTGGAAGCCGATGTCATACATGGCGCCGTCTCCCCCTACGGAAACGACGGGCGGACAGAGGAGGAATTCTTCCGGGGAGAAGTGTCGCCAGTTGAAGTAGGTGAGAGACTTCTCATATTCCTTCCAGGGCATGCGATCTTCCAGTGCGAGTTCGGCCAGCCGGATGGCCTTGAAGCCATCGGCCATCTTGGCCATGTGTCCCTCGAAGATGCCCATGGCCATACTGGGTGAATCCTGGAAGAGGTGGTTGGCCCAGGGGAAGGGGTAGGGGTTGAATGGGAAGGTGGAACCCCAGACGGAGGTGCAGCCGGTGGCGTTGATAATGCCCATGCTGGACCGTCCCCGGTGGGTCGTACCCGTGGTGTAATTCCAGTGAAGCTGTTTCAGGTGGGCCATCAGCCCCGTGACCCACTGGAGCCAACCCGGATCGAGGGGCTGTTGGCTATGTTGTTGGTCGAGGCCTTCGGAGAGGCGACCGAGGGTCAGATCGGCATTCTTCGCCGTGTCGATAGCATGCTGGATGGCCGAGGGGTCACTCAGGTCCACGGTACTCGCGAGCTTCAGGCGGACGTGCTGTTCGAGGTCCTTCATCAGCGCCTCAAGACGGGCCAGGTGGGCTTTTACCCGGGGCTGCATGAGGGCTTCCACCGTTGCGGTGAAGAGGTGAATAACCGTCTTTTCGCCACATCCCAGGCAGGCACCATCGCCGCCTGTCATGGTGTAATAGGCTTTCTTGTCCAGCAACAGGGTTTCGAGGGCGCCAATCTTTTCGTCCAGATCGTCGATGCGGATGTATTCCTGCGAGGTGGTCGGCAGGGCGCGCCAGACTTCCCAGTCATCCCGCAGCTTCTTGAGGGAGCTTTCGGTCTGGGGAATGGCGCGGAGGGCATCGTCGTCGCACACTTCGACGCATTCCATGCAGCCTTTACAGGCGTAGGGGTTGACCGTGATGGAAAGGAGGCCACCACTTCCGGGCTGCCGTTTTTCTTTCTGAGTGAAGTAGGGCTTCGAGACAGCGAACTGGAAATCCCCGAGCGCTTCCGTAAACCAGCCCGCTTCTTCCTCGAGCCGCGGGCGGTCGGTGTCGGATACGGTGCTGACGGCGACGACATCATCCAGTACTTCGTTAATCAGGGCGCGAACCTGGGCAGGCTCGCCTTCGGTACCCAGTCGGCTCCGGAGACGATTCTCTACAATGCCCAGCGTCTTGCGCAGGAGTTTTGTGGCGCCATGGGTCCCTTCAACCCGTGACATGGCGGTGTCAAAGACCTCTTTGATGGAATGAACCAGGCCGGGGATCGCGCTGTCGGGGCATACGGTGTAGCACTTGCCGCAGGCGGTACAGTTTTCGGGAATCCAGAGGGGATGGTCGAAGCGAATCTGGCTCATATCGCGAAAGACGCCGGTGCAGGCGGGCACAACACTCAATCCGATGAAGGGATCCACGAGGTTGTCGTTACCCTTCCCCGTCATATAAAACTCACCGGTCTCCTCCCAGAAGCGGTGGACGTCGCTGAAGGCGTTTTCGCCCTTCGGCACATCACGCATCATGACGGGCAGGGTAGGTGCGCGTCGTAGCGCGGTCTCCGGCTCGGTGGAAAGGGACTTGTCTGTGATCTCGGACACTTCGTCGAAGCCGCGGGTTACGACCCGGACGTTGTCTTCCACCACGCGGGCACCCTTGCTGCCAAACTTGTGCTGCAATTGCTTCTTGATCGCCTCGAAGAGCGATTCCTCGGTCAGCCCCTGCTTCTCCATCACGGGTGAGGCCTTAAAAAAGGCCCCCTGGAAAGCGTTGCCCTGCATCCGGAATTGGAGCTCCGGGTCGGCGGCTTCGTCCCGCGCAATTTTGAAGGCGTCGAGATAGAAAACGCGGATCTTATGGTCCACGATGATTTTTTGATAGGTCTTGGGAATACTCTTCCATACGGCTTCCGGGGTGTTCAGGTCCGATTGTATGATGAAGACCCCACCCCCCTTCAGGCCGGCGAGGGCGTTACTGTGGTTGAACACGTTCGGGTCGGGGGAGAGCACGACGTCCACGTAGATATATTCGCAATTGATTCGGATGGGCTCGGGCGCGGCAGAAAGGTAGTAGGTGGTTGGCTGGCCTTTCTTTTCGGACCCATACTTCGGATTGGCCTTGATGTGATAACCCAGGAGGTCGAAGAGGGTCATGGCCAGGTTCTTACCCGTGGTAATCGCACCCCAGCCCCCCACGGAGTGGAATCGTACCGTGATGGCATCTTTCGGCATGAGATTGGGATTTTCGCTGCCGCGTATCGCCAGCTTACGGACGTCGGGATAGGCCGCTTCGATGGTCTGCTGCTGGATTTCCTGCTTGGGGGTGTAGGCCTTGTCGTGAAGGAAGTCGACGGACAGATAAAAGAATCGCTTTTTCTCGCCGTCGGGCAGCATATTCTCAACGGCGGCAATGAGGCCTTCGGGCTGCAGGTCGCGGCTGCCGAGGCCGAAGGAGCCCGAGTAGAGTGGAGGGGCGTCATGGGCACTGGAGTAGGCGGTAATTCCGGGATAGGGGACCGGGCCCTTAGCCGCGCGCCCGTTTTCCATGGCCTTCCCTATTGCGCCACGTATTTCTTTCATCAGGGGGAGGTCGGAGGCGAGGGGCTGGTCGACCCGTTCGAGAATAACCACGCCCTTGCGCCCCTTGAGAAGCTCACTGAGCAGATCCGAGGGAAATGGCCGGAACATGATCAGGTTTATCACGCCCACTTTAAGTTTCCGCGTTTCACGGAGGTAGTCTGCCACCGTCTCGGCGGAGCTGACCACCGAGCCCTGCCCGAAGATGATATATTCCGCATCGTCGCACTTGTAGGTGTTGACCCGTGCGTAGTGCCGACCCGTGAGTTCGGAGAAGGCTGCGAAGCATCCGTCTGACAGCGACTGGATGTGGTCGAAGAAGAAGGGGCGCTGGGCGGCGACGCTCTGCATGTAGGCGTCCTGATTCTGCACCGTGCCGAGCATCATCGGATTGTCGACGGTCCAGAGCTCGGGAATCCGGCGCCGCGTTTCACCATACATGATCTTCTGGGCGGGCGTGGGCGTCGGGATGATGTCGTCGGGCCGTCCCAGATACTCGGCGATGAGTTCCCGCTCGGGCAAGAGGATGGACTCAATGAGGTGGGTTGTCAGGAATCCGTCCTGGGCCACGATCCCGGGGGTCAGTGAAAGTTCGGCGATCTTGTGGGCGATGATGTTCAGGTCACAAACTTCTTGGGCGCTTTTTCCGAATACCTGGAAAAAGCCCGTATCGTCCACCGCATGGTAATCATCGTGGCCGGCATGGACGTTGAGGCTTGACTTGGTCATCGCGCGGCAGCCCATGTTGAGTACATAGGTCAGGCGCTTGCCCACGGCGGCATAGAGGGATTCGTGCATGTAGGCGATGCCCTGGCCCGAGGAGAAATTGGTGGCGCGCAGCCCGGTCATGGAGAGGCCGGCCGTAACGGCGGCCGCGGCATGTTCGCCCTCGGGTTCGATGAAAATCAGCGGACGTTCCGAAATATTGAGATGGCCCTTGGCGGTTTCCTCGGCCCAGTATTCGCCCATCTGCGTGGAGGGCGTTATGGGGTAAGCGCCCGCCGCGTCGCTGGATTCCCGCTCGCACATGATGACGGCGGTATTGCCGTCCATCGCTTGCCGTATGCCGGGGTATTTACATGTCTTCGTCAAGTTTTTCATGGCCAACACCTTGATCGCGTTTCCGTTCGCGCCCTTATGATTTGTCCATCGTCATGACCGGCAGCGGCGATTTCCGGACGACCGGTGGCGCTGCCGCGCCTTTTTCCACCACGCCCGTATCCGAAATCCAGACGATCGCCCCCGTGGGACAGCGCTGGATAATCTCTTTGGTAAGTTGCCCACCCCGGCCGTAGTTCACTACCGGCAAGTTCTCCTGCATGGTGACGGCACCATCCGGTGCATCGGCGGCACACCGGCCGCAGGCGTTGCATGCTACGGCACATTCCGCCAGCGCCCCATCCCCCTCTGCGAGGCTCTTGCAGGCTACCCAGAGGTGGTGGGTGACGGGGTGGATGGAGAAAAGGTCTTTGGGACACACGTCGACGCAATCATTACAGGCGGTGCATTTCGTCTCGTCGACAACAGGGAGACCGTGCGCGTTCATCGTGATGGCGCCGAAACTACAAACCGCCTCGCAGTCGCCCAGTCCCAGACAGCCCCAGGAGCATCCCTTACCGCCGCCTGCGATGAGTGTGGCACCGCGACAGCTTTGCGCACTGCCGTAAACCGCCCGGTTCCAGGCCACATTCGTGCCGCCCGCACAGGCCAGCCGGGCCACCCGCTTGACTGCGGTACCGGCTTCCATTCCGAGATAGCCCGCTACGGCCTTAATGCCCTCCGGTGCGCTCACCGTACATTGGACGGGTGTCGCTTTACCCGCTACCACCGTCTCCGCAAAGGCGCGGCAGCCAGCCTGACCACAGGCGCCGCAGTTTGCGCCGGGTAGCATATCTTCGACCACATCAATGCGGGGGTCCTCTTCCACCTGGAAGCGGCGATTGGCAGTCGCCAGTCCGAGCGAAAGCAGCCCACCGAGCAGGGCCATGAAGAAGGTCGCTAAGAGAATTTCTGACATCCCACTACCTCTGTTACTGTAGCAGTAGACCTCACACGTTCACTGTAATTGTGGTGCAAGAATAGTGCCAGTAGTCCCAGCAAGAAAATGGTCCATTACGGGACGCTTTTTGCCACTTCTGCCCCGGCTTGGCCCCGAAATGCCCGGGATGGAGATTCCCACTGCGCACTACTGTACACCCTGGTTTCCGACTGAACAGTTTATGCTCAGGTGGGTCGGGCGGTGCAGTAAATCAGGTGTCGTGTACGGTCAAAGGGCGTGTACCCCGGTGTGTCCCTGCACGCTTCGGCTTGCAGGGCTGCGATACAGACCCCAGCAGCCTCGCCGACCTTTCAGTGGGCGGAGGCAGAACGGCAATGGGGGGGCAGTAGGACACGGAAGCGCAATTGTGTGCACACTGCGCACGTTAGCATCGGGAAGCAGAGGCTGTTGGCGTAGGTGGGGGATGGGAACAGGATTGCTCTGTCGCGCCAATTTCTGCGCACATGAACGCAGGCGGTCTGTATGCCGACAAAGAAAACAGGCCAAGGACTTAAGAGATAAGTCCTTGGCCTGAGGCGTCTTAATGGTGGGCGATACAAGAATCGAACTTGTGACCTCCACGATGTCAACGTGGCGCTCTAACCAACTGAGCTAACCGCCCCTGGGTGAGGTGACTGGATTTCCAATCAACTCAGGGTTCCGACGTCGCTTGCGCGTGCATCGGGACACGAATAGTAGCAAAACGGCCGAGGCCGTGTCAACGGAATTACTGTTTTTCAGCGACAATTTCGAAAGTGATGCGGACTTCGTCTTTGACGAGGTCATCGGCGAGGCCCGTGTCGGTCATGCCCCAGTCGCTGCGCAGGAGTGCGAAGTCGGCGGCCGCTTTAAGGGTGTCGCCTTCGACGGCAATGGTGGCGGGGAAGGTGATGTTGGTTTCAACGCCACGAACCATCAGCTTGCCGGAAACATCATAGCCTTTTTCGGTCTTCTTGACGCCGGAGGAGGTGAAGGAGGCTTCCGGATGGGCACCAATGTTGAACCACTCTTCATTGTGGAGTGTTTCGGTGAGCATGGAGGCCGTCGTGAAGATGGAGGTCATGTCGAAAGTGATGGCGATCTGGGCGGTCTCGGGATTGCCGTCGGTGATGATAACCGTGCCATTGTATTCGCCCCAGCTACCCTGCTGGTTGCCCGTTACTTTGTAGCCGGTGAAACCGATAGCGTTTTCATCGTTGGGCTCGATGACGTACGTAACCGGGCCGGTAGCGGCGGGAGCGGCTTCGGGGGCGGGCGTAGCTTCGGGAGCGGGCGCAGCTTCCGGTGCAGGCGTTGCTTCGGGAGCAGGTGTTTCTTCAGCAGGCATTTCTTCTGCCGGGGCTTCTTCGGCGGGTGCTTCTTCAGCAGGTGCTGCTTCCGGCGCGGGGTCCACGTTGCGCACAACGGTAAGCTCTTCGGGCGGGGCGGTTTCGCCACATCCGGAAAGGACAGCGAGCAGTGCGACGAGGGTCAGCGCGGTGAGGTTGCTCATGAGTTTCATGGTAGTTTCTCCGTTTCAAGACACGCGGGGCGTAAGGGTGGTGTCTGGTGTCAATAGGGGTTCATTTGGGCGTTTCTGGCATCCGGGAAATGGAGTAGAAAACGCGGGGGATTTATTTGTCCCCCGCCGGACCACCCAGGCGGTCCGGCGGAGGTAATATGCAGGGGATATTTTAGGCTTTCGTTTCCATTTCTGGAACTTCGATGGCCTGGATGTTTTCGTCGTACATCGTGGCGCTGGGCGTCTCGAAGTCGAACTGGGACCAGGCGGGATCGATTTCAATCACGCCGCCCGTTTTCGAAGCGTTGCGGGCCGCCACGGAAACGATGGTGGCACCAAGGCCGACCATTTCGTTGGTGCGGGGCTTTTCGCCACTCTTCACACATGCGGCGAAGGCGTTGAACTGGTGAACGTCGGCCGTGGTTTCCGAACCCTCGGCAGCGAAGAGCTGGGCACCGTCGATAGCGGAGTTACCGAGCTTGCGGCTGAGGCCGGAGCTGATCTTGTAGGCTTCCCGTTCGGCCTTGGACATTTCCTTGGTCTCTTCGGCGAAGGCGTCGAGGATAGCCTGCTTCTCGGCTTTCTGCTCGTCGGTGAGGGGAGTCGCCCAGGGTTCCTGGGTGAACCAGCAGCCATCGGCTTCGGTAAGCTCGATAGCGCCCTTGTCGCCCATGAACATTTCGCCGGCGCCCTTCTTGGCATTGGCGAGGATGCTGGAGTAGAAGCAACGCACCGTGTAGGGCTTGTTGATCTTCATGAAGTCCTGGTATTCGTTCCGGCTGTCGACGTTGATGAAGGCACCGTCTTTGCGGCTCACGTCGTAGTCGTACATGACGGAAATGTTGTCGGCCACGGTGCGACCGTCGCGCCAGTAATCCGTGCCCGCCGTGCAATACACGCGGGAGGGCAGGGTGCCGGCAAACCAGTTGGCGATGTCCACGGAGTGGGTCAGCAGTTCGGTGAAGAGACCGCCAGAAGTTTCTTCATAGAGACGCCAGTTGAGGTGGTGCTCCAGGTCGGTCTTAATGAACTTCTGTTCCATTTCATTGAAGGCGTAGTCGTTATCGACCACGCGGCGGCCGGCGGCGTTACGGTGCCACTGCATTTCCATGTGGTTGATACGGCCGAGCCAATCTTCATTGAGATAGCGCTTCATGGCCAGGTTGTAGTTGGGATTGTAACGGCGCTGGTGGCCGACCTGGACGAAGAGACCCTTTTCGTTGGCCTTCTTCACGATGTCACGGGCGTGCTCGATTTCGTAGCACATGGTCTTTTCGCAGAAGACATAGAGTCCCTGCTCCAGGCAGTACATGGTGGGCTCGTAGTGTTCCGTGAGGCCCGTGGAGATGACGACGGCGTCGAGTTCTTCCTTCTCGATCATCTCTTTGTAGTCGTAATAGGGGGTCGGCTTGGTAACGGCCTTGAGCTTAGCCATCTGCTCGGGCGTAGGACGACCGCCTTCGAGAACGACCTGCGCGTTGGCGAGCCAGCCGCGAAGGGCGCCACCCTTTTGGTGGGGTTCGTAGACGTCGGCGACGGCCACGACTTCGAGATCATTGGCACCCCAGATGCCGTCACCCAGGTGGAAGTTGCCCTGACCACCCGTTCCGATGCAGCCAATCCGAACTTTTTCGTTTTGCGCGTACGCGAGCGGGTTATACCCCGTTGCGATGGCTACGCCGGCAGTTGCGCCAGCAGCCTTCATGAAATTACGACGTGTAACTTCGTTCATGACTTCTCCTTTGTAATGCGAGACCAGAGTTCGCAACGGTTTGGGTTTTGCCCGCAGACAGGCCCACTCCTGAGGGGCTGTGCGACGGGTCAGCCGCAGCGTGTCACCGCGACCGCCATAATAGTAGTAGGATGGTTTCAGGGGATGTCTCACTTACCGAAGCGGATATCACGAAGGGGTTCCTGATGGGTAGGAACACCGTCGTATTATCCGACGTGATCGGAAGCCAAACTTTACGTCGTTTTGTAAACCCTGACATCTTATTATAGGGCGCGACACGGCGCGCTGTCCAGTTCTTCAAATTGCATCAAAATGGTGCGTTAGGGGGGGCCTGATGGCGTCCGACCGCGTCCCTACTTATACAACGATTCAGCCGGAACTATGTCCGATATTTTTGCCCTGTTCTGCAGGAAGCCGACACCCCGTGGCTGGACCAGAGGGCGTCGGCTCCTGCGTGAACCAAGGTGGAACAGTTCCGTCGTGACGTTACTGTATCTGTGCCTTGGAGAACTCGCAGCGACGGTTTTTTGCCCAGGCGGCTTCATTGCTGCCGCTGACGGCGGGCATTTCTTCGCCGTAGCTGATGGTTACAATCCGGTCGCCCGAGACGCCCAGGGTGCGGAGGTGATTGCGCACACTCTGGGCACGGCGTTCGCCGAGGGCCAGGTTGTATTCCTGGGTGCCGCGCTCGTCGGCATGGCCTTCAATCTGTACGATGGCCTTGGGGTCGGTCTTGAGCAGGTCCGACGCGGCACGTACATCGGCCAGGGCCGGCGTGTCCAGCGAGGAACTGTCGAAGCCAAAGTAAATCGGGCTGAGGCCGTCTACTTTCTGGAAGAAGAGCTTATCGGCATCCATTCCAGGAAGGGATTCACTGTCGGCCGGCTCGGTGTCGGTCGTCTGGTCCGTGGCTTCGCCCAGGGGGGTGATAGGGGCTTTGTCTTTATTGCTTTGGCAGCCGTTAAGGAGGGCTATGGCCAAGAGGAGTCCCGCAACGCCGGTATAAGAGAAAAGGGAACGGGATGGGGTAGTTTTCATGCTGTGTTGCTCCGCTGTAAAGGATAGTTCAAGGATTGAAAGTGAAGGTCCAGCCTTCGCAGCAATATATGTCCAATTTGACGAAGAAGTTCCCACTATTTTGAAAATAATTTCAGGTGGGTAAGGTGGGGCGAAAATTGGGCAGGATGGGTTGTTTCAAAGAGGGGAAATCTATACCCGCAATCGAAGCTCGACGGGGGTGTCGGATAATTCCCCTCCCGGGAGGGGGCAGGGGTGGGTTCGCGACGGGCTTCGCGACTCGACCCACTCCAGCCCCTCCGAGGAGGGGAGTCTTGTTCGCTCGTTCCCACGCTCCGCGTGGTTACGACGCGCTGCGTGGAGATGTTGGGGAGGGGTCCCTGCGATCAGTCTTGGTGCGCCACGGGAGCCGCTGCCCCCCTACGCGGAGCGTAGGCAGGGGAACAAGCGAGCATCGAAGCGCAACGGGAGTGTCGGATAATTCCCCTCCGAGGAGGGGAGTTGTATTGATATTGGTTGCGCTTCTTGCGGTTACTAATTGGCCAAGCTGAACCACCGGCTCCTGCCGGTGAGAATCTATAAGGCTCTGCCGTTCCTGAGTTCGTCGTTGGCATTCCTATACTGGGCGGTGTGTGCCACGTTCTTTTTTAGTCCCGTAGGGACGACATATCGTAGCCCAGGTGCGAGCGCAGCGAGCCCTGGGATTGCTCGAAAGCGAAAAGCATTGTAACCCCGAAGGGGTGGCATAGAAGTGTTGGGAACTTGGCTGATCTTCCTATGCCACTCCTTCGGAGTTCCGTTCTTCTGGGGCCTGTCTACCCAGGGTTCCGCTCGTGCCTCGCTTCACCGCTGGGCT
Organism: Candidatus Hydrogenedentota bacterium; assembly: GCA_034669905.1. Lineage (GTDB taxonomy): Bacteria > Hydrogenedentota > Hydrogenedentia > Hydrogenedentales > JAEUWI01 > JAEUWI01. The sequence continues at coordinate 62,337 of JAXMOL010000045.1, forward strand.
ACGATATGTCGTCCCTACGGGACTAAATGCTTTGCCTTCGTCCATGAGTTTGATAAATCGGCCCCTTTTAGGGGGCTCCCTCATACCCCGGCTCTGCCGGTGGATGCTGATTGCTCATCTGGATAAATCCAGCCACTATACTTCCGCTTCGATGGCCGTGGCTTCCTGGTCGTAGTCCGTCGCCGAAGGGGTATCAAAGTCGAATTCCATCCACGCCGGGTCGATGTCGACGGGGGTACCGGTCTTTGCGGCTTTCAGCGCGGAGACGGAGACAATGGTCGCGCCGAGTCCGACCATTTCGTTGGCCCTTGGGGTGCCGCCGTTCTTGATGTGGTGGGCGAAGGCCCGGAATTGATGGACGTCCGCAGTTTCCTCACACCCCTCCGCGAAGAACTGCGTGGCACCTTCGTTGGCCGCATTGCTCAACTTACGACTGAGCCCGAAGGTGACCTTAAAGGCCTCCCGTTCGGCGATGGACATGCCCTTGGTCAGTTCCGCGAATTCGGCGAGGATGGCCATCTTTTCCTTCTTCTCCTCGGGGGTAAGGGTGCGTGCCCAAGGTTCCTGGGTAAACCAACACCCGTGGGCCTCGGTCAGTTCCAAGGCCCCCTCATCACCGAGGAATAATTCGGAGGCCCCTTTCTTGGCGTTGCCCAGAATGCTGGAATACATGCAGCGGACCGTATAGGGCTTGTTGATGGCTTTGAAATCCTGGTAATCGTTGCGGCTGCTGATGGGGACAAAGTTACCCGTGCTTCGCTTGATGGTGTAGTCGTAGGTCACGGAGATGTTGTCCGCCACGGTCCGCCCGTCCCGCCAGTAGTCGGTGCCCGCCGAGCATTGCACCCGGGTGGGCAGGGTGCCGCAGAACCAGTTGGCCATATCGACGGAATGGGTGAGGAGTTCGGTGAAGAGTCCCCCGGAAAGTTCCTCGTAGAGCCGCCAGTTGAGGTGGTGCTCCAGGTCGGTGGTGATGAATTTGCGTTCGTGTTCGTTGAAGCGGTAGTCGGGGTCAATGACCCGCCGTCCGGCCGCATTCCGGTGCCACTGCATTTCGATGTGGTTGATACGCCCCAACCAACCTTCTTCTAAGAACCGTTTCATGGCCAGGTTGTAGTTGGGGTGGTAGCGCCGCTGGTGGCCCACCTGGACGAATCGTCCTTTCTCATGGGCCTTCTTGACGATGTCCCGCGCCTCGTCAATGGTGTAGCACAGGGTCTTTTCGCAGAAGACGTAGAGCCCTTGTTCGAGGGCATACATGGTGGGTGCGTAGTGATGGGTGAGGCCGGTGCAGATTACGACGGCGTCGAGGTTTTCCTGGGCAATCATTTCCTGGTAGTCGTAGTAGGCCGTGGGGGTGGGGAGTTTGTCGAGGATGGCCCGTTGTTCGGCCGTGGGCTTGCCCCCTTCCAACACCATTTGGGCGTTTGCCAGCTTGGCATGAAGGACGCCAGATTTCTGATGGGGTTCATAGACATCGGCGACGGCCACGACGTCGATTTCATCGGTGCCCCAGATGCCATCGCCCAGGTGAAAGTTGCCCTGTCCGCCCGTTCCGATACAGCCCACTCGGACTTTCTGCTCATTTTTCGCGTAGGCCCGTGGATCGTATCCCGTGGCAATCGCCACGCCCGCCGTGGCGCCTGCGGCCTGTATGAATCTCCGTCGCGTTACTCGGTTCATGCTGCTTGCCCTCTCGCTGTGGTTGAAACGCTCTCTGCTTGTGTAAACGATTGAGCGGAGGGTATGGCAGATTCGGAGCGCATGGGAAGGAGCCGAGCTTGGAATTTCTGGATCCAGGGCACCCACAAACTTCCCCCGCTTCGCTTCTCCGTTTGAGGGTGGCACCCGGCATTGATGTCTGATTACGCGTTGGGGAAGTTAATCCGAACGGCGTGGGGTTTGCCGTCGACGAGTCCGACCTTGATGGCCTTGACTTCGGGATGTTCGCCGCAGAAGGTGCGGACTTCCGTTTCGCTCATAACGAGGAAGGAGGTGCTCAGGGCGTCGGCCTGGGCACCCGTGGGGCAGATGGCCATGGCACCGAGGGTTTCATCCACGGCGGACCCGGTGCGGGGGTCGTAGATGTGGGAGAAGCGTTCGCCCTCTACTTCGAAGCTGCGCCCCTCACCCGAGGAGGTGGAGAAGGCTTCGTCCTTGATGACAAAGCGGTCCACATAATCCTTCACGCCCGGCTCGTGATAGACCTTGTCGACAATCACATTCCAGCCAGAAGTTTCCGGCGGGGCGCCCATGGCGACGAAGGTGCTGTCGCCGCCGCTGAGGAGGGCGCATTCGATACCGTTGGCCTTGAGGGTCTGCGCCGCCACGTCGAGGGCATGGCCTTTGCCAATGCCACCGAAGTCGAGGCGCATGCCCGGCTGGGTGTAGAAAACGGTGCGTTGGTCATGGTCAATCTGCACCTTGTCGAGGCCGACCCGGGCCAGGGTATCCGCAATTTCTGCATCGGTGGGGACCCGCCCTTCCTTTTTGTAGACGCCCCACTGGTCCAGCAGGGGGCCGACGGTGATGTCGAAAATGCCCCCCGTGTCGTCATAGGCCTGTTGAGACACCCTCAACAGGGCCATGACATCCGGGTGCACCTGGACCGGCTCTTTTGCGGCCAGGCGGTTGAGCTTGGCGGTGAAGCTGTCGACGCGCCAGGTGCTCACCCGGCGCTCCAACTGCTCCACCCGGTCCAAGGCCGCCAGACCGATTTCGGTCAGGCGGGTCGGGTTGTACGCCCCCGAAGGGGCGTACATGGTGATTTCGAAACGGGTGCCCATGAGGTCACGGGCGACAATCTGCTGGACCGCATCGGTCGGGGCCTCGGCCCCGGCGTGGGCCGGGGGAAAGAGGAGGCTGGCGGACTGTTCGGGTTCCGCCCCTTCTTCGGTTGCGGGTTCTGCCGGTGCTTCCTCCGCAGCGGGTGCGCTACCGAGATTCTTCTGCAGGGTTTTCCAGTTGCCGAGCAAGCCGTTGTAACCGGCTACGCTCATGATGAGTACGGCGGCAATGAGGGAGGTGTTCCAGAAGATTCGTTTGCCGCCTTCAGGCCGTGCGTCGCCCATGTAGGACTTGGAGTTCAGCAGGATGATGAACCCAATGACCGCGACGGGCATGAGGGGCGCGGCGAGGCTGGAGGCCGTTACCGCGGCAAACCATGGGAACTTAACGAGCACGCCAATGATTCCGATAGCGGGGAGAAGGGAGAACCAGAATTTGGCCTTGCCCTTGTATTCGAAGCCGAAGAGTTCACAGCCGATAAAGCCACTCGCCAGCATGTGGGTAATGATGGTGGAGAAGCCGATGGCAAACATGCCCAGGCCGATGAGCAGGAGCGAGAGGGTCTTGCCGAGGGTCTGGTCGAGGACGGGCAGGATGGCGCGGATGTCTTTTACGATAGTCCCCACCGAGCCGATATCGGGGCCAATGGTGTTGGCGACGGCAATCATCATGAAGCCGGTGGCGAGGATAAAGGGGATGGCCATGCCGGAAATCAGGTCAAAATAGGCGAGCTCTTTGTGTTCCTTGCCCCAGTTTTTGTTCAACAGGGAGTAGGGGTAGAGGAAGACCATGTTGATACCCACGGCGGCGGCGATACCCCCGACGATGGGGATGGTGGCCTGTTCGGGGAAGCCGTTGGCGGAAATGTGCTGGATAAAGCTGATTCCGGTAAAGCCCAGGAACAGTTCTTTGAAATCGATACCGGTGCGAATGGCCACAATGGCGAAGGCACCCACGATACCCCAGACCAATACCTTGACCAGGGTTTCATAAATCTTGAGCCCCTTGGCGCCCGTGCTGTAGAGATAGCATACGAAGCCTGCGGCAGCGAGGACGCAGACCCCGATAGCCGCACGGCCTGCGGTGCCACCGAGATTGATGCCGATACCGCTGGCCAGTTCGACCGCGCCGTTGGCGGTAAGCGAGTATTGGGGGATGTGCCAGAGAATCGTGGCGATGAGCGCCGCGATACCCCAGGCCATGGCCAGGGCGGGGTGGAGGCGATTCCAGAAGGCCTCATAGGGCTTTTCACCGGTCTGGCAGGTCTGCTTCGCCACGGCTCCCAGAACGCAGAGTCCCAGGAAGATGGCGAGGGGTTGGACCCAGAGAAGCTGGTAGCCCAACAGGGAGCCCATGAGCACGCAGGAGGCGATGGAACCGCCCCCAAGCGTCATGGCGCTCTGCATGTAACCCGGTCCGCTCAGCTTGAGGTAGCCCTTGATGCGGGCTCCCAGGGGCTGACCGGCCAGGGCGATCAATTGTTCCTTCTCACTCATTGTTAACATTCCTTCCACGTAGCGTTTCTATAACAAAGGTGTTACATGGGTGACCGTCGCACCGACGGTTCACCCCAGGTTGGTGTATTAATGCCCCCCGTCGCTTCCTGCGGAGGCCACGGGGGTGACAGGCAGTCTAGCATGGCCGTAAGGTGACTACAACCGTAAAACCACGGAGCGCCATTCAGAAGGACCGCAGCGGGGGGCTGGAATCTACCAGGGACGAAGCGCCAACCATCGGACGTGCGGAATCGTTGAATGTACTTCCGCGATTTGATGCCCGTGGCGCGGGTAAAGGCACAGCGCCTCGCCCCCCCAAGGCGTTGCGCCATCGTTTGCTTCTCGGACTTCCTGAGAATGCGCAATGGAACCGACGTGTATCAGGCCCTGTGAACTAAATAAGCGAAGGTAGACCTCGAGCAAATCCAACCCGTTCGTTAGGACAGCGCATGCAAGCGCCTGCAAAAGGCCAGCGGACGTTCGGCTTGGCCACTATTGATTAAAGAAGTCTTTGACATTTAGGAGCGCAGGCGGCCCGCCTGCCTCGGGCCGAAGGCACGTAGTTTTTACGTCTTCGACGTAATGCAGGCGAGCCGCCT
>JAXMOL010000046.1:0-66280 GCA_034669905.1 Candidatus Hydrogenedentota bacterium
GTGCAGTCCCCGGGGACTGCACCGACGTCATAAACCAAACCCTACCTCGGTGCACCCCGTGGTTAGCCCACGACTTGGTCTGTGTTTCACGATCATAACCGTCGGGGTCGTCCCCCTCCCATGCTACTTGCGTTCTATGCCATGTCTCCATCACTATGGATGCACCCCTCCCGCCTCCGTGTTACAGGTGGTATTACTGACAACAGAAGGACACACTCAATGCACTTCAAGAAACCCATGCTCCTATTTATCATGGCTCTAGCGGGGCTCTTGCATCCCGCCCACGCTGCCGAGAAGCCCAACATCATCTATATCATGGCCGATGACCTGGGCTATGGCGATTTGGGCTGCTACGGTCAGACCGAAATCCAAACGCCCCATATCGATACCCTCGCTTCGGAGGGCATGCGCTTTACTCAGCATTATTCAGGCAGCACGGTTTGCGCGCCGAGCCGTTGCGCGTTGATGACGGGGTTGCACACCGGTCACTGTTACATTCGCGGCAATAAACGGGTGAACCTCCGTCCCGAAGACGTGACGGTGGCCGAGCTCTTGAAAGCCGAAGGCTACACCACCGGCCTGGCGGGCAAGTGGGGGTTGGGCATTGAAGGCGAAGAAGGGGTGCCCAATCGCCAGGGTTTTGATTTTTTCTATGGGTACCTCGACCAGCAACACGCCCACAACTACTACCCCACGTTCCTCATCAAGAATGAGGAACGGGTGTCCTTGAAGAACGTCGTGCCCGACCCCAAAGAATCGGGTGCGGGCAAGGCCAGTGAAAAGGTGGAGTATAGTCACGACCTTATTGTGAACGAAGGCCTGGACTTTATTCGTCGTAACAAGGACAACCCCTTCTTCCTCTATTTCGCCCTTACTATCCCCCACGCCAATAACGAGGCCCGGGAAGAAGGTATGGAAGTGCCCGACTTTGGGCCCTACGCCGAGAAGGACTGGCCCGACGCGAAAAAGGGCATGGCCGCCATGGTTACCCGGATGGATAGCGATATCGGGCGTCTGATGGCCCTGTTGAAAGAGCTGGAGATTGACGACAACACCCTCGTTATCTTCACGTCCGACAACGGCCCCCACCGTGAAGGCGGCAATGATCCCGAGTGGTTCGACAGCAATGGTCCGTTGCGTGGAATTAAGCGGGATCTCTACGAAGGGGGCATTCGGGTACCCATGATTGCCCGTTGGCCCGGCACAGTGCCCTCGGCCTCGGAAAGCGATCACATTTCGGCCTTCTGGGATTTTCTGCCCACAGCGGTCGAGGTGGCCGGTGGTAACGTGCCCAAAGGACTGGACGGTATCTCCTACCTTCCGACCCTCACAGGGGCGGCCGACCGGCAGCAGGGCCACGAGAATCTCTATTGGGAATTTACCGAGAAGGGTGGCCGACAGGGCATCCGCGCCGGCGACTGGAAAGCTGTCCGCCTCAATGTGTTCGATAATCCCAACGCCCCCGTTCAGCTCTTCAACCTTGCCCATGATTTGAGCGAGACGAAAAACATCGCGGCCGAGTATCCCGAAATTGCGGCCCGTCTCGCAAAGGCCATGGATGAAGCCCATGAGACATCGGCGCTCTTTCCCCTGACCAAAGCAGAGAAGCAAAGCGAAGGTGAGCCTGCAGAGAAAAAGGCCGAGGCGAAGCCCAAACGTAAACCCATTGTTACGTGGGACGTGGACGACGTTTTCTGTTTCGCGCTTTATACCGTGGAAGACCACATCCTCAAACTCACCGCCCAGCTTTACCCCTTGGCTAGTGACGATCACACGGTGCGCCTCGAAGTAGAGGACGGCGATGGCTGGAAAGAAATCGCCACGACCACGGTGGTGAACCCCGGCTGGACCGCGCCCTTTCGGGTGGAAGGCTGGGACACGACCCGAGACTGGCGCTACCGCGTAGCCTATGGCGCACACCACACCTACGAGGGTCGCATTCGCAAAGACCCGGTGGATAAAGAAGAAATCGTTGTCGGTGCCTTTACCGGAAACTCCAACCGCGAACGGGGATTGAAACCCGATATCATCGCGAACATCACGGCCCAGGACCCGGACTTGTTGTTCTTCTCTGGCGATCAGTCCTATGACCACAAGCGGCACTACGAAGCATGGCTCCTCTTCGGCCAGCAGTTTGGTGAGATTATCCGCGACCGCCCCACCATTGCGATCCCCGATGACCACGATGTGGGCCAGGGCAATATCTGGGGTGCGAGCGGCAAGAAGGCGTCGACTCCTGCCGGACCGGACGGCGGCTATTTTGAGCCAGTGGAATACGTCAACGAAGTTCAGCGTGCCCAGACGAGTCACCTGCCGGACCCCTTCGACCCCACACCGGTGCAACGGGGCATCACGGTCTATTACACCTCCCTGAATGTGGGCGGCGTCGATTTTGCCATCATTGAAGATCGCAAGTTTAAGTCGGGTCCTGAGGGCCTGGTTCCCAAACAGGGGCCCCGTCCCGACCACATCAACGACCCCAACTTTGACCCCATGTTGGCCGATGTGGAAGGTGCTGTGCTGCTGGGTGAGCGCCAGCTTAGTTTCCTCGACACCTGGGGACAAGACTGGGACGGTGCCGAAATGAAAGCGGTATTGTCGCAGACCGTATTCGCCAATGCGGCCCATCTCCACGGGAAGAATTCCGAGCGCCTGATCGCCGATTTGGATTCCAACGGCTGGCCCCAGACGGGACGTCGGAAGGCCCTGGAAGTCATCCGGAAGCCCTTCGCCTTCATGTTGGGCGGTGACCAGCATCTCGCGACCGTGATTCACCATGGCACGGAAGACTGGAACGATGCGGGCTATTCCTTCTGCGTACCCTCTATTTCCAACTACTACGGCCGTTGGTGGTCGCCGTTGGACGAGCCGAAGAATCACCCGGGTGGCCCCCTGCCCCACACGGGCGATTATGTGGACGGACTGAAGAATAAAATCACCATGCTGGCTTATGCCAATCCGACGGAAGAAAACTACCAGGCGGCCGGGTATGGATTGGTGCGCTTCAACAAGAATGACCGCACCATTACGATGGAATGTTGGCCCCGTTTTGTGGATGTGACCCAACCTGATGCGAAACAACATCCCGGCTGGCCGGTCACGGTTTCCCAGGAAGATAACTACGCCCGTAAGGCCGTAGCGTGGTTGCCTGTAATTACCGGAGAAGCGGAGCAGCAGCCTGTGGTCCAAGTGCTTGAAGAAGCTTCGGGTGAGGTGGTGTATACCCTTCGCCTGAAGGAGTTGCCCTGGCAGCCGAAAGTCTTCTCGGAGGGTAGCTATACGCTCCGTATCCGTGAGGGGATCCATGAAAAATCGGTGAAGGGCCTCGCTGCAGTGAAGGACAAGGCAATGGCCCAGTCCCTCCCCATTCCGTGGTGACGTGTCGGTCGTTTGCGGAGTCGCTGTCGGCAGAAACTGTATCCAAGTACGGTCAGTCGAGCCTTTTCGTTTTTGGTGTTGAAAACGAATCGACAACCGTGCCCCATGTTACTTGGATTCCCTCCCTCCTTCCTGCGTGATGTTTGGTTGAACTTTCTTCGTAGCGCTGGGCTCCGCTTCGTTTTTGAGACTTCTGCAGCACCAACATTCAGTGAGGTAATAGCACGGTCTATGAAAAATACTGACATTCAATTCTCAAGTGCCTTTGTGGATAGATTTCAGATATCGCCCTATCAACAAGGCGCGCTGGACAATCTTACGTTTGCGGTAAAAGACAATATCGATATAGCCGGCTATGGCACTTCGAATGGAAGTAAGCGGTGGCTTGACTCGCACACGTCGGCTGTCAGCCACGCCGTTTGCGTGGAACAGGTCTTGAATGCTGGTGCGACCTGCATCGGGAAAGCTGTAACCGACGAACTCACATGTAGTCTGGACGGTGAAAATCCCTTTTATGGAACGCCACTGAATCCCAGTGCACCAGAACGCGTTCCTGGCGGTTCCTCCAGCGGTTCTGCATCCGCTGTTGCATGCGGCGCGGTCGACTTCGCGATCGGCACAGATAGCGCAGGTTCAACCCGCGTTCCGGCCAGCAACTGTGGCGTTTGGGGGATGAGACCAACAACACACCGCATATCTGAGTCGGGAATAATCCCATTCGCGCCGAGTTCAAGCACGGTCGGTGTTTTTGCAAACGAGCTTTCCGTTTTGGAAAAAGTCGCGAAGGTCTTGCTTTCCAGTGAAGACACGCCCCAGGAGGCTCCCAAGAAACTCTACCTGCTGGAAGACGCTTTCTCTATTGCGGACAAGGAGATGAGTGACGTTTTGAGAGAGCGGATATCCGCCTTGCTCCGGAATACGGGCATGGTCACATCATCTATTACACTTGACGAAATTACCGGCGAAGAAAGTAGTCTACGTTCATGGCAAGAGGAGATCTTTTCGCCCATCCAATGTGTGGAGATTTGGAACGCTGTTGGCGCATGGATAGATACGGAAGCGCCGAAGTTGGGGCCTCGCGTCCAAGATGCCATGATGTACTTTAGACAGTTCGACCGAAAGGAACTCAATGCCGCCCTATGCTTACGAGAAAAAATGTTCAACCGCATTTCCCGTTTCATGAAAACGGGCGTGCTTGTTTGCTTTCCAACAACGCCAACGGTAGCGCCGCGAAAAGGGGAACTAGACGATTTAGCACGTTGTCGCGAATACTATGGTCGCACGATGGGGATTACCTCTTTCTCCGGTGTAGCCGCGCTGCCTGAAGTCACGGTTCCGATCACCCGTATCGATGGGGCACCAGTAGGAGTTTCATTCGCCGCAGCGAGTAGGCAGGATGAATTCTTGCTCTCTGCACTGTCGAAACTGTCGAGCGCTTTGAACTAAAGAAAATGGAGCGGATCTTGTTGTCCAGACGGGGCGTGGTAAGAGGCCGGAAACGAATTGCAGACTGTGCCTCGGCGGTTATGGTTTATAATTTTGGCATGCACCACTCAAGGGCCTATAATACCGACTTGATGTCACCAATCGAGAAAGTCGGGATTGGTCACAAACCCCTACCTGGAAAGATGCTGATTACATGTCCACCAAATTGAGAACTGTTGGTATTCTCACTTCCGGCGGCGATTGCCCCGGACTCAATGCCGTGATTCGTGCGATTACGAAAACCCTAACGCCGGAAGGGGTCGAAATTCTCGGCATTCTGGAAGGCTTCAATGGCCTGGTTGAGAATCGATATATTCGACTCAGTGATGCCGACACGAGCGGCTTGCTCACCGTGGGTGGCACCATCCTGAAGACCAGCCGGAATAAGCCCCACAAGATGCCCGGACCGGACGGGACGGTGCGTGACATGACGGGTGCGGCACTGGAGAATTGTCGCCGCATGAACCTCGACTGCCTCTTTTGCCTCGGCGGTGGCGGTACGCAGAAAAACGCCTTTCGCTTGATGCAGGAAGGCGGGCTCAATGTCATCACCGCGCCCAAGACCATCGATAATGACGTCTGGGGTACAGACACCTGTTTTGGCTTTGACACCGGCATGTCTATTGCCACCGAAGCCATCGACCGCCTCCACACGACGGCCAGCAGCCACCACCGGGTGATGGTGGTTGATATCATGGGCCATAATTCTGGCTGGCTCGCGCTGGGTTCCGGTATCGCGGGCGGTGCCGATGTGATCCTGATTCCCGAGATTCCCTACGACATCGATATCGTGGCCCAATCGCTGCTCGGCCGTATGCGCCGGGGCAAGATGTTCAGCATCGTGGCCGTAGCCGAAGGCGCCGTTTCGAAAGAAGACGCCGAACGGCTTCAGGCGATGGATGGCAAGAAAAAACGTAAGAAAAAAGAAGGCAAGGAAATTGAGCATATCAAAGAGCCGGTGAGTTCCATTCTCGCCGAGCACCTGGAAGATGTTACGGGACTGGAGACCCGTGTGACCTCCCTCGGACATCTCCAACGAGGTGGCATCCCCACTCCAACCGATCGTCTGCTCTGCACCAAATTCGGCACCCATGCGGCTGACCTGGCCCTCAAAGGTCAGTTCGGGTGTATGGTGGCGAAGCAGGGGGAAGAATTCGTCGCGGTTCCTCTGGAAGATGTCGTCGGGAAAAAGCGCCTGGTGACCCTCGACCATCCCTGGATTCGTGCTGCCCGGGATGTTTCGGTCTGTTTGGGTGATGTGTTGCCTAAGGGCCTTGAATCGTAGCCCCCACCCCCTATTGATTAGAAACTTCGCCGCCCAAATTCAGCTGGGCGGCGTTTTTTATTTGCAGGGGCATGAATAATCGATGTTGCCCGGCGGTACTACCTTCAACAACGGGGCCGGTTAACCGGCTGCGGCAGTGTTGGCCTCGTCCCCAGGGGGCATTCCTGGGGCGAGGTTCCGTCGTGGCGGAGTGTCTGTCAGGGCGTCACGAACTTCAATCCCGCGATTCCTGCGACGATTAACAGCAGGCAAAAAAGCCGCGCAACCGTCGCGGCTTCCCCAAACAGGACGATGCCGAGCACGACCGTGCCCACCGCCCCGATGCCGGTCCATACGGCGTAGGCGGTACCGACGGGCAGGTCCTTCATGGCGATTGAAAGCAGCCCGAAGCTGAATCCCATGGTGACCAGCGTCGCGACCGACGGCCAGAGCCGCGTAAATCCCTCGGAATACTTGAGCCCGATGGCCCAACCGACTTCCAGGAGGCCAGCGATAATCAAGAGAATCCAGCTCATGAAGTACTTTCCAGGTGCCCACCAGGGGGCATCGGAATGTCCATGGAGCGGACGTGGATATCCCGTTGTGGAAAGGGAATTTCAATGTGGTGGGCGCGAAATGCGGCATCAATCTGGGTGTGCATGGCATCCTTGATAGGCAGGTAAGAGTCAAGATCGGGGCTGTGTACCCGGAGTTCAAAGTCCAGCGAACTATCCCCGAAGCCCCGGAAGTAGACCACGGGTTTGGGGTCTTCCAGTACCAACTCATGGGCGTTGGCCACTTCGAGCATCAGTCGCCGTGCCAGCTCCACGTCGGACCCATAGGCAATACCCACCGGGATCTCGACACGAAGCACCTGGTCAGACAAGGTCCAGTTGACGAGCCGTCCCGTGACGAATTCCTTGTTGGGCACGATGAGCTCCTGCCGGTTAAAGGCCGTAATCCAGGTGGCGCGAATGCGGATACGGGATACCGTGCCGCTGATGTCCCCCACCGTTACCGTATCGCCTACCCGAATGGGGCGTTCGAAGAGAATGATGAGGCCCGACACGAGGTTGGCGAATATTTCCTGTAACCCAAAGCCCAGTCCCAGACCGACGGCGGCGACAAGCCACTGTATCTTGCTCCAGCTGAGACCAATGACGGTAAAGGCCCAGATGCCCCCGGCCACGGTCAACACATAGGCGACGATACTCTTTACGGCGTAGCGCTCCCCCGCGATGAGGGTGAGACGTTCGAGCAAGACGATCTCCAGCAAGCCCGGAAGGTTCTGTACGGCGATGAAGGTGATTCCGACGATAAACAGGAAGAATACGGCATCACGCAGGGTGATAGGGACGACGACGGGCTCGGAGAGGATTTCGGTTTCCTCCGTATCAGGATTGAGCACTTCCCGCTGCACGGTGTCGTAGGTTTCCCACAGGGTCTGGTTGTCCAAAACGCTGAGGGCCGGCAGGTCAGGTGACCAGATGAGGTAGGCGGCCACCGCAAGACAGGCCACGAATCCGCTCTTAATGAGCCGCATGGACTGTGCGTCCACACGGGCGAGATTGATTTCCTGCGCTTTTTCCAGCGCCGCATCGGTCGCGCTGCTCGTTGAATCCCGCGCAGCCTCACGGCGTTTTCTCGCTTGTTCCCGGGCCAATCGCTTCCGGGTAATGGTCATCCAGCGCAATAACAGCTGAATGACAAGAATAAGGCCCAATACACACAACATGGTGGCATGGAGTTGGCTCGCAATATGGAGGGCGGAGTAATAGAACCCCAGGCCGGCAACCACGAAGAGGGTCAGCGGTATCCCGAGTCCAATCAGGTAACCAAAGCGCCGGGCGTAGAGACTACTTTTTCCGCGGGCCAGCTCAATGAGATCAAAGAGTGAACCATTGCGTTTGCGAAGGAGCTGATGGAGGGCGAGGGTGAGCATGAGCATACTCACCATGAAGCAAAGACGCCCCAGGGAGTCTTCCGCGTGATTGTCGCCATATTGCGAGAGTGCCGAGATGACGTATACGAGCGGCAGCGACAGGATTTCCAACCAGAGCAAGGTCTTATAAACCCCTCGACAGGCCTTCTCCGACCAGTTGAAGTGGGCCACGCCGAGACCGCTACGTTTCAGAACTTCGCGGGTAAAGTCGAGACTCCACAGCACGAGCGCCGCGTTGAAGAGTCCGTTTCCCGCCGCACTGGTGTAGTCGGTACTGGCATAGGAGGCCGAAAGGCGCCAACCGACCAGGGCCAAGGCAAGCGGAAGATCGAGGGACAAGATGAAGGTGTAGACCATTGCGTTGAAGGTCGGGCGCAATTGAATATTGCCCCTTTTCTTCACCAGTTCCGCCGATTGGCGCAAACGACGGCGAAAGGGGCGCCGGGCAAGAAAGAGGATTAAGAGTAAGAGGGTGGTCAGTCCCGTTGGTACGGGATTCGCCTTGGCATCGGTCCACAACGCATTGTTTATTTCGTCCACCTGGCGGGCATCCAGGAGCCAGAGTAAGGCCGCACGGGAATCCTTCAGGAGGGACAGCCCCAGCGGACTGCCGCTGCGGACCCACAAGACCCGCTCCTGAATGTAGGTGTCCATTTGCTTCACCTTGTCAATCAGTTGGAGCTCGGAGGTGTCCAAATCGATGAGTTTGTCGTAGTATTTTTCCTGGAAAGAGGTTTTCTCGTAGAGCAGGTTGCGCTTTGTCTCGTAATACTGCCGCAGAATCTTGCGAATCGTTTCCCGCTGTTCATCGCTCAGGTCGGTTGAGAGTTCGTTCAGTACAGAGGTGATTTTGGAGTCGATATCCGCGAGTTCACGCCGGTCCTCTTCCGCCTGAATCTGGTCAATCTGGACCGTGGCGATTTCTTCTTGCCGCTGGGCGATTTCACGCTCCATGGTCCGCACATCTGGCAGACTTTGGCGGTGCCCCCGGAGCAACAGGCCGATAACCGCGCTACTTCCCGCGGCATCGACTTTCTTCTTGAGGCGGGTGAATTCACTCTCGAGTTGATTGAGGTGGGCCTCCACCGCTTCCCGCCGGGCGTCGCTGCGTTCCATTTTCTGGATCAGGCCCGTGGCCCCGGTCTGCTCGCGGGTCAGGTCCGCATTCTCCGTGGCGAGATCCTGAACCAATTGGCGCACCTCGATGGGGGCATTGGCGGCTTCAAGAATTGCCTCCCGCGCGGCAATTTCTGCCTGGCGGGCTTCCTCTTGCCGCTTGATCGCAAGTTTCTCGCGCCAGCGCTCGGCCAACGATTTGGCACGCTGCACATTGCGGGTCGCCAGGTCGACACGGAGCGCCAGAAGGCGACCCCGGGCATCGTAGCTGCTCAGCTCTTCGGTATGGGACCGTAGTTCCTGCTCAGCGAGGATGATCTTCGCGCGGGTCAACACATTGCGCGCGGCGGTGATTTCATTGCTCTCGGTGGCGGCGGGTGCCGTGTTGAGCAGGGCTCGGGCCGCATCCAGACGGGCCCGGGCTTCGGTCTGAAGGCCGGGAAGTTGTCGGCGACGTTCTGCCCGGCGGGACGATTCCTGCTCCAGTTCTGCGACGGCCGTCTGGGCTACATCCAGGGCACTCTCGGCCTCGGCCACTTTCCCTTCTATTTCGGATGCCTTGAGGGCGTCCGCATCAGCCAACAGGGCCGTTCCATCCTCGGAAAGGGAGTTGCTTGCACTCTCCAGCTCGATTTGACGTGCTTCGATGAGGGCGGGGGCATCCACACGAAGCTGTTCGAATTGGTCGGCCTTTGCCCGCCAGTCATCCGCACTTTTCAGGTGTTCCAGGGCCTGGGTGTAGAGGGGTACCAATACGGATTTGCTCGCCTCGTCGAGGGTCGTGCTTTCCTGGACGCCCTTGAGCCGCCCTTCCAGGTGGGTGGCCGTAATTTCTTCCGGCACAGGGGCCGAAGCAGACACACTGGTCCCATTCTCTTGCGCTATCGCGGGGCATGGTGCGAACGCGGAAAAAAGGAGGGTGAGGAGAATCAGGATGAAAAGTGGATAGCGTCGTGCCAGGGATTGCATCGTCGCGGCGTCTCCGGATTGCATAATGCGGAATAGCGTCGCGCAAGAGGTCCCGGGGGCCCCGGTGCCCCACGCAAACACCGTGGGATGGGTGGGGTTGGCTGCGCCGTAGCAGGGTGCAGCGTGCGATCACTACCGTCTGCCTAGTATACCCACTGACAGAAAGGCCGGGCAAACGATTCGCACGTTGCCCGACCAGTATGGGGTGATTCTCGGTGTTTCCCGGGAAGAAGGCTACTTCGTCGGCTCGAGCCGAAGGGCCCGCAGATCGATAAGGACGTTCTTCAGGGGACCGTCCGGACGAAATACCAGCCGCTGTTCGCCGGGTTCCAGCTTGATTTGACCGATTTTCCGGGTGAAGTAGCGGTCCCAGGTACCCGTACCTGTTACGACGCCGGTCAACAGGTTCTGTCCCACTTCCAGGCGGTAACTGTTGCCTGTCGAGGTGTTGTCGCAGCAATACTCCATGACCACATCATAGGTCCCCCCCGCTTCGGTCTTGAGCTTCCAGACGGCGTGGTCGTTGGCGCTGCCCCAGTGGCCCAGGTTGTTGTAATCCGATTCATAGACCAAAGTGTCACCATAGATTTCTGCGTTGGTGGCGAGCAACTCGAGCACCTGCGCGTCGTTGGGGGTGACCAACTCCGGTGTGTTGTTTTCGAAGGACTTGGGTTTCAGGTCTTCCCCCCGCACGAAGGCGATGAGGTTGGCCATGTCCTGTTCATTGAGTCCTTCTTCGAGACCGAGGGGCATGATGGAGAGGTCGCCTGCCGTCATGGATTCGATTTCTGTCCGAAGGATCGTCTGCTGGACACCCCCGGCGTTGATCAGGGTGATGTCATTGGCGCTCTCATTGGCCAAGACGCCCGTGATGGTTTCCAGGTTGGTCGTTTCCACCGTGTAGCTGGTGTAACGGCCTTCGACTGCCCGATTGGGATCCAGAATCGCGGTGATAAGCGTTTCGAAAGAGCCGCTGGCGGCGGCGGACAGGTCAGGTCCCACCACAAAGCCCAGGTCCCCTATCTGATGGCAGGTGGCACACCGTTCCGCGAAAATGGCCTGTCCAGCCGTCCTATCGCCAGCCAGCTTTGCCGCGGCACGAAAACGCTCGACTACGGCCACGCGGTCCGCATCAACCAGTCCGGTCATGAGGGTCGCGACCCGTTGTTGGATGGCAGGATCGGGATGGGTGAGCAGGCGCTGACGTTGCACGGCATCAAGTTGGCGTGTGGTGATGTCGCCCGATTCCAGGTGGGCCACGATAAGCTCCACGCCCGCGTCTTGCCCCAGGAGGATGTCGAGCACACTCCCGCGCATGTCGTGGGTAAAGGTGTTCCAACGGGTCAGGAGGCTTCCCAGGGCGTCGGTGCCTCCACACCGGGAGAGTGCCTGTATAGCACCGTGTACGACGGCCAAGGCTTCTTGTGGCTGGATAAGGGACTGCAACAGGGCGACATCGTCTTCCAATGCGACTGCATCCCGGCCCAGCATACTGAAGGCCTGAAGGCGCAAGGCTTCCGCTTGCCCGGGATCGGGAGCAATTTGACGGGCCGCAATGGTCGCAGGCTCCAGGAGACCGCCGTCTTTCAAGAGGGACGACACGGTGGCCTGCTGACGTGCTGTGGCCAGCAGGGCTTGCGCGGCAACGAATACCCGTGTATCCGGTGCGTCTTCATAGGCCAGCACCGCGGTCGCAAAATCGGTCAACAGGTCGCTTTGGTCGGATAGTTCCGCCATCCGCGTCACCATGGCTACAAGTTGCTTCGCCCGGGTGTCGTCCACCCGGTTGCTGCGGGTCCAGGTGGCCAGATCACGAACGATGTGGGGCAGGTCGGATTCATCGAGGCTGCTGAATACGGCGGCGCCGACGATGCGGTCTTCGTGGTGTTTCAACAGGAGCGCACCCAAGGCGACGGGAGCCCGGGGATCATCCAGTTCTCCCAGGCTGTAGGCCGCCTGGAGGCGCAATTGATAGTCGCCACTGTTCATGGCAGCGAGGACCCGTTCTGCGAGCTCGGGAACGTCGTTGAGAAGGGGCTCCGCGAGGCGAATGGCGTGTCGTTGTAGGCCGGGCTCCGTGCCCGGTTCCAGGCAGGTTAAGAGCAGTTCGGGGGTTAAGGCGTGCATACCGTCCAGGGCACCGAGGGCATGAAGCTGTGCGAGGGGGTTCTTGCTGCTGGTGACGAGGGTCTTCAGCGCGGGCACCGCGGCCCGATCCTGGCGTTCAAACAAGAGGCGCTGGGCCGTGTCACGCACCCAGGGGTTGTCTTCCTCCAGCGCCGCGACCAATTCGGTGGCGCTCAGCGTGTCGAGGCGCTTAAAGGGCCGGGGCTCTACGCCAACCGGATAAACCCGGAAGATGCGGCCCATATCATTGCCTTTGGTGAAATCGGTTCGGTCCTGGTCGAGCTCCGAGATATATTCCGGATGCTCAATGGTCTCCCGGTGCATGTCGGCGACCCAGAGGGCACCGTCCGGTCCATTGCGCACCATGACCGGGCGAAACCAGTTGTCGGTGGAGGCGATGAATTCGGAGCGCTCCTCGCCGGGTGCCCGTTGCCCGGCAAAGGTGTAGCCGTTGGTGCGGATTTGTGCGCGGGTGACCAGGTTGTGGACTGGTTCGCACGCGAAGGTGTTGTGCATGAACGGTGCACCAAGAAGTGTGTCCCGATAGATCTCAATGCCGCAAATAGAGGTGAATTTATTGGCCTGATCGTGGTCGTTGAAGCGCGCCAGCACCCGGCTGACCGGATAGTTGCTGCGGTCGGGCATGAGGGTCACGCGGGCATCGGGGACCGGAATGTGGGGATTGCGTTGGGTGTAGAGCGCATTCAGGGCAAAGTGGAATCCCTGGTTGGAATTGCTGCAGCCAAACCAGTTTCCCCAATTGTCCCGGGACCGACCGTATTGGGTCTGGCCCGCCAGCGGTTGAATCCGGCCGTCATCGGGACTGATGCGGAAGTCCCGACCACGCAACGTCATCTGGTCATCGCTCTTCAGCGAGCGAATTTCCCCGCTGCTGTCCCCGTTGGCGCCATGGAGCCAGTTGTCAAGACCCCAGCGAAGGCCATTGACCCGGTGCTGTTGGTTGCCTTCGCCAAAGCCTTCATAGAGAATTTCCTGGGTATCCGCCTTGTCATCCCCATCGGTGTCCACGGCAAAGATGATGTGCGGGGCCGCTGTCACCAGGACACCGTCGCGCCAGGGATGGAGCCCCGTGGCAAAGCCGAGTCCATCCAAGAAGATGGTCGACTGGTCATAGCGTCCGTCGCCGTCCGTGTCACGCAAGACGCGAACCCGGCTACCCGGTTTGTTCTCCACTTCGTCGAGTCCTCGGGGATAGTCCCGCATCTCCATGACCCAAAGGGCCCCATCGGCCCCCCACTCCATGGCGACCGGATCCATCACCAACGGTTCGGAGACGACCAGTTCCGCCTGATAACCCGGGCGCAGGTGCAGGGTGTCTACCGCTTTTTCCGGGGTGCTGGTCGCGGTGGTGGCGGTTCCGAGTAATTCGTTGAAGGAGCGTCGGTCGACCAGATCGGGCAAGGTCGCGGTGTGTTCATTCATCATCCAGAGATGTCGGGAATGGAACCAGACGCCATTGTTCTTTCCTTCGACCGTTATGGCCGGGAGTTGTTCCCCTTCTGGGAGAGTACTCGCGCCCCAGCCGGATTTCAGATCCTGAAAGAGATGTACGCTGGCGTGGTTTTCATTGGAGAATACGATATCGTCATCGCCGTCCTCATCCAGATCGACAAAGCGCAGCCCGAGGTCCTTACCTCCAGCGTCGATAAAGCGCACGCCTTCGGGCAGGGAAAAATCCAGCCGTTTCCATCCGTCGTGCCACTGATACACACCGTTCTCCGTCGCCGTTCCGACGATCAACTCGGTGACGCCATCTCCGTCCAGATCTCTAAACCGAAACCCTGCGTCTTCCCCGTCTTTGGCGAGGTTCAGGGCGGCCGTGGCACCGGCGACGTCGGCCAGGGGCGTCCAGCCTTCCCGGTTGTAGGCATAGGCTTCACCGGCAGGCAGGACGGCCAGGGTGTCGCTCCGTTCGTCGAGCTCGGCGGCAAAGCGCACGCCACTCATGGTGCCATTGGGTTTTACCACCGAAAAGGGTAAGGGCTGTTCCAGCCAGGTTCTGGAGGCGTTGTTCCACACGCGGGTTTGCTGTACGACGCCATTGCCGATGAGTACATCCTGGTAGCCATCCTGATTCAGGTCGAGGAGACGCACGCCGTTGTCTTTCCCCTCGCCGTCGCGAAGCCCCTGGCCAGCGAGCAGGTTCTTGTTGAGCCGTTCATTAACCTCGGCCATATTGAGGAACTTGACCTTGTTCCCGTGGGTGGCCACCACGTGATCGATGAGCTCCACTACCTGGGTGTTTTCGATCCAGCCATGGGGGTGATAGACCAACGTGTAAACGCCTTGCTTGATGACCGTGGCGTCGATGGCGGCCTTCATATCTTCTACCGAGCGGGGCGCATTCACGCCATTCAGGTTCTGGGCTTCCCAATCACTGGGTACCGTCGCCGGTAGTTCCCAACAAACCTGATTGATGACGTAGGGATAGGGATAATCTTCAATCGTATTTACGAAGGAAGGAAAGGGCAGGTATTTACGAAAACGTTCCTGGCCGTCGGCGTCCAGCACGAGTTCCCGCGGCAACGCGGGATCATCGGGCGTCGTGATATTGAAGATGGACGAATCAATGGTGAGGAAGCTGCCGTCTTTGGCGACGCCATCGAAGATGCCTTCATAGAATCGCGGGCTGGGTGTATTTTGCGAGTCACAGCAGGGCATGCGATAGGCCACGGGCGTGTTGTTGGGAATCTGATTCAACAGCGCGGTGCAATCGTGCACATTGTCGTGGGCCCAGTCGAAGCCCTGGTCATGGAGGAGCGGACAGGGGTGAGAGATGGTGTGCACGTCGATACTACAGCCATCCTTCAAGAGGTCTTGCAACAGCGGATTGGCCGGGTCGGGCTTATTGGAAAAAATCGTTACCGGGCCACGTCCGTCGATTGCTTTCAGGCGATCCAGAATGGGACGCAGATAGGCCTCGTATTTCACGGGGTCACTCATATCGTCTATGGAGAGGAGAACGACCGCCTCGACGCCTTCCTCGCCGACCCACATTGGGGTGGTCAGCTTGGGAAAGTCGCGGTGCACGTAATAGGGATCCGTACTATCCAGATGGACAAGGCGGTTGGCATCTGCGGCGCCGGCGACTTGCGACGGGCCGAAGGCCAGGACGCTCAGGGCGAAGAGCGTGAGGCCGCGGGTCAGGGTGTGGGCCAATGGGGCGTGGTTCTGGTTCATCATATACTGCCTGTCCTCTCGAAGGGTGGGACCCGTGGGTCCTCGGAAGATAGTTGTCCTGCGATGGTTAATCTAACGGATAGCTGACACCGGTATCAACGGCACGGGAAAAGAGATGGAATTTTTCCAGCAAGTCGGGTACTATGCGGGTTCCCGGCGCGGTGAAGATTTTCCGGCTCGGGGCAGTACCCTTTCCCACCAGGGGATTTTGACAGGATGCGTGGAGTCCTTCGCGCATCGAATCTATGGAGAAATACAACGATGACAGAACGAACATTTTCGCTGAAACGGCTTGCGGCGCCCGTCGCGCTCAGCCTTTCCATGCTCAGCACGATAGCCGTCGCGGGACCGCCCGAAGGCTTCACGCCGCTGTTCAACGGAAAGGACCTGGAAGGCTGGCATGGGCACAATCCCCATGATTCCGTCAAGGTACCCGCAGAAGAACGGGAGAAAGCCATTGCTTCCTACCAGGACGCCTTCAAGGAACACTGGACGGTCGAGAATGGCGAACTCGTCAACGATGGTCATGGCCCCTACGCCACGACCAACAAAGAGTACGGCGATATCGAATTTCACATTGAATACAAGACGGTTCCCCTCGCGGACAGTGGTCTTTATCTCCGTGGTACGCCCCAGGTGCAGATTTGGGATACCCGTGAAGAAGGCGGCAAGTGGGAAATCGATGCCGATAAAGGCTCCGGTGGTCTTTGGAACAACTCGCCCGGCGCACCGGGAAAGAACCCCTCTGCCCTGATGGACAAGCCCTTCGGTGAGTGGAATTCCTTCAAGATTACCCAGCTTGGTGCCCGCACTTCCGTGGTCTTCAACGACAAGCTCGTCGTGGACAACGCCATTATGGAAAACTATTGGGACCGCAAGTCCCCGTTGCCCGCCAAGGGCCCCATCCACCTCCAGACCCACGGTGGTGAGATTCGCTGGCGTGACATTTACGTGCGCGAAATTCCTGCCGAAGAAGCCAACGCGAAACTGCGTGGCGATGATGCCGGCTTCACGTCTATCTTCAACGGAACCGACCTCAGTGGCTGGACCGGTGCGGTGGATAACTATGAAGTAAAAGAGGGCGCTATCGTCTGCAAGCCCGACCACGGTGGCGTGCTGCACACGGAAGAAGAGTATGCCGACTTTGTGGTGCGGCTCGAGTTTAAACTGCCTCCCGGTGGTAACAACGGCCTCGCCATTCGCTACCCCGGCACCGGTAATGCCGCCTTTGATGGCATGACCGAACTGCAGGTGCTGGACGACACGGCGGACAAATACAAAGACCTGGATGCCCGTCAGTACCACGGCTCGAGCTACGGCAAAATTCCGGTACACCGCGGATACCTGCGTCCCGTAGGTGAATGGAACTATCAGGAAGTTACGGTCAAAGGTTCGACCATCAAAGTCGAATTGAACGGCAGCGTGATTCTTGACGGTGACCTGAGCACGGTGACGGAATTCATGGGCGAACAGGCCCACCCCGGAAAAGACCTGACGAAGGGTTACTTCGGATTTGCCGGACACAATGACCCGGTCATGTTCCGGAATATTGCCATCAAGAAACTCTAGTTTCCTGATGAACAGCTAAGATGCCTCGGGGCAGTCATGGTGACATGACTGCCCCGTTTTCTTTTGCCAAAGGCTCCCCCAGTCCGGCATGGGGTTTAATTCCAAGCGGCGTTGGGGTACTATCCTCGGAATAACCGTACACCCGGGAACCATAACCAGACGTCGCTTTTGGAGAAAACAATGACCCGCTATTCGTCCCCGCTCGTTCGCTACGCCGCCCAGGCCCTTGGCATGGTGGCCTTTGCCGCAACGGCTGTTGCCGCACCGCCCGAAGGTTTTGTGCCCCTGTTTAATGGGAAGAACCTCGACGGCTGGCACGGCCACAATCCCCATGACTCGGTAAAAGTACCGGCAGAAAAACGGGACGAAGCGATCGCTTCCTACCAACCTGCTTTCCTTGCGCATTGGCGGGTGGAAAACGGCGAGCTGGTCAACGATGGCCACGGTCCCTACTGCACGACAGACAAGGCCTATGGGGATATTGAGTTTCACCTGGAGTACAAGACCGTGGCCCTGGCCGATAGTGGGATCTACCTTCGGGGTACGCCACAGGTGCAAATCTGGGATACGACGGAGGCTGGTGGCAAGTGGGACCGCAATGCCGACAAGGGCTCTGGCGGGCTCTTTAACAACAGCAAAGACGCGCCGGGACAACTTCCATCCGTCCACGCCGACAAGCCCTTCGGGGAATGGAATTCCTTCAAGATCACCCAGCTGGGTGCCCGCACGACCGTCATCTTTAACGGCCAGCGCGTTGTGGATAATGCCATCATGGAGAACTACTGGGATCGTGCCAAGCCCCTTCCGGCGACAGGTCCCATTCACTTGCAGACCCATGGTGGTGAGATTCGCTGGCGTGACATCTATGTCCGCGAAGTGCCCGCCGATGAAGCGAATGCGATGCTTCGGGGTGACGATGCGGCGCTGGGATTCTCTCCCATTTTTAACGGCAAAGACCTCACCGGTTGGGCGGGTGCCCGTGATGAATATGAAGTGGTGGACGGCGCCATTGTCTGCAAAGAGGGCACCGGTGGCAACCTCTTTACCGAAGAAGTCTATAGCGACTACATCGTGCGTCTTGAGTTCAAGCTGCCTCCCGGGGGCAATAACGGCCTGGCCATTCACTATCCGGGCGAAGGACGGCCTTCCACCGACGGCATGACGGAACTTCAGGTGTTGGACGACACCGCCGAGAAGTACAACGAGTTGGACCCGCGCCAATATCATGGCTCCATCTATGGCATGGTCCCGGCCCACCGGGGTTACCTCCGTCCCGTAGGTGCGTGGAATTATCAGGAGGTCACCATAAAGGGCTCGACCATCAAGGTGGAGTTGAACGGTACGGTAATCGTCGATGCTGACATTGCAGGTATTACGGAATTCATGGACGACAAGGAGCACCCGGGCAAAGATCTCAAGAGTGGCCACTTCGGTTTTGCCGGGCATAAAGATCCGGTGATGTTCCGCAACATCGCGATTAAGCGTCTATAAGGCGCCAAGCTCCCCATTTCCTTTAAGGCAGTCCCGGTGCATCCGTGGCTGCCTTTTTTGCTACCATGCCGGTAGAGAGAAGCAGCCATAATCCGCAGGAGCATGAAATGACCCTTTTTCCGCAACGTGGCCTCGTTTGGCAGGGATGGGCGGTGCTTGTGGCAGCCGGAATCCTGGTGATGTCCGCCGCCGCCGCGAAGCGCCCCAACATTGTGCTAATTATGGCCGACGATCTGGGTTACTCCGACCTGGGTTGTTATGGCGGCGAGATCGATACGCCCCACCTCGACTCCCTCGCCGCGGAAGGATTGCGCTTCTCCCAGTTTTATAACACGGGAAAATGTCACTCTTCCCGGGTTTCCCTGATGACAGGCCTCTACTCCAATCAGGCGGGAAGCGCCTCTCTCAGCCGGGGCGTTACCCTGGCGGAAGTGTTGGCCAGCGCGGGCTACGCGACGGCCATGGTGGGTAAATGGCATCTGGACAAGGAACCCACCGATTTCGGGTTTGAACGGTATTGGGGGCACCTGTCTGGCTCAACGAATTTTTTCACCGGCAACGACACGTTCCGACTGAACGGAAGCCCCTGGCCGGTTCCTGCCCAGTTGAACGGTAAGCCCTTTTACACGACCCATGCCGTGGCGGACTTTGGCGAGCAGTTTCTGCGTGAAATGGCCGAAACGGAGAAGCCCTTCTTTCTCTACGCGGCTTTTAACGCCCCCCACTACCCCTTACAGGCACCGGAAGCGGCAGTACGGAAGTACGATGGACGTTTCGACGCGGGCTGGGACGAACTTCGTCGGGCACGCCACGCGCGCCAGATTGCTTCGGGATTGCTGCCGGATATGTGGGCGCTCAGTCCCCGACCGGCACATATCCCCGCGTGGGATAGTTTGCCCTCGGATGAGCAGGAATGGGAAGCCGCTCGGATGGAGGTTTTCGGGGCCATGGTCGATGAGTTGGACCAGGCCGTGGGCCGTTTGCTGAAGCGTCTGAAGCAGATGGGGCAACTGGAAAACACCCTGGTGCTATTCGTCTCGGACAATGGCGCCTGCCCCTTCGAGCGCACGCGGGGGCGCGCATTGAACCCTTGGGATCCGAATTCTTATTGGACTTACGATGCGAGTTGGGCCCATCTCGGCAATACGCCCTTTCGGCTCTATAAACAAAACCAGCATGAGGGGGGAATCTCCACTCCCTTCATAGTCCACTGGCCCCAAGGCCTGCAAACCGCGCCGGGGTCCATAACCGAGCAGCCGGGCCATCTTATCGATGTGATGGCCACCGTATTGGATCTCACGAAAGCTTCGTATCCCGAATTGGTGGGCGAGCGCGTGATAGATCCCCTCCAGGGAAAATCACTGCTACCCATATTTCAGGGGGCCACGCGGAAGCCACATGACACCCTCTACTTCGAGTTCCGGACGGACCGGGCCCTACGCCAGGGACCGTGGAAGGTCGTATCCGCCAAGCAGGGAAAATGGGAGTTGTACAACCTCGATAGGGATCGAACCGAATTACATGACCTTGCGGAGGAAGAGCCCGCACGCGTAAAGGCCATGGCGACGACGTGGTTTGATATGGCGCGAAGCCTGGATCGTATTCCCGAAAAGAAGCTGGTGCCGGTCAAAGAGAAGTTGACGCCCCTGGAATTTCGGAAAGACACGCGATCCGGCGGGGTTCCGGCGAAGCCATAAGGGCGCTAGTCTTACCGGAAAGTGCTATCGTCAACTACGATGGGCCGGGCTTTCAGCCCTTATTGTAAATGGCCTTGGTTTCCTGGGGCTTCGCCCCTGGCTGGTGTGTCTCACGCCTTCGGCGCTACGAAAAAACACTCGGCTATATTCAGGATAACTTTTGCAGGGCCAGCGGCCCGGCAACATATCAGCATGGGGCAAAGCCCCATGGATTTGTGCCAATAAATTCGTTCAGGGCTGAAAGCCCGTTTCATCGCCCTCCGCAGACACACAGAAAAGTGCTGGCGATACTCTTTTCCGGCGGTGAAGTTACTACGCCGATACCAATAGCAGCCCAACAGTCTGATTTCCCCCGAGCTATTGCGGCTGGCCGACGCCATACAAGGCACTCAGCATCATAAGCCCAATAATAATGGCGGCGAAAAGGGCTCCGGCACAGCCGAGATAGAGTCGAAATTTAAACCAGGTGGTCTGGTGGCCACACTCGGGACACACGCCACGATTGACGCCCATGGGTTCATTGCATGCGGGACAGGGTTTGGTGCGCTCGGAAGACATAGCTCGCTCTCGTCAACTTGAATGAATGGGTACTACGGGAAAAGCGCTTAGTATACGGGAGCTGACCGGTAGCGATAAAGTGATTTTGTGCCCGCTGCCTCAGGGCGTGTCTTCAAAGAGCCGCCGTGAGCTGAGTCCGGGGTCCATCTCGGCAATCCAGGATGCAATGAGCGCAATGCCCTCGTCGTGCGGAATCGTGCGCCCGGTTCGGGGCATCATGAGGGCGGGGTCCGTGGCGCGCAACCGGGAAAGTAAAAAGGACCGATCCGGTCGCGCCGGACGTATGGCGTACTTGTATCCCCGGGAAGAGGGCCCGGCGGCCGTGGGCAGTTTATTGACACCGTAGGCCACCGGTTCTTTCTGAAACCAACGGAGGTCGAGTCCCGTTGGCCCCGCGTCACCTCCGGGATTGTGGCAGTGGGCGCAATTGCCATCCAGGTAGCTGCGCGCCCGGGCGTCCCGCGTCGCTGACTCGTCGTTCCACGGCGGCATGGTGGGGATGGCGTTCCGATCCTCTGGGGCACCGACCAGGATGCCACGTCGTATCCACGCGGCGAGCTGGTGGGTCTCCCCCGCCCCATAGTCCTGGTGGCGGTTCAATTGCCGGGCCTTCGGACCGATGGGCCCCATCACCTGATCATTCTCATGGCAATGTTTGCACTCGTTCATGTTGGGAATGGTATAGCGCGTCGCGCGTGGCGCACCATCGTCGTGAATCCACGTCACGGGAATGCGTGCTCCGGCCACCGCGAGGCGGGCGTCACTCAGGTCATCCTTCCAGACGTAGGGATAACCCACCCAGCCCTCCGGTCGATGCATGAGGAGTCTGGTTTCCAGGATGCGCTCTCCCACCGTGGGGTCCCGTCGGTCGTGCAGATAGCTGAACGTCTTGACCAATACGGTGCCGACTGGAAAGGCAAAGGCATCTTCGTCGTCATAGATGGCCTGCGCACCGGATGGCAGATAGACAAAACGATACTTCTCCGCGTAGTCTGCGAAGAGGGGTGTGTTGATGCTGAAGGGAATCAAGCCCTCATTGGGGAGTTGCTGCGCCACATCGCGAAACAGATGGTAGTCGTTGATGTGTCGGGCAGGTGGCGCGGTCACATCAATGTGTATGGGGGGCATTACTTCCGCGCCAAAAGCCGGTGCGGGCACCCCACCCATAAGGAGGCAGGACACCCACACCGAGACGCAAATCGATACTACAAGTCGCATGGTGAATCTTATTTGGGCTCGTCCAGCTTCACCGGGGGAAGGGACTCATGGGGCGTGGCATGGGCCGCGATGTCACGGGAGATCTTATCCTGGTCGAGACCGAAATAGGCCGCTGTACCGCCCAGATTTGCGAACGTAACTTCGCTGCCATCGGTCTTTACATTGTCATGAATCGATATGCGCCGATCCGCCGGCAATTCGCCGTCGGTAAGCTTCTTCGGGTCTACCTCGCCATCCCAGACGATATCCGGCAGCGGCACGCCGGCATGGGCCGCGAGCAGTTTGCCGGCCATTCCCATAGGAGCATAGCCGCCTTTTCCGATGCGGTTGTGATGAATGTGTACGCCCTCGGCATAAGGGTTGTAAAGGGGATCGGTCACGGGCTTTCCACTGGAAATCCAACTATGCAGCAACACATTCGCCGTCTGGTTGTTGTAGATGTCGTTGTCAAAGATTTCGACGTTGTAGTTGGCCATGACGATGACGCCTGAACCCGTGGGAACCGTACCCACGATATTGCCAGCGGGCGCAAAGTTTTCGGTGTCGTTGTCAAAAATTTTGTTCTTGAAGATACGCGTGCGCTGCCCGTCCTTTACCGGTAAGCCCGGCATATCAAAGACCAGAATGCCGCCTGTATTCTTTGTGGCGATATTGTCATAGACGTCGGCGTCGTAGCAGTTTTCGATTTCGATGCCCGCCACATTAAATTCCACCAGATTACGACGTACGATGACCTTCTTCGTCTGGCCCACGTAGATGCCGGCATCGGACGCCCCACGAACGACGCAGTCTTCTATAAGGGTGTTGGTGGCGCTCACCGGATAGAGTCCGTAGGCCCCGTTGGTTTCCTTGGGGCCGCCTGTCCACTCGGTGCGCACCCGGCGAACCGTAAGAAAATCGGCGCCATTGGATTTCATCGCGTTGCCGGTCGTGTCTTCAATGGCGAAGTCTTCCAGCGTGACCTGGTCGCTCGTGATGTAGAGCCCCTCGGCACCGGAGTCCTGTCCCTTGAAGGTCAATACGCTTTTGTCCATGCCCTCGCCCCGCACGGTAACGTTATCCACATCCAGCGAAAGGCTCTGGTCAAAGGTATATTTGCCTTCCTTGAAGACGAAGACTGTTCCTGGCGGACTGAGGATGAATGCTTCCTGCACTTCTTCCTGGGTGTCTGGTCCCGGCGTGAAGTAAACGGTTTTTGCCTGGGCGCTTCCCTGCGCCAGGCACAAAAGCCCAATTCCGCCCAGAACGGCCGCGACTGATTTCCTCGTTAACATGGTGATTCTCCTGCGTGGTGGGCTTCGGGTAGCTTCAGGTTCTGCCCCACTGCTGTGTTGGTACTTGGTGACGATTAGACTTTGTGGTATCTCGGTAGGTTTCTTCTGTCTATAGGAAGGGCCCGCCCGACACGTCGGACGGACCCTCGTGCAACTTCTACGTTACAAGCAAGCCATTGCAATGGAGCGGGACTTACCCAATGGAAGCACCAATGCCACGGGCTGTGTTGCCGTTGGCCGGGGCGTCGCCTTCCGTTGCATACTTCTGGAATTCTACGTGGCCGTCCATGTAGAGCACGTTGGCCCCGCCGGGGATATGGCTGAAGTCGACGCGGTCAATATTCGTCGTAACGGTGACGATATCAAAGTACACGAAGACGGTGGACTGTGCCTTGGCACTGGACGCGGGGTTGTTGATGTCCGTAATCATGAAGCGTTCAATGCCTTCACGGAAACGAAGCAGTTCTTCACCGCCGCCGTTGCCATAGTCGCCAGTTGCGGGCTGGCCCAACGCACCAGCCGCACTGTTCAGGTTCAAGTTGCCCAGCACAGCGTCTTCCGCACCTGCACTCGGCCAGCCGGTAAGCGTACGGACCGAGACGTCCCAGAGGGTGGACTGAAGACACATGTTACCGGTTCCTGCGGGCAGTCCAAAGCTGGCACCGTCGATGGCCCGATCATCGGAGTTACACTGGTCAAAGATGTGGCCGAAGTAGAGGTAACTGTCCTGGGCGGCACGGCTGCCGCTGTCGTCATCCCCTTCACATACCTTTTGGAAGAAACTGGCACCATTGCCTGTCGTCCAGGCTTCCGTCGTCAGCGTGGCGTCCGAGGGACATACGAAAATGGCGGGGTCCGTCAGGTATTCCGGATAGACTTCACGGGGGTCTACCATGGGCTCGAAGACGTTTTCGGTGTCAATGGGAGCGTCGTTATCCACGCTGCTCTGGTCTGTGAAGGCATCGCAATCGTAGGACGGAGCCTGGAAGTCTACATATATAGGCGGAAATACTTCGCCGGGGGACTCGTTGGCATACATCTTCAAGACGATGCCCATCTGCTTCAGATTGTTCTGGCAGCTAGCGCGACGGGCTGCTTCTCGGGCACGGGCCAGGGCGGGCAGCAGGATTGCTGCGAGAATACCAATGATCGCGATAACGACCAACAGTTCGATCAGGGTGAAACCGTTGCGTTTCATGGGATTGTTCTCCTTTGGGTGATAGGAAATGGGGATGAATTCGATTCGGAAACCAAACATGGGGTATTAGTACGGGTATTCAAAAAAATCAATCCTTAACTCCTTTCCGGTTATCGGTGTCGCTCCGCTCCATATCGCATGCTCACAGGTCATGTTTGGTGCGCTCTTGGGCTCATTCCCACAGGGCCAATGACTCCGGTTCGACCAATTCGACGGGAATGAGATAGTGGTTCGGATTGGGCTCCTCCCCCTGATTCAACTGCTGCATCATGCTGTAGAGTGCGGCGTTGGACTCTCGGGATGTGGCCCATCGGGTGAAGGCATACCGGCAGTTTGTGCCGTGGGGGGAGCGGACACGAACGGTGCATACGAGGAAATCGTCGGGCACCCGGAGCCCCACTTCTTCGGCCACCCGAACGGCTACCGATGCCGTCATCTTGGACGAACAAATAACCGCGGTGGGGGCCTGGCCCCCGCGGAGCGCGCGGCGGAGATGGAGTTCGATGGCGCGCTTTTCCATTTCTACACTGCGCACCCGCGCATCGACGTTGCGCTTTCCAGACCGCTCTATGCCCTGCTCGATACCTTCCAGGAATTCGTTGTCTCCAAAGCCCCAGAGCCGATTCATCAGGACCAGAACGCGTTGGTGGCCTACGCTCGCCGTATATTCCGCGAGCATGGCGCCCGCCTGGCGGTAGTCCATATCGATCCAGGGGATTTCACAGGAACCCTTGCTGACACCGCCGGTGGCGACGGCAGGAATATCATGGTCTTTGATCAGTCGCTGGACGGCCTGGCTGCACGAAACGAGTACCACGGAACGGGGAGGCGTCCCATCTGACCAGGAGTCAACAATGCGCTCACAAAAGGCTAACTGCTCTTCTTCTGGAATGAATATCTGTTGGATAGAGTCGTGCGGCAACTCCAGATGAACGGTCTTGATGATGTTTTCGATGATGACGTTGTAGAGGGTATAGAAATTGGAGGGGACCCAGATTTGGACGGTCCGGGGCATGTTCTTGGGGGCTGTGGCCGCCCCCTCACCCACATAGGTACCCGAGCCATGGCGTCGTTGGAGGAGGCCATTGGAAGCGAGTTTGCGCATCGCCCGATCGGCGGTCATGGGGCTGACACCGAGCATTTGCGCGACCTCACGGGCGCTCTGGTAAAGTTGTCCTGGCTTGAGTCCGCGCGCCCGGATATCTTGTTCGATGGCGAGCATTACCTGGGTGTTCTTGCTGGTCATCCCTTCCCTCTCCCGTTGACTGCACCACTGTCTGGTACAGTACCCCCGCTCTCGGTTGAAACCGACATGGTACAGGTGGTTACGGACACGCTCTGCTCCTCGCTCACTCACAATCCGATCAGGCTGGTGAGAATACGCCTTTAAGACGCATACACCGAAGGGTTGGACGGAAACTCACACCTTTGCGCCCAACGTCATCTAGGAATAGCACTGTTTGGCCTCCCTGTCAATGGGCTTGATACAACTGTATCAAGAAGTGGTGCAATTTGGGGGTGGAAACCATAATTTCTATGGTACACACCGGAAAGCCGCGAGGTTTTATTGGTACAGACAGGGCATTCGACGGTCGTTTCGGGACGGGAGTGCGCCAAAGGCAGGACCTGGGCGGGGGAAGTCCTTCAGACGGAGCGACCGGAATGGTGAGGTTGGACGTTTACGCCACAAAAAAAAGACCGCCGGGCCCCATTGGGGGGAACCCGGCGGTCGTGAGGGGGGCTACTTACTTACGGGTGGCGAGGAATTCCACCAGATCGCGGAGTTCGTAGAGCGTGATGAAGTTTGCCAGGCCTTCGGGCATGGAAGAAAGGGCCCGCTTGCGTTCGGCAATGTTTTTCTTTTCCACGGTCATCCGGACGAGGTTGGGTGTGCCCGGGTCGCCCTCGCCATGGGCCGCCGATTCGGCGACGGTATCCACGTCACTATGGGGTATGACTTCCGCAAAGGGGTCGGCTTCCTGCTGTACTTCCAGGGTGAGCGTGGTGTCTGATTCTTCCAGAAGACGTCCCGTGTAGAATTCTCCCGAGGTGAGACTGATGCTCACGTTCTCGAAACCTTCGGCAATCGCTGCGTTTGGTGTAACAATGGCCTCCAGGATGTGCTTCCGATCGACCCGCTGGCCGAGTCCGGTCAGTTCGGGGCCGACCTGGCTTCCCCCCTTGCCGTCCAGGCTATGGCAGCGGAGGCACTGGGTCTCCGTCTTTTCGAAGAAGATTTTCCGTCCTTTGCCCGCATTGCCGCCATGGAGCGCGGGCTGTGCAGCCTCCAGGGGGCTGGCCTCGTCTTCCTGGACCGATGCGAGTGCGGTGGTGACGCTTGGAACGTGGATGCCCTGGGCAACCGTAAGGAGTTCCAGGTGGACCGTGGGATCCAGGGTGCCGTCGGCCAATCGTTTCAGCAGTGCGAGGAGCATGGGCTCCTGGGTTGCCGGGGCGAGTTGCCGGATAGCCTTCACGGCGGCCTGCTTTTCAGCGGTGCTACCTGTTTCGAGACGGGCTTCGATGGCTTCCCGGGCGGCGTCGGGATCAAGATGTACAATATGGGTGAGGGACTCAGCCCTTACGCTATCGGCCTTGTCGTCCAGCGTCGCACCGAGAATCGGTCGAAGTGCTTCGCGGTTGCTACGGGCCACGAGTTGCATTGCGGCCACCCGCTGCGCGGCCTTGACCTCGGTATTGCTCGCAAGGTCAACCAGGGCGGGCAGGGCACCATCCAGGCCGTAGGTATCGCACAGTTCGCCGGTCGCGAGAAGAAATGCCGGGTCACCGGAGGCGAGCAATGCGGGCAAGGCGGTCTCCACGTGGGAAGCGACGTTGGCCGCACGGTCATTGCCCATGGGCTGCCAGGCTCCGGTCACGGGGTCGAGCGCGGGTGGTGTGTTCCATTGGGCCAGATAGCCGAGTACTTCGATTCGTGCTTTTTCCGGGATAGCCGCACGCAAGGCATACTGGAGCAATGCATCTACGTCATGTTCCCCACCGAGGCGAAAATGGGCAGCAAGTATGCGTCGCCAGGCATAGAGCGCGTCAGGTGCCGGGGCGTTTTCTCGGGTGGCCAGTGCGGCCAGCGCGGAAAAGGCGCCTTCGATGGGGCGATCGTAGATGGCCCGAATGGCTTCCGCGACAATGGCCGGGTCGCGGTCATTGAGAAAGCGGGCGCACTCGACACTCTGGAGACGGCGCAGGGCCAACAGTCCACCGAGCCGGACCGCCCGCGAAGGATCCAGGGCGAGGGCGGCGAGTTGGGATTCCGTGGCTTGTCCCTGAAGGCCCACGACGAGGGCATGACGCAGATAGGCATCGTAATCATCGTTCTGTCGCAACTGGTCTACCAGGGCGGCGACGGTGGCCTCATCCTGAACACCCAGTTTCCCCAGGCTGCTGGCTGCATGAAAGCGCACGCGGATGTTGGGGTCGTTCAGGGCATCCCGCAAGGGTTTGAGCACCAGCGCGACCGGGGCGTCGGCAAGCACGCGGGCCGCCTGCAGCCGGACTTCGGCGTCGGTGTCGCTCAGCAGGGGCAACAGGGTGGCACCGTCAATATCGCCTTGCAGAAGGAGCTGCCACTGCCCCCAGATACCGTGTAAGCGGGTGAAGGGGCCCTCCCCGCTTCGGGCTACGGCGTCAAAATGGGCCAGGGCCGCTGGTCCCAAATCGGCCAGGGCATATTGGGCTTCCAGTCGTACGCGCTGGTCTGCATGGCCCAGAAGGCCACGGAGTGCCTCAGGGGTGCGCTGGGCCATGCCGTCCCGAAGGAGTTGAACCGCTTCGGCATGGACTCCGTCCTCGGCCAGATTGGGCTCGTGGATACGGTAGATGCGGCCCTTCATGGGCTTATCCCATCCCTGCACCCAGTCCGAGAAGTAGATTCCCGGTTTCATGCCGAATTCCACGTCGGTTGCGAGCATGTGGCTGGCGAAGTCCCGCCGCTCAACCACTTCGAAACTGGCACCGCTCGGTGCGACCTCGAAGGCGTGAATCAGGCTACGCCCCGCATCACCGCGAAAGTCGCACAGGAAAAAGGTGTCGTTGTATTCGCCGGACATGCCTGTGCCGGGATAAAAGGTCAGGCCGGACGGACCGGCACCGATATTCAAGAGCGGCGGCACGATGTGGGCTGGCTGCTCGTCAAAGCGCGGAGCCCACATCTTTTCCGCATTCCAGGGCCCCCGGGTGTTGGGTTGGGTGACCCACTGGTAGCCGATACGCCAGCCACTGTCGCCCCCTTCGACGATCCAGACCCAACGGGCCTGATCGCCCGCATCCGAGTTGTTGTCGCCCGTGAAGAGGTTGCCGTAGTTGTCGAAGGCCAATTCCTGGGGATTGCGCAGGCCCCGGTGCACAATTTCCAGGTTACTGCCATCCAGATTGCACCGAAAGACCGCGCCTGTATCGGGCTCCACCAGCCGGGAACCGTCGGGGAGGCCAATGTTGACACCGCGATCACCGATACTGAAGTAGAGACGGCCGTCGGGGCCTTTCCGGAGCCCGTGGAGATCGTGGCCCAGAAAGTTGATGTGGACCCCGTAGCCGGAGCTGAGGATGTCCCGTTTGTTGGCCACACCATCCTTGTCGGTGTCGGTGAGACGCCAGAGCTCTGGGATGCAGGTGTAATAAAGGTGGCCCCGATCGAACAAGAGTCCCGCGCCGATGCCGGCCAGGGAATCCCGGAACCCATCGGCGAAAACGGTGGCCTGGTCCGCGACGCCGTCGCCATCGGAATCCCAGAGCTTGCTGATACGGTCATGCTCCTCGGCCCAGGCGGAAAACTCGGCGCCGAGATTTTTCTTCATGGCGATGAGGCGGTCTTCCACCGTACGGGAGGCCAGATCATCGACAAGCCAATCCCGATGTCCGCGCATGTCCCCCACCCCCCGGGAATGGCGAAAGGTCTCGGCGACATAAATGTTGCCGTCGAAATCGAAGTAGAAGGCCACAGGATTGGCCAGGAGGGGTTCGGCCGCGACCAGCTCAATGGCAAAGCCATCGGGGGCGGAAAAGGCTGCGATGGCTTGCTGTCCCTCGTCGGATGCCCCCGCGATGTTGGGTAGATAAGGCGTAGGAATGAGCTGCTTGTCGGCAGCCGCGACCGGCAGAAGAATGGCCAGGCTGAGTGGTAGCACAAATCGAAGGAGACCTGAGAATGAATGCAATGTAATACCTCGGATGCCGCGTGGCGACGTTTTGGGAATTCTGAACGGATACCATGTACAATCGGACGTCGTGATTACTCAGACGCTCCGTTTGAAGCGGAAAGGGTACCACGCCGGGCGATTCCATCCCAAATAGATACGGAATTACGGGTTGGTCAGCCAGGTGTAACAATTTTCCCGCGCGGAGCACTATAGGGATAGAAATCGGGGTCCGGACACCGTCCAATGTGTCCCCGAGCTTTTGATGTAACAACGCTTGAGCCGAGAGTTTGCCGGAAAATACGACCCAAAACCCCTATGCGGGCGATATAGCACGTGTCCAGGCGGCCGTCGATGGTGACGAGGCGGCCTATGCCGCGATCGTGGCGGAATTTCAGCCGGCCACGACCCGTTTGATGTGGCGCTTTACACGCGATCCCGGAAAGCTGGAAGAACTGGTTCATGATGCTTTTGTGGAGGTGTACTACAGCCTTCCCAAGTATCGCGGGGCGGGCCCCCTCGGGGGCTGGATTCGGACCATTGCGGTTCGCGTAGGCTATAAATTCTGGAAGCACAAAAAGCGAGATACCGAACGGCAGGCGATACATGAGCAGATAGCGGCCACTGCCCCTCCGGATGCCCTCACGGACTCCATTCCGGAGGATCCGGAGGATGCCCACCGTGCACTCTATGATGCCCTTGCGTTGTTGGGGCCCCGAGATCGGCTGGTGCTCACCTTATTATATTGGGAAAACTGTACAACGGAAGAAGCCGCCGCCCTCTCGGGCTGGAGCAGCAGCATGGTGCGGGTGCAGGCCTTTCGGGCACGAAAACGACTGAAGAAACTACTTGAGGCGGAGAAAAATGGAACTGTTTGAACGAATCGAGCGCACCGCGGAACGTGCGCAGCAGGCGGAAGTACCCCACGTGGACGTGGTCGATAGGGTGTGTCGCACCATCCGACTGGCGCGTCCCGAGGAGCCTGCCCTTCTCGACACCCCCTCGATGGCCTTTGCCGGGTTGTCCCTCGGGGTGACGGTCCTGACCGCACTGATGTTCATGCCCCTTTTGAGCACCCTGCTGGACCCCATGGCCGCCTACATGAATTCACCGTGGAGCTTCTAGATGTTTGGTCGTCACCGTAAGTCCGAAGGACATCGCCGGGGCCCTTTCATGCGGGTGCTCGTCAAGTTGTTGCTCTTGCTGCTGGTATTCAGCGCCGGGGGTATAACGGGCGGCTTCTATGGCCTCAACCTGGCCTTCAGCAAAATGCGGGAGCACGCGACCCACATCGCGGAGTTACCCGACCACGCCGTGCCCCGACTGGCCGAGCAGTTGTCCTTGACGGATGAGCAGCTCCCGCTCTTCGACGCGGCGTTTCGTCGGCACCACAGTCTGATTGTGGAAGTGGAAGGTCAGAATGCGGTCGCGGTGCACCAACACTTTTACGAAATGGGCAAGGAAATTCTGGCGCTGCTCGATGAGACACAGGCGGCGGAGTTTCGGGAGACCCACCGGAAGATTTGTTCGGTTTTTCTCCCTCCCTTCCCGATTAACTTCACGGTGGATGGGAAAGCCCCGGTGCACCATTGTCTGGAGCTACAGCAGCAGGACGACACGACGGAATAGTACGCGCTGCTTCAGCGCGACGGGGGCACAAACTCCGGAATCATCTCCTGAGCAATGGGGCGCAGTCGTTCTACCTCACGCTCCGGTATCGCGCGGTAGGGCCAGCGCATCCGGTATCCCACATCCGTCCACCCACCGATACCCGCCAACAGCCGATCACAGGCGCCCGGACAATAGCCCCCTTCGGTGATAAAGGGTACGATGTGCCCCACGATGAATTCGCAGAGTCGTGACTCCACTTCCAGCGCCCCCTCGGGGTCCGTCTGCATCTGCGTATACCAGGCCTGCGCAGCCCCGGGGTGTAAACAGGCGGCATTGGAATAGGCACCCGATGCGCCCTCCCCCACACCCGTCGCCAAACGATGGCCAGGCACAAACACACTCAGGTGCCCAATGTGCTTGCGCATGGCTTCGAACCAGGCCCCATCGCCGCCGGCGGTCTTTACGCCGACGAGCCTTGGTACCGACTTGGAAATAATCCCGATTTCTTCCGGGCTCAGCACCCGCTTCGCATGGGGTGGATTGTAGAGCACAAGGCCGATGCCCGCTGCGCTTTCGGCCATGCCGTGGAGAAAGGCGATGGCCTCGTCCAGGGTGACGGGATACCAGTCAGGTAGAATTACCTGAACGGCACTGGGGGCGAGGGCGACTACCCGTTCGAGACGTTCCCGGGATATCTGGGCACTCATATGGCTCACACCGATTTGGAACGGCACGGTGGCCTGTTCGCAGCGCGTGGCGAGCAAGGCGCTTACGGCATCAAACTCGGACTCCGTGAGGGTGTGAAACTCCCCTGCTGTACCGCAGCTGTAGATGCCATCCACGCCGAAGGAAATCATGCGGTCGATGGCTTCCTCTACCCGGTGGAGGTCCAGACTTCCATCTTGGTTCCAGGCAAGCAACAGGGTGGCCCAATTTCCCCGGATAGCGTCTGCGTCCAATGCGTTCATGATGTGTGTGTACTCCCGTTTTCACCATCGAATTTCCCCCACGTGTCCCGCGTCTTCAAGGGGAAGGCGCCTGATCCTAACAGCTGACGCGCACCGACTGCCTGTTTTTTGTTTCGATATCCCGCCCGGATAAAATATGGGCTTAATAGGCTTTAATTCGCGAAAACGAAAGCGTAGAATGGAAGGAAACAGATAGCAGTTCAATTGAATTGACTACCTGATGATGATCTCGGGTTCCGTTCCTGCGGGGAGAACGCCCGGACATCACCTCCGGGGATGCCCGCCGAGCGGAAACCATTGGACATTGTATGGAGATGACCAATGAGACGTTCTATTTCCTCCCCCCAATGCTCGCGCCGCCGTTTTCTTCACACCAGCCTGGCTGCTGTCAGTGGTGCGGTGCTCGCCCCCTCTATTCTTGTCCGCCCTGCCCACGCGAACGTGGCCGCGAGCGAACGACTTGGTATCGGTGTAATCGGACTCGGTGGCCGCGGTCGACGGGTCATGCAGGCATTCCTGGAGCAGCCGGATACCCAGGTCCGCGCGGTGTGTGATTGCTTCGCGGATCGTCGCCAGACCGGTGTCGACCAGGTCAACACGTATTATGGCAATCAAGACTGTGACGCCCATATCGACTTTCTGGAGATACTTGAGCGACCCGACATCGATGCCGTGCTGATTGCGACGGGCGACAACTGGCACGCCGGTGTCTCGCTCCTGGCGGCCCGGGCTGGCAAAGACATCTATTGCGAAAAGCCCATGAGTGTGACCGTCGCGGAATCGCGGGCGGTGGCCGATACGATGAAACGATTGGGACGCATATTCCAATGCGGTACCCAGCGCCGAAGCATCGGGAACTTTCGCTTCGCCGTCGATCTGGCCCGCAGCGGGAAATTGGGTGAATTGAAGGAACTGCATGCCGAGGAAGCACCGGGCATGAAGGTCCTGTACGACACCGTGCTCCCGGAAGAACCCGAACCGCCGCGCGAAGAGTTCGACTGGAACCGCTGGCTCGGCCCCTCACTCTGGCGGCCCTACAACCAGAAATATCCGACCCGCGGCTTTTGGAGCGCCCATGTGGACTGGAGTGGTGCCTCGGTCACGGAATGGGGTAGCCATACGGTGGACATCTGCCAGTGGGCCAATAGCTCTGACGATACGGGGCCGGTCGAGTATTGGCAGGAAGGGGATCGCTGGGTTTCCAAGTATGCCAATGGCACCAAGCTTATCATTCGTAATGGTCTTCGCTTTGGAAGTTGCCCTGTCCGCTTTGAAGGGACCGAGGGCTGGGTGGAAACCGGTGACTCGGGCGAAATCGAGGCCTGGCCCAAATCCTTGTTGGGTAACCGCGGCTTCGAAGGGGGCTATCCCCCCGAGAATCACGTCCGTGCCTTTCTCGATAGTGTCGTCAGTCGCCAGGAATGTGTTTCTGACGCCGAAGTGGCCCACCGGAGTATCTCGGCCTGTCACGTGACCAATATCGTGAAGCGCCTGGGACGGCCCGTGAAATGGGATCCGGAAACGGAGACGATCATCGACGATGCCGAGGCAAATCGCCTGTTGTCCCGGGCCTATCGTGACCCGTGGTACCTCTAGGATTCAGCGCCGCATTCGTACCTTTCGGAGCGGCAGCAGAAAGTTCTTGTCATGTATTTTAATACGACCCAACGACTACTTTCCCTTGTATTCTGCTTATTTGTCGTTATTGCAACACAGGGTGCCTCGGCACAGGACACGACCCAGCCCACAGAAGATGTGCTCCTCGGGGTGCTTGCTGCAGACGGCGATTACATGACCCACCTGGCCGCTTTCCGCGGCCTGCGACAGGTGGGCACCGAAAGCGCCGTGCCCGTGGTGGCAGGATTTCTCCACGACGAGCAAAAATCGCACCTTGCCCGGTATGTGTTGGAGCCCATGGCCTCGGATGCGGCAGGCGAAGCACTGCGCAGCGCCTTGGAAGGTGCCCCGACGACCGTGCTGCCCGGACTCCTGACATCGCTGGGAGCGCGACGGGATGGCGCCGCGATTTCGGCGATCACCCCCCTGCTCGGTCATGGTGATGCCGCGGTGGTCCACCATGCCAAGGCTGCGTTAGGGCGCATCGCGACCGAAGCGTCGGTTCAGGTCTTGACCGAAGCCCTCGCCGCGAGTCCCGGCGATGTGGATCTTGCGGAAGCCCTCCTCGCAGCGGCCCAGGCCCTCGTGGCAGATGGCAACAAGAAAGCGGCTGTTCCCGTTTATCAGGCCCTGCGGAAGAAGGAAAATCCCGACTTCATACGCGTGGGTGCCTTTAAGGGCCTCATCGCCGCCGCACCCGGAAAAGCCCCGCCACGGGTACTCAAAGCCCTGCAGGGTAAGTCGCCCCGTTATCGTAACCTGGCGCGGGAAGCCATCGCAGAAACGCGCGGCAAAAAGGCCACGGCGGCCTACGTGGAAGCCCTGCCGACCCTGCCCGATCCCTTGAAAGTGGAAGTGATTTCAGGCTTATCGCGACGGGGCGATAAGGCCGCACGGGAAGGGGTGCTGGAAGCGCTCTCGAGTGAATCGCCCGCCGTACAGCGCGCCGCCATTGAGGCGTTGGGAAATCTGGGTATGGCGAAGGATGTACCCGTCCTCGCCGAGCTGATGGTATCTCCCGATGCGGAGACGGCCACGGTGGCCCGCAACAGCCTGATTCGGCTTCGCGGCCCGCAGGTCGATGGCGCCCTGGTCGCCCTGCTCGCACCGTCGGACCCGGAAACCCGGGCAGGACTGCTGAACCTGTTGGACGTGCGTGTGTCTGACAAGGCGGTGCCCCAGGCCCGGAAGTACCTGGATGATGAGGCCGAAGTCGTACGACTGGCGGCACTCAATGTACTCCTCCAGCAAGGCAAATTCAGCGAATTTGACGCCGTGCTGAATGTGCTGAAGAATGCCCCGGGAGAAGCGGAACAGTCCCTCGCGGGTCGGACCCTCTCTGCCATCGCGAAGCACGATAGCGAAGAATCCCTGCCCCGCCTCTTGTCGGTGCTCGATGAGAGCGACGAGCGTGTGCAAGTGACGCTCGTGGACGGATTGGGCGCTATCGGTGGTCCCGAAGCCCTCGCGGCAATCACGGCCCGTTTGGAAGAAGGGGCGCCTGCGGTTAAAAAGAAGGCCCTGGACGTGCTTCGTGCCTGGCCGACGCAAGACGCCGCAGAAACTTTGCTTGCCATGGCCCAATCGGAGGATGAAGCCACCCATGACGCGGGGCTGACGGGCTACACGCGACTTGCCCGTAGTCACCCGGAACATGATCCGAAGAATGAGATGATGGCCACGGCCATGTCACTCACCCGGAGCAAGGAAGAAAAATGGATGGTCCTTTCCGCCTACGGCACCGTACATACGGGACCCGCGTTGGACGCGTTGGATACGCAGCTCGATGATCCCGAGGTGAAGAAAGAGGCGGCCATGGCCTTGCTGAAAGTCTGCGAGGCGGTGAAAGGCCACGGCGCCCCCGCCCACCCGCGGGTACGCAAATCGCTGGAGCTATTGAAGGCGAAGGTGGATTCCGAGTACGTCCAGAAGAAGGCCGACGAACTGTTGGCGGGCCTCGAAGATAAACAATAGATCTATTGACCAGGCGTGCGTCCGCGAAAGGTATCGCGGGCGCACGTTTTATTTCATGGTGGCGTTTGCCCGAAACTGTCGTGCCAGGGCTTCCCACCGGGCTGTCAGATTGGCCAAGGTGCCCGGATAGGTGTTCGCCCTATCGTTCATTTCACCGCGATCCGTTTTCATATCGTAAAGCAACCACGTGGACTCGTCCTCCCGTTTTACCGCCTTCCAATCGGCCACGCGAATGGCCGAGCGCCCCTCGTGGTGCCACCAGAGATACTTTGGCATATGGTCTTCGTTGTTTACGATAGCGGGCAGGAGCGATGTGCCGGGAGGCTGAGGCCCCTGCTCCCCCGTTGCGGGGGTGATTCCGACCGCAGCCAATAAGGTGGGCACTATATCGACGAAGTGCCCGGGTTGATGACGCAATTCCCCGCGCGCCGTAAACCCTGCCGGCCAATGAACAATGAGGGGCGAGGCGATCCCCCCTTCATGGGTCCACGACTTGTGGAGCCGGAACGGCGTGTTGGCTGCCGTGGAAAACCCGGGGCCCAGGCACAGGTAGGATTCAGCGGTGCCGGGTACAGCGCTCTTGTCATGTTCGTCGGCCCGAATGATCTGCTCGGCGCTGGCGCCATTGTCCGATACGAAGAGTATCAGCGTATTCTCCAGTGCGTCCATCGCCCGAAGCTGCTCCAAGACCCGTCCAATCTCCTGGTCCATGCGGTCTACCATGGCCGCGTGGATGGCCATCTTGGTGGCCTGGAAGTGTTTTTGGGTTTCCGAAAGCTCCGACCAGGCCACGGCCTCGGATACTTCACCCGGGCCAATGCGGTCTTCCAGTTCTTCCCACGTGAGGTTGTAGGGCGGCTTTATCTCGGGATTTCTGGGCGGAAGCGGTGTGTCTGTCAGGCCCTGCTCAAGGAGCCGCTCCCAACGTGCGTGCCGAATGGCGTCCCAGCCTTCGAGATAGCGGCCGCGGTACCGGTCAATATCTTCCTGCAGTGCGTGCAGCGGAAAATGGGGCGAGGTAAAGGCCAGGTAATGGAAGAAGGGGCGGTCTGCGAAGTTCGCGTGGTGTTCCTGGAGCGTCTGCACCGCGTGGTCAGCGATGGCAATCGTGGCGTAGTATCCGCTATCGGCTTTCGGTTGGGGTAGCGCCTCGTCGTCGAGAAAGTGTTTCGTGGGTGTGAAGAAGCGGTCCTGATCGTGCAGTGAATAGGAACGGTCGAAACCATTCTGGAGTGGCTCGCCATCCAGATGCCACTTGCCGGAATGGTAGGTGCGGTAGCCAGCCGCTTTCAGGTGAACGGGCACGAGGGGTGCCCACGCGGGACGGTTTCCCAGTTTGGTGTCGTTGAATTTGTCCCGACGTACCTGTTGGGGATAATAGCCGGTAAGTAAGGCGGCCCGCGAAGGCCAGCATCTTCCCGTGGAGTAGAACTGGGTAAACCGCACGCCCCCCTCGGCCAGTCGGTCCAGGCTGGGCGTCTTGATTTCGCCTCCATAGCATCCGGCGTCGGAAAAGCCCATGTCATCGGCCAGGATCAGCAGGATGTTGGGGCGCGAATCTGCCGGGGCAAGGGTGGTCCAAAGGGTGACCCCCCACACGAGTAAGAGTCGGCAATGTGGGTTCATGGCATGTGTCCTGAAGGCGGGGCAGCGTCTATCACAACACCTGCCGCCCCGTGTACAGCAACGTGATGTCTATTCACCCGGCGAAGGCGCGGCACCCTCCCAGTTGGTGGCGTCATTTCCGTATGCCGTCCGGTTTACCCGGTGCAGCGCGTCGCCTTCCCCATCGGCCGAAGGCGGCCACGGGTCCTTCGAATCATAGCGTACCCGGTCCCGACGAATGAAGTACTGGGTGCCCAATTCATCGGTGTCTCCGGGCTGGGAAAGCTCCAGGGCTTCGCCATCACTGAGCTGTCCGCCGAACGGCCCCAACACAGTGGCGTTGTTACTCACGTCATAGGTGCTTTCAAAGGCGTCCAGGTCTTTCACCACGACAATATAACTGAAGGGGGCAATGGTGGTGTTGGCGGGGAAACTGAAGTCGATTCCCGCGGTGAATCGCCAGGGGATTCCCTGTTCATCGTAGAGGGCAATCGGGGTGTTGGTGTAATTGTAGAGTTCCACGAACTCCTGACGGCGATCGTTGGAGCCGGGGTCATACATGATCTCGGTGATAACCACCGGGCTCAACGCCGGGGTGGCATTGGCACTGCCCGGAGTTGTAGCGGAAAGGGGCGGGAAGTTAATGTCGTCATCATTTGTCGCATAGCGACCAAAGCTTACGCCGGTCGCCGAGGCCCCGAAGTCTTCACGGTCACGGTATCCCGTGAGGGTCCCATTGGAAGCGGAGCTGAGGTAGACCGTTTCCCCATTTTCACTCAGTGCGAAGGGGCTCAGCGTGCCGGGCGCGCTGCCGTTGTTGAAATGTTCATCCTCGTAGAACACGAGGTAGGCCCCGGCATTGATGACGCTCCCAGCGGGGAGTTCATACTTCTGCAGGTTATTTGCACTGTCGCTCAGGAACCAGCCACTCACGTCGATGGCATCTTCCGAGGTGTTGTAGAGCTCGATCCAGTCGGGCGCTTCGTCGTGGGAATGGGCCAGAATCTCATTGATGACGACCGAGCCCGGTGCGGGGATCAGGTGCTCATCGTCGCTCCCCGGACTTCCTCCCAGGCGGCTGCTACTGCGCCAGTTACGGCTGGTATTCCAATCTGACAGCGGGTCCCCGTCTTCTTCGAGAATCTGCAGGGCATAGCCTCCCCCATCGGCGAGGTCATACCACCGCTCGCCATAGCGGAAATCATGGAGCACGTTGCCGGCGCCATCTTCCAGCACGATCCGTTCGCCGTCGTTGT
Organism: Candidatus Hydrogenedentota bacterium; assembly: GCA_034669905.1. Classification (GTDB taxonomy): domain Bacteria; phylum Hydrogenedentota; class Hydrogenedentia; order Hydrogenedentales; family JAEUWI01; genus JAEUWI01. Next base: position 38,672 of record JAXMOL010000046.1, read on the forward strand.
TCAGCTGCCCGGAATAGGTGCCGGCAATGGAGACGCCTGCGCCATAGACGCTGACGAAGGCCGCCTCGTCTTTGACGAGGACGGTGCTCATTCCCGGTTGGAGGGTCTGGTCCGGAAAAGTGAAACGAATTCCGTCGGTGAAGGCGAGTTGGTAGAGGTTGACGGGCGAGGTGCCGATGTTCTTCAACTCGATGAATTCCGCATCGGGATGGCCCACCGGTGCGTCCGCAGGGTGGAACATGATTTCCGTGATGCGAATTCGGTTGGCCAAATCGTTCGGCACGAAGACCGCCTCGCTCAGCGCGCTCCAGATGCCGTCTTCCTGTATCCGGGCGCGGACCCAGGTGTTCTGGCTTAGCGTCAGAGAATCCGTATAGAGCTGTGCACTGGGGTTGACGGCGGCCATGCCCCCCTCGTCCAGTGCCGCAGAGAGACGTGGATCACTGCCATCCAGGGTATAGTAGAGAGTGCCCCCGGAATTCGGATTGGAAAGACTCAGCGCGGCGTTGGCCGCGAAGGCGCCCCCATGTTGCCGCACGCCATTGACGAGGAAGCGGGGTGCCCGGACATCGGGGAACCAACCCTGCCCCTTGAGTTGTTCCAGCACGACCGCGGTGCGCGTAGGAAGGAGCATATCCACCACGCCGTCGACGGCGGCCAGCCAGTCGTCATCGCGGGTGCGCGGTGGATTCTCTGCCCCTCGGACGATATCGCCGAAGCGAGCCGATTCCCCGATAATCGCCCGGTCGATTTGATTCGCCCGCGTGAGGAACCGTTCGGTCGTTGCGGTTGGGGTCAGGGCGCCGTCGTTGAAGAAATGACGCTGCACGCGGTCGGCGAAACGCATCTGGTATTCGGGATGGGCCAGCAGGCGCTGATGGATGGTTTGCGGGTTGTTGTTCTGGAAGAGCAGGAGGTTGGGGTGCAGGTAGGGCCCCGTTCGGTCCTGGTGGGGATTCGAGTGATCACCGTCGGGGAGGAATTCCCCGAGTTCTGTTGCGTGGGCGACCATGGACACCCCGGAGTCATGGAGAAAGAACTTAAATCCATCCGGATTGCTGCGGTTATACACGGCCCAGATATTGTTTAACCCCGCGTTGGGAGTGCCCTCGTTGTCCGTGTAGAACCACGATACCGGGGCGTCGAAATTGGCGGTGTAGTAGATGACCAGCATGTAGTCAATGAGATTGTCGATGTCGATCAGCTTGGGCAAGGTGGCATGGGGCGAGCCGTCGGGATTGAGGCCCTGCACCCCATAGTAGTTGGCGTCGGTGTTGAATTCTCCCAACATGGCTTGCCAGAGCGCCTGCCATGCCGCGGTGTTCCCGTCGATTACATCGTCGCCATTCTTGATGACGTCATAGTCGTCCGCATTACCACCGAAATAGGTCTCGGCATACTCCTTTTCCGAACGCTCCTGGGACTGATAGACGCCCCAGTAGACGCCATTGAGATACAGATGGTAGAAGCGACTGCGGGTGTAGGGTTGCCCCATGTCGCGTTGGGTGTCTCGGGAGAAGACGTCCCGACCATAGGTAAAGAGGTCTGCGGCCAGCTCACTGAGTGCATCGTCGTCCCGGTCACTGTTGTGCCAGGAAAAATCATTGCTTGTGCGTAAATCGATTTTGTCGAATTCATCCACGCCTTCGTCGCCGAAGAGCGGGAAACGTAGCTTGGTGGCCCCATATTCTCCGCGGAAGAATAGCCGAAACGCATGCTTCACGTTGGTGCCGCGACGGCTCCAACCGCCTCGAATACGGATGCCGGCATCGATCTGAAAGGTTTCCTCGCCTGCGGGGTCGAGAAGTTCCAGCGAGATGGGCCGTTCCCATTCCCGGCCCCGTTGACGGGCATTCACCTGGATGCCCGTAGCAGGATCCATCAGGTTGTCCAGGTCGGTTACAACAGACAAGGAGGGAATGGCCGTCATGGCCTCTTCCATCAGGTCGGCATAGCGCGGGTCGGAAGTAACCCGGGGGTCCATGCCATAATCGACAATCTGACCGTTCACTGGCGCGGCAGGCCATCCCGGTGGGGCCTGACCATCGGCGAACTGGGTGATGACATCTCCGAGGAAGAGATAGGTCGCGGTCGTTATGTTGGCGGGCACTACCCCCGGTGCAAAGGCTACGGCCCGAAGGGTGGTCGTGCTGGAAAGGGATATGGGGGCGGTGTATAGCGTGCCTTCAGTAGTACTGGGGGGCGTACCGTCCAGGGTATATCGGATGCTTCCATTCGTGAGGGTTGTCGAAAGGGTCAATTCCAGGGGCGCGGTATAGAAACCGTGGGGATGACTCAAAGACACCTCTGCGGGTTCTCCAGCTTCGGCGACAATGAGATTTGTTTGGGTGATGCTCTCCGAGGTGATGCCGCGGGTGACGGTGAGGGAAACGGTGTAGGTGCCCGGGACGGTATAGGTGTGCTCCGGATGCTGCGCGCTACTCTGCGTACCGTCGCCAAAGTCCCATTGCCACGTTTCGATGGCTTCGCTTCCAAGGCTGGAATGGTCTGAAAAGCGCACGACCAGGGGGACCGGGTCGGAACGGCGGGAAACCGTGAAGTTTGCAAGCATTGATGCGCCTTCGCCTTCTCCCTCACCTTCACCTTCACCCTCGCCTTCACCTTCACCTTCACCTTCACCTTCACCTTCACCTTCACCTTCACCTTCACCTTCACCTTCACCTTCACCTTCACCTTCACCTTCACCTTCACCTTCACCTTCGCCTTCGCCCTCGCCTTCGCCCTCGCCTTCGCCCTCGCCCTCGCCTTCGCCTTCGCCTTCGCCTTCGCCTTCGCCTTCGCCTTCGCCTTCGCCTTCACCAGCATCTACATCAAAGAATTGAAACGTCGACAGGGCGCTCAGGTCGATAGCGTAGGTGCTGTCGTCGGATTTAATGGGCGTAACGTTTGCCGGGGTCCAGCCCCCGTCTTCCACCATGACGTAAATTCCATCGGTGGCGTCGCTTGCGATGAAGGTGGGATGTTCATAGAGTGCGGCGTCTGCAAGGGCGTCGACGCCCGCCCCATGGATGGAAAGGGAAAGAGGTTCTGCAGCAAGTCGCTCATTGGCGATCTCATCGAAGCTGCTGCCGCCGTCACTGCTTAGCAGCATACTGATTTCGAAGGCGAAGCCTCCGGGGATGGTCAGGCCAGGGGCATTGCCCAGGGCGAGGGCCGCATCAGTCCCGAGAAGGGTGTCTTGATCGGGAGCGACGGCAACCAGAAGGATCCCCGTTTCCCCCACGTTCAGTAGATCCCGCGGCACGGACAGGGTCAGCATGAAGCGCTCATCGGTACCCACGGGCAGGCTAAGTGCAAGGGTGTCTGAGGGTGAAGTCGCGCCACCGTCCCAACGCAGTACGCCGACCGTACGCCGTTGCAACGTGGCGCCTGCGCTCACCGATGCAATCCATCGATCGCCGTCTCGGGGAAGCACGATGAAGGGGTTGTTGGGGTATCCATTGGCCTGCGAATCATCGGCGGGCTGGGCGTTGGAGACCATAAAGGTGGCGCTGTCGGTAGCGGTGCTCGTGGGCGCAATTCGGCTCTGGGCGGTGGCCGTAACGGTGTGGCTGCCGGGCGTCAAGGCACTGTAGTCGCCTGCCATGGCGGTATAGGGTGCCACCTCAGAACTGCCCACCTCCACATCATCCAGGCGATAGCTCAGGCTCGCGGTGTCGAAACGGCAGTCAGTTTCCGCCGACAGGACCAGGGGGGCCGCGGTCATCTCACCAGACAACAGGATCTGAGAGTCGTGCATGGGTTCCAGTATCGTTGCCGTGCTGAGGGTGCAGGGCGCGGTAACCGTAATTAGATTGCTCTGGGTAACCGCATCCTCCCCATCGGAAGACGCGACCTCGAGGCGTACGGTATAGGTCCCCGGCGTTTCGTAGGTATAACGTAGGGAGGAACTGGTACTGCTTCCGCCATCGCCAAAGTCCCATTCCCAACGGGTGATTGCGGCGGACCCGACGGTAGAACGATCGTCGAAGGCTACGCTCAGCGGGGCTTCACCAGAGGTCGGTGAAGCCGAAAAGGAGGCGCTCGGTGGCGTCTTCGTGGGGGTTGTTGTGGTGGGGCATCCGGTGGTGAACAGGGCCAGGAAAAGGAGCAACGTGCAGCCCGCACTTCGAAAATTGACGTACATACTGGCAAATCCTTTGCAATAGACAGACATTCCGCACTTTTGCTCAGGTTCGCCTATAGCGCCCGCACACTACTCCCATAATGTGTTGCCCAAGCCCGATAATGGTAATGGGTGCCACCACGGTATGCAAACTGGTACGTTGCGCTAAGAAATGGAACGGCTCCATTCCGCCGCATAGTTGGTCGATTTGATGCCGTTGTGATAAAATTACGGGCGTTGGGCATTCTGCCCTTCTCCCTGTTTCCCCCTGGATACGCGCTCCCACTCCAGGCGCGATGGATTCCGGGGAGACAGACCCTTGTGAGTCCGTGAATCGTCGGCGCCCTTTCCGGTGTCGGCATAATTTTTGCCCCAGGTAATAGTTTTCATGCAACGCGATTATGAAGTCATTGTCATTGGCGCCGGTCATGCCGGTATTGAGGCGGCCCTCGGCTGTGCCCGTTTGGGACACAACACCCTCCTCGCGACCATGAAACTCGACGATATCGGGATGATGCCCTGCAATCCGGCGATTGGCGGCATTGCCAAGGGGCAGCTTGTCCGTGAAATTGACGCACTTGGCGGGGAAATGGGACGGTGCATCGACCGGACGGGTATCCAGTTCAAGATGCTGAATCGCTCCAAGGGACCGGCGGTCCACTCCCCCCGCGCCCAGGCGGACCGGCACCAGTACCAGACCGATATGAAGTTTGTGTGCGAGAGCCAGGACAACCTCAGTCTGAAACAGGTGGAGGTGGACGACATTCTGGTTCATGACGGGGTGGCGTGTGGCATTCGGACGGGCGTGGGCGAAGAAATTACGGCGAAGGCGGTCATTGTCTGTACCGGGACCTTCCTTGGCGGACGCCTCCATTTTGGTATGACCACCATCGAGGGCGGTCGCGGCGGCGACAAACCGGCAAACAACCTGAGCCTCACCTATGCCAAGATGGGTATCGAGACCGGTCGCATGAAAACCGGCACCGTACCCCGTATCCACAAGCGCAGTATGGACACGAGCCGTATGGAGGAGCAGACGGGCGACGATGCACCCCGCCCTTTCTCCTATTCCACGCCCATCGAAGGCTTTAATCCGAACAAGATATCTTGCTGGTTGTGTTACACCGGCGCGGCGACCCACGACGTCATTCGGGCCAATCTGGACAAGTCCCCGCTCTACTCGGGAAAAATTGAAGGCATCGGACCCCGCTATTGCCCGAGTATCGAAGACAAGGTGATGCGTTTCCCGGAAAAGAACGAACACCGCATCTTCCTGGAACCCGAAGGCCTCATGACCAACGAGGTCTATGTAAATGGCTTGAGCACGAGCCTGCCCGAAGAGGTCCAGTTGGAGTTCCTTCGCAAGGTCCCGGGGCTGGAGGAGGCTGAAATCATTCGCCCCGGCTACGCCGTGGAATACGACTTCGTGCCGCCCACCCAGCTCAAGCCGACCCTGGAAACGAAGAAAATAAAGGGGCTTTACCACGCGGGACAGATCAATGGCACGTCGGGCTATGAAGAGGCCGCGGCCCAGGGGCTCTATGCCGCCATGAATGTGTCCCGCTCCCTGCGTGGCGAAGAAGCGTTGTTCATAGGGCGGGATGAAGGGTATATCGGCGTCCTGATTGACGACATTGTCACCCGGGGGCTCATTGAACCCTACCGACTCTTCACGTCGCGCGCAGAATATCGCCTGCACCTGCGGCAGGACAATGCGGACCAGCGGCTCGCCCATTATGGCTTTGGCAATGACGAAGTACTGAACCGAATGCGGGCCCGTGAAGTGGCCATCGCCGCCGAGCTGAAGCGCCTTGAAAAAGCCCAGGTGGACCCATCTCCGGAGACCAACGCGATCTTGGAATCCCACGGTGGTGCGCCCATCGAACGCCCTACGCCCGCCGGTCAGATACTGCGCCGGCCGGGCATGCCGCTGGAAGCCCTCTATACCTTATGTCCCCCAGCCACTCCACTGGATTTCGAGGCCCGCGAGCAGGTGGAAATACGCACCAAGTACCAGGGCTACATTGACCGCTCCCTGCGGGATATCGAACGCTTCAAGAAGGCCGAGCACTGTCGAATTCCGGAATCCCTTGATTACGAGGCAATCCCCGGAATCCCCCGGGAGTGTAAAGACCGGCTGCAGGAAATCCGCCCGGTCAATTTTGGCCAGGCTGCCCGTATCTCGGGTGTCCGGGCCGCCGACATTGCGGTGCTCCACATCTACGTGGAAAAACATCGTCGAAGCGTTGCCAACGATTAGGAACTAGTCTTTGCGCTGGCACGGGTTGCCTTGCGGGGATTGTCGAGTAATTACTGCACAAATGTTCTTGATACTGATATTAGTGCTATGAGCCAATAAACTGTGTATTTTACAGATGGGGAATTATCAGGTACACTCCCGCTATATATTTATCCGCGACGGAGGTTACCGCAATGAAACTCTTAGATACCGCACAGATTGTACGCGAAGGGCAGTTCAAGTCCTCGTCCGCTTTTCAGGTTTTCTGGTTGACCCGGTTTAAGGGCTGCAAGGTGGAGAACACCCTGCAAACCCCGACCCGAAATCTGATGGGGAATATCACCACCAAGAAAATCTGGATCATGTCCCGACCGAAGACCGACGCGTAGCGACGATTCATGTCATATGCTCACGGCAGCATTTCCATCGCGTCCGCAATAGCGCGGCGCGTTTTCTGAATCATTTCGAAGCGTTGGTCCGCCAGACGGCGCACGGCAGGCAGGCCACCCTTCCCCGGTACGGTGCCCCCTTCATCCACACCGCAAAACGCGCCAATCGTTGATGCATACTCCCCGAGTATTTTCTCCGCCTCTGCCACGGCGTCCGGGCTATTCCCCGCTGCTTTGGCGGCCTGGACCCGTTCGCGGAGGGCATGCAACATGGCGTAGTCCTCGACACCGTCCCGCACCGATTCCCAGCGCTTGCTGACCACCACCCCATCGCCCTGGTAGGTCATCAGGTAATCGAGGGTGTCCTGGGGGCGATACCACGGGTCAGCACTCGAAGTGCAATAGGACCAGAAGCCAATACCGGTGAGCCCATGGTGCCAGGCCAGCCAGGCCTGTCCCCGGTAGTAGCCCAGGGGAGACTGGTGTTTCGCGTTGCCGAGACACTCATAATTCCACATCGTGGCCCCGGTGGCCTTCATGATGTCCATCTTTTCCTTGCCCACATCCAGCATGAATCCCACCCGATTGGGGCACCAGATATCCACGTAGGGCGTCATTTCATGGAGTTCTTCTTCCGTAATTCGGGCGACAGGATCGGTGTACATGAGCACCTTCGGGTCCGCGGCCCGGGTCAGCCTGGCGTTGTGCAGATAGGCCTCGACAAGTCCGTCATTCAGGCCCGGTTCATCGATGGGATACATGGCGAAGTCTTCATACCCGACGCCCTTATTGGCCAGGTGCTTGACCCACGTGCGCACGTAGTGGATATAGGCCTTCTTGTAGGCCTCGCTGTCGCGGGGGGCTTCTGTCGTGATGGGATGATTGTTGTGGAAGAGAATCATCCCATTCGACGCGTATTTATGTAAGAAGACATCGTGGTCCGTAAAGTCGATTTCCCCCACCAGCACCCCATTTTCATCATAGGTTGCCTTCGGCAGGAAGGTGCTGACAAAGACATTGTTCCCGTGGGCCACCCGATCGGCGATGGTTTCGGGTTCATGGTGTTTGAGCCGAGATCCATGGACATAGCCCCAGTTGCAGTGCCGGAGCACATCGGTGTTGGCCTGGGCGGTTTCGAAGACCTCGATGCGAATGGGAATGTCATAGGCGACCGATGCAACATCCAGGCTGTTGAAATGAACGGTTGATTTCCACAAGCCTGGACTCAGCGTCGACGTGTCGATGGTGAGCCAGAGTTGCCGGGCTTCCCAGCCGGGTAACGTTAGCACCCGCCCCTGGTTCATGACGGGCAGGGCATCGGCCGAGGTATCCAGGGTCTGGGTGGGGACGTCAATGACTTCATGGAGGGTAATGAAGGTCTCGGCGCGTCGGGCCATCTTTTCCTCTTCCCCGGAGAGTTTGAAGTCATCGATTTCGATGCGGGTGCTGCGGCTTTTCTGATCCCAGTTTACGATGCTGACCGCTGCAGACTCCGTCTCTCCCTGAAAGGCCTCTACTTCGATCCGCCGTTGGTCCATGCGGCCTTCCACGACTTCCTCCAGGCCGCCAAAGGGAGCCCAGGGATTGGCCGCCGCCAACTGGAGGGGCCAATCGCCCTTATCAAGATGGGCCACGGCCCCCTCGGTGAGCACCTGCAGGCGGGTAAATTTCGCGAGCTCATCGCGCAATGCGTCGCGTAACTCCCGTCGTCCCACCTCGCCCAAGGTGCCCGCGACTTCTGCCCGCGTTCTGTAGTCGGGGAGCCGGGACTCGGTGGCTGCGGCTTTGCCGAGCAGGGCATAGGCCTCCGGCAGGGCCAAGGCATTCTGCTTCACGTTTGCGAGGAGCGTTTCAAGGTCACGAAGCTCTTTGCGAAATGGCACGACATAGGCCTCGCTCACCCGTTGGGCCACCAGGGATTCCCCGGAATAGACGCGGCATTGGAGGGAGGCATTCGAAGGGCTGTCCATACCAATGCTGTAGTCGACACTCATGGTTATTTCCGGGCTTTCGTAGTGCTCCGTGACCAGCACCGGTTTCTTGTCACTTCGTTCGATGGTAAATTCTACCCGGATCTTCTCCGCATCGGGATTCGCTATGGACACGGTAGCCGTGTTACGGCCGGCATAAAAATTTCCGAAATCGATGGACGCAATCGCCACCGGGGATTGGGCCGTCGCGGGGATAAACGTGCCTCCGCGCGCGCTGTTGAAACGGTATTCCGCCCATTGAACCTTTGCATCGGGCCGGGCTTCGGGCCACCCATAGGCGGTGATGGCACCCGTGCCGGTGACATAGAGGACCGAAGGGGTGCCGTCGCCTTTCAGATCGACCACCGTGGGCGATGCATTGGTCGTGTTGGGCATGGCGATGCTCTCTTCCAGTTCGCCGTCCCCGCTGAAGACGTACATTTCGCCACTGTACCCGGCCACGATGATTTCCAACCCGTCATCGCCATCGATATCCGCGACGGCCGGAGAGCGCCGCACCCGTTCGCGGACGTTGGCCCCCCACTGCTTCTTGCCCTGGGGATCGAGCACGACGAAGGTGCCAGACAGATCAATCGCATAAATATCCACGATCCCGTTTTCGTCCCCATCCGCCACCGCGATGCTGCTGTCGATGTCTTTAGGCATCTCGTGCTTCCAAAGAAGCTTTCCATCGGCCTGAACTCCGATGACGGCGTTATTCAATCCCCCTACAATTTCATTCTTCCCGTCGCCGTCCAGGTCTGCGATGACCGGACTCGCTCCAGAGCCACTCTGGGGAAGGCGCCACCGTTCTTTGCCATCCGCACTGAGACAAAGCAAGGGCACCTTGGCCCCGGCGATAAAAATGACGGGTTTGGTGGAATTGCCTGCCAGGCCCACGGCCGGGCAGCGCGCATAGCCGTGGTCCCCCGTATACTGCCAAACCTTTTCCCCTTCATGGGATATACAGACGACGTTGCCCTGGTCGTCGGTGGCGATGATTTCAAGGTCACCGTCGCCATCCAGGTCGTAGGTGACGAGTGCGGTCATTCCCCACTCGATTTTCCCCGGAAGATTGTACTTCCAGATAGGGTCGCCGGTCTTTCCGGCCAGACAGAAAATGGTACCTGTCTGATTCACCACCAGGACTTCCGGGGTCTCATCTTCCAGGAGATTTACGACGGTGGGCGAGGTACTGATGGGGATCTGTACGCCCTGCATCCAGATTTGTCGTCCCTGCTGGTCGACAGCGAGGGTACTGCCTGCGGTCGTCGTCATAATGAGTTCGTCCACACCGTCACCATCGAGGTCGGCCACCGCCGGGGAGGAATCGACCAGGCCCAAGGGGGGCTTAAAGGTCCATTGCACATCGCGGGCCTCTGTGCTGGAAGCAACCCCGATGAGGGCGGCGATGAGGAGTAGGAGACGGTAGTTGCGCATGATGTGATTCCCCAGACGGTATACGTTCGACGGTGTAGACCCAAGGCCGGATCAGGCCGGAATTGGAAGAACTCCCAGCATAGAAAGCGGGGGTGGGGCTTGTCAATGATGGCCGTGTCACAGGGGCAATATCGGGTCTAAGACGGGTCGGACTCGAAACGTCACGGTGCCATAGGCTACAGTATGCCCCTATGATACTTCGTCTATCCGATACGCTGGCCCGAAAGTTGCGGGTCCGTCCTGATACGCTTCACCCGCTGAATGCCAATGCCTACGCGGACTGGTCCCTGCACCTGGTCCGGGCCAACCGGCAACAGTTTGTGTTGGCGGCCAACACACGCTCGCTCTACGCCGCCATCGCGCCCATGGACGGGGTGGTTGCGCCAAACGTGCTGGAAGCCCGGGTCTTTGCCCACGTGCGCAGCTATATGGAGTCCGACGGTCTGGTCTTTTTCTATCGGAGGCTTGTGGATAATGAGCAGGAGGAGACCATCTACTCCCGCCCCCTCAACCCCCAGTCCACGGCGGCATTGCGCGATATGGGTGAAATGGTCGAATACTATCTCGCGGAAGAAGAAATGGAACCCGACGAGGCGGCCCGCAAGATCAACGAGACCCCGCTGTCGGTACTGCGTCACAAGTCACCCCGGGACACGTTCCAGACGATGGGATTTTAAATAGGCGAAGATTCATCTCGGACATTTTCCAAGTCATTCGGTTACCATCTTAGAGATTTGCCGCCTGCGCTCCCAAATGTCAAAGACTTCTTTCATCAATAGTGGCCAAGCCGAACATCCGTTGGCCTATTGCAGGTGCTTGCGTACGCTGTCGTAACGAACGAGTTGGATTTGATCGAGGTCTACCTTCGCTTATTTAGAGCTGGTGCACGTTGGTGGCCAGGTCCGTTTGAATTCGTCGATAAAGATCCTGATTGGAAGCGGCTTCCGTTTTTTTGCGGATGCGATAGAGCGTGCTGCGGGATAGATGGGCGATATGGAAGACTGCGTCACCCGGTTTGACCACGGGCATGGTGGTCATTCCGAGAATGATGCCGTCGACCGGGGCCACCATCTGATTGCGCTCGTCGCCGAAGATATTGTAGTTGGTGGCGAGCAGTTGGCCTTTTTCGACCAGGTCCCCTGGATTTATATTGAAACTCAAGGTTCCCCCCCGCTCGGCACGCACCCAGGTCGTGCGGCTGATGCGGGTCTGATAGCGCGGTGGCGTAATCGTGCCCCGAACCATATTGAGGCTTTTCAGGACGTTCATCACGCCCCGTACCCCCACGTTCACCACACCGGGCTCGATTTTCCACACTTCGCCGGCTTCGAGGATGATCGATGGAATGCCTGCGTTCAGCGTGGCCCGTCGTAATGAGCCCACCGGGCCTTTGCCATTGACGATAAGTTCGCAGCCAAACGCCCGCGCGAGGGCACGGGTCTCGGGCTGGCTGAGGTCGGCCCGTACGTTGGGATAGTTGGTGCGCCGCACCGCGGCACTATGAAAGTCGATAAGCATGTCGCACTGTTGCACGACCTTATCGAATATCACGTGGGCCAGACGGCTGGAGAGGCTGCCGGTCGGCGAGCCGGGAAAGTCCCGGTTCAAATCCCGACGATCCGGAAGATAGCGCATATGGTGTTCCAGGCCATAGACATTCACCACAGGCACACAGACCAGCGAGCCGCAGGTAAGCTTGGGCGGCTGATCATAGAGCAATTCTCGGATGATGCCCATGCCATTCAGCTCGTCACCATGCACGCAACCCGTCAGTAAAATGCGCGGACCGGCTTTTCGCGCACGGTGGACATGAATCGGAACCGTCACGGCCGAGCCAAGATAGGACTCACTGAATTTAAGTGACAGGGTCTTGGACTCGCCGGGGGCGACTCGCTGTCCGTCAATGGCAAAAGATTTACGCTTTTTCTTTTCCATCCGTCGATTCCTCAAAGGGTTGAGCATCTTGTGGAACAGGTTTTATCTTGGGCTTCCGCAGTTTCTGGCGTTGGGCCACGTGCTCCGGAACGATTGCCCGGAGCTCTCTCAGCTCGCCGAAACACAGGAGGGTGTCACCCGTTTCTACAACCTCTGCCCCGCCGGGGTTGGGAATAATCTTTTTGTGCCGTCGGATGCTGATAACGCGAATGTTCTTCTCGGACAGGGGGGTGTCGGACAGGGCCTTTCCTTCCAGGGCGGGCATGTCATGCAGGGGGAACTCGACGACACCATAGCCGGCCGCCAGCCGTATGCGTTGTTTCAAGTCGACCTGCGGAAAGAGCACGTGATTTTCCAGATCGGCAATGATGGCTCCGGCAATATCCACTCCGGTGGCCGTTTCGATGCCTTCCAGTCCGGGCGACGAGTTGACCTCCATCACCTGGGGCCCCTCCGAGGACTCGAGCATATCGACGCCAGCCATCCGCAAGCCGAGAATCTGAGCAGCACGTATGGCGGTCTCTTCGTAAGCGGGATCCAGGAGCACGCTCTGGGTGGTGCCACCCCGGTGCACGTTGCTGCGGTATTCGCCGGGCTGGGCCTGGCGCCGCATGGCGGCCACCACCTTGTCCCCCACTACAACGGCCCGTACATCGGAGCCTTTACTCTCCTTGACAAACTTCTGAATGAGCACGTTTTGCTGGGCGCTGTGGAGCGTCTGAATGATGGCCTCGGCCACCTTCGTGGACTCCGCGAGGATGACGCCTACGCCCTGGGTGCCTTCGAGCAGTTTGATGATGACCGGAACGCCGCCCACCCGTTCGATGGCGGGAAGGACATCGTTCTCGCTCCGGACGAAAGCCGTGGGAGGCATGCCGATATCATGACGGCTGAGGATTTGCATGGCCCGTAATTTGTCACGAGAGGTGGCAATGGCGACCGAATCATTGGCGGCATAAATACCCACCTGCTCAAATTGACGTAACACGGCCAGGCCATAGTGGGTAATGGATTGTCCGATGCGGGGAATGACGGCATCATAGTGGGAAAGACGGCGACCACGGAAGTACAACTCCGGCGTGTCCCGCTCCAGGGTCATGGAGAACCGGAGGGTATCGAGCCGCTTGATTTCATGTCCACGGGCTGCGGCCGCTTCTTTTAAACGGCGAACGCTATACCCTCGTTTACTGCGGCTCAAAATGGCGATTTTCAACGGCTAACTACCTTTCAAGTGGGCGTCCGGCTTGCCGAGCTCGTGGCGGCGACTTACGTCCACCACGAAATCCCGTTCCAGTGCCTTCCGCCCCAACAACATGCGATATACCATTTTCTCGCGACACACCAGCGAGATTTCGATTTCTTTGATTACCGGGCCCACCTGGACCCGGGTCTTTACGAAGCAACGTTTCTTGTAGTCGCCCGTACTCGAGCGGACCTTCGCCCATTTGACGACCTTCGCGCGTACCTTTTTGCGGCGACGGGGGCCGTTTACCTTTAAAACAACGTAGAACTCGACTTCGCCGTTGTCCAACGTCTCGAGGTCATCTACGTGGAGTGCGCTGGTGCGCGCTCCCGTATCCACCTTCGCCTTCATTGCATTCACGTGCCAATCCGGGAATGACACATACTCCGACCACCCGATGACGGTCTTCTTCATACAGTTCTCCACGTGCACCCGGGGGTGCATTCAGCCCGTAAACCCAAAAAAGCGCTGCGCCAGCGCCCTGTTTCATCGTGGTGAGTGTACTGGAGTGGAGATGGTGGAATAAAGATAATTCGTTAAAAAGGGCGGGAAAATGGCTTTCCCGCCCTTGCAAGGGGCTAATACGCCGTGTGTATCGGCGCCTTTGTGTCCGTGTACCTAGGCCTTCCGGGAGAGCTCGCTTTGTCCCTTGAAGACCCAGAAAAGGAGCAACAGAGAAGGCACCAGAATGATGGAACCCAGTGCGGCCGTGATGATGAAGAGCCACAGTACCGCATCGGGACCCGCCGCTGCCTGGATGGAAATGGACGGTGGTACCAGTGCGGGGTATTGCCCCAAGGCCCAACCGCCGATTACCGCGCCTACCGTTACCGAGGCACCCAGGGGGGCCAGCGTGGACCAGCCCCGGTACAAGGCGTACAGCGAGCCCACGCCTGCCGCCATGGAGAGGACGACCAGTATAAGCGCCCGGCCGGTGAGTTCCTCCCAGAGCATGGGCGCGTCAATGGCGACGACCACCAACCCTGCGGCGGCAAAGAGCCCTACGGTGACGCCCATGCGCAACGCCCGGCGGCGCCAGGTGGCCATCCACGCTTCGTTCCCCTCGCGACAGGCGTCTCGAAAGAGAAATACGGCCGCGATATAGGCACAGACGCCTACCGAAAAGAATCCCGTGTAGATGGACAGGAACGAAATCCAGTCACTGAGGTAACTGCCCTCAAAGCCTCCCGTCGCCGTAACCCGGAGTTGGCCGGAGGCAATGGCACCGGCGGACGCGCCGAGGAAAAAAGGCGTGAAGGTGGAGGAAAGGGCAAACACGATACCCCAGCGACGTTGAACGTCCTCTGCTCCGTGCGCGTAGTGACGAAAGGCGAAGCCACAGCCCCGGAAAACGATGCCAACGAGGGCCAGCAACAGGGGGACCCACAAGGCACGGCTCAGGGCGGCGAAGGCGGGTGGAAAGGCAGAAAACAGGACCACTACCACGAAAATAAGCCAGACGTGGTTGGTTTCCCAAATGGGCCCCATGGCCCGATCGCAGAAACGCTGTTCCTCGGGAGGCATGCGGAAGGCCAGGTTAAATTGCCAGACACCGGCACCGAAGTCGGCCCCACCAAATACGGCATAGAGCACCATCGCCACGCCGGTTACAATGAAGAGAATGACATCAGGTCCCATGGTTCACGTCCTCCGGTAGCGGTTGGCGCGCAAGGATGGTCATCACGGTCACGATCCCAAAGGTCAGGATAGCGTAGATGGCCATGGTCGCGGCGAAAACGCCCCAGATTCCGGGCGCGTCGGTGACCGCATCCACGGTGCGCATGTGGCCCTGCACGATCCAGGGTTGGCGGCCCACTTCGGTAACGACCCAACCGGCTTCCATGGCCACGATGGCGGCCGGGCCGGAAAATGCCACGCACCATAAGAATAACCTGGAAACCGGCAGGCTCCGGGTACGCCACCAGGATATGGCCAGCCAGACACCCAGCCCAATCAGCACCGTGCCCAGGCCCACCATAATCTGGAAGGCGACATGGACAACGGGGACGGGCGGCAGGTCTTCGGCGGGAAATTCCTCCAAGCCCTTTACCTCCGCATGGGGGTCGCCGTAGGCGAGAATGGAAAGCATGTAGGGAATCTTAATCGCGTAGCGCGTCTCCCCCGCTTCCATGTCGGGCAAGCCGCCGATGGCCAGCGAAGCCCCCTTTTCAGTTTTGAAGTGCCCCTCCATGGCCGCCAGTTTAATGGGCTGGTGTTTGGCGACGGCTTTGGCGGACCAATCCCCCACGACGGCCTGGATGGGTGCGAAGATACAGCCAAAGACGAGCCCAATGGCCATGGCGTTTCGGGTGTAGCCCGTCCGATTGCCCCAGAGCTGCATGACGGCATAGAGCGAGGCCACCGAAAAGCCGGCCACCATGTAGGCGGCCACATTCATATGGGTGGTTTGGGTCCATATCATGGGGTTGAACATGGCTGCGATGGGATCGATGTCGGTGATTTTTCCATCGACCACGGAGAAGCCCCGTGGGGTGTTCATCCACGCATTGGCCGTCACCACAAACCATGCGGACATAAAACCTGAGATAGCAATCGGAACGCCGGTCCACCAATGGGCCCAACCGGGAAGCTTTTCCCATCCATAGAGGTAAATGCCGACGAAGATGGCTTCCAGGAAAAAGGCGAAGCCTTCCATGGTAAAGGGAAATCCGATGACCGATCCATAGGTGCCCATGAATTCGGGCCATAGGAGCCCCAACTCAAAGGAAAGCACAGTACCGGAAACGGCGCCCGCCGCGAAGAGCACCGCAAAGCCCTTGGACCATCGTTTGGTGATGGCCAGCCAGACCTTCTCCCCCGTCTTGAGATAGCGGTATTCCGCATAGAGTAACAGGACCGGAAGCCCCACCCCCATGCAGGCAATGATGATGTGCCAGCCCAGGGTGAATGCCATCTGCATTCGGGCCGCCATCAGGTTCGAAAGGTCCATGAAATGCCCTCCTTCGAAGGGTACTGCTATGCACAACCAACGACACACAAGACGGGTTGAGCATAGCACACCGCAGAGGGGAAAGTCGCGCCCATACACCCTGAACCCCTTGAAAACATTAGGTGTAATGATGACAATCCTGATGGTATTGGTCGGGATTAGCGGGTCCGGACGTGGTTGTCATAGACCGACCGGTGTATACTATTGCCCGACTTCGAAACAGACGGTGGAATGGCTCAAAGGGTGGAATTATGACGACGTACATTGCCTTCTTGCGCGGCATCAATGTGGGGGGCAAAAATCGACTCCCCATGGCCGAACTCAAGGCCTACCTGGAGGGTGCCGGTTTTCGCAAGGTCAGGACCTATATCCAGAGCGGCAATATCGTATTTGAACACGCAACCGCTGCAACACCTGCACTCGCCGATCAGATTGGGGACGTCGTCGCGTCTGCCAAGGGCTTCCGCCCGGCCGTGGTTGTCATAGACCGCGCTGCGCTGGAAGCCGCCATTACGGGCAATCCATTTCCGGGTGATGAGGCGTTGGACAAAACGCTCCATCTCTACTTCCTTTCGGAGAGGCCCACCGCACCGGATTTTGAAAAGTTGGATGCTATTAAAGGGAGAACCGAATCGTATCGGCTCAAAGACGCCGTGTTCTACCTGCACACCCCGGATGGCTTTGGTCGCTCCAAGCTTGCCCAGCGTGTGGAGAAGCTACTGGGTGTGAACGCAACGGCCCGAAACTGGCGCACGGTCCACAAGGTAATGGAGTTGGCATCGGAGTGAGTGGGACAAGGGCGGGAAAGCGGTGTGTGCGCGGTTTTTATCGATCCCCGTTGCTTTTGTTGCGGGTAGGCAAACCCGCACTCCGACGGAAGTCCCTCAGTGGTGATCAGGTGAGTGCACGCCGGGGAGCGGCGCGGAGCTGGGTCTGGAAGGATTTCCGGCGGGTCTGGACGCGCTCCTCGGAATACACATTGCCCACGAGTTTGCGAAAGCCTTCTGCCAGCGCCGTGGCGGACATCCCGTCGGGCTGGAAGTTGACGTCGAAGAGCGTGCATCGTTCCCAGGCGGTGGGTTCAAGTAGGCGTCCCGCGCGCAGCAATCGGTCGTAAAGGGGCGTGCCGGGGAAGGGGGTCTGCACGGTAACCTGTACTTCGTAGAGCCCGCTCTGGTCCACGAAGTCCAGCACCTCGTCAAAGCTTTCTTCCCCCGTCCCATCCAGCCCGAGAATGAAGCAGCCGTTCACGCTGATGCCATGCCGTTGAATACGTTCGATGGCTTCCAGATACCCATCCACCTGATGGGCCTTCCAATTGGCCTTCTGTTCGAGTCCCTCTACCCCTGATCGTGTGGGGTGCTCAAAGCCTATCAATACCTGGGCACAGCCGCTGTCCCGCAACATGGAGAGGAGTTCGTCGTCTCTGGCGATAGAGATATCCGTCTCGGTAAACCATCGGACGCCTTCCCTGGCGATGGCCTGCACGAGTTTTTTTCCGTGGTTACGGTTGGCAAAGGTGTTGTCGTCGGCCAATTCAATGAAAGGCCGCCGCCACAGGGCCTTGATAGCCTCGATTTCGGACACCACCTTTTCGACGGGCTTGACCTTGAAACGGGGCGACAGGCGAATGCTGGAGGCGCAAAATTCGCACGCGAAGGGGCAGCCCCGTTGGGTCTGGACGGTGAGCCGGTTATAGCGGTTTATATCGAGGAGGTCGAAGCGCGGCATGGGCGCATTCGCGAGGTCGAAGGGGCTCGACCGCGCGTCGTAGCGCGCCTGTAGGGTGCCGTGGCGGAGGTCGTGTAGGACTTGCGGCCATACCGGCTCCGCCTCCCCCACCACCACGGCGTTGGCATGGGCCTGTGCCTCATCGGGCAAGGCCGTCACGTGAAGTCCTCCGAGGATAACCTGGGTGCCTGCGGCACGATAGCGATCGGCCAGGTGATAGGCGTCCTTTATCATGGCACTGAAGCTCGCAATGGCCACCACATCGAATTCCCCCGGAAGATGGTCCACGGCGTCGAGCTCGGGCACTTCCAGGTAGGTCATATCGATTTCAGGGGGTGTCATGCCCGCCAGCGTCAGCAGTCCGAGACTGGGCAGCGAGGCGATGACCCTGCTCCGCTCCACAAAACCGGGCAGGGTCAGTCCCAGTTCCATCAGTTGGGCGTCCTGTACCCGCACCCCACTCATGGCGATGAATCCCAACTTCATGGGGCACTACCCTTCTTCCGCCGGATCGGGGCTATTTTCCGTATTGGCGGTTTCGGCCGGGTGGCGCGTTGATGCGTCGGTCTCCTTCTCGAGAGCTTTCGGTGGACGCGTTTTCCCAATCTGGACGAGATACATCATGAGCAAGATGGGTGATCCATAAACGGAGAGCACGGTCAGCATGAGTAGGATGAAATAGGCGCCATCATTGGCCGTACGGTTGGCATCATGAAGTCCCGCCATGACGTTGAAGACGGCCTGTTCCAGATTCAGCATGGCGAGTGTGGCGATCACCAGGGCCATGGGGAGTGGTGCCGTCATGAGCACTACGTTGAGTTTCAACTGCGCGGAGCGCGTGAGGTAGAGTACAAAGAGTGCGACCCGCCACAGGGCCACGATGGCGAGGAAGTACACATTGATAGACTCAGCCGCTGCCAGGTCCATGAATCGCTCCACCGGTATGGCGTAGAGAATCGCGGGCGGGGAGGTCATCCCCACGAAGGTCAGCACGTTGCGGTAGGACCAGTTCTTCGGGCCGAGGGGCATAAACAGCAACCACATGATAAGCGCCAGCACGAAAATATAGGCAACGGAGCCCAGACCGGCGTACTGCCACCACTGGGCACTGGGGTGATCCCAATAGCGCCCCAAACCCGCGAGCCAGGCCGTGCCCACGGCCAGGAATAGATAGTGTAAGCCCAGCCGCTTCATGTCGGGACGTACCGGGAGGAAGCAGAGAAACTTCAGCTCCGTGACCAGGACCTCTTTCCAGTCGGATAGGTGTCTCATAAATACCCCCGTCGTTGTGTAAACTGCAATCAGCCTATCCTTTCGGATAAGTTCCTGTCCAATCGGAATCAGGTGATTGCTCGAGAGTATGCCAGGTCTCAGGAGAGAAATCCCTGGACATACTTTCCGCGCAGGAACGTCACCATACGCGTTCAGACCCGTATGCCGAAGATCGCGCGGCACGACTGGGGTATACTGTTCTCGTGCGTGCACCTCAACCACGGGATATCCTGCCCATGTCCACATCCGCCAAACAATTCGTCGAAACGGTAACCCGTCAGGACCTTGCAGGACTGCGCGATCTCCTCCGTGATGCGCCGGACCCTGCTGCCTTCGTCAATGAGCCCCTGTTTTGTTTCGGCCAGCGTGCGGTCCATATGGCCAAGACATCACTTCCGCTACTGGATGTCCTGCTGGAGTTTGGCGCAGACATTAACCTCAAGAGTGACTGGGAGCCGGGTGGCTATCACGTGTTGGAGGAAACAACGCCGGCAGAAGGCGCCCCCCTGGTAGAGCGCGGTGCGGTGCCAGATATCTTCGCCTATACGGGCTGGGACGACGTGGTCCAGGTGGCGCGATTACTCGCCGAAGACCCTGGCCTGGTCCATGCCACCGGGGGCGACGGGGTACGTCCCCTCCACTACGCCCAAAGCGTGGATATGGCCCGCCTCCTCCTCGACGCCGGTGCGGATATGGAGGCCCGGTGCTGTGACCACGAGTCCACCGCGGCCCAATACATGGTGACGAAACGTCCCGCCGTGCTGGGCTTCCTCCTGGACCGAGGGGCCCATGTCGATCTCTTTATGGCGGTGGCCCTTGGGGATGTGGCGCGGGTGGCGAGCTTGCTGGATGCCGAGCCTGAATCGGCCCATTGGCGCATCGGAGAAGGCCGCTACGACGTGCCAACCCGCGACCCGGCGGGCATCCAGGGAGGAAACATTTATCTTTGGCGTCTCGGCGGTGGCCTCTCGCCCATTGAAGTGGCGAGCAGGCTGGGCAAGGACGACGTGGCCGATCTCCTTTACCCCCACTCGGCCCCCCGGGATCGCTTCGCTTCGGCCGTCCAACTG
This sequence comes from Candidatus Hydrogenedentota bacterium, assembly GCA_034669905.1. GTDB lineage: Bacteria > Hydrogenedentota > Hydrogenedentia > Hydrogenedentales > JAEUWI01 > JAEUWI01. The sequence continues at coordinate 59,037 of JAXMOL010000046.1, forward strand.
GGACAGACGGAACGTGCGCGCAGCGTGCTGGCAGAGCACCCGGACGTAATGGAGTCCGGGAAGCCACCCCTCACCCACCTGCTCGGCGACCTGGTGTGGTCAGGGAATCAGGCAGGGGTGGTCACTTTCTTGGCATGCGGCGTCTCCGTAGACGCCCGCTGGCATTACCAGCATACGCCCCTCATCATCGCGGCGCTCCGGGGCTTTCCAGACATCATGGACGTGCTTTTGGCCCATGGTGCGGACCTTGAAGCACGCAATGATTTCGGGGGAACGGCGGTGGGTGCAGTGGCCTTCGGTTCCGTAACGACCCCGGAATTCGGGACGAATCCCGACGGTGACTACGCGGCATGCGCACGGATATTGGTGAAGGCAGGTGCTTCGGTCGATTTTACTTTTGATACGGGAGCCCCAAGCGTTATCGCGATTTTGAAGGGTTCACGAACGGAATGACTGCCTTGCAGTCACCCTGCGAATGAACTATTGCCCACGATGGCACAGACTTTGCGTTACGCCGGTAGTGTGTAGAACACGCGCTGTGTCGTCGTCTTTGTTATGATGACGGCACCTTCACCCAGAAACAGGACCCTTCGCATGGAATCAAATACACCTTCATCTACTTCGCCCTTGCGCGCGGTGCTCGCCTTTCTCCTTCGAAATGTCACCGGTTTGGTCTTGCTGGCGGCGGGGATTACCCTTGGTTTTTACCTGGGGAGCGGCAGTGCGCCCCAGGAAAGTCACACGGAGGCCCACCCGGCGGCACACGAAGAGGCGGGACCCCAAGTCTGGACCTGTTCCATGCACCCCCAGGTGCAACAACCCAACCCTGGCCAATGTCCGCTCTGCGGCATGGATCTTATCCCCCTGGAGGAAGACACGGGCGGCGGCGGTCCACGCACCTTCAAGACCAGTGATGCGGCGAAGGCCCTTATGCAGATTGAGACCTCCGAAGTAGAGCACCGTTTTGTGGCCAAGAAGATACGGATGGTAGGCAAGCTCGACTTCGATGAAACCCGCTTGGGCTACATCACCGCCTGGGTACCCGGACGTATCGACCGACTCTTCGTGGATTACACGGGGGTGGAGGTGCAAAAGGGGGACCACCTGGTCGACCTCTACAGCCCGGAGCTCATTCTCGCGCAGGCGGAACTCCGACAGGCCGCGAAGGCGGTGGCCGACATGCGCCCCACGTCGCCGGAGGTACTGAAACGTACGGCGGAAACGACGCTCCAGGCCACCCGCGATAAGCTGCGTCGCTGGGGGTTGACCGACCGCCAGATCAACGACGCTGAAACCAAGGGCGTTGGCTCGGACCATATCACCATCTATGCGCCCATGAGCGGCACGGTGATTGACCGGGTGGGCCAGGAAGGCATGTATGTCGACGAGGGCACCCGGGTCTATACCATCGCCGACCTTTCCACCTTATGGCTCCAGCTCGATGCCTATGAGTCCGACCTTACCTGGCTCCACTACGGGCAGTCCCTCACCTTTACGACCGAGGCGTACCCGGGCGAAGTATTTAAAGGCAAGATATCCTTCATAGACCCGGTCTTAAACAAGGATACCCGCACGGTAAAAGTCCGTGTGGTGGTGGAAAACAAAGACAAGCGTCTCAAACCGGAGATGTTTGTGCGCGCTGTGGTGGAGGCCCAGGTGGCCACCGGCGGTCGGGTCATGGACCAGGCGCTGGCGGGCAAGTGGATCTCCCCCATGCACCCCGAGATTGTGAAGGACAAGCCGGGGAGTTGCGACGTGTGTGGCATGGCCCTCGTCAAAGCGGAGAAGCTGGGCTATGTGCCCGCGACGGCGACGGAGTCTGACATGCCCCTGGTGATTCCCGCCACCGCGCCCCTGGTAACCGGTACCCGGGCGGTAGTCTACGTGGAGCAACCGGGTGCGGAGGCACCGACTTATGAAGGCCGCAGTATCACCTTGGGGCCTCGCGCCGGGGATTACTACATCGTGGAGGAGGGCCTGGAAGCGGGCGAACGGGTGGTCACCCGGGGTAACTTCAAGATTGATAGCGCCCTGCAGATTCAGGCGAAGAGCAGCATGATGTCCGGTGACGAAGCGGAAGACCACAGTGGCCACGGACACGCCATGTCGGACGCCGAGGCAGAAATTACGACCTATGAGGCCCCCGCCGCCTTTCAGGAACAACTGTCTGCCGTGGTCACCGCCTATGCCACCTTGTCTGATGCCTTGGCTGCCGATGACGAAAGGGCTGGCGAGGTGTTGGTTCCTCCCTTCCTGCAAGCTGTTGTCGGCGTCGACATGCAACTGCTGAAGGGCGATGCGCATATGGCCTGGATGACTTTGCTGGAGGATTTGAAGCAATCTTCGGAGACGCTCCTTGCGCAACGTGATATCGAAGCCCAGCGGAACGCCCTGGCCCCCCTTACCGCAGCCCTGACCCGGTCCGTCAAGACCTTCGGGCTTCCCGAGGGGCTCTCCGTCTGGCGCATGCATTGCCCTATGGCCCTGGATAGCGCGGGTGCCGACTGGCTCCAACTGGACGAAGAAAAGCGGAATCCCTATATGGGGGCGGCCATGCTGAAGTGTGGCACGGTGGAGGAATCCCTCACGGACCCGACACCGGCCGCCGACAATGGCGCGACGGAAAGCATGGAAGAAGGTTCTTCGACGAAGGCGGGTGACAATGCCTGATTTGAAAAATACCTTTCAGCCCGACCGCAGTGCCATGTCCTTCATGGACAAGGTCATCTGGTTTTGTCTCACGAACAAGCTCGTCGTGGGCATGATAATCGTCTTTGTCGTGGGATGGGGAATTCGCGTGGCGCCCTTCGACTGGGATGTCCAATGGATGCCCCGGGACGCCGTCGCGGTGGATGCGATTCCCGATATCGGCGAGAACCAGCAGATTGTGTTCACGGAATGGATGGGCCGCTCTCCCCAGGATGTGGAAGATCAAATCACCTATCCCCTGACGGTCTCCCTCTTGGGTATCCCCCAGGTTAAGACCGTTCGGAGCTTTTCCTTCTTTGGCTTCTCCAGTATCTACATCATCTTCAAGGAAGATGCCGAGTTTTACTGGTCGCGTAGCCGGGTCTTGGAAAAGCTGAACAGCCTGCCCGCCGGGACCCTTCCGGCCGATGTACAGCCCACCCTGGGCCCCGACGCGACGGCTTTGGGACAGATCTTCTGGTATACCCTCGAAGGCCGTGACCCTGATGGCAATCCAACGGGCGGTTGGGATTTGGCCGAACTGCGCAGCATCCAGGATTGGTATGTGCGCTATGGCCTCCAAGCGGCGGATGGTGTGAGCGAAGTGGCGTCGGTCGGTGGTTTCGTCCAGGAATACCAGATAGACGTCGACCCCGATGCCATGCGGGCCGCCCGGGTCAAACTGTCCGACGTATTTAATGCGGTGCGCTCCTCCAACGTGGATGTGGGTGCCCGCACCATCGAAGTGAACAGCGTGGAATATGTGGTCCGCGGTCTCGGATTCATCGAAAGTGTTTCCGATATCGAAGAAACCGTCATCGTCGCCAACGACAACGTGCCCATCCGCATCAAGGACGTCGCGAAGGTCACGCTGGGGCCGGCCCTGCGCCGTGGCGCCATCGATAAAGAAGGCGGTGAAGCCGTGGGTGGCGTGGTCGTTGCGCGCTATGGGGCCAACCCCTTGGACGTCATCAAGAACGTCAAGTTAAAACTCGAAGAAATCGGGCCGGGGCTTCCCACCAAGGCCTTCATCGATATGAGCAAGGTCCGCCATGCCGAGGTCGTCGCGTTCTCCAGGCGCCACGGATTCGAGGCATTCTCCGATGGTGCCCTCAATCAGGATGCGTGGCTGGCGTGGCTTCGGGCCAATCCCGATGACTGGCCCGAGTGGGCGACCATCAGCCAGGTCACCGCGATTCCGTTCTATGACAGAACCGGCCTTATCAAAGAGACCCTCGGCACCCTCAACACGGCCCTCGTACAGGAAATCCTGGTTACGATCATCGTCGTGATCGTCATGCTGCGGCACCTGCGGAGTTCCCTGTTGATCAGTGGACTCCTTCCGCTGGCGGTGCTCATGTGCTTCATTGCCATGAAACAGTTTGAAGTAGATGCCAACATCGTGGCCCTTTCGGGAATCGCCATTGCCATTGGCACCATGGTTGATATGGGGGTGGTGATCTGTGAAAATATCCTCCAGCGGCTGGACGATGAAGAACGCACCGATTCGCCGCTCCAGCGCATCTACGAGGCCAGCAGTGAAGTGGGCTCGGCAGTCCTCACGGCGGTCGCGACGACTATCGTGAGTTTCTTACCGGTATTTACCATGACGGCCGCCGAAGGGAAGCTGTTCCGGCCCCTCGCCTATACGAAAACCTTTGCCCTCATCGCTTCCGTCGTAGTCGCTCTGACGATTATCCCCCCTGTCGCCCATGTCTTACTCGGACAGTCGTCGCGCCCGGGCGTCCGCCGATTATTTGGGCCGGGCCTCCTGGTGCTGGTGGGTATAATCGCTCTCTTCTACGCGCCCTGGTGGCTCGGTGTCCTCGCCATCCTGTTGGGAACCTATCAGTGCCTCGTTCCCATACTCCCCACGGCCGTGACACGCTTCGGAGCGCTCATCACCAATGGGGCCATCGTGCTCATGGTGGCCCTCTTTCTCGCAGGCGACTGGTCACCCCTGGGCGCCGAACGGGGCCTGGCCAGTAACATGCTTTTCCTCGCCATCCTGCTGGGTGGACTGCTCGGATTCTTCCAGGTGTTTCAATGGTGTTACGTGCCGTTGCTTCGGTGGCTGTTACAGCATAAGGTGCTTTATCTCAGCGTGGCGATGGTGGTCGTTTTGGCGGGGTTCTCGGTTTGGCTGGGATTCGGAACGCTCTTTGGATTTGTGCCCCGGATGGCTGAGCGCGGAGGTATGGACCCCGCCCGGATTACCAGCAACACGGTCTGGAGCAAGGCGATCCATACCTTCCCGGGACTTGGCAAAGAGTTTATGCCGCCCCTCGATGAAGGCTCCTATCTCTACATGCCCACCACCATGCCCCACGCGTCCATTGGGGAATCGCTCAGCGTCCTCCAGATGCAGGACCGGGGCATCACGGCGATTCCTGAGGTGTCCTCCGTCGTGGGCAAAATCGGCCGGGTGGACAGTCCCCTCGACCCCGCGCCCATTTCCATGGTGGAGACCGTGGTCAACTACGTGCCCGAATACAAAATTGATGAGAATGGTCGACGGCTACTCTTTCGTTTTGAAAACGACGCCTTCGTTCGTGGTAAAGACGGGGAATTGATTCCCGAGGATGGTGGAAGGCCCTATCGCCAGTGGCGCGACCACATTCGGACGCCCGACGACATCTGGGACGAAATCGTAGCGGCGGCTCAGATGCCCGGCAGCACGTCGGCTCCCAAACTCCAGCCCATCGCGGCGCGTCTGGTTATGCTGCAGAGCGGCATGCGTGCACCCATGGGGGTCAAGGTCAAGGGACCTGACTTGGAGACCATCGAAAAATTCGGACTGGCCATTGAGGCCCTGCTGAAAGAAGTGCCAGGTGTGGCACCGGCGGCCGTTTTTGCCGACCGCATCGTCGGTAAGCCCTACCTCGAAATCGATATCGACCGGAAGGCCATCGCGCGCTATGGCATCAGCGTCCGCCAGGTGCAGGATGTCATCGAGGTGGCCATCGGTGGACGTCAACTCACCACCACCGTCGAAGGGCGGGAACGCTATCCGGTTCGGGTGCGCTATGCCCGCGAACTGCGCGACGACATAGAAAACCTGGACCGCATCCTCGTGCCCGCCTCCAACGGTGCCCAGATTCCCCTGATCCAATTGGCGGATATCAATTATGTCCGCGGGCCCCAGGCCATCAAGAGCGAAGATACCTTCCTCGTGGGCTATGTGCTCTTTGACAAAGAAGCGGACCAGGCCGAAGTGGATGTGGTCGAACGAAGCGCCGCCTATTTGAAGGAAAAGATTGCGCAGGGCGAGCTCACCGTACCACCCGGCGTAAGTTATACCTTTGCGGGCAATTATGAAAATCAGGTCCGCTCCCAAAAGACCCTGTCTATCGTGCTTCCGGTGGCGCTCTTCGTCATCTTCCTGATTCTCTACCTCCAGTTTCGCTCCACCATTACCACGGTCCTCGTGTTCTCCACCATCATCGTGGCGTGGTCGGGCGGATTCCTTCTCATCTGGCTCTACGGGCAACCCTGGTTCCTGGACTTCAGTTTTCTCGGGACGCACATGCGCGAGTTGTTTCAGGTGCACCCCATCAACCTGAGCGTGGCCATCTGGGTGGGCTTTCTGGCGCTCTTCGGCATCGCTTCCGACGACGGCGTCATTATCACGACCTTCCTCAACCAGAGTTTTGAAAAGGAACGTCCCACGACCATCGAAGCGATACGAGAAGCCACCATTGCCGGTGCCCAACGTCGGATTCGCCCCTGCCTCATGACCTCGGCGACCACCATCCTCGCTTTGATCCCCATCCTCACCTCCACCGGTCGCGGTTCGGACATTATGGTGCCCATGGCCATCCCGTCCTTTGGTGGGATGTTGGTCGTGTTGTTAACCGTGTTCCTCGTGCCCGTGTTGTATTGTTGGAAAGAAGAGGTGTTGTTGCGGAAATAGGCCCGTCGAGTTGCTGCCGTCACCCGCTACGCGGGTTTCTCGATGTTCTTTCAATGCTTTCCTGGGGTTTCGCTCGTGCCTCGCTCCACCCCAGGCTTTATGCTGTTACCCGCTTCGCGGGCTGTTGCTATAGGTCTAGTAGCTCTCGTAATCCCACGAGCCTATTGTTTATTGGTTTACAGAGAACCGCACGCGGTTTACGGATCGCGACGAATTCTCCTCTGGTTTGGATTTGCCCTTTCGATACGTGGTAGCGCTAGGATAGGTGTGGGGCGTGTGGATACGTATCAGCACGCTGAATGCTGTGCTGACCTTTCTCACTGAGAATCGCTGCAATGTGTCCGTACACATGGCGTATGTACTGACAGGAAGTGCAAAAGAATTGCCTCACATATACATTTCTGAAAATAACCCGCGTAGCGGGTACCGGCGTAAAGCCTGGGGTGCAGCGAGGCACGAGCGGAACCCCAGGAACGCGCGTGGTCATACCACGCCCAACCCGCGTAGCGGGTGACGGTATATGCTTTCGTTCGCGTCAGATAGTGGAAATAACGTTGCCGCTTTGCTTGTACAGTCACGCGGGGAAGCATCATCGAGTCTCTGGGTAGTGAGTCGTACTGCGCATATAATCACAACCCGCGAA
>JAXMOL010000047.1:0-63819 GCA_034669905.1 Candidatus Hydrogenedentota bacterium
TCCCCGCCCACACCGGCGTACGTTGTGGTGATCCGGCCGCGTTGGGCGCACGGGGGTGCTCGTTGTTCAGGGGGAGTGTACTTGTGTTCACCGCAAGCAAGCTTGCTCCGTGACAGCGTAAGCAAGCTTACGCACTCCAGGGGGGACGCCTTCGCTCCACGGTAAGATGCGCCGCGGCGGCAATACGTCCCCTGTTTCCCTACCGCACGAAGCGTTGGTAGTGGGGGGCCTCTTCCCAACCAGGTCGGAGCAGGGTGGCGATCAGGGGGGTATGGCCGTCGGCGTAGGTGAAGCGTTTCAGCCCCACCAGTTGGGGCACGTCGGCGACATCCATTTCGAGGCCTTCGAAGCGGGTCCAGGAAACGGGGATGTCATCCCAGGAGTCGTTGTCGGGGGTGTCCGGCCAAATTGCGTTGTAGACCGGGATGAAATAGCGGGCCGTCTCGTCCTCGACCGTGGCGGCGGGGACGGTGGCGGTCCAACTCAGGTTGTGGTCGGGGTGCCCGCTGGCGTACACCACGTCAAAGCGTGTCGGGGTGTCGTTCAGCTGCAACTCGACGACCAGCATGTCCACTTCGAAAAAGCCTTCGGGTCCCGCCTCGGGCAGGCCCTCGCGCAGGGTGGCGGGGTCACAGGTCAGGCGGAGGCGACCTTCGTCCAGCATACCCACCGTGGGCCATACGGTGTCCATCTCGGCCGCTTCATATTCGGTGAACAGGGCCAGCAGCTGGCGGTCCTGGTGCCAGCGCAGGGCGTAGAGGGGGAGGGCGACCAACAGGAGGGCCACGACGGCGAAGATAGCGCCGGTCTTCCCATAGGCACCCAGCGCCGCCCGATTCAGATAGCGCTCCCGGAAGGTCTCCCGTTGCGTCCGCTGAATCAGGGTGGCCGTCCACCACCCGAGTTGGAGCAGTGCCCCACCGGCCAGCAGGGCCACGAATTCGAGGTGGAAATAGTGGCGGGTCGCAAACTGCACCGAGGCCATGCCCGCCAGGCAGAAGGCCATATAAAGCGTGAGGAAACCCAGGCGGGGCGAAAGGGCACCCAGCAAGAGAAAGAGGGCCAGGGCCACATAGCGGGTGCGGCTGAAGAGGGTGTCCATAAGCCCGACCCGTGCCCGATACAGGGGTTCGAGGAATGGGTGGGAAAGCCCTCGGGGCATATAGGCATTGGGATTGGGGCGCAGTTCATCGAGAATACGGAGTCCTGATGCGGCCGTGCGGGTGGCCAGATCGCCGGGGAACTTCCACAGCAGGTTGCGCAAGAAATAATCATCGCCCACGGCCTCATAGCCCGGCGTTTCATAGATGATGGGGGCCGCCGCATCATCCAGGTAGCGGTTGTGGGCATTCATCATGGCCAGCGCTTCGGCATCCAGGTCGGTCTGGGTGACCTGATAAAGGGGGCTATCCACGCCCAGGCGCCCGTCGAAAAAATTACCAAAGCCCATGAGGAAGGGGTGGGTGCGCTCGCCATAGGTCTGGAACTTCATGAGCACCGGCCACCCTGCCGCCAGAAAACAGACCATAAAGGCCGTGATGGCCAGGGCGCGACAGCCCCAGGTGGGCCAGCGCCATCCCGGATAAAAGAGGAGTACGGCCGGCACAAAGAGGACCAGGTAGAGGACGGCTTCGGCGCGAAAACCCGTGGCGAGGCCGATGGCCGCACCGGCCAGCGCCCCGGTCCAGAGGGCCCGCTTCCACCCTTTGGGGTAGGCCAGCAGGAATACAAGGCAGAAAAGGGCCAGGAGCATGAAGGGCGCCTTGGCGAAATCGCGGAGCCGGGGGAGGTAGTGCAGTTGGATGGGGGAGATAAAAAAGAGGGTCGCGCAGGCCAGGGCGATGGGGGGATTGAGCACGAGGCGGAAAAGCCCATAGGCCGCCACAGCACAAAGGCCAAAGAGGAGGCCGTAGAGGGGCGTGAGCGACGACCAGGCCACGCCGAAAATACGCCACACCCATCCCGCAATCCAGAAGAGGTGCCAGGTCCGTTTCTGGATGCCCGTAAAGGGCACGGTGGGCATGTCTTCCGGGAGGAGCTCACAGGAAAACTGGTCGATGACGGGCGGGCCGTCGTGGTGAAGGTCGGGCCGAAGAAAGGCGGCCAGTTCCGGTACTTCCGAGGCCTTGGGGTTCACAAAGCCCCGGCCGCAGCCCAGCATGACCGACGGTCCAAAACCGACCTGGAGGATATCGGCCGTTTGCCCCCAGGAGGAAACGTAGACCATGCCACTCAGGGTTGCCACCACAAAGAGGGCGAGCACAATAATCAGTTCCCGTTTGGCCGGGCGACTCAGGGTGATTCGAGGCATGGTATTCCTTGGCAAGTTGGGGGTGTATCCACGTGGACGCCATCATACCCGGTGTTTTCGGGTGAGACAACTGGCGGTACCCTATGGGGGCGACGACCCCTCGGGTGGGTCTTTACGGAGGAGGGTGTAGAGCGCCATGCCCACAGCGACCGTGGCCATGAGCGCCAGCGGAAGGGAATAATCCATGCCCGCGATACGCCGTACCTCCCAGCGGTGCTGCCCCATTAAATCGTAGAAAGCCAGCATGTTGACGTTGAGCACAATTGCAACAAGTAGGGCGTGCCTACGCCAGCGGGGTAAGCGCCATGCCAGGTAACCCGCGACCACGACGGCCGGTGCGAGGTGGTTTTCGTGGGCACCCTTGTTGAGCAAAAAAAAGGCGAGGTATCCGGCCAGCATATAGCGGTAGAGGTTGTCCGGATTTCGGGGTGTCCGCCAGAGCCGCCAGAGGGAGAGCCCATAGCCCAGGGCAAAAAGACTGCGCACCACAAGGAGGACCCGCGTGTCCCGCGTGCGGATGACGGCAATCAGGCCGTCGTCCAGCGGGCCGTAGCTCTCGGGCCAACGCAGGTGCATGGCCCACGTAATCAGCCAGCCGAAATTCAGCGCCTGCCCACTGAGCACCGCGCTCTGGAGCCCCCGGGTGAAGGCCAGCCAGGTGCCGGGACCAAACAGGGCCAGCGTGAGGGTGAGCACCACGAGAGGCGGTACGACGTGCCGGAGGGCGCTGCGGCGGGATTCCTGGGGCGCTCTGCGCAGAGCATACAGCAAGAAGAAAGGGAGGAGAATAAAGAATTGCCATTTCACGAGGCTCGCCGTGACCGCCCAGGACAACCCGGCACCCTCTCGTCCCTGCGCCATGGCGTGGAGGGCGAGGAGCAGGAAGGGGAATCCCCAGACGTCGAAATAGCCGTAGACGACGGCATTGAAGAGAAAGGCCACCTGAAAGAGGACGCCCCACCAAACGCGGCCTGTCAGACGAATTACGAGCAACGCGCTCACGAGCAGTCCCAGCCACGTCGCCATGCCAAAGCCGGTGTGCCCCACCTCAGGCCAGGTGTGCACCGGAAGGCCCACGAGCATGGCGGCGTGGTGGCTGAGCCATAGGAGAAATAGGCCGAGGGGCGGGTGAACAATGTGGCCTGCACCAAGATTGTAGCCCGTGCGGAGTCCATGGAGGTCGAGTTGTTTGACCCAGCCATACCAGACGTTGACATCGGAGGTGCCAGGTAGTGCCGACACGGCGAGGCTTCCGATGGCCAAGAGGCCGAACGTGGTCCAGGGGATGTAGGCGCGGGTTGGCATGACGTCATCATAGCCGATGACAGGGACGTATTGCCGCTGTATGTTGTTGTGGATGGGAGCTTAGATGTGTGTGACAGGCGAACCGCGACGAGCGATGGCTACCGTCAAGGCGGCAACATGTCCCGGTGGGACAGCGCGCTACGCTTCTTCCGGGGGCCGGTGTAACGAGGGGAGGAGAGTCTCGTTCCCACGGTCCTCCGTGGGAATGGCTACCTTGCCGCTCTTGCGGCGATTGGCAGAGGTGAAATGCGCGGCGTTCGAGATGTGCTGGATAGGGAGACGGGCACCTCAGCACGCCTGCTCCGGGGGACCGGAAGGGTAGTGCGTTACACCGGAGGACCGGTGTAACGAGCGGAGAAGGGTCTCGTTCCCACGGTCCTCCGTGGGAATGCCTACCTTGCCGCTCCTGCGGCGATTTACGGAGATGAAATGCGCGGCGTTCGAGATGCGCTGGATAGGGAGACGGGCACCTCAGTACGCCTCTTCCGGGGGACCGGAAGGGTAGTGCGTTACACCGGAGGACCGGTGTAACGAGCGGAGAAGGGTCTCGTTCCCACGGTCCTCCGTGGGAATGCCTGCCTTGCCGCTCCTGCGGCGATTGGCGGAGTTGAAATGCGCGGCGCTCGAGATGCGCTGGATAGGGAGACGGGCACTTCATTACATTGCTTCCGGGGGACCGGAAGGATAGTGCGTTACACCGGGGGACCGGTGTAACGAGGGGAGGAGAGTCTCGTTCCCACGGTCCTCCGTGGGAATGGCTACCTTGCCGCTCCTGCGGCGATCTGCGGAGGTGAAATGCGCGGCGTTCGAGATGTGCTGGATAGGGAGACGGGCACTTCACCGCGCCTCTTCCGGGGGACCGGAAGGGTAGTGCGTCACACCGGGGGACCGGTGTAACGAGCGGAGAAAAGGAAGGGCGCTCCCTGGAGTGCGTGAGCTTGCTTACGCTTTTACTGAGCAAGCTTGCTTGCGGCACTGGGAATGGGGACGAGATGTGTTGCCTGTGTCGATAGCGGACGCCGGTGCATGGCCCTCGGTAATCTTCTCAGGGATGGGGAGCAAGCTCCCCGTAGAAGGGTAGCAGCAAGCTGTCACACGCCAGGGAGTCCCATGGGTTGCAAACGTGTTCCCGTTGGCGTTCCGCCCTTTCCCCATTGCGTGGACTCCTCACAGTCGATACACTGGGTTCTCGTCGTATTGTTACCGCATCCAGGAGTGCCTTCCCCATGACCCAAGCCAGTTTGCGCCGCCGTGAAGCGCTGTATCTTCGTAAGATTCAAGACCGCATTGCCGAGATTAAGGCGCGCTTTATCTATCCCGTCCGCGAGCCCATCGTGGATATTGCGGTGGCCGAGACCATGGAACACCTCTCCTTCGCCGCCGCAAAGAAGCTGACCTACACGCCTTGTGAAGGGGGCTATCGCTGGGGCGAAGACTGGGGCTCGGCCTGGTTTCGTCTGCGTTTTCGGGTGCCCAGGGCGATGGCCGGGCGCTGTGTGAAGCTCTTGCTCGATCTGGAAAACAGCGAGTGCCTGATTTTTCGCGATGGCCTCCCGGTGCAGGGCCTCTGTTGGACGCGCAAGGAATACACCCTTTTTGAGAAAGCGAAGGGCGGCGAGAAGGTGGAGCTTTACGTGGAGGCCGGGGCCAACGCGCGCCTGGGGGCCTTTGAAGTGCGGACCCTCCACCCCCCGGAAGTGGCGGTCTGTAATCGGGCGGTGTGGGATGCCTTCTGGGATATTTCGGCCCTCTTCGATATGGTGGACCGGGCGATTCATTGTGACTGGATGGGTAAGCCCTACCTGCCGCCCCGGGAAGATGACCCCCGGAGTGCCCAGATTGCCTTTGCGCTCAACGAGGCGGTGGACCTCTTCGACTATCAGAACCCGAGTGACGCAGAACTGAGCGCCCAGGCGCGGGCGGTGCGGAAGCGGCTCAAGCCCCTCTTGTCCGCGAAGGCCGGGGAGGCGACGCCGGTCATGGCGACCATGGGCCATGCCCACCTGGATGTGGCGTGGAAGTGGCCTCTGGCGGAAAGCGTGCGGAAGTGTGGCCGAACTTTTTCCAACGTGTTGGAAATCATGGAGGAATATCCCGACTTCAATTTCGTCCAGAGTCAGCCCCACCTCTATGAGTTCGTGAAGGAGACCTACCCCTCCCTGTATGAGCGGGCCAAGGCGCGGATTGCCGAAGGCCGTTGGATTGCCGACGGGGCCATGTGGGTCGAGCCCGACTGCAATATTCCCAGTGGCGAAAGCCTGGTGCGCCAATTGCTCTTTGGGACCCGCTTTTTTAAGGAGGAGTTCGGGGTGGATTCCCGGGTGCTGTGGCTGCCCGACGTATTTGGCTATTCGGCGGCCCTGCCCCAGCTGTTGAAGCGGAGCGGCATCGACTATTTCTTCACGGCCAAGCTGGCCCTCAATCAATTCGTGAAATTTCCCTACAACTCCTTTCACTGGGAAGGCATCGACGGCAGCCAGGTCCTGGCCCACTACATGCCCGCCGAAGAATACAGCTCCAAGCTCGAGCCCTGGCTTCTGCGCTCCGGTGCCCACGACTACACCGAGCGGGACCGGAGCCCCATCCAGGCCCTGCCCTTTGGCCACGGGGACGGCGGGGGCGGTCCGGCACGTCCGCAGTTAGAGCGGCACGCCCGCTATGCCAATCTCGATGGCATGCCCCGCCTGGAGCCCATGTCGCCCCTGGAGTTTTTCGAACGGCTGGAAAAGGAATCGACGCACCTTCCCCGTTGGCTGGGGGAGATGTACCTGGAACTCCACCGGGGCTGCTACACGAGCCAGGCCTTGGTCAAGCGGCACAATCGGAAGGCGGAGTTCCTCCTGCGTGAAGCGGAGTTGTGGTGCACGGTGGCTATGAGACTCGGGAAGGCCTATCCCCAGGACGCCCTCAACGCGGCGTGGAAGACGCTGCTGCTGAATCAGTTTCACGATATCTTGCCGGGCAGCTCCATCGATACGGTATACGCCGATTCGGAGGCCCAGTTTAAGGAACTCTTCACGACGGTGACGGGCCTGCTCAATAGGGCCCTCGAACAGCTCAGCGTCGCCGTGGAGGGCCCGAAGGAGGCCGTGGTCGTCTTCAACAGCCTCGGGTGGGCGCGGGAAGACACGGTGGCGCTCCCGGCGGAGGGCGACGATTCGGAGCAGCCACTGGTCGCGTGCGATCAGGAGGGGCGCCAGGTCCCCGTGCAGCGGGGTGTGGATGGACATCTGCGATTCCGGGCCCACGTGCCGCCACTCGGGCACCGGGTCTACACCTTGGCACCGGGGGAGTACCCCGAAACGTCACCGGCCACCCCGTCGCTCTTAGAAAATGACCGGCTGAAACTGCGCTTCGACAAAGCGGGACGGCTCCGTCGCATCTATGACAAGCGTTTCAAGCGGGAGGTATTGGCTCCCAAGGCGACGGGCAATCAATTCATTCTCTACGAAGATAAAATGGCCAGCACGGGCGATTCGTGGGACCTCGATATCTTTTACGAAGACAAACCCCTCGTCCACGATGGCGCCCTGGTGCAACAGGAAATCATCGAAGAGGGACCGGTGCGCACCGTGCTTCGTCAGGTGCGCCACATCAGCCATTCGACCATCACGCAAGACATCATTCTGACCGCCGGTTCGGCCCGGGTGGACTTCGAGACCCAGGTGGAATGGGGGGCAGAGAAGAATGTCTTTCTCAAGGTGGCCTTTCCCCTGGCGGTCCGTTCCGAGAAAGCACGCTATGAAATCCAGTATGGCAGCATTGAGCGGCCGACCCACCGCAATATGCCCCAGGATTTCGCCCGCTTCGAAGTGCCCGCCCACAAATGGGCCGACCTTTCCGAGGGCAACTATGGGGTCGCCCTCCTCAACGACTGCAAATATGGCTACGATACCCATCAGAACGTGATGCGCCTCAGCCTGCTGCGGGCCACCACCAACCCGGGCCTGACGGCCGATATCAACCAGACCCACCGCTTTACCTATAGCCTCTGGCCCCACGAAGGGGATTTTTCGGCCGGGCTGGTGCGGGAAGGCTACGCCCTCAATGCGCCACTACAGACCCTCCGCTGCTCGGGGCCGGCCCCAGGGGAGGTTTTGGACGCTTCCTTTCTGCACATCGATGGGGACAACGTGGTCATCGACACCGTCAAGAAATGTGAAGACAGCGACGATGTTGTCGTGCGCCTCTTTGAGTCCCACGGGTGGCGGAGTCGGCACCGACTGCAACTGCCCGAAGGGGTCACCGCGGTTTGGGAGACCAATCTGATGGAGGTGTTGGAAAATGAGTTGTCGCTGCGTGGGGACGGGCTGCTCCTGGATTTCAGTCCCTTTCAGGTTCGAACCCTACGGTTGCTCCGTAGATAGGGCGTGACATGGGGAAAACTTTGTTGCGCGGGGCGCAAGGCAGGTGTGCTAAGGTATACCTGACGTTTGTGAATGCCACGCGGGGGGCTGACGACGATTCGGAGTCGATAATGCGAAGTCACCACAACGAAGCCTCCGGCGGCCGGGAATGGGCGCGCGCGCTGCGTATTCGGCCCCTGGCGCCCATTACGCCGGGGTTGCGGGTACCAGACGTGCAAGCGGGGTGGATCTGCGGTCATGATGGGTGAGAACCCAGCGCCCTGGGGGGCACGCGTGCAGCGCATGATACGACGTGTCCAGCACGTTGCGGGTGTAATTACCGTGTTTATGGCCTTGGTGGTTATGGGCGGCTGGTTTGCCCGAAACGGCGCCGTGGTGCAAATCTACCATGAATTTGCGCCGATGCAGTTCAATACGGCCCTGGGCTTTCTGTGGGTTGGCTTGGCCCTGTGCGTAATTCACCGGCCCTGGCGCCGCTTCCATACCCTATTGGGGGTTGCCCTGATAGTGCTGGGCCTGGCCAGTGTCTCCCAGTATCTCTTTCACATCGATTGGGGCATTGATACGCTCATCGTAGAGCCCTTCACGACCGTGCGAACCTCTCACCCCGGGCGTATGGCGCCCAATACGGCCGTGTGTTTTGTCCTTTCGGGCCTGGCCCTCCTGTGCGTCGGGGCGCGTCGTTTCGACGGGGCGGCATGCATCGGCACCGTGATAACGGCCTTGGGGTTGGTTTCCATCTTCGGTTATCTGAGCGGGGTGGATAGTGCCTATGGCTGGGGCGACCTGACGCGTATGGCCCTCCATACCTCCGTGGGGTTCATTATTCTGGGCCTGGGGCTGGTCTTGGAGTTGGTGGTCGATCTGCGGACGGGGGCCGATCCCCGCGTGATATCGGTGGTCGTGGCGTTGCTCAGTATTACCTGTAGTCTGGCCATTTGGCAGGCCTTGCTCGCGGAGCACAGTCGCACGGTCATGACCGAACTGCAACAGGAAGCCGACCGGGCAGCATCTGGTGTAAGCCTGGTTTTCGGGCAGACCCTGGACGCGTTGGCCCGGTTCGCCTACCGTGCGGCGGCGTCTGAGGGGGGACGCCAACAGCCCGAACATCGCTTGGAAGATAGTGCGCGTTATCTGGAAGATTTTACGGGGCTGGCCCGCTTGTCCTGGATAAGTCCTGAGCGTGGTGAGCGTTGGGCCCACGATCGGACATTGGGTGACGAGAATGTGCCCCCCCTGGACGAAGAGCTTGCCTTGGCCCGACGGCTCCAGGCGCATGGGGTAGCGGGCTCATTTCTGGGGGCCTGTCACCCATCCCATTCCGGCAAAGGCGGTACCATGGTGTTGGGCACCGTGGCGACCGGGCGGGATGCAACCAGCCCGGGGCTCCTGATTGCAGTGATTGAAGCGGCGGAATTCTTTCCACCGGTGTTGTCCCACACGGCTCCCGAACTGTCGCTCCGAATGCGGGTTCAGGGTACGGACCTTTTCGAGCAGGCGCCTACCGAGGGGCAGGAGCTCTTAGCTCGGTTCACCGCGACATCGACGACGGCCGTACCGGGAGGGGATTTGCAGTTGGAGCTGACGGCGACCCGGGCCTACGTCGTGGCCGAGTCATCGGGCATGGGCTATGTGGTCTTGTTTGGCGGCCTTCTGATCACCGGACTGTTGACCCTTTCTACCCATCTTGCGGTGCGGAACTGGCAGGCGCAAGTGGCCTTTCGCCGTCAATATTCCCGCCATCGTCTGATGGTGAACCATCTGCCGGCCATGATTGCCGCGTTCGATGCCGATCACCATCTGATCTTTGCGAACGCGCCCTTTGTGGCGTTGGTGGGGGCGACATCGGAGGAGGCGATTATCGGGCGTACGCCCCGCGAAATGTTGGGACCCTATTTCCACGAAGTATCCCACCATCTGGAGCGGGTCCTGGCGGGCGATACCGTGCGCTACGAAGTGACCGTGGCATCGGCGCACGACAGGCCGCGCTGTCTGGAAACCCAGTTGGTACCCCATCGTCGTGTCGGCGAGGCCGTCGACAGCTATTATGCCCTGGTGCTGGATGTGACGGAGGAACGTGAATCGGCCCGCTGCCTGGGCGAGAACGCCGAGCGCTTGCAGCGCTTCTCCCGTCTCGCGGTGGGACGGGAAGAGCGGATGATCGCGTTGAAGGAGGAGGTGAACGAACTCCTGCGTCAACTGGATCGGGCCGAACGGTATAAAATCGTCTCCCTGGAGCAGGACGAAGGGGAGGGAGCACAGTGACGGAACCACGGACCACATCTCCGCGCGTATACGATCTTATCGGCCTGGGCGTATTCGGCCTGGTGCTTTTCCTGGTGGCCGGTCTGGTGGGCGCGGTAGCCCCGGACTGGCGCTGGGAGCATCATCCTGCCCATGCGCTGGCCGAAGGGCTTGGTGCCTTCGCGGCGCTGACCGTGGCCACACTCATGTGGACCCTTCGGCGCTTCGACGCCCTCCCCCGGCGGTACACGTGGCTTCTGGGGGGACTCCTGGCCATGGGGGTGCTGGATCTCTTTCATGCGGTAAACCATGCGGGAAATCTCTTCGTGTGGTACCACTCCCTGGCCGGTTTCTTCGGTGGTGTCCTATTCGCCGGTATCGTGATTCCACCACGCCGCTTCCTGCGCACGGCCCAACACCTGCCCGTCGGTGTGCTCTACGGGAGTGTGGGCGTGGCGCTCGCTTCCGCCATCTTCGTGGATGCCCTGCCTCCGATGACCCGGGCCGGTGCATTTACCGATATGGCCCGTGTGTTGAATATCCTTGGCGGGGTGGGCTTCCTGGGCGCAGCGGTCGTTTTGGCGTGGAATCCCTGGGCGGATGACGATGGGCACCGGCGGCTCTTCGCGAGTCATGCCCTCTTGTTTGGGGTCTCGGGCATTATTTTCGAGCAATCGACCCTGTGGGATGGGGTGTGGTGGTTGTGGCATGGATTGCGTCTCGTGGCCTACGGCTGCGCGTTGGGCTTTCTGTTTCATCACGTGTACCGGTCGCAGTGGGATTTGGTGGCGTCACGGCGGGAGTTGAAAGAGGCCGTATTTCGGAAGACGGAAGAACTCGCGGCCGAGGTGGCCTCCCAATTGGACAACCAGGCGGCCTACCGCGCGCTGGCAGAGACCCTGGAAGAGCGGGCACGGGAGTTGGAGCGCGCGCAGTTGGCAACGCTGAACATTGCCGAAGACGCGAAAGCGGAGCGGAGTCGGGCAGAAAATGCGGGTGCGGTGTTGCGCGAAGTGAATGCCGAACTCGACAAATTTGCCTACGTGGCCTCCCATGATCTCAAGGCACCCCTGCGGGCCATTGAGAATCTGGCCCTCTGGATTCAGCAGGACGCGGAGGAAGTACTCCCGGAAGAGTCAAAGCGGCACTTACGTACCCTGCGACAGCGGATTCAGCGGATGCGCGCCCTCTTGAATGACTTGTTGGCTTACTCCCGCGCAGGGCGGACCAAGGGCGCATTTGGCACGCTGGATAGTGGTCAGATCGTTCGGGAGGTTGTCGCGTCGTTGGAAGCGCCGGAGTACATCGAGATCGTGATTGGCGAGGAAATGCCCATCCTGGAAAGTTATCCGCTTCCCTTTTCCCTGGTTATGCGCAACCTGGTTTCCAATGGCGTGAAGCACATGGGCCAGGAGGCGGGGCGCATTGAGATTAGTGCGGAGGAGGATGGGCCCCTGGTTGCCTTTACCGTGGCAGACAGTGGCCCGGGCATCCCCGAAGACTATCGGGAGCGGATTTTCGAGATCTTCCAGACCCTCGCTCCCCGGGATGAAGTGGAGGGTACTGGAATGGGCCTGGCCATTGTACGTAAAGTAGTGGAGTCTGAGGGTGGCCGCATCACGGTTTCGGATAACGGGGATCGCGGCGCGCGCTTTACCTTCTGGTGGCCCAAAGTCTCGCAACGGGAGAAGCAGCATGCATCGTGAGGTTTCCATATTATTGGTAGAAGACGATATTGTCGACGCGGAAGCCATTACCCGCGCGGTGCGCCGCGAACGGATTTTGAATAATATCGTGCATGTCTCCAATGGCTTGGAGGCTATTGAGGCGTTGCGAAATGAAACCGTCATCGGACATCCCCGGTTTGTGCTGCTCGATTTGAATATGCCGCGTATGAACGGTATCGAGTTTCTGAAGTATATCCGCGAGGATAGCGCACTTCGGCAGGAGATTGTATTCGTACTCACGACCTCCGACCTCGATGAGGATAAGGTGGCGGCGTATGGATCCAATGTGGCGGGGTACATCCTGAAAGACAAGGTGGGGGAGGACTTTGAGAAACTGCTGGGGCTCATCGACAGTTTCTGGCGCATTGTAGAATTTCCAGGTTGAGCCCGAGGTACACGGGCGGGCCGTCGTTATGCAAAAAGGATTCAAAATGGAAACAACCCATCGCACTTCCGTGCTGATTGTGGATGATGATCAGGTCGATCGAGAAACGGTCGCGCGTTATGTGGGGAAGGATTATGAACTTCACCAGGCGGCGACGGGGAACGATGCGCTCGCGCGGGCAAAGCACCAGGTCTTCGGATGCATCTTGTTGGATCTCGGTTTGCCCGATTTCGACGGCCATGAACTCATCGAGCCCCTCGCCCAGCTTGCGCCAGTGGTTGTAATGACCGGCCATGGTAATGAACGGGCCGCTGTGGAGGCCATGAAGCGCGGCGCGGCAGATTACCTGGTCAAAGATGTTCTCACCGGGGTGGCCCTCAAGCGGGCTATTACGGGCGCCATCGAGAAACGCCGTCTCGAGGACACCGTCGAGGAACAACGGCGACGTCTCCTGGAGGATGAGCGCCTCAAGGTCTTGACACAACTTGCCGGCTCTTCGCTGATGGATTTGAATGAGCCCCTCTCGCACCTGAGTCTCGTCCTGGATAGGCTGGCATCAAGCGCGGCCCTTCCGGATGCGGAGGGAGCCCTCGTGGAAAAGGGCAACCGGGCGCTTTCCCAGGTGAATGCCATTATGCGACGTGTACAACAGATGCGCTTGCAGGATGCGGCAACGGTGGAGGATGGGAGTTTTGTCATGCCGCCGTGCACCGTGCTCTGTGTCGATGACGACCGGGTGAGCCTGAAAATAATGGAGCGACATCTGGAGCAGTTGTCGAAAGAAATCAGTCTCGTTGGAATACACGTCGCCGCTTCCTTCGCCGAGGCCGCCGAAATGCTACATTCCCACGCCATTGACCTGGTCGTATCCGATTACAATCTGGGAGACGGAACGGCCCTGGATATTATTCCGTTGGCGATGGGTGCAGAAAAAGCACCGCCTGTCATCGTTACGTCGGGCGCGGGAGATGAAGATGTGGTCGCCGACGTCCTCCGTGCGGGGGCTTCCGACTATATTCCCAAAGGCACCCTCTCTGCCGAGAAGTTGCGCCTTGCCCTCAAGCGGAGTCTGGAGCGCGCGGCCATGGTCGCGGACTTGCGTAAGTCTCAAGCGCACATGCATACCCTGGCCTTCACGGACGAACTGACCAAGCTCTACAACCGCCGTTTCTTAGAGGAGTCGATGTCGCGGGAACTCAAACGCCTCAATCGGCACCCGGGAAACCTGGCCTTTTGTTTACTTGACCTGGATTATTTCAAACGCCTGAACGATACCTATGGACATGCGGCAGGCGATCAGGCACTGCGGGATGTCGGGAAGATTCTGAGCAATTCGGTCCGGAAAACAGATCTGGCCGCCCGCTATGGCGGCGAGGAATTTGCCGTTTTTCTTCCGGATGCCAATGGGGATGCAGCGCTCTCGGTGGCGGAAGGAATCCGGAAAAAAATCGAGCTTCACCAGGTGGAGTTTGAAGGGCTGTCTCTGGATCTCACGGCGAGCGTGGGAGTTTCGCTGGTGGATGCAGCCGACACCCGGTCGGTCGCGGAAATCATCGGTGCGGCAGATGGCGCCCTCTATCGGGCCAAGTCGGAAGGCCGGAACCGGGTGTTCCTCGAAGCATAGGGCGTAACTCCCCGGGCCGCCAAAGCCTCAACAGGGTGCCGGACTCACCGATTTCGGACCGGTCGGCCACGTGCTAACCCGTGTGCGACGAGGGGGGTTGACAAAGGGATTCAAATAGACTATTTTTATAGTCATAGAAACGATGCTATAGATTAACCCGGCAGGAGGCATGCACCATGGTGCGACGAAAAAAAGACGAAGCGCAGGCAGGGGAGCTCACACCACTGGAAGAAGCCGTTATGGCGGTGGTGTGGCAATTGGGCGAGTGCAGCTCGGCGGAGGTTATTGCGCAGTACAATAATCACCACGAGCCCCTGGCGAAAACGACTATCCGAACCGTGTTGGCCAACCTGCGCGAGAAAGGCTTTCTCGCGCCCGTGCCCACGACCGAACGGGGTTTTCGCCTGCGGGCCACGGTGTCACGCAATGACTTCGCCGCGCGCACCCTTCGCCAGATCACCCGACGCCTCTTGAATGGTAATCCGCGTCATGCCATCACCTGTCTTATCAATGACGATGATATTGACGATGCCGACCTCGAAGCCATCCAGGCGCTCATTGACGCTCGGAAAAAGAAGGGAGGCGACGCATGAACCTTCAGCACATCAACGGTGCCATTGTCGCGCTTTCAGAGGGCCATCCCCTTCTGGGCCGTCTCTTTTTTGCGAGCCTGGAGCTGCTCCTGCTCGGTCTGGCCGTTTGGCTGGTTATTGTCTGCTTTCGACTTAAGGCGCCCCGTGTAACGGCCCTGCTCTGGCTCATCGTCCTGGTGAAGCCTATCATTACTTTGGCCGTGGGGGCTCCGCTGCCCCTCCTTCAGGTGGCGCCCGCATCGGCCCCCGACGCGCCCCCGGTCGCCGCCGCCGTTTCGTCGCGTGGCCTGACAGTCTACCTGGATCCCGCGCCGCCGGTTATGGAGCCGGTGGATTCCAGCAGGGCGCCCCTGCCCCAAACCCCGCAGGCGGTATTCGCGCCGGTTCCAGCACCGGCCCCCCTACCCGTGTCCGCTTCCGAAGGGTCGTCGGTGGGGTGGTCCTTCTCGCTACCCACCACGCTCCTATTGCTGTGGCTGGTGGGCGTACTCGCCC
The DNA here is from genome assembly GCA_034669905.1 of Candidatus Hydrogenedentota bacterium. Classification (GTDB taxonomy): domain Bacteria; phylum Hydrogenedentota; class Hydrogenedentia; order Hydrogenedentales; family JAEUWI01; genus JAEUWI01. Next base: position 15,052 of record JAXMOL010000047.1, read on the forward strand.
TGTTGCTGAGCACCCTGGTCGATCGGATTCGGCTCTACCGCTTTGTCCGGCGTACCGAGACACCGCCCGCCCATGCGGAAGACTTGCTCGCCGCTACGTCCCGTGAACTGGGTGTGGGACAGGCCCGGGGCCTTCGCGTGACCCATGAACTGGAATCGCCCGCTATGGTGGGTTGGTTTCGGCCCATGGTGGTGGTGCCCGCCTGGCTGGTGGAAGCCTCCAGTAAAACCGCCCTGGCCTGGGCGCTCCGTCACGAGTTGACCCATTTGAAACACCGGGACCATGGGGCCAATTTTCTACGTCGCGTAGCCCAGATTCTGTTCTTTTTTCACCCCGTAACCTGGTGGGCGAGTCGCCGCTGGGAATCGGCCGTCGAGCTGGCCTGCGACCGGGCAGTGGTCCAGACCGATGATGATGTAACCGCTTACGCCGAGCAACTCTATGCCATCCTGGTGCAGGCGCGGCAACAGCGGAAACGGGCCATGGCCACGGGCCTCTTCGCGACCCGAACCCAGATTAACACCCGTATTGCGGCGTTGCTGAGCACGTCGCTACGTACACCGGCCCGCCTGGGGGTGGCGGCCGCGCTGGCCCTCACCTGTTTCGCGGGCACGGTGTTCATGATCGGTGGGGCCTTTGTGGACGGCGCGACGGATACTGGCGACGAAAGCGATGGGTTGGCCGTACGGGACGCCCGCCCTGAACTGCCCGCACGGACTTTGGACTTCTCGTCGGATAGTTCCCTGGGAACCCTGTGGATCGGTGATCCCTATCCCTACGATTACACACCGGACCAGGAACCGGACATGACGGAGGCCGGAGGCTGGGTTAAGTTGGGCGATGCCCAGGGGACCATCGAGATCCCGGCGGGTAAGGTGGTCTGGCTCGATGTGGGGCCCAAGCGGACGGTCGTCGATCTGGCGCCCCTGGCGGACCTGCCGGCCAATGGGGTGCAATACCTGGACCTGTACCGCCTCGAGCTGGATGACGAGGCCCTCCGGCATCTCTCCGGGCTGACGGAACTGGAAGCGCTCAGTCTCTATCGAACGAAGGTCACCAACGACGGGCTGCGGCACCTGGCGGGGCTGGTGAATCTGCGTTGGTTGGATCTGGGCGCTTCCGATATTACGGCGGAGGGTCTATGGGCCCTGGCACCGTTGAAAAAACTAGAGCACCTGGACCTCAATTTCATCAAGTTCCACGAAGAGCCGGTAACAGACCGCGAAGTGGCCCTGACGCCGCCCGAAGTGACCCCCAATCGTCGGGCGGCGGAGGCCCTGGCGGAGTTGACCGCCTTGCGATGGCTCAATATCAAAGGAGCCAAGGCTACCGGGGAAGATCTTCAGGCCCTCGCGCCCCTCACCGAATTGCGCACACTGGTGTTGGATTACTGTCCGATTCGGGATGAAGATCTGGCCCATCTGGCACCCTTCACCCAGCTGACGCACCTTTCGCTGGAGCGGACGGAAATCGGATCCGACTACAAGACCTACCTGGCGGCTCTGCCCGCGCTGGCGGATACGAATATTGACTATACCGCGGCACCCGACGCCCCTCACCCCATGGTGACCATCGGGGGGCGGGTGGTGAACGAATCCGGTGCGCCGGTGGAAGGGGTCTCTGTCCAATTTTACGGGAGCTATCCCGAATCCGTCAGCATGGGGGGCGATAAGGCGACGACGGATGCCTTGGGCCACTGGGAAATGCGGCTGGCTGCCGGGTGGACCCGGCTCATGGCGAACCTGATTCACGAAGACTATATCAGCGATCGGATTCTGGGGCTCCGTCCCATTCCCCCGAAAGAGCAACTCTTCGACCAGACGGCGACCTTCGTGATGGAGAAGGGGAGTACCTTCACCGGCACCGTCCGTGATGCGGCCGGGAATCCCGTGGCCGGTGCCCTGGTGATGAACAGTAATTTGCGGGGCACCTTCGCCCGTATGATGGAAGACGCCAATTCCGTCGTGACCGATGACGGGGGCAGATTTACCTTTGCCAATCTCGATAAGAAACGGCACGAGGAACTCACTATTGTTTCGGAAGAACACGCCCCGGTGGTTCGTCGGTTGGACTACGAAAGCCCCGATGTGCCCATCGAGGTGACCCTCGAGTCCGGCATAGGGGTAGCGGGCAGGTTGAGCGATGCGGCGGGGGTGCCCCTGGCCGACGTGACCGTTTCCGTGGACGAGTGGCGGCCCAACCGTCAGCATGGGCTGCCGCGGGAAGCCATTACCGACAGCGAAGGGCGCTTCACCCTGTCGCACATGCCCGACCACGGCACGGTGCGCCTCAGTGCGCAGGAGTCGGGCTACTTCGGTGCTTCGGCCACCACCCTGTTGCCCCTCGCCGAACCCCTGAACCTGCAGCTTATCAATCGAACGGATTTCCAGGGCCGCGTGGTGGACGCCACGACGGGGCAGCCCGTGACCGACTATGACGTGGAGATGGGGCGGGTGACCGATAGCGGAGAGTATTGGTGGTTCACCCGCTTTACCCGGGCCGACGTCAACCGGAAGACCGGTACCTTCACCGCAGAACCGGCGGCCATTTTTGATGCTACGAAGCGGGTCAATTTTGTGGCGCGCATTCGGGCCAGGGGCTATCAAATCACCGAGTCCAAGTTCCAGGAAGCCGCACGGCTGGGTGAGGAAGTGACCATCGCCCTCCAACCCAAAGCGACGGTCAAGGCGGTCGTGCGGGATGCCGCGGGAGCACCGGTGGAAGGCGCGCAAGTCGCCTGGGTGCGGGATGACCAGCACGCTTTCCTCAGCAACGGGGCACTGAGCGCCGATTATGGCAAGAGCCCTGCCTGGTTTGAAGCGAGCGACGCCGAAGGCCAGGTGGAATTTGCCGCGGACGAAACGCCGGGGGTCCTGGTCGCCGCCCATGAAAAAGGATTGGCCTGGTTCGACCTGCGCAATGACCAGGAGCCCGTGGTCTTAGACCTTATGCCCTGGGTGCGGGTGGAAGGACAGGTTCACGGCGTTCAGGGAGAATTGACGCCCGTGGTCTATAAGACGACGCCCCCTGCGGTGCGCGGTCGGGACGACTTCTTCATGTTGGTGGGCAACGCGGTGAACACCGATGAGACGGGAAAGTTTATCGTCGATCATGTTCCGGCCATGCCCCTTTCGATTGGCATCCAACGGCGTTGGGAGCCATCCCATGGGCAATATCTCAACCCCCAACCGGGGGAAACCCTCCAGGTAGCCATTGGGGATGGTCCCTACGCCGCCACCGGGCGGGTCAACCTCGATAAGGTGGCGCACCTCCTGGCAGGAGACCTTGCCCATGCGATGGACGAGCGCCATCTTATGGTGCGGGCCACGCCCACCCAGGGAAATTCGGCGGAGGCGGTGAATTACATTCCCGAGGTGGATGGCTCCGGGCAATTTCGTCTGGACGGATTGGCGGAAGGGGAGTACACCCTTTCCGTGACCGCCCATGCGACACCCCCACAAAATGCCTGCGGACGGGGTACACCCATTGGGCGGGCCGCAAGCACCTTTCGCGTCGGAGGCGGCGTGACGGATGTGCTGGATCTGGGGGCCATCGGAGTGGCGGGCGTTGACTTTCCCCAGCAGAATGCCGCTGCTCCCCCTATCGAAGGCACCGACCTGGCGAGTGACGCCCAATGGTCGCTGGCCAGTGAATCGGGCAAGCTGGTCATCCTCGATTTCTGGGCCTCCTGGTGCGCGCCCTGCGTGGCCTCTATGCCGTCCCTGAAAAATACCTATGCCGCCTTGCCCGCCGACAAGGTATCGCTCGTGGGGCTGAACCTCGACACCACGGTCACCGCCGCCAAGACGCTCATCGACGAAAAGGAACTGCCCTGGAAGCAGGTTCATATCGGTGGCTGGGCGGAAGATAATCCCGTCACCGCCGCCTATGGGGTGTCGTTCATCCCCTCGGTGTGGATTCTGGACGCCCACGGCAAGGTCCTCGCCCGCGATGTGGAGCCGGAAAAGTTGGCCGCCACGGTGGAGGGCCTGTTGAAGTCGGGCGCGTGAGATGGGCGGGGCTTCAGCTTGGTATTTGAACTGGACGTGCCGCGCGATCTTCACCCGACGAGTCTGGACGAGTTGGGTGAAGTTCGTGCGCATGGGGTACGTGTGCCAGAGTATTTGATGTTGCTCCCCACCATAGACCCTCCATACGCCACGTCATGATGGCTCCATGCACACGAAATCTCGCGTAGCGCGACGTCGCGTGGCACGGATGCAACCTGCCAAGCGCGGCATCGCGCTGACGTGTTGCGGTGAATCGCTTTCCCCCTGTTTGCACACCACCACGCTATCTGGTGTATAACCCTGGGTGTCAATCATCAACCACCACCGCTCGGGGAATCTATGCATCAGCCAGCCATTCAGTCACCCAACTTTGGTTTCCTCGCGGAACATGGTGCCCATCTGCTGGACTTCGCGGGGCGGGCGGAACGCTATGTGCTGGATGACCCCAACACGACCCTCATTAAGCTGCGGCAATTGGCGGAAGAGCTGGCCGAATTGGCGGCGGCCTATTCCAACATCCATCCGGACCGTGAGGACGGGTTCAGTGACTTGCTGCGTAAGCTGAAGCGCAAGCATATTGTCTCCCGGGAAATCGCCGACATTTTTCACGGTATCCGTAAGGCGGGGAACGCGGCGGCCCATGAGGGGGCAGGGACCCGGCAGGAGGCGGTGGGACAGCTGAAGCTTGCACGCCGTCTCGCCGTATGGTTTCACCAGGCCTTTCGGGACCCCGATTTTCGCCCCGGCCCCTTTGTCTTGCCACCCACGCCGCCGAAGGTTTCGAAAGCGCTGAAGGCCGAGCTGGACCAACTCCGAAAGGCCCGTTGGGACAGCGAGCGTCGGGCCGATGAAACGGAAGACGCCCTGCGGAGGGCCGTCCGCGAGCAGGAGGCCGCCGAGGCCCGGGCCGCATCCATGTTTGCGGAGTTGGAAGCAGCCCTGGAGCTGGCGGAGGAGACGGAAGCCCGCCAGGCGGAACTTATGGCGGCCCACCGTGCCCGCGTGGAGGCCCTGCAGACCCAGGCCGCTGCGGCTTCGTCGGAGGAACAAGACGCCACCCGGGCACAGGCCCAGGCGGCGACGGACCGATTCGACCTGACCGAAGGGGAGGCCCGGGAATGTATCGACGCCCAATTGCGCGCCCGGGGTTGGGAAGCTGATTCCATCGTCCGCACCTGGGAGAATGGGGCACGGCCCCAGGCAGGACGCAACCAGGCCATCGCTTTCTGTCCGACGGGCTCGGGCTATGCCGACTATGTGCTCTTCCTGGGGGAGACCGTCGCCGCGATTATTGAGGCAAAGCGCCGCAACATCGATCTGCGCCAGGCGCTCGATGACGCCGCGTCCTACAGCGCCGGCTACGAGATTCAGGCGGATGAAGTGTTGCCGGAGGCGTCGGGTGCCTATCGGGTGCCCGTGCTCTTTGCAAGCAATGGACGTCCCTTCGTCGGGGAAGATGATGTGCTCCACGGCGTGTGGTATCGGGACCTGCGTAGCACCGTACCGGCCTGCGCGCAGGAGCGGTGGCCCACGCCCCAGGAATTGGCCGCGCTACTGCGACGGTGAGATCGATACCGTGGGTGTGCTTTGTGGCGGGTAAGAAAACCCGCCCTTCTGCCCGACGTCGTTTGTCCGGAGTGCGGGGTTTCTCGCCCTGGCGAATCTTCGACCTACCCGCAGCGGGGAGGTCGTTGCCCCACAGGGCATCCCTTCCCTATACTGGTCGACTGTACACCCGTCGATTTCGAATTCGTCTAATCAGGAGTCCCTATTGTGAAGTTCCTTTCGTTCTTGCTTGCCTTGTTTGCCGTCGCCCCCCTGGTCCGTGCCGAGGAGGCGACCCCGAACAGCCAGATTCTGACCTATCTCGAGCGCAACCTGGAAAGCGTCACCCCCAAGATGGGGTGGAAAGCCACCACGCCCGCCGAGCATGAAGCGTGGCGCGGGCCCTTCCGGGAAAAGCTGATGGAGCTCCTGGGGGAATGGCCCGAAGCGGTCACGCCCGATGTGCGCTGGGACGCTGACGAGGTGTTCGAGACGGAGGCCTTTACCCGGCGCAAGGTCTACGTGCGCACCGAGGCCGATTACTGGGCGCCCGCCTATTACTACACCCCGAAGGGCGTGACGGGAAAACGTCCGGCCGTGATCTGTTTCCACGGACACAGCGGTATCCTGCCCTATATACGCGAGGGGTCCGATGCGCAGAAGGCCAAGGGAGAAAAGCACCACCTCGACTACGCGCCCTATTTTGCTGAGCATGGCTATGCCGTCCTGGCGGTAGTGCAGCGGGGTTGGAATGAAACGGCCCACAAGAAACCCCACAGCTGCGAACGCCTCAGCCGGGCGGGCTTCCTGGTAAACAAGACACCCATCGGCATGCGGGTCTGGGATGCCATGCGGCTCACCGATTTTCTCCTTGCCCAGCCGGAAGTGGATGGCGACCGCATTGCGAGCGCCGGACTTTCGGGCGGCGGGACCACGTCGCTCTTTTTCTCCGCGCTCGATGAGCGGGTGAAGGCCTCCCTGGTCGCGGGCTACTTTTGCACCTTCGAAGATTCCATTTACAGCATCCACCACTGCATCTGCAATACGGTTCCGGGCATCATGAACTGGGGGGAAATGAGCGATGTGGCCGCCCTCATCGCACCCCGTCCGGCCCTCATGATCAGTGGCACCGAGGACACGATTTTTCCCATCGAGGCCACCCGCAAAGCCTATGGGGAACTGGAGAAAACCTACGGCGTGTTGGGTGTTCCCGGGAATCTCGACAGCGATTTTTTTGAGGGGGTTCATGAGTGGAGTAATGCCAAAACCCTGCCCTTCCTGAAGGAGCACTTCGGAGAATAAGCCCATCATGTGCACCCCATCACGACTTCGCTTCCTGTGCCTGAGTCTCTTAATGTGTCTGGCAACGGCGGGGGCGACGGCCGTGCCACCAACGCCAGCGCCCCAAACCCAGTCCACCCTTCCCGATATGTTGTCGATGACCTGGTCCGCAGGGCCGCCCCTGCCCCAGGGGATGCAGGATAACTATGTGGGCCTGGTGGATGGGTGGCTGGTGAACGTGCTGGGCTTTTGTAGCGGGGCCGACGAAGACTGGAAGCCCGGGGTCTATCCCCGGGGTTTCCTGAATAAGGCCTGGGCGTTAAACGTGGATGACGCGTCGAAGGGGTGGGTCTCCCTGCCGGACTTTCCCGGGGTGCCCCGACAGGCCGGTCAGGGGGCCGTGGTCGGCGATTCCCTCTATCTCTGGGGCGGCTTCAGCTACGACGCCCCCTTTACCTACGCCGACGGCTACCGTCTGTCTCGCGAGCAGGGCGTGTGGACCTGGTCGCCCTTGCCGCCGCTCCCGTCGCCCTCCTGTTGGGCCGGGAGCGCTGTGATTGGCAGCACCATCTACCTGGTAGGTGGGGCGGACTATGATGCCCAGCGTTTCTATTGCGTCACGGATCGCACGGGCGAGATAGGGCGTTTCGGTGCGCGCCTCATCGCCTTTGATACGGAGCACCCGGCGCGGGGGTGGGTGGAAAAGACGCCCCTGCCCGGCGCGCCCCGGTGTCTTACGGGGGCCGCCGTCGTGAAGGGACAGCTCTACGTCGTGGGTGGGGTCAGCATGTTGGCGTCAGGGGCCTATACCAACGTGGTGGACAACTGGCGCTATGACCCGAAGTCGGACGCCTGGGTCCGCCTGCGGGATCTGCCCCTTTCGGCTTCGGGATCCAGCTCGAGTTCCATTGTGTACAACGATCGCTACCTGCTGCTGCCGGCGGGCTATCAATATGGGGTGGTCTTGCGCGCCGACGGTACCGAGACACCGGCCTATGGCACGCCAGAAACGGTCAAGCGGACGTGGAAGCAGCACCCGAGCTTTGAGACGACCCACTACTATAATCACCACTATGTCTACGATACGGAGCAGGACCTGTTTGGTCGGGCGACGTCGCTGCCCTTCGACGATGTGGCCAGCATTACGGTGGTGCGGGGGGATACGATGTATCTTTTTCCTGGGGAAACAGGGGGCTTCGCGTGGGAAGGGGAATACTTTGGCCATCATCCGGAATTTGTATTGAAGGGAACGATCCGGCCCGTTTCGGTGCCGTAAATAGAAGAAGGCCCGGTGCCTCGTTGCGAGAGACACCGGGCCGGAATCACCTAAATGCGGTCCACCAGGATCAGGTTGATGAAAAGCATCACCACCCGACCAGGCCTGCCCCGGGTCAATACCCCGGAGAGCGACATTGGAGCCAGGCAGGCAGGGCGCCCAAGGGGATTGGAATCAACACTACAGCTAAGATGCTTCCTGGCATGCGTCTTCCTCCTCCCTGGCGACTGTGCGGCGGGTCCGTGTCAGCACCTCGCCCCACGTACGCGCTGCGCCTGAGAGGCCGCGGTTACCGGCGATGACGAAGTGACTTATTGGTCCGTAGCGTCTTCGACCGCGTCCGCCGCTTCTTCTACCGCATCTTCCGCCGCATCGGCGGCGTCGTCTACGGCATCACCCATTTCTTCGCCGACTTCTTCAATTTTTTCACCGGTAGTTTCGGGTTTCGGGTCGCAGCCTGCGCCAAACAGTACCAGTCCAAATACGCTCAGCATGATGGTCAACAGCTTTTTCATGGTCTTCGTCTCCTTTGTTCACAGTGGTCTTACGTACAGTTTACGCAATTCTGATGCCATGGCCTGAATTGGCCGTAGCATAGTAACAATAGCGCCTAGTTAGCGCAATAACAACATTATTTCCCCCCTGCATTGCACGTCCATCCTATGGAGTCGACCGGGGCGGGTGCCGGGTGGCTTCAGGGGGCCGAAAAGCGAGCCCATTCCTATCGCCGTTGCCCGTAGATATCGTTCCACACAATGGTAATCACGAGCGATCCCCCAATCACCAGGGCAAAGGCCAGGAGCACAATCGCGAGGCCCGGATAGCCCAAGAGCGTAAAGGAAGACTCGATATTCATCATCAACGCGGCGCCGATGATCATGGCGGCCAGTACCAGGCCGACGGTAATGCGGTTGGCCACCTTCTCGAAGCCGTGCATAAGCCGATCTTCATCGAGGGCGTCGATGTTGATTCGAAACTGATTTTCGGTGAGCAGATCGAGCAGCTGATTCAGGCGCCTGGGCAGCCGTTCCACCACCTCCTTCATCTCCGCCGCCTGTTTCAGAAGCTGGGTGGGCCGAACAGCGTCAAAGACGTTGCCGCGCATCACCTTGGTCGCATGCTTTCGGATGGCCCTCTGGGGGTCAAAGTCATCGGCCAGCACGTCACCGATGGCCTCCAGATTGAGGATGGTTTTCCCCAGAAAACGGAGTTCCCGGGCAAGGCGGACGCCGTTTTCCGCCGCGGCCTTTTGCATCATGAGGAAGATAGCGCCAAACTTTTGCTCGCCCATACCCGCCGTACGCACATCCAGCGCCAACGTGGAAAAAGCGGCGGTGAAGCCCGCGTGATCAAAGTCGGGTTTTCGTGTGCTGAGATCCAGGGCATAGCCTGCCGCTTCTTCGCCGAGTCCTTCGCTGAGGGCCAGGAGCAGTTTCAGCAGGGTCGCTGATGCCGTCGGCGTGATCTGGCATATCATCCCCATATCGATAAGGGCCAGGTGTTCCCGGTCTTCCGTGAGAAAGACATTGCCGGGGTGGGGGTCAGCGTGAAAAAAACCATGGACCAGGATCTGGTCAAGATACGCGTGAAAAAGCTCGGAGACCAGGGTGTCCCCCTGAAGCTCGCACTGGGCCAGGGGGCCGATGGCCGTGATCTTGCGCCCGCGGACGTAATCCATGGTGAGCACCCGGGTGGTCGTGTAGTCATCCACGGGCAGGGGCACGACCAGGTGCGGGTGGTCGGCCAGGTTTTCTGCCATGGTCTTCAGGCTGCCGGCTTCCTCCCGGTAGTCTAATTCCCGCAGGATGCTGGTCCGAAGATCTTCCAGGAGCCCCGAGAACTCATACTTGGCCCCCACGTGGGTATGGGTGTCGAGAAACGCTGCCAGGGGTGCCATGGCCTCAAAGTCGTGGGTGATTTCTTCCTCGATACCGGGGCGTTGCACTTTTACGGCCACGACCCGCCCACTGGGTAAGGTGGCACGGTGTACCTGCCCCAGCGACGCGGAGGCGAGCGGCCCTTCTTCAAAGTGGGCAAAGGCTTTCTTGATCCGGGTGCCCAGTTCCTCCTCCACGATGCGCTCCACCTCGGCATAGGGGAAGGGGGCAACGCTATCCTGCAGGCGGCTCAAGGCTTCCAGGTATTCGATGGGCAGCATATCCGCCCGGGTGGAGAGGAGTTGTCCCAGTTTCACAAAGGTTGGCCCCATTTTCTCCAGGTCGGCGGCCAGATCTTCGGCCCGCGCCCGGGTGGTGTCGGGCACATCGTCGTCCTTCAGGTAATTGGTAAGGCCGATACGTTCTGCCAAGTCGGGCTCGCCGTGCTTTACCAGCAGCCGGGCGAAGTCCCGATAACGTTTAAAATAGGCGGGATTCAAGGTTTTCAAGGGGCGTTTCATAGGTCACGTTCTCCCATACCGTTGCTTCGTTGGCCGCGCCGTCTGCCTGCGCCTCCATCATGCCTTCCCGAAATGGGAAGCATGTGCCCAGGGCACGGCGGCCTGTCCACGGGGGACAGCAGGGAAGTGCAAGCATCGTGCCAGCCCGGGCGCACCAACGGAGTGGGATCCTGTGTAAAAACGTTACGCTCCGACGGCCTGTGACGGACGGGGCGGGCCGCGGTGCGTGGTAACTATACACGTGCCGCGGGTCATTCGGGGGCGGGAGCTATTCGATTTTCGCCCAATGGATGCCCGTGGAATCGGTTTCGGAACCCGCGTAGTAGACGAGAAGGCCTCCGCCCCCCGGAAGGGGGGCCACATTGGGCAGGCCCACGGAGAAGGCGTACATTTCGGCCCAGGCATCTTGCATGGAAGTCTTTTTCTCGGTCTGGCTGCCTTCGGCGCTATCGTAGACGACAATAGTGTCCGCTTCCGGCCAGGTTTCTCCATTGTCTTCGCTGCGGCGCACGGTGATTTTCGGCGGGCCGCTCCGATCCACCACGGGCATGGCCAGTTCACCATCTTCCAGGGCGAAGACCGGCCCGGGTTGTCCGGCGACTCCGGTGTCCCGCAAGGGGCTCCAGGTGCGGCCCCGATCCAGGGAGTGGCAGGTGTGGATGTTCAGGTAGTCTGCCGCTTCCCGGTCATAGGTCCAGAAGACATCCATGAGACGCCCATCGGGCAGGAGAGAGAGGCGTTGGTCCCAGTAGAAGACACGGTTGCTCGGGTCCCGGGTCACCACGCTGTGTCGGGGCCAGGTCTTTCCGCCGTCGGTGGAAAAGAGGACGACGGAAGCGTGGTGCCACGGGGCGGTGTCGTCATAGTGTTTGTTGAGCTCAATCTGGCAGGCCAGTTCGTCATCAGGAAAGCGGACCACCGAGCCGGTGAGGGGGGTGGGCACGTCGAAGGGGGCGAGGTCGGCGAGTTCTGGTGTCGACCAGGTGGCGCCATCGTCTTCGGAAACCGAAAGGAATACGCGGGTATCCAGGAGGCCTTCCGTTTCCTCGTTGAAATAGGGGCGCTCGGGTTGGCTTTGATCCACCCAGTTGATGGTCGCGAGGAGGCGTCCCTCGTGGAGGCGGGTCAAACCCGCAAAGCGGAATGACCCGGGGCGTCCGTCGAGGGTGGGCGCGCGGAAGGGGGCGATAGGTTCCTGCCAGGTGGCCCCGCAGTCATCGGACCACGTAATCAGCACCGTTTGCGCTGAGCAGGGTACCTTTTGCGGGGCACCGCGAAAGGCACAGAGCCATCGGCCACTCCGTGAAACGCACGCCAGTGGGAAGGTGGCGCTGGCCCAGGGGCCGTGGGAGGTGTCGAAAAAGAGGGTGCCTTGATCATCGATTTGCATGGCGTGTCCGTCCCGGAGTGGTTGATGGCGGGGGCTGATCCCCGTCTTGCCCCAGCATAGCGCGGCGCCCGGGGCGCTCGCTAGTTTTTCTCGGTGGATTCGGCGACGGCGATATCGCGCTCAGGGGACGGCTCCGCAGGGGGGCGATAACAATCCAGGGCTTCGAGCAAGCGTGCAAAGCGGATGGGTTTGGTCAGAAAGTCATTCATGCCCGCCGCGAGGCATGCCTGGACTTCATCACAGTCATCCAGGCCGGACAGTCCCACGATCGGAAGGGCCTCCGCATTCTTTAGCTCCCGAATTCGGCGGGTCGCTTCCAGGCCGTTCATGATAGGCATGCGGACGTCCATGAGTATGACATCAAAGGGTTCCCCACAGGCCCGGTCCACAGCCGCTTTTCCATCCGAGACGAACTCGACCCTGTCCGGGAGGCGCTTAAAGTAGGCCGCCATGAATTCCCGGTTGCGTTCCAGGTCATCGGCGATCAAAACGCGCAAGGCCCTTCCCTTTGACTGGGCGATTGCCCGGCTCCGCTTAGCGCCCGGGTCTCGCTTGGCGCAATAGTGGTCGACCCGCTCGTAGAGGGTACTGAGTTGCACCGGTTTGCCCAGGTGCTCCGTGCACCCGGCGTCAAGGCAATCCCGGATTGCGAATTCATTTACACTCGCGGTGAGCGCGATGATGGGCGTGCGTCCAAAGCCCGCCAGCGCACGAATGCGGGTCGTTGCCTGAAAGCCATCCATGACGGGCATGTGCATGTCCATGAGGATGAGATCGGGCTTGAAGGTGGGGGTGAGCTCCAGGGCTTCGCGCCCATTCTGAGCGATTTCGACCGTGTAGCCCCGGGGCAGGAGGGCTTGTTGGATGAGGAACACATTGGTTTCCACGTCATCGACGAGCAGTATCCGCCCGGAGCATTGGGCCGGGTGATGGCCATTGCCCGGCGATGGGCTGGTGACGACGGGCACCTCGGCCGCCGTAGCTTTCAGGGTAAACCAGAAGAGACTTCCGCCGCCTTTTCGGTCTTGATAGCCCACTTCACCGCCATGCAGGTGGACCAGTTTTTTGACCAGGGCCAGGCCAATGCCGCTGCCACCCAGATTGGAATCGCGCACATGGTCGGATTGGAAGAATTCGGAGAACACCTGCGACTGATGGGTCACAGGAACGCCCGGGCCGCGATCGGCCACGTGGAATTCGACCATGCCCTCTGCGGTTTCATGGGCGCTGATGTCAATGCGTTCTCCCTGCGGAGAAAACTTGATGGCGTTGCTCATGAGGTTGATGAGAATCTGCCGTGCCCGGCGCATGTCGACCTTTACGCGGAGCTGCCTGGGAATCCTGAAGGCCAACTCAATGGATTTCTCACTGGCGCTCGCGCGGACCATCGCGGCCGCAGAGTCCACGATTTGCTCTACGGCGGCGGGCACCAGATCGAGGCTGATGGCATCGATGTCGGCCTTGCTGAGATCCAGAAGGTCTTCGATGAGGGTCAGCAGATGGGTCGAACAACTGGAGATATTGGTGAGGTCGTTGTGCTGCGCTTCGTTCAGCGGACCGTGCACTTCTTCCAGCATCAGTTGTGTAAAGCCGAGGATGCCGTTCAGGGGCGTGCGGAGTTCGTGGCTCATGGATGACAGAAACCGGCTTTTGCTCCGGTTGGCTTCTTCGGCGTCCTGCCGTGCGGCCAAGGCCTGGCGAATGGCCATGACCCGGTCGGTAATATTGCGGCCTACGATCCGATAGCCCGTGAGTTCTGCCCCGGTAAAAATCGGTTGGACGTTCTGGCCAATCCAGCGCTCCATATCATTGTCATGAATGGAGGTTTGGAATTCCTGGTAGAGCCGCGGCTGGGCGTTGAAATCCTGGGCCCGGATCTGGGCCTTCAATCGGCTGGCGTGGGCGGGGTGAACGAAGTCATAGCAGCTGCGGCCTATCAGGTTTTCACCGCGGGAAAGGAGGCGACAGGTGGCCGTGTTCATGTAGGTGAAATGGCCCGCTGCGTCTGTCTCGTAGATTAAATCAACCGCGTTCTCTACAAAGTCGCGAAGCCGATGTTCCAATTGACGGCGGGCGGTGATGTCCCGCACGGCCGTCGCGTCTATCACGTGCTCATCGGGCCGGTCTTTGAGGGCGCCAAACTCAATGCTGAAGCGATGCCCGTTCTTGTGCAGCGCGACGGACTCGTGGACTTCGCCATCCCGTTGAATTCCGGTGGCGGAGTGAAAGGTCTTACGGCCGAAGGGGGAATGGGAGCGAACCTCCGGAGCCAATAAAGCGTCCATCGACTTGCCCAGAAACTCTTCCCGTGTATAGCCGAAGAGCCGGGTGGCCTGTTCATTCACGTCGACGATGGCGCCATTGCGGTGCAGAAAAATCGCTTCCAGGGTGGCTTCTGAGAGACGCCGTAACCGCTCTTCGGCCCGGGCCGTTTCCTGGACAGCGTTGGTGAGTTGTTGGCGCTGAAATTCGTTGGCGATTTGTGTGTCGTGCAAACGATCAAAGGCCCGAATGCGAATGGTGTGAACGAGCAGGGAAAGGACGGAGATCTCAAGGACAAAGAAGGCCAGATGAACCACGTCTTCGCTGTGTGCGAGCGTGCCCGAAATGCCAAGCCACGTCCCCAGGATGAGGACAAGGGCGACGATGAGCCATCGGGTCGAATAGAAAAAGATGCCACATCCCAAGATAACCAGCACGAAATTGGTGGTTTCCTGGGGTTGCCTGGAGAGATAAAGGTGGAGTCCGGAATTGACGGTAATAATCCCCGTGAGCATCACGGCGAGGGGATGGGCAAGACGAATACGGACCGGGCTGCGATAGAGGTAGATAAACGTGACCAGACAGAGCAGGCCGCTCGTGGTGGCGGCCACCATCATGATCAGGCGAATGGCAGGGTCGAGAAAAATGGCGTGGGATACCGCAAAGACGGCATAGAGTCCGGTCAGCACCGCCGCGACGTAGGTCATGCTGTTCCATACGGCAGCCGCACGGGCCTGGCGACGATCCTCGCTGGATGCCAGCGCTTGGATGGGTGCGCCGGAATCGTGTTGCTGTGCCCCACTGTTGGCCATGCAATAAGCCCCTGTGTGCGTTTTACGAGATATGGAGTGCTTTGGACTAATATCGTAGAACTACGGTTACAGTATACATGGGAGCGGTTCTGGTGTCTATGGTAGATGACATGTTGGCAGGGGGCACGAAAAGGCCCCCACACACCATCAGGTGGTGGGGGCGTCAGTGTGTACATCAGGCACTTACGTGACTAGCAGGGAAGTTCCCAGCCTTTGCGGTATTCTTTCGAGATCAGCGTGGCGGCGTCTTTGTCGTTCGTGACCTTGCCGTTGACCGCGTCCCACTCGAGCTTTTTGCCCGTGCGCACCGTCAGGTTGCCGAAATTCACCATCTCGGTGAAGGGGCCGGCGTAGTCAAAGCTGGAGCCGGGCTTGGGTCCGCCCTTGATGCCATCGAGCCAGTTCTTGTAATGGTCTTCCCCTTCAATGCGGGGGATGGTTTTTTCGGGGCGTTTGTAATCGGCCATGCGGGCCGCAGGCAAGAGGCGGGATTCACCGCCGTAGGTTCCCGTCGTCAAGAGGCCATCCGAGCCGAAGTACAGGGATCCATTGGCGCCACCACCAATTTCTTCGCCTTCTGGAACGCCTTCGGGGCGAGGGGGCAGGTTGTAGGTCTTCTCGCCCGTAGCCGAATCCACTCGGAATCCATCGTACCAGTAGACTTCCACCGGGGGCATGCCCGCACGGGCCGGGAACGAATACTTGATGGTGGACAGGAGCGGCGCACACTCATCGGTGGCCCCTTCTTGTTCAATCAGTTCGACGGTGAAGCTCTTGGCTTCGTTCAGCTTGAGGGCACGGTAGGCCGGGTCCATGATGTGGCAGGCCATATCGCCGAGGGCGCCGCAACCAAAATCCCACCAGCCACGCCAGTTAAAGGGCGCGTACTTTGCATTGTAGTCCCGGGTCGGCGCGTTGCCAATCCAGAGATCCCAATCCATCGTTTCGGGAATCGGCTCTGCGGCCAGGGGGGCCGCGATACCCTGGGGCCAGACCGGGCGGTTCGTCCAGGTGTACACTTTTTGTACATCCCCGATGGCACCGTCCCAAAGCATTTCGCAGAGGTCACGCACGCCGTCACCCGAGTTGCCCTGATTACCCATCTGGGTAACCACGCCGGTTTCCTTGGCCAGGTTGGTCAAGAGGCGGGCTTCGGCGATGGTGTGGGTCAGGGGTTTTTGCACGTATACGTGCTTGCCCATGCTCATGGCCTGGTAGGCCGCCGGCGCGTGGGTGTGGTCCGGCGTGGAAATCGTCACCGCGTCGATTTCGGGCATGGAATCGAGCATTTCACGGTAATCTTTGAACTGCCTGGCATCGGGAAGCTTGTAGAAGGCCTCGCCTGCACGATTCCAATCCGGATCCGCCAGTGCCACGAAATTCTCTTTGTGCTTCAGGCAGCCATTGATATCTGCCCAGCCCTTACCACCAGCACCGATGGCCGCGATATTCAGCTGCTCGTTGGGGGAGAATTTCTTCGGTACGACCCGTGCGGTATTGGTCGTGGTGCAGCTCGACAGGGCGACGGCTGTTGTCGTTGTCGTGGCGGCCAGGAAGGCGCGGCGAGACAGTTTGGATTGGCTCATGATCGAATTTCCTCTAAAGCAAAACTAAAGCGAGGCGGGGAAGCCCCCGTCGTGAAACAAAGATTTGGCCTATGGTAGCGGATTAAGGCGCAATATTCCATTCCGGGGCGGTGATTCTGTGCCGGGTAGGTCGGCTGGGCACGGAAAGGGACGCGCCGATATCCGCGTGAACGCAGGGTTTTCTGCGACGCAAACCCAAAATCGGGCGCCTTCCCCCGGATTCCCACCGACCTGGAGGGCCTTGTGCTACGAACTACTGGTGTGAATCAGAATTGTGGACATTTAAGTTCGCTTGAACTTGTGGGGAAATTGGTAATGAATTTCCCTCCTGGGAGGGTCGCAGATGCGCCGTGGCGGATTAGGGGTGGGTTGGAAATTCTTTCGGGAATTGACCCACCCCCGGCCCCTCCAGGGAGGGGAGTAATCCTCAGTAACTCAGGTAATTCAGGTTACCGTAATAATGGCCCATCTGGTTGAATCAAACCACTACTACGTCACCTCAGACCGGTAAATCCCACCCTTTGTGGTACGTCGTGCTGAGGAGGGCCGAAGCTGCCGGATTGTCTTGGATGGTGCCCGACGCGAAGTCGTAGGTCACCGCGGTGCCGGTCCGGAGCGCAATATTGCCCAGGAGCACCATTTCCGTGAAGGGCCCCGCATAGTCAAAATGAGAGCACGCCGGGTCACCACCCTTACAGGCCTCAATCCAGTTGCGGTAGTGGGAGCCCTTGACCCGTTTCAACGTTTCGTCCGGGAGTGCGTAGTCCTCCATTCGGAGGTCGGGCAGGAGGCGGGTCTTGTTGCCATAGGTGCCGGTCGTCAACACGCCCTGGCTACCAACCAGAATCGAGCCATTGTCCCCATCGCCCATTTTTTCACCATTGGGAATGCCTTCGGGCCGCTCGGGCAATTTGCCGCCGTCGTACCAGAAGAAATCGACGGCGGGAAGGCCCGCCCGCTCGGGGAAGTGGTATTTCAACACCGACGCCGTGGGCACCAATACGTCGGTCATGCCTTCCTGCATGACCCGCTCCACCGTGAAGCCCGGCGCATCGCCCAGTTTCAGCGCCCAATAGGCGGGGTCCATGATATGACAGGCCATATCGCCGAGGGCGCCACAGCCATAATCCCACCATACCCGCCACTTGTTGGGGTGGAGGATTTCGCTGTAGGGACGACGGACCCCATTGCCCAACCACAGGTCCCAGTCCATTTCCTTGGGGATAGGCTCCCCCGATTCCAGTGCGGCGGGGTCCCGGTGCCAGCGTCCCCCCGGTCGGTCGGTCCAGGCATGGGCCTCACGCACTTCGCCAATGGCACCATCCCAGAAGATTTCGCAGAATCGGCGCGTGCCGCTGCCGGAATGGCCCTGGTTGCCCATCTGCGTGACCACGCCCATCTCCCGGGCGACCTTCGTCAACAGGCGGGCTTCGGCCACCGTGTGGGTCAGGGGTTTCTGGACGTAGACATGTTTCCCGTGCATCATGGCCGCGTAGGCCGCCGGTGCGTGGGTGTGATCCGGCGTGGAAATGGTCACGGCATCAATTTCGGGCATCTTATCGAGCATGACCCGGTAATCTTTAAACTGCTTGGCGTTGGGCAGTTTATAGAAGGCTTCCCCGGCCCGTTCCCAATCCACATCCGCCATGGCCACCACGTTTTCTTTGCGCATATTCATGATATCGCTCAGGCCCTTGCCGCCCACACCGATACCCGCCACATTCAGCTTTTCGTTGGGGGAAATCTTCCGGGGCACCACTTTCGCGTCATTGGCACGGACGATGGCGGGCGTCAGGGCCACGGCGCTGGTGGTGGCCGCCAGAAAGGCGCGGCGGGTGAGATCGGATTGGCTCATGAGGGGCTCCTTGGTGTGGTTGGCTACAACTGGCAGAAGTTAGACAGGGACACAGGCGGTGAAGTTTCAGAGGCTTGCCCCCATTTTGCTCCCCCTTTACAATCAGCGGGGCGCGATGATGGCGACGATTGAGGTTGCGGCTTGACCCCATTTTGCTCCCCCTTTACAATGCCAAGCGCCAGATTCATACGGATGTGAGTGTTGCGGCTTGACCCCATTTTGCTCCCCCTTTACAATCATGCGGAACGGCAAGAAGCAGTACCTGATGTTGCGGCTTGACCCCATTTTGCTCCCCCTTTACAATAAGCTCTGCCTCGAGCATACGCTTGCACTCGTTGCGGCTTGACCCCATTTTGCTCCCCCTTTACAATAACCGCCTGCAGGCCCACCCACCAACGATCGTTGCGGCTTGACCCCATTTTGCTCCCCCTTTACAATTCATGTTTGTGGGTGCTTGGGAGTAATTCCGTTGCGGCTTGACCCCATTTTGCTCCCCCTTTACAATCAACTCAGGCAGCGGTACACCGACGTCGTTGTTGCGGCTTGACCCCATTTTGCTCCCCCTTTACAATGAGTGGCGCAGAACAGTTGCGCGTGTCGGTGTTGCGGCTTGACCCCATTTTGCTCCCCCTTTACAATCCATACCACGGGATTGAGCCTGGCGGATGAGTTGCGGCTTGACCCCATTTTGCTCCCCCTTTACAATCGTTGCCTTGGGAACGAGCAAGTTTAAGGAGTTGCGGCTTGACCCCATTTTGCTCCCCCTTTACAATGTAGGGGCTTGCGCCCCTGGGTTAGATTGCGTTGCGGCTTGACCCCATTTTGCTCCCCCTTTACAATTGATCGACCGCAGGCCGCGCATACTCGCTAGTTGCGGCTTGACCCCATTTTGCTCCCCCTTTACAATCCATGACCCTGCAAAGGCTTGGATTGCAGGGGGTTAGAGGTAAGTTGCTGGATAAAAAACCCGTTGGCTTCTCGGTGTTCAGGCCTGAATTGGAGGGTTTTTTCGAAGGCCCCTGATCGCCAACTTCGTCAAAAGAGGGCAAGTTGGCCGCGCTCACTGGGCGCGACGTATTTTTCCTGGTTAAAGAAGTGGAGCATGTTTTCGTATTGCTTGTCGGTGAACACGAGCACCGTAACTTTACCCCCCGACGGCAGGGCGGCACGGATGCGCTCCACCAGGGATTCGCAGCGCTCCCGGCTGACGCAGCAGCGCATATAGACGGAGAATTGGGCCATTTCGAAGCCCATGTCCAGTAGATGTTGCCGAAAGCGGGTCGCCTCTTTTCGCTCGGATTTCTCCACGACGGGCAAATCAAACATCGTAAGCATCCACATGATTCGGTATCCACTCCGTTGGCTGATAGGCGTTGTATCTTCCACTATTTCATGTCCTGCGTGTGCTCCCGGTGCAGCCCTGCAGGCAGGAGTAGGGTGCGACGGCGACCTTCGCAGGCATCGGCGAGAGAGCGGGTCATCCGCAATATACATTCGGACAGCGGGCTTGCCATGTCGTCAAAGGTGAGATCGACGTTGGTCACTGTACTCAGCCGCTCTTTTGCCTCCCTGTCCAGCGTGGGGCCATTCTCCCGTTCAACGGCCAGCTGATATACGAGGAGGTCCACCACAGGTCGAAAAGGTTCGATGAGATCATCGACCAGGGGCATGGTATCTCGCAGGTTGCAGTGGTGGAGCCCGAAGGCGGGGTGAAGCCCTGCCAGCATGACGCCCCGAGCTACCGCAGCGCGCAAGATGGTATACCCGTAGTTGAGCATGGCGTTTACCCCCGATTCGGACCGGATGCGACGAAAGTCAGGGCCGAAGAGGAGGGGCCAGTAAATGCGGGCCCCTTCCCCTTCGGCGTTTTCGGGGTCCCCGGAGCGCACCGTAGCCGCCAGCCGGGTCAGGCGCGCACTTTCTCTGCCCGTGCATCGGTGCAGGGTTTCGAGCTGCGCCAAGAGTTTGGCGCCTACCAGTTGTTGCCAGAGTCGCTTCTTTAGCGGCGTTTTGAGGGTCGCCTGGGCCCGAATCCTGCCCGACTGGAGGCGATGACTTTCCAGTGACCAGAGCATCGACTTAGGTAGAAAGCGTTGGTCACATATCACCAGCGGGATAGCCCGCTCGGCCAGGGTGTTGAGCAACTCGCTCGTACAGGTCATCCCATGGCCAGCAAAGAGCACCACCTCCAAGTCATCCAGCGGTATGCGACCGAGTTCTTCCTGCTCGGCCCGGACTTGCAAAAAGCCCCGTTCCTTTCGCAGATGACGTCCTGTGCCGGTAATTTCAATCGCTCTCTGAATCATAGGCTATCCCTGACAGATACCGGACGCGGCCCGCTGGACTGACGACCAGAAAGCGCACCTTGGATTTCCTCAACGCCTCAGCGCCCCCTTTATAGATGAACTTAAAGGGATCACTCTTGTCTCTATTGCGACCATCTGTATTTGCCTCGAAGTGTTCTGCAAACGTGAATTGGCTATCAGACAATCGCTGGACGAAGTAGATTTGTCTTTCACCACGGTGCTCGAATTCGACCATGTCGCGATTGAAAAGTCGCATGATGTGCTTTCCGTTGCGGTCTTCGACTCGTCGGGCATCGTTGTTGCGTTCCGCGTTTGCGGCATAACGTGTGACCATAGTGCCTTTCCAGCCTGTCGCGTCCTCCGATTCATGGATGTCCAGATAGGCGTTTCCGTCGGGTTTGAATCCCTTGTAGATCTTCTTCTGCTTATCCCGAATGGGTATGAGTTCCATACGTTCGATGATGCGCACACGGCGTATGTTACGACGCGTGAGAAAGGATCTTATTCTGTCCGCAACGAAGCTCTCACCGGAAGATGTGGGGTCAATCAATTGATTCACATCTAGTGAAGTGGTTTTATTGCTATCGTCATGTTGCGCAAGTAGCTTAAATACTTTTTTAAAGTCTTCTCCCGACAGGAATGCGACCAGCTCTGCCCGAAGCCGTCGTCCCCGAATTTCGAGAATGTTCTTGGGTTTGAAGTCCTGAACAGAAATTCGGTGCACTGCCTGACCGCGCGGGTCGGGTTGCCGTGACGAGTTTGGTGTGGGTACTTGTGCAATGCCGTAGGCGGTCTGATTGTGTAGCTCGCCTTCTATGCCATGATCGAGCTTGTGTGATACTACGACGTTGGCCAGTGCGGTGCGCGCGTCGGCGCGAAAGCTGGGCCAGGGCTCAGAAAATCCTTCCAGAAACTTTCCAACGCCGTCGAGCTCATGACGGGCACAGATAGAGGCTGCCTTCTGGAGGAAGACGCGATCCATCAGACCCACCACCAAGGCGTCCACCGTATGGTGTCGATGGTCCGCGCGGTTTTTCTCGCCATTGGGTACGGGCCGCTCTCCCAGTGCCGGATTCACTTCTTCCAGCAGGCTGCTCAGGCCGAGGTGATGGCGAAACATACCGGTAAGTCGCCCTGGTATGCAGAGCACCTTGTGGGCTTTATCGGGAGCGTAAAGGCAAGCGAGATAACCTCGGGCGAGTTTGGCGATGTACTGACTGTCGGTGAGTTGACGGGCAATAAAGTCGTGCTCCTCCTCGAAGCGCTTCATGGCGTCTTCGGCAAATCGCCACCGCTTGTTTCGGGGCAGTACGCTGCTTCGAGCGAGGATGCCATCCCAATGGGGGCCTTTCCCCCAGACCTCGAAGGGGGTCTGATTTGATTTCTCGCGGTTTGCGTGGCGTACACAGAGAACTTTATTCGCCATACTGTCATCCAGCGTACGGGAAATGGGAAGAATGTGGTCAATCTCTACAGCGCTTGTAAAGAGATTTCTAGGGCAAATGCTTTCGCCCGTGTATACGCAGATCCGGTCACCGGCGGGCATCTCTTCCCAGAGACGGAGACGCTGGATGTTCTCCCGGTTTACGGTTTCGTTGTATTTTTCCCGTAGTTCTCGAGCACGTCTGTCGTTTTGCTCTTTGTTTTTTGCTTGCTCGGCAGCGATTTCCTTTTTCTTCTTTAGGCTGTTCTTGAGGTCTCGGAGCACTTCGACATGGATTTCGACGGGTTTTCCGTGGAGCTTTATGATGTCATTAACGACACGCCGAAGTTGATTGAGCGCAATATGGACGGTGGGGTTGGTAAGTTTTCCAAAGCGCTGTTCGAGCTTGGCGGCGGGATGCAGGTAGTGCTCGGGATCAGGGATGACTTCACGTTCCAGTATTTCGCCATAATAGGGAAGCCGCTCGCGAGCCTGACCGGAATTGAATTGTGAATGGGAGACATAGCCTGCGCGGGTCACTGCCTCGGAGAAGGGAATGACGTCGGCTTTCAATTCGGTAAGTATCCTGGTAAGCGCCGTGCGTCCCAACCGCCCATGTCCGTCGGGCAACGGTGCGGTTGCGACGGCTTCAGCCTGCGCCCGGCTGAGCCCCCAGTCTTCTTCCAGAATCTGGAGCAAGAGTTCTTCATCGTCTTCGTTCAGTAGGAGTGCGACAATGTTTTCTTGCTGGTCATTGCTCAGGTCATACCAACGGCGACCGAAACGGGTTTTATGAGAAAGTATGGCGGTAGTGGAATCGCCTTCCAGGCTCTTGCGGGTCTCCGATTCCAACGAGAACGTGGCATGTGGGCCAAAGAACTTATCCCGTATTTTGTTGAACGAGACCTCCGCTTTTCCCGATGCTCTTCCATTGGGTGTGCACAGGAGTTTCGCAATATCATCCCGTTCGTCGTGGGTAAGCGGACGACCGCGCAGGGTTTGTGTGTCCAAGACCTGAAGGTGGTTTAATTCCTGGTAGATTCGGACTTGATGTGCGAGGGGGTAGGCCTTAGGAAGGCGGTCTTCGTCCCGTTCGAAGGTGCACTTGCCGACGACCTGGGGCTTTAAGGGGCGTTGGTAGAAGATGCAGTGGTAGATGCGGTCTCGGGCATCTTCGGTAAGAATTCCCGGATGGTATTGGGTCTGGTGTTCCCAGAGTGCGTTAAACTCGGCTTCCAGTTCCTGGCGGGCCGGATAGAAGTCGTAGAATTTCTCTTGCTTGTCTTTTTTCCCTTTAGGAGTCTCAACGAGTCGTGTTTGCATGCGTGAACGAACCGTGAGCCCCTGCGCTCTTCGGAGATAGAGAAACTCACCAAAAGTTCGGGCACCAAGTTCTTCCATGGTGTCACGTTGTGTCTTGATGGCCGTCTTAAGCGCACTCGCCTCGTTTTTGTCTTTTACTTCGCTCTTACGGTTGCTCTTGAAGCCGCGCCGCTGATTGAGATGGAAAAGAGCCCGCCCCAATTCAAAAGTTTCCAGCCGTTCGTCCAGTCCGCGTGCCCGTAGCGTATAAGGGTCAAGCGTAGTGAGCTTCTGACGGTTCTTATCATCGACCGGCATCAAGCCCGTGGCCACGAGCGCATCGAGCAAGTCCTGACGACGCTTGATAAAGCGGTCGCGATTTCGCCGTGCCCCCCGGGCCATTCGTCGTTTGACCGCATTTGAAGCCCCCGTTTTGGGGTGCCGACCGTCAGAAAATATACGGACTCCCATATCCAAAATGCCTTGCGGCGATGTGCGCTCCCCTTGCTCGCCCAGATGGTAGGCGCACCACCCAATCGAATTTGTGCCAAGATCCAACGCTAGACGATAGCGCACCATAATAAGCCTCCCTGATCCACTAATAGTGTGTTGACAAACGTATAAAAGATAAACCATAATAACGGAGCAAAATGGGGTTTACAACTAAAAGCCGTTAACAAGTAAACCACCAAATGTGGCAGCCTGCGGGCTGCCTTTCTTTTTGCCTATGAACCAAAAAACGGCCCCGCAAGCATCGCCTGCGGGGCCGGTGTGTTCTCTATCAGGGGGTCATGCCACTAGCAGGGCAGTTCCCAGCCTTTGCGGTATTCTTTGCTGACGAACTCTTTGGGGTTGGGCACGTTGGTGACCATGCCTTTTTTGTTGTCCCAGTGCATTTTCTTTTCGGTCTGGAGGGCCAGGTTGCCGAAGACGACCATTTCGGTGAAGGGACCGGAGTAGTCGAAGTTGGAGGCGGCGGCGTCGCCCCCTTTGCAGGCCTGGATCCAGTTGAGGTAGGGGTCTTCGCCTTCGATGCGCTTGATGGTGCGTTCGGGGCGTTTGTAGTCTTTCATCTCGGCGTCGGGCAGGAGACGGGCCTGGCCACCGTATTCGCCGGCGGTGAGGATACCGTTTTCACCAATGAAGAAGGAGCCGTTCCGTCCGTCGCCCAGTTTCTGGTCGGCGGGCACGCCTTCGGGGCGCTTGGGAATCATTTCACCGTCATACCAGTAGACATCCACGGGGCCCATGTCGGCCCGGGCGGGGAAGCTGTATTTGACGATGGAAGCGTTGGGGGCCGTCTGGTCGTTCTTGCCGGACTGGGCAACGACTTCTACGGTGTAGTCGGGGGCTTCAACGAGCTTGAGGGCCCAGAAGGCGGGGTCCATGATGTGGCAGGCCATGTCGCCCAGGGCGCCGCAGCCAAAGTCCCACCAGCCACGCCAGTTGAAGGGGCAATACTTGGAATTGTAATCGCGCATGGGTGCGGTACCGATCCAGAGGTCCCAATCCATCGTTTCAGGAACGGCTTCCTTATCGAGGGGTTTGTCGATGCCCTGGGGCCACACGGGGCGGTTGGTCCAGACGTGGGCTTCTTTGACCTGTCCGATGGCGCCATCCCAGACCATTTCACACATATCGCGGACGCCGTCGCCGCAGTGGCCCTGGTTACCCATCTGGGTGGCCACGCCCATTTCGCGGGCGGTGTTGGTGAGGAGGCGGGCTTCGGCGACCGTGTGGGTGAGGGGCTTCTGCACGTAGACGTGCTTGCCGAGCTTCATGGCCTGGTAGGCGGCGGGGGCGTGGGTGTGGTCCGGGGTGGAGATGGTGCAGGCGTCGATTTCCGGCATCTTCTCGAGCATTTCGCGGTAGTCTTTAAACTGCTTGGCGTCTTTCAGCTTGTAGAAGGCTTCGCCCGCGCGGTTCCAGTCGGGGTCGCAGAGGGCGACGATGTTTTCGCCGTGCTTGTGGCAGGACATGATGTCGCTGAGGCCTTTGCCCCCGGCACCGATGGCAGCGATATTGAGTTTTTCGTTGGGCGAAACTTTGCCGGGAACGACCTTGGCATCGTTGGGTGCGGCGATGGCCGAGGCGGCCACGGTGGTGGTGGACGCCGCGAGAAAGGCGCGACGCGTCAGTGAAACTTTTTTCATGGGAGTTCTCCTGCGGGACCATTCAACGTGGGAATGGCCGCGATAGTTGATTGTGCGCCGCTCGCAGGGGAGTGGGTTGTCCGCGCTCTCCGGTGACGCTGTTCATAGGAATAAACCGGGGACCATAGGCCCCCATCGACGGTAATCCAAAAAGGATATAGAAAAACGGGGCCTACGTCAACCTGGGACGCGGTTGGTCCGTCCCTCGAGCGCTGCCGTCTGGGGCGTGAAGGACACGGTGTGGAGGTCCGCGACGGTATCTACTGCGCCGTTCTGCTTCGGAAAAAAGTCCCGTACCGGCATATCGGTGGCGTTCATCCTTTCCGCACGGAAACGTGGAACCGGCCCACCGTTGGCGTGGGAGAACGGCCTTGCGATGTCGGCGTTATTTTTCGAGAGCCAATGGGCCATCCCGGGGAGCCAGCGACGGCCCCCGGCATTACGCAGACCACTACGGCGCCTGCTTCAGCTCGAAGGCGGTCAGGCTAACCCCATCCAGTGCGTGGGAGGCCACCGGCGTGCCTTGGGTTGCGAGCCAGGCGGCGATACGATCGGTGCTGGGCTGCCATTCAAAGGTGAGGCCCTGGGTGCGGAGCAGCCAGATGCGATGGGCCCCGGCGATGGCCTGCTCCTTGGGTACGGGCATGAGGTGGTGCGCGCGGAGGATGGCCTCATGTCCCATGGTCTTGATGAAGAGGACCTCATCTTCCGGCCCCCAGCCGATGCGCACCTGGTCGCCGGAAAAATAATGGTAGAGCGGGTAGGCGCCGAAATGGCTCGTGTAGACCAGCCGATCGCCCGCGCGCCAGTTCTCGTTCAGCAGCCGGGCCGCGCCCCGGAAGTCGACCTTGTCCCACATGGCGATGCGGTGCATGGGCGCCATATGAAGGTGGCCGCGATAGTAGTCGTTGAGACAGGGCACGGTGAAGAGGGTGACACCCACCAGCGCGGGAAGGCCCCACCGTCCAAGCTGGCCGAGCCCGAGGGCGATTCCGATAAGGGCCATGACGCCGGAAAAGAGGAAGAGGCGGTGCTCGTAAAAGGAGAAATCGGCCTGCCCCCAGAGCCAGACCCCACCGATGAGGGGCACCCAGGTAAGGCAGACGATGAGGGCGGTGCCGGTGTCCCATTGGGCCCGCCGGACCAGCCCCAGAAGGTACAATGCCAGCCCCAACAGGAAGAGGGGCCAATAGGCCCAGGTCGCGGGGCTGTAGCCTGCCACGAAGGTCTTAAAGGTGATGAAGGCGGTTTTCCAGGTGGGCGAGGGGTACCAGATGACTTCCAGCGTTTGCACTTCTGCATGCATGGCGAAGGCCTGATACAGGGCCGGTGCAATGAGCAGCATGAGGAGGGCATTGGCACCGGTCCAGTGCCCGAGGCGGTGCCGATAGCGCGGCAGGAGCGTGAGGTAGGCCACGTTCAGGCTGAAGATAAGCCACATGGAGAAATAGTGGCTATACATCAGCAGGGTCAGCGCCACGACATAACCCGCCCAATAGCGGGGGGCACCGTCGGCGAGGGCCCGTTCCGTGGCAGCCACGGCGAGCAGGGCAAGGGTCACGTAGAGGCTGTAGATCCGCAGTTCCTGGGCGTAGTAGATCTGAAAGGGCGCGATGGCGAAGAGGAATGCGGCGAGGGCGGCGTTGCGGTCACTGCCGAGGAGCTGGCGCGAGACCTGGTAAACCAGAAAACAATTCAAGATGCCGAGGAGTGCCGGCAAGAGGCGCAGCAGGGCGTCGTGCAGGGGGCTTGTCACGTCGGTCGGGCTGATGGTGTCCACGAGCCCGGCCCAGAGCCCGGTCACCACGGCATTGAGCGGCGGCTCGGCGGTGTGGTTTCGGTCGAAGAGGGCCGCCGGTGTTTCGAGGTAGCGTCCGAGATAGAGACTGGCCCCCTCGTCATACCAGAGGCTGAAGGTGCCCAGTCCCGCCAGGCGTAAGAGGGCGGCCAGCAGCAGAATGGCCACCAGAAGGGGTGGAACAAGAGAACGCCGCCCCACGGGGCTGTCGGGGGCGGCGGAATGCGACATCAAAACAGGGCCTCAGTATCTATACGGCTCCGATGGAGGTACCATCGGGAATCACGGCGTTTTTGAAGACCACCACGATGCCATCGCGGATGGCGTAGCCGTCGCCGTCATAATCCTTGAGGCGCTTGGAGCCCTTGATGGTGACCCCTTTGCCGATACGGGCGTTGTGATCGATGATGGCATTGCTGATGCGGGCTTTTTCGCCGATGCCCAGTTGGGGCTTGCTGCCATCGGTCACCTCATCTTCGAAATACTCGGCACCGAGGATGATGGCCTTTTCAACCTTGGCCCCGGGGTGTATGATGCTGCGGATGCCGATGATGGCATTACTGATGGTGGCTTTCGTCATCCGGCTGCCTTCGCAGATGATGGCATTCTTAATATGGGCATCTTCAATGCGCACACCCGGCAAGGCACGGGCGTGGGTATAGATCTGGTGGTGTTGGTCATTGAACCGGAAGGGGGAGTTGGGCAGGGTCATTTCCATGCTCACGTCGAAGTAGGAGCGGACCGTACCAATGTCTTCCCAGAATCCGCTGAACATGTGGGATTGGACGTGCAGGGACTGGAGGGAGTTGGGGATGATCTCTTTTCCGAAATCAATCCATTCCACGTGCTCCATCAGCAGGCGTTCCAGCACTTCTGCCTTAAAGGCATAGACGCCCATGGAGGCGAGATAGGGTTTGCCCGCTGCTTCGAGGCCAAAATCCTCAAAGACTTTTTCAGGGGTTTCCAGCGTTTCGAGTACGGCCGGATCCGTGGGTTTCTCAATGAATTCACGAATGCGCCCGCTCTTGAGCACCTTCATGATGCCAAAGCCTTCGGCATCGTGGGCATCTACCGGGAGGGCGGCGACGGTAATGTCAGCGTCTTTATTGATGTGGGTACGCAGTAGATCGCGGTAGTCCATGCGATAGAGCTGGTCCCCGGAGAGGATGACGTAGTGCTCGATGTGGGGGGCCTGAATATGAACGAACTGTTTTCGGACCGCATCGGCCGTGCCCTGAAACCATTCGTTGCCACTGGCGAGATCGGTCTGTTCGGCCGCGAGGACTTCGACGTTGCCGCCGCTGAACTGATCGAAACGGTAGGTGTTGTTGATGTGACGGTTGAGGGAGTGGCTATTGTACTGTGTGAGTACCGAGACACGATTTATCTGTGAGTGGATGCAATTGCTGAGCGGGATGTCGACCAGCCGATAGCGTCCGCACAAGGGTACGGCCGGTTTGGCGCGCACCTTGGTCAGCGGATAGAGACGTGAACCCCTGCCGCCCCCCAGCACGATAGCCCCGACATTCTTCATTACATCACCATCACTCAAGTCCCCGACGATGTTCGGCATGCCTTACTCTCCTCTGTAGCCTAAACCACATCCAGCTTCTGGTTCCCAGTTCAATAGCCATTGTAATGAAGTCGGCGTGCCGGTTCCAATTGCAATTGTGATTGTGCTGAAAACTCAGCCAAACACCGACGGCAAGTAGATAATCAGGCCACAGGAGACGGCCCAGAGCAGTACGGTAGCGCCCAGGGGTTTGTCTTTAATAAGGGTTTGGCTCGGGTCGCCTCCGCCGGTCTTGTGATGAATTAGATGGAGATAGCGAAAGAGGCCATAGGCCACGAGGGGCAAGGTGATATAGAGCTTGTCTGTGCCCAGTCGTTCGATGACTTCGGGGGAGCAAGTATAGATGGTGTAGGTGAGGAGGGCGCCCCCCGCGACGATAAGAATGAGTTGGTCGAGGTAGTGGACGGTGTAGTGCTGTAAAACCTGGCGGTGGGATTGGGCGCCTTCTTCGAGGAGGGTGATTTCATGGCGACGCTTACTGAGCCCGAGGAAGGTGGCAAGGAAAAAAGTGCATACCACCAGCCAATTGGAAAAGGGGACGTCCAGTGCGACGGCTCCGGCCACGGCGCGAATAACAAAGCCGAGGGAGATGGTCATGACGTCGATGATCGCCAGGTGCTTTAACTTGAGGGTGTAGGCCAGGGTCAGCACCACATAGGCCAGCACGGCAAAAAGGAAAGGTAGGCGAATCGTCCAGGCCAGGGTGAGGGCCGTGCCAAAGAGGACGACGAGCAATACCCATGCAGCCCCGATACTCAGGGCGCCACTGGCCAACGGGCGGTGGCGCTTCTTGGGGTGCTCCCGGTCGCTTTCAAT
Organism: Candidatus Hydrogenedentota bacterium; assembly: GCA_034669905.1. Lineage (GTDB taxonomy): Bacteria > Hydrogenedentota > Hydrogenedentia > Hydrogenedentales > JAEUWI01 > JAEUWI01. The sequence goes on from JAXMOL010000047.1 coordinate 44,838, forward strand.
ATCCAGGATGTCGTTGAAGACATAGGTGGCACTGGCGGCCAGGCAAAAGGCAATGAGCGCCAGCAGCCCGGTGAGTATCTGGTGTCCGTTACCCAATTCCCCCGCAAAGAGGAGGGCCGCCAGGACCAGCAGATTCTTGGTCCACTGATAGGGGCGCATGGCCCGGACGAGGATGACTGGAAAGGGGGCTCGCTTGGTGTCCGTCATTACATGCTCATCTTCTTGAATTGCCACCGGGGGATTGCCTTGATAATCATCATGATATAGCGCCAGAAAAAGGGGACATAGGCCTCGTTCTTACCCAGGCTCACCGCGCGGAAGATGGCGTTGCCTGCCTGCTCCGGTGAGGCCACCAGGGGGCCGGGCAAGGGCAGTCCATAGGTCATCTTCGTGTCGACAAAGCCGGGTTGGATGGTGGTCACGGTCACATTGGCCTTGAAGAGACGGACGCGCAGGCCTTCCAGATAACAGGTAAGCCCGGCTTTGGTGGCCCCGTAAATGTAGTTGCTTTGCTTGCCCCGCTCGCCCGCAACCGACGACAAGACGCCCATAAAGCCCGAGCCTCGGGTTTCGAATACCGCGGCGAAGCGTTCGAGGATCGAGATGGCCCCGGTGAGGTTGGCATCTACCATCTTTTGTACTTCAGTGATGTCTGTCTGGGCAGCTTCCTGCTCGGCCATATAGCCAAAGCCGAGGATGAGCCCCGTGGGGTTGGTGCCCAGTGCGGCCTCGCAGGCGGTGACGAAGGCCCCATGGGAGGCCACATCGGTGCCGTCAAAATGGAGGGCGTGGCAGGGAACTTCATAGCGCACCCGCAGGTCGGCCGCCAGGCATTCGTTTTCTCCATCATCACGGGCGGCCAACACGAGGGCATAGCCTGCTGCGGCATAGGCCTGGGCCGTGGCCCGCACAATGCCCGAGGTGGACCCCAGAATTACGACGCTCTGTTGAAAATCGGTGCTCATCCTACCAATCCCAGTCGACGGGCCATGGACGACGTGAGGACGCCCTTCGGGTCGAGTCGTTTTTGAATGGCCTTAAAAGTTTCCAGGCGCGGATACATGGCCGCGATGGTTTCGGGCGTAGACACGGCATCCTTTGCGAGATAGAGTCGCCCGCCATGATCGAGGAGGATACGGTCCAGCTCATGAAGGAAGGGCGTCAGGCTGCCGCGGTTAGGCAGGTCCAGGGTGAGGGTGTAGCCCTTCATGGGATGGGAAAGGAGCCCGTCGTTTTGCTCGCCGAACGTTTTTAATACGGCGAGGAAAGAAGCCCGTCGGGACTGGGAGAGTCGTTCGAGGATTTTCACCAGTCCGTCTTTACTTTCAAAGGGAAGGGTCGCCTGAAACTGGGCAAAACCCTGTTTTCCGTAGAGCCGATTCCAATGGTGGATGGCGTCCAGCGGGTAGAAATACTGGTTGTAGTCGACGATTTTTCCCGTAGTGGTGGGATGGGCCGCATAAAAGGCCGTATTAAAGGCCTGAATGCTCAGGGGATTCAGCACGAAGGACGGGCAATGGAAGGGCACGACCTTGGGCAAGCCCCCTTTTACGGCGAAGGGGTCTGTGGCGCGATGGCCCGTGAGGGCTTCTGCCGGCGCGTGGTTCCCCTGCATCAACACCGAGCGTCCGAGCCGGTTGCCCTTGGCCAGGCAATCCACCCAGGCCACCGAGTATTGATAGTCGTTGTCCGTGGCGGCCATGGCCTCCAGGGCGCTGTCGAGGTTGGTGCACTGGGTGTAGTCGGTGCTGATATAGGCACTTTCTACGGGCATGAGGCGAAGCTGCGCGGTGAGAATGATCCCGGTAAGACCCACGCCCCCGGCGGTTGCCCAGAATACGTCTTCGTTCTCATCCCGCGAGCAGGTCAGGATATCGCCCTTGGGGATGAGGAGGGTGAAGGATTCGACGAATTCACAGAAGGTGCCGTCGCAGTGGTGGTTCTTACCGTGGACATCGTTGGCAATGGCGCCGCCCACGGTGACAAACTTGGTGCCCGGGGTTACCGGTACGAAAAAGCCCCGGGGCAGGAAGGTGTCGATAATTTCCGCCAGGCTCACGCCTGCTTCGCACTCGAGCAGCCCTTCCTCCGGATCAAAGGCGAGCATGCGGTTCAGGCGCGACATGTTGACCACGCCCTGTCCACCGTTTACCGCCGTATCGCCATAGCTCCGCCCCAGCCCGCGGGCAATGAGGGAGTCTGTGTGTTTACAGGCAATAATTTCGGAGAGGGCACGGCGTTTTTCGGGCCGAAAGACGTGGCAGGGTTCGGGATTCATACCGCCCCAGCCCGTCAGGCTTTGTTCCATGTTGGCCTCGGCCACAGCGCATTTCCTCGTGTGATGGACGCGTCCCGGCCCGCGATGGTGAGCCGGACAGCCCACGATCTTGGGGAAGGGGTAGCGTCATGTGTGCGAAAAGCCGCCCGGAGGCGATAGAATGGTGTCGAGAGTATAACGAGGCGGCCTGAAAAGATACAAGTGCCGTCGCCCCTTCGGCTTAACCCGGCTGCCCTTGTGTTGCCCGAAAGCATGTTTTTCTCCATGACCAGCCCCACCCCCGAAAACCTCGTATGCCGGGCAACCCATGCGCTGCGGACGGCCCTGCCCGGCGCGGTGACGGGGACCGTGTTGCTGGCGGTATCGGGCGGGGCCGACTCCATGGCCCTGCTACATCTCCTCCATCGGGGCGGCGTTTCGGTGGCCGTGGCCCATTTCGATCACCAGACCCGCGGTGGGGCAAGCACGGCCGAAGGGGACTTCGTGGCCCAGGTCGCGGCCGATCTGGGCGTGCCCGTGCACCGCGGTGCTGCGGATGTGCACCACGAAGCGGCGGCGTCCAATGAGAGTTTTGAGATGGTGGCCCGGCGACTGCGCTATGCCTATCTGGTGGAGACCGCCCAAACGGCGGGCTACAGCGCGTTGCTCACGGGACATCACGCGGATGACCAGGCCGAAACGGTGCTCATGCGCGCCCTCCGGGGCACGAGCCCCACGGGGCTGGCGGGTATCCAGGCCGTGGGCACCGTGTCGGGCCTGCCTCTGCTGCGTCCTCTCCTGGCATTTCGACGGGCCGAACTCGAGGCCTGGCTACGGGGGGAGGGCCTCGGCTGGATGGAAGACGCCAGCAATCAGGTAGAAGACGTGGTGCGCAACCGCGTCCGGCATCAGCTGATGCCCCTGCTCGCGCGGGACTACAATCCCCGGGTGGTGGAGGCCCTGAACCGGCTGGCGACCATTCAGCAACGGGAATCGGCGTTGCTCACGCGGCTGGCCGAGGAGGCCCGGCGGAATTGTGTGGGCGAAGAGGGTATTGCGCGGGCCGCGTTTTCGGAGTTGGATGAGGCCCTGCAGTTTCGGGTGATGACGGCGTGTATTCAGGCGGCCGGTGGGGAAGCGACGGCTGACACCGTAAGTCGTGGCGTGGCCTTTATGGAGCAGGGCGATACGGGGAAAATGCTGGATGTGGGCAACCGGATTTTCCTCCGTCTGAGCCGCGGGCATGGCGTGCTTGAGGGGGACACACCGTCTTCCACGGAAGGGCAGGCGTGGGTGTTACCCCTTCCCGGTGACGTGGTGGTGGCGGGATGTACCGTGCACTGTCGTGTGCTGGACCGCGCTCCCGAGGAGCCGCTAAAACGGTATTGCAGCCCGATCCGACAGGTGTTCGATGGGGGCGCCCTGCGCGGCCCGCTGACCCTGCGCACCCGCCGTCCGGGGGACCGATTTCAGCCCCTGGGCATGTCGGGTACCAGGAAACTGAAAGATTACTTTAATGATTTGGGCCTGTCCCGTGCGGAGCGCGATCGCCAGTTATTGGTGCAATCCGAGGGCGAGATTCTGTGGGTGGTCGGCCATGCTATCAGCCGCACCGCCGCGGTGACGGAGGAGACCGAATCGTGGATTGAGATTAACGTGGTGGGCGATGAGGCCCCCGGGGACGCATGATGAAACTACGCCTGAACGAAAAACCGCTGATTGACGCGGCGCAGGTCCAGCAGCGCATTGGTGCGTTGGCGACCGAGATTAGCGCGGCCTATGCGGGAAAGGATCTCGTGTTGCTGGTGGTGCTGAAAGGGTCCGTGCCCTTTAGTGTAGACCTCATGCGGCAGCTCAACGTACCCCTGGAAGTGGACTATATCCGGGCCAAGAGCTATGCGGGTACCGAGAGCGCGGGCACCGTGCAATTCACCCACTTGCCAGAAGGGTCGTTGAAAGGGCGGGATGTGCTTATCGTGGAAGACATCCTCGATACCGGACGAACCGCCGAGGCGATTCGGGATTTTGTGGCGTCCCAACATCCTGCGTCGGAGCGTTTTATTACCCTGCTCGACAAGCCCAGCCGCCGTGTTTTGGACGTGGAAGCGGATTACGTGGGCTTTATTATCGAAGATCATTTCGTCGTGGGCTATGGCCTGGATTACGACGAGCGCTATCGGGAACTGGATGCAATTTATACGCTGGGGACGTAGGGGCTACGTGCAGACAGCCGGTCGGGGTGGCACCCTAAAGGATGTGCGCCTGACTTGGCCAAAATCGACACTCACTACGGTCATACATTACAATGCGCCTCCTTGACCACACCCTGCTATCTACCCCCTGCGAGAACCCCATGACCGAAACCATCCCCATTGCCACCCTCAAGCCCAAAGAAGAACGCCGCATTCAGCGGGGCCATGCATGGGCCTATCGCACGGAGTTCGCCAAGCTACCCGAACTTGCCGACGGCGATCTGGTGGATGTGTTTTCCCACGACCGCCGTTTTGTAGGTCGGGGTTTTTATCAGGCCCAGGGGGGCATTGCGGTCCGCATTCTCTCGAGGCACCAGGAGTCCATTGATCCCACATTCTTTCAGGCCCGGATCCAATCGGCCCTGGCCCTCCGTCAGGCCCTGTATCCCCACTCACACGCCTACCGGTGGCTCTTTGCCGAGTCCGATGGGATGCCCGGCCTGGTGGCCGATCGTTTTGGTGGCGTGGTGTCGGTCCAATCTTCCTGCGCGTTCTACGTGCCCTGGATGCAACAGATCGGCGAATTGCTCCTCGCCGAAGAGGGTGTCCACGGGGTGCGCGTGCAGGTGGCCTACAACATCGAAACCGTGGGCGAAGTGCCCGACGCGGTCGAATTTGAGCTGGAAGGCCTCGCGGTCCAGTTGCGCCTTGAAGGGGCTCAGAAAACAGGCATGTTTCTGGACCAGCGCCTGAATCGCCTGACGACGCTCCCTTTTTCGAAGGGGGCCCGGGTCTTTGATGGCCATTGTCATTTGGGGCTCTGGGGCTGCCATGCGGCAAGCGCCGGTGCCCGGGAAGTGGTGGCCGTGGATAGCTCCCAGGCCGCCATCGACCTGGCCCGTGGCAATGCGGAACGCAACGGGGTACTGGATAAATTCGACCTTCGCTGTGACGATGTGGAGAAGGTCCTCGCCGCCGAAAAACCCTTTGATGTGGTCGTTATTGACCCGCCGGCCTTTGCCAAAGGGCGGAGTCAGGCCAAGAAAGCCCAGGGGCGGTATCTGCAGTTGAACCGGGCGGCCATCCAAGCGACCCGTCCCGGTGGCGTCTGCATAACCTCGTCGTGCTCCCACTTCATCGACAATGCCACCTTTGTGGATATTGTGAAGCGGGCGGCCGCCTCCGAGAAGCGGACGGTGCAGTTGCTCGAATTTCGTGGTGCGGCGGCGGACCACCCGGTCTTGCTGTCCATGCCCGAAACGGCCTACCTCAAGTGCGCCGTGCTGCGCGTGCTCTAAGCGCGGATATTCAGGGACTGTCTCGCCCCGGGTGACGTGGCCGTAGTCGCGGGACGTTGGACGGCTTGTGTTGTCCCGGCCGGCGTGGGGTGTGTTTCTCGCCTGCCTCGTGGGGACGGTTGAAACCTGTTATCGCGTCATCCGCGTTCCCACAAACACGCCTTCAATATCGAGCTTGTCGTCTTCCCGCACGGTGTGAATCAGATTCCTGTTGGGCGTGACCACCATGGCCCGTTGTCGTCCGAGGATGACGTAGGGATATTGCTGCCCCACGATGCCGCCTTCGCTGAGGGTGTACTTACCGTCCCGTGTGAAGGTGCGGATGAACTGGCTGCCCTTGTATATGTAGGTCCATTGGCCAACAATGGGGTGGATGGGCTGATTGGCTACCTGGTAGGGCGTTTCTCGGGGGAAGGCGGCGGCCACGGTCGTTTGTGCGCCCCCGTCACGCACCGACAGGGTGTCCATGTAAACAGGCAATTTCCGCAGGGCATCCGCCGCGCGGTAGGGGCCCTTTTTGGAGGCCTCCGGCGTCATCGGGTGGGCGAGAAGGGTGTACTCGCCGGGCGCGACATCTTTCAGCGTGACTACCCGTTCCTGGGCCAGGAGGCGATGGGCCAGGGGTTGGTCCAACAGATGTTGTACGTCGCCGAGGAGTCCTGAGGGCGCTTCCTGTTTGCCGAAGAAAAGCAAGACCTGTATCTGGCGGACGCCCTCGGGTACATTCACAAAGGAGCATTTCACTTCGGCGCCGCTATCGAGTGCAAGGGGCTCCAGCGTGTTGGCACCCGGGGTGATCGTGACATCCAGGAGTTGACTGGCCCGGCCCGGTGCACTGACCTGCAGCGTTCCGCCTCCGGTGGGAAGCCCCTTTAATACGAAGCGTCCATCGCTTCCGGTTGCGACGGTCAGGGTGGTGTCGCTTTCCTCATCCACGTGACGGAAGGTGACGTCGGCGCGCGCGGGGTTGCCATGGGGATCCGTTATCGTACCAGCAAGGGACGCCATGCCCGCAGCGAAGTGAAGGCGGACCACATTGTTTCCGTTGGGGACGACCATGGCCTCCTCCGTCCGTTGATAGCGCCGTGTGTGGCTGCGATCTTCGAGGCGTACGGTAACCTGGGCCCGTCCCGTGGGGAGTCCCTTCAGGGTGAAGCGTCCGGCATCACTTGCTTGGACGAGGGATTCAAAGCCGTTGCTGGCAAAATAGGCTGCGACCCACGCCGGCGCGAGATCGGGCTGGTCGGTTTCGATGCTACCTGAGAGGGTGTTGCCTTCCTGCAAATAGAGCTCCGGGCCTTTGTCCCCTTCGATTTTGGAGATGGATTTGGATTCGGGCAGATAGGCTTCGTGGAACGCGGAAAGGGTAAAGGGGGGTGGGTAGGGGGTTTCGAGGGAGAATTTCCCCTCGGCACTGGTCTCGATGTAGGTGCCCATAACTTGTTCGAGGGGCGAGGGGATAGTGCCCACGGTGACCCGGGCGCCTGCAATCGGAACGCCATTCCCGTCTAGCACCGTGCCCCGCAAGGTGTAAGGTTTGACCTCCGTTTCCTGCGCGGCGAGGGGGGAGCCCCATAGGATGACGTGGAGCAGTAGTAAAAGTATACCGCGAGATAAATTCATAGCATATAGCCTCCCAGATATGTATGTCGCCGCTACAATGTCGGTTGGGCCGTAGCATAACACGGTGAATTGGAGAGGCGCGATGTTCTCCGGAGTTGTTGCGCATCACGTAATGCGGGGCTGCGGCAGTCCCTGAGGGCACCGTGGTACGGGCTGCGTGGGTCGCGGTGGGCGTGCGCCGTGCCCGAAAAATGCGCGGGGGGTGTAACTTTTCCGGCGGGCGCGGTGTCTATAGGGTATTGAACCCATTTTCAGGATGTGTTCTTGACGTAGTGAAGGCCCTGCAATCCGTTTCTTGCGATTCCCGGATGGCAGGGCCTTTGTGGTCTGTAAGTGTTTTTCTTGAAACGGGTTAGTGTTTTTGGGCCGGGTGTACACCTGCCACCGTGGTCTTCACCGTGTACACACTGGTCAGGGCGGTGACGTAGAGGGTCTTTCCGTCGGGACCGCCGAAGCCGCAGTTCTTGGGTTCTTCGGGGGTATTTACCGATTCGAGCAGTTGGCCCTGGGGGGAGTAAACGTTGACCCCTACCTTGCAGGTGGCCCACACATTGCCTTCCACATCGGCCTTGATACCATCCGGTGTGGGCAGGTGACAGAAAAGTTGGCCATCGTGGTAGTTCCCGTCGTCCCCCCGGGTGAAGGCCATGATGTCGCCCATAATGTCGGAGGGAGCATGATCGCCCTCCGTATCGGCCACGTAGAGGGTCTTCTCATCGGGAGACAGGCAGAGGCCGTTGGGTTTCTTGAAGTCCTTGCTGACGAGGGTGACCGCCTTGGTTTCCGGGTCCAGGGCGTAGGTGCCGCTGTAGCCCAGCTCCGAATTCTTCATGCCCCCATCGAGGCCATAGGGCGGGTCGGTGAAAAAGATCATGCCATCACTGCGGACGACCACATCGTTGGGGCTGTTAAATCGCTTGCCTTCGAAGCGCTCGGCCAACACGGTGATGGAGCCGTCTTTCTCCGTGCGGGTGACGCGACGGGTGGCGTGCTCGGCCGCAATCAGGCGGCCTTCCCGGTCAAGGGTGAGTCCGTTGGATTTCCCGCTGGGCTCCCGGAAAACATGGCCCGTGCCGGTGTAAATGCGGTTCGCCGGAATGTCGCTGAAGAGAAGGGTGCCATCGGCGCGCCAGACCGGGCCTTCGGTAAACTTATAGCCCGAGGTTAAGACGGTAATGGTGGACGGGTCATGAAGCCCGCCCAGCGCTACGGCCGCAGCGCCGATAAGAAATGCAGATACCATGAAAACTCATCCTTGTTGTGTTGGGGTTGGTGTTCCGGTGTGCGTGCTTCGATTCTAAGTCAGAGAGAGCCGTGCGTACCAGTGGGATCCGATGGTGGCGCGGACTCATTCCCTTCCACGGAGCGGCGAGGGGCGGGTTTGCGACATGGTTTCCCGCTTGACCCACCCCCAGCCCCTCCAGGGAGGGGAGGCTTTGGTAAATTGCCGGTAGTCTTCGAAGTGACGACGTGCTTGGCAATGGGCACGACATGGATTCAGGGAAGGACGACCACCTCCGCCGTGATCGAGTTGGCGATGAAACAGTGTTCATGGGCCTTTTCGTGGATGGCCGCAATGCCCTCGGCGTCGGGTTGCCGCTCGCCGCTGAAGACAATGGTGGGATGCAGTTCGATGCGCGTGATGGCAAACTTGCCTGCGTCGTTCTTGTCCAGAACGCTGGTGGCGGTATCCACGTAGGAGTCGACCGTATAACGCTTCTTCGCGGCGATGGCGAGGAAGGTCAGCATGTGACAACTCGATAGGGCGGCGGTGAGGGATTCTTCCGGGTCGACGCAGGCCTCGCTGCCGAGGTAGTCCGGCGCGGCCGAGGCGTTGAGCTGCTGGCCGTTGGGGAACTGTATGGTGTGTTCCCGGTTGTAGGTGTCGAAGCTGAAGTCGTCGGTTTGGCGTTGCCACTGAATGGTGGCCTGATGGCTGGACATGGGGTGCTCTCCTATGGGTTGTCTACGGCTATCAGCATAGCACCCCCAACCAGCGGCGGGCGAGAACGGGGTCTCGGGGAATCGCCCTTCGAGTCGCTTCATTCGCGCAAAGCGCGTCCAGTCGTGCCGCGCGCTCCCCAATAGGAGCCTTTTTGACGAGGCCTGACGGGTCCGTGCGTATGTCACTATTTCGAATACGCAGAAGCCTCTGGTATTGCTCAAATTGGTTACACCAATCGCACGAACCCTCGTGCCTCGGGATCGCGCGGCACGCATGATTTTTCTGGAGTGTCATTGCTAAAACGATATCCGGCGCCGCCCCCGCCTTGGCAGGCGAGGGCCGCCCCTGATAAGCTTAGGCCCATCGTTCACTGGCAATCCTGGAGTGTTATCGTATGCTTTCCCAATCTCCTACAAAACCCTGGCTGGTCTCCCTCCATGGGGGGCACTCCGGTGCCTATTGCGACCACGCCGAAGACACCCTGGAAGGCCTCGTCCAGGCGGCGGTGGCGTCGGGTATGCATACCTACGGTCTCACCGAGCACGCGCCCCGCGTGGCGCCGGATCTCGTCTATGCCGAAGAAAAGGCCATGGGCTGGGATGTAGCCCACCTGGAAAAACTCTTCGACGACTACGTGGCGGAGGCCCGTCGACTCCAGCGGGCCTATTCCGGAGAGATCGCGTTGCTCGTCGGCTTTGAGATCGAGGTGGTCCCGGTCCAGCGCTATGCCACGGTTATGCAGGACCTGCGCGAACACTACGCCCTCGATTACATCGTGGGCTCGGTCCACTGGGTGGATGGCATTATCATCGACTATACCCGCGCGCTATTTGACGAGGCGGTGGAAGCCTGTGGGGGACTGGAGGGCCTGGCGCTCCGCTACTACGACACGGTGGCCGATATGCTGGTGGCCCTGCGCCCGGAAGTGGTGGGGCATCTGGACCTCGTGCGCCGCCATGGCGGGGAGGACCCGGCGCTGGAGACTCCGGCGGTGCGTGAGCGCGCGCGCTCCGTATTGGCGCTGGCAAAGGAGCAGGACGCAATTCTGGACATCAATACCGCGGCCTATCGCAAGGGGCTGAGCACGCCCTACCCGGCTCCGTGGCTGCTCGAAGCGGCCAACGAGGTGGGGGTGGCCTGTTGCTTTGGCGATGACGCCCACCGGATTGGGGAGGTAGGCGCCGGTATTCCGGAGGCCCGGGATTATCTGCTGGCCCATGGAATCGAAGAGGTCACCACCCTGTGTCGCGAAGGCAGCGGACTCGGGCGACAGGAAATATCGCTGCGGTGATTTCCGTTTAAACTCCCCTCCTGGGAGGGGCTGGGGGTGGGTCACGTCGGATAGTACGCATCAAACCCACCCCTGACCCCTCCCAGGAGGGGAATTCGCAAATACTCCGCGCCAGCGATGTGACACGAGAGCTCTTCCCAAACGACGGATATCCACTTTCATGAATCAATCCACGACTCCCAATCAACTCACCATTCCAGAGGGCAACTCCTTTCGCATCCTCCAGCTCACGGATTTTCATTCGGATGGCAGCGAGTTTGCCAATGAGCGTACCCGCGCCGATGTCCGGGCGATGGTCGCCCTGCACAAGCCCCATTTTCTGGCGGTCACGGGGGATATCTGGTGCAGTGACGGGCACCCCGATGTGGCGCCCATGTGGATGCAACGGGACCTGGAACTCATCGCGTCGCTGGAGACGCCGTGGGCCTTCACCTGGGGCAACCATGACTACGCAGCAGATTTTGCGGCCGCCCAGGCACGCATCGCCGCCACACCCCACTATGCCGCCCCGTCGATGACCGCACGGGGCGAAAGCCACCTGGAAGTGCGCCGAACCGATGGGACCCTGGCCTGGGACCTGTTTTTCGTGAACACGATGGATGCCTGGCAATTGCCCCGGGATCTGGCGTGGCTCACGGCGCAGGCGGAAGAACTGTCCGCCCACCGTCACACCGTGGTGCCTGGGGTGCTGTTTTTCCACATTCCCTTGAAGCGTTACCAGGTGGCCATCGACGAAGGCCGGGCCCGGGGGATTGCCCTGGAGGAGGTGCTCTGTTGGGGCGATGAAGCCGATACAGGAGCCGATAGCATCACCGGGCTGGGAAACATTCGGGCCTGCTTTTGCGGGCACAGTCACCGAAACGACTGCTATTTTGAGGAAAACGGGGTGCTCTTTGCCTATGGAAGGTCCACGGGCTATGGGGGATACGGGGATGACGTGAAGAAAGGGGCCAAACTCATCACCCTGTCGCCGGAGGGGGAGGAGATCGCCTTTCAAACGGTCTTCGGAGATGGCACCACGTGGAGTCCCTGAGTGAGGACGGCGCTTTCTGAAAGTTAAATGTCCGTCGCTGCGTCGTTTGAGGGCTTGTCTACGTGCCACGCGATGGCGAGCCACACGAGGATTCGTGTGCATGGAGCGGTGTGTTTGTGGGGCCATGGCGTACGATCGAATTCGGACGTCTTTCCGAAGCTTCGGTCTTGATAAAGGGGGCGAAATAGACGCTCCGCCGACGCGCGTGGTGTGCTGGTTGGTGGCCTAAGTCCTTCCAAATCGGGGGATTCGGACGTCATCAACCGGGGGGCAAATCGAGACCCCGTTTGAACCACTCCCGCACGGGGGCCTATAATTACGGGCTTTACACAAAGGTATTCTTTTATGATTCGAGTTGGCATTATAGGCGCCACCGGTTATGGCGGACGTGAGCTCTTGCGCTTGCTCCTGCCCCATCCGGGCGTAGAAATTGTAGCGGCCGTCTCCACCAGTGCGGTGGGGCAGCGGGTGGACAGTCAGTTGCCCGCCTTTCGGTCCCTTACGGATCTGGTGTTTACCGCCTTTGATCCCCAGGCCCTCGCCGCAAGCTGCGACGTGGTCTTCATCGGCGTGCCCGGCAAAGAGTCCATGGCCCCCGTCAAGGCCCTCCGCGAAGCGGGCGTCCGGGTGATCGACATTGGCGCGGACTTCCGTCTGCAGGATACCGATCTCTTTACGCAGTACTACAAAGAGACCCACACAGCCCCCGAGTTGCTCGCCGAATCGGTCTATGGCTACGTGCCGGGTTGGCGGGACAAGCTCCCCGATGCCCAGTTGGTGGCCGTGCCCGGTTGTTATCCCATCAGTATTATTACGCCCCTGCGGCCCCTGCTTTCGGCGCCCCTGGACGATGCACCCGTGGTGATTAACTCGGTCTCCGGTGTTTCCGGCGCGGGGCGGACGCCCAGTGCGGCCCTTCACTTCCCGGAGATGAACGAGAATTTCAAGGCCTACAAGGTGGGCGTGCACCAGCATATTCCCGAAATTGAGCAGGCCCTGGAGAATAAGATGATGGTGCAATATACGCCCCACATCACCTCTATGACCCGGGGTATTCACTCTACGATTGTCTTGCGCCCCACGGAACCATTTGACCCGGCAGCGTATTATGACGCCTATGCCGACGAGCCTTTCATCCGCGTATTGGGCGAAGGGGTCCTGCCGGAAGTGCAGTATGTGCGCGGTACCAATTTTGTGGACTTCGGCTGGGTGCGCGACGAGCGCACGGGCAACCTGATTATCGCCAGCGCTATCGACAACCTGGTGGGCGGCACGGCCGGTATGGCCGTCCAATGCTTGAATCTTATGTTTGGCCTGGACGAAACGACAGGTCTGATGAACGGAGCCTTTGCCCCATGAAAATCATCGACGGTGGTGTGTGCGCCCCCCAGGGCTTCCGGGCCTCGGGCGTGGTGGCCGACATCAAAGGGAAAGGCACCGGACGACTGGACTGTGCCCTCGTGGTCAGCGATGCCGAAGCAGCTATTGCAGGCACCTTCACGACCAATGTGATGAAGGCGCCCCCGATTCAATGGACCGAAGGCGTGTGCATTCGGGGTACGGGCCGGGCCGTGTTTATCAATAGCGGCAACGCCAATGCCTGCACGGGCAGCCAGGGGATTCGTGATGCCCAGGATACGGCCGAGCGCCTGTGTCTGGGGCTGGAGATTCCCGTGACCGAAGTGGCCGTCTTGAGCACGGGTGTTATCGGGGTTCCCCTGCCGATGGAGCGCATCCTGAAGGGTGCGGATGCCTGTATCGCGGGCCTGTCCGCCGCGAACCATGGTCAGGCCGCCGAGGCCATCATGACCACCGACACGGTGCCCAAAGAGATGGCGCTGGAAATCCCCCTTTCCACCGGGCCGGTGCGCCTGGGCGCCATGGCGAAAGGCTCGGGCATGATCGCCCCCAACATGGCCACCATGATTGGCGTCATTACCACCGACGCTGCCATTGCGCCCGATGACCTGCGCGCCGTGCTGAAAGATTGCGTGGACCGCTCCTTCAATTGTATGTGTATCGACAACGACATGAGCACCTCCGATGCGGTCTTGTGCCTCGCCAATGGCCAGGCCATGGGCGCGCTGCTCAAGCCGGGTACCGAAGACTTTGAGCGTTTCGCCGAAGCCCTGGACCAACTCTGTGTGGCCCTGGCCCAGGCCCTCGTGCGGGATGGGGAAGGGGCCACCAAGTTCGTTGAGATTAACGTGGCGGGTGCGCCGAGTGACGAAGATGCCAAGACGGTAGCCCGCAGCATCGCCCACTCCCAGCTATGCAAGACGGCCTTTTTTGGTGAGGATGCCAACTGGGGACGTATCGCCTGTGCAGCGGGATACTCGGGTGTGCAATTTTCCCCCGAGCGCCTGAGCATTTTTCTGGGTGATCTCGAGGTGGTGCATGAAGGCCTGCCGACCCTGTTTAACGAGGCCGAGGCCGCCGAAATCATGGGTGAGCCCGATTTGAACATCCGGGTGAGCCTGGGCGATGGTCCGGGGATGGCCACCTTCTGGACCTCGGATTTGAGCCACGATTACGTATCTATCAATGCCGATTACCGCACCTGAGCGTGCGCTAGTGGTCTGAATCAAAGTTACGGAAGTTTGTTTTGCCAGAAAAGTTTATTTAACTCGCCGAGCAATTCCCCTCCTGAGAGGGGGGTATAGTATAGAATCTGGTGAATTTTTCGCAGCAAATTAATCGCTCATCAGCATGATTCAAACCACGAGATACAGGGGCGCCTGACGCGTTCCCGGAAAGTACGTTTATTCATGGAAGAGATCATTCAAAAAGCAGCGGTTCTTATCGAGGCCCTGCCCTATATCCGCGATTTCAATGGCAAAACCGTCGTCATCAAATACGGCGGTGCGGCCATGCTCGACCCGGCGCTGCGCCGCAGCACGGCCCAGGACGTGGCCCTCATGAAATTCGTGGGCATGAACCCTGTCATCGTTCACGGAGGGGGGCCGGCCATCAACGGCACCCTGAAACGCCTCGATATTCAATCGACCTTCAGTCCCCAGGGCCTGCGAATCACCGACGACGCCACGATTGAAGTGGTGGAGATGGTGCTCGCCGGCACGGTCAATAAAGACATCGTGAGCCTGTTGAATACGGCGGGCTGCTCGGCCGTGGGGCTGTCCGGAAAAGACGCCAACCTCCTCTTTGCCCAGAAGAAACAGGTGGCCGATGGCTCTGACATTGGCCATGTGGGCGAGATTACCCAGGTGAATTCAAAAATCATCGATACCCTGGCCGCGGCCGGGTTGGTGCCGGTTATTGCGCCCATTGCCACGGACAGCGAGGGCGGTACCTGGAATATCAACGCCGATACGGCCGCCGGTGAAGTGGCTGGGGCCCTGCGGGCGGAAAAGCTGGTTTTCCTGACCGATACGCCGGGACTCCTTCGGGATGTTTCGGATCCGGAGTCGCTGATTCATCAATTGCGCAGCGACGAGGTGGCTTCCCTGACCAAATCCGGGGTGATCGCCGGGGGGATGATCCCCAAGGTGGAGGCCTGTGTGAATGCCTTGAATGCGGGCGTGCGGAAGACCCATATTATCGACGGGCGCGTGTCGCACAGTTTGTTGCTTGAAATTTTTACCCGGCAGGGTCTCGGGACCCTCGTCAGTCATTAGTGCCCCGGGCCGCCACGGCGGTCTAACCTTTGGTGTTTTATAGGAGAAGCAGGCGTGGAAACTTCCACCATACCATTTGAGTTGATATCGCAGGGCGGCTTCCTGATGTGGCCCATCATGTTCTGCTCGTGTGTGGCCATGGCGATTATTATTGACCGCTTTCGCTTCCTTCGCCGGGCCACGATTGATACCCGGGAATTCATGGATACGATGCGGCAGGTATTGCGCCAGAACCGTATCCAGGAAGCCATCAATATCTGCGACGAGACCGACGCCCCGGTGGCCCGCATCATGAAGGCGGGTATTTTGAAGAACACCCGCGGCAAAGAAGAAATCCGCGAGGCCATCGAAGACGCCGGTAATCTGGAGTTGCCCCACCTCGAGCGCCACCTTTCGGCCCTCGCCACCTGCGCGAACATTGCCCCGCTCCTCGGGCTGCTGGGTACGGTGACCGGTATGATCACCGCCTTCGCCCAGATTCAGAACAAACGGGGTCAGGTGAATCCTGCGGACCTGGCCGAAGGTATCGGCAGCGCCCTCGTAACGACCGCCGCCGGGCTGACCGTGGCCATTCCCATCCTGGTGGTGTATAACTGGCTCGTGACCCGGGTGGACAATATGGTGGTGGAGATGGAAATCAGCTCGGCCGAATTGGTGGAGCTGCTTACCCGCAACCAGGGCGAACGCGAGATATAGCGCCATGAAATTCAAGCGCAACAACAAGCGACGCATTGTGGCGAACGTGGAAATGACGCCCCTGATCGACGTGGTCTTTCAGCTGCTGATTTTCTTCATGCTCTCCTCGACCTTTGTGGTGCAGACTTCTATTCCCGTGGAGATTCCCCAGAGTGAAGGGGCCACCAAGATGGAGCACAAGGAACTTGTTATTTCCTTGAAGCCCGGTGTGGGTGGGCCCGATGATGAGGGCGAGATCTATGTGGACGAAGTTTCCATGGGCTCCTGGGAAGAATTGTCGAGTACCCTGGCCGAGTTCAGCCAACGCAAACCGGACGCGGTGGTCTTGCTCCGTCCCGATACCCGTGTCGACTATGGCCGCCTGGTGCGGGTGCTGGGTATCGCCAGCAATGTGGGGATCGAACATTACGGGTTCGCCGCGCAGCCGCCCTCCGAAGAGTGACGCCTATGGCTAACCCCTCGTCCTCGGGATCCTGGTACCATCGCTTTCGGAAACGAGAGAGCCAGCGGAGTTTCTACCTGGCCCTGATTGCGTCGGGCATGTTTCATCTGTCCATGGTGACCGTCTTCAGTATCGTGATCTATTTCCCCCGGGAAGATACGCGCTACTACGACTTCTCCATCGTGCCCCTCCGCACGCCGACAGCGGTGGCAGGGGCCGAAGCGCCGGAAGCGGACACGACGGCACCTGAGACGGAAGTGGGTGGGGAGAAGCTGGCCCTCCGTGGTGCCACGCTGCCCGACGTGGAGCTGCCCACCATCGAGTTCGCCGAGTTGGAACGTCTCCGGGTGGGGCAGGCAGGTTCCCAGTCCCTTTCCCGCTACGACGAAGTTTTCCAGGAAGGCCCTGACGACAGTTGGGAGCGTTTCAGTCGGGGGCTCTCGGAGATGTCCCGTTCCCTGACGCGCCTGCGCCTGTCGGGCGATGCCCCCACGGACCCGTTGTCATCCGCCCTCAACGAGGTCACCGCGCCGTCCAATCGCATTGTGCACCGGCCGGCCGAAGGCTTTGAGGCCCAACTGGTCTGGTCAACGGCACCCTTTGACCGCCAACTGCTCTTTGCGCCGCCCATAGAAGCCCTCTGGGGGGCCGACGAGGCTACTTTCCAGCGCCCTGTGGAACTGGTGTTGCAGGTGAATGCCCTGGGCCGTGTGGTGAACGTATTCAGCCCGACGGTGGATGAGCGGGAGTTGGTGGATGCTATTCAGATGACCACCCTTCGCTACCGCTTTGAGCCCCTGAGTCTGGAATCCGGCGACAGCCAGACGGTGACCCTGCGTATTCAGCGGGACACGGCGGGAGGGCATCCATGATTCAGATATCTCTGGGAACGGCCCTCATGGTATACAGCGGCATTATCCTGATTGGTGCCCTCGCCATCTGGATTTATACCGAGATCACAACCCGCCGGGCCTACCTGGTCTTGGAGAAGCAATATCTCTGGCGCTGTGTCTTCTGTTCCTACACCTACTTGGACCAGCAAGCCGTCAAGCACTCGGAATGTCCCCAATGCCATGCGATTAATTCCATGACCGACAAGAAGGCCCGGGTAGTGCCGCCTTCCGGCGCATCGCTGGTGCCGGAATCGGAAGGGCCCGGCCACGACTCGCGCCACAATCCTTCCAAGGGGAAACGGAAGGGGGCCCGTCACCGGGGCCCACGACGTCGCGGCGGCCGGCGCTAGGGAGTGGGGACCTTGCCGGGTGCCCACCGGTGAAGCAACAGGGGGTTGGGCATTCCTGCCCGATACAAAGGGCGCTACTATCGCCGAGCTACACGGCGGGTTGGGGCTGCCACCACTGTTCCTTCGGATGCCTTGGTTTCGCTCGTTCCCCTGCCCTGTGCGGGAACGGGTCCTGGAGCAGCGTTGTGGGCGGCGGATGGGGTGTTCGATATGGGACCGGCTTTCAGCCCTTTGCGAGGGGGTGTCCTTTTTCCTGGGCCGTTGGCCCAGGCGGTTATGCGGCGCCCCTTCGGCACTTTTCACGTAGGGAGCCCGGCACCGTTGTGCGAAGGCACAGGCCCCCACTTCGGGTAGGGGTTATGGCTTCGCCCTATTCCCGTGGGCCAGCGGCACGGCGCTATTCCGTAGGGCCAACGGCCCGTGGCATACCAACATGGGGCATCGCCCCATGGAGAAGGCATTCCCACCAGAAAGGGCTGAAAGCCCGTCCCATACTGCTGCAACACGGGGCCTTCCTGGGGAGGTTCCTGCGGCGTAGGATCTTCTCACGGATACGCAGTGCCTGATCTCGCGGCACAACAGGCTCCAGAATAAGACCATGGTACTACTTTGGGTCTGTCTGGCCGGGGTGGTATCGCGCTTGTCACGGGTTATGACACCATGAGGATGTGTATAAGTGCCATTATAGAAAGGACTTGAAAATGTTTCTTTGTTTTGGCACGGCCTTGGCTTTAGGTCTAGACGTGCAACGGGTTGCACGAGGACACGCGCCGCGAGCCAACGCGGCGGCGCAGCAAAAAGCCCTGTGCAGGGGCGGAGGAATGAGCCATGAAAGACATCAAGGTTACCGAGCTTACGGAAGAAAACGAACTCAGTGCGGAGGAAGCGGCGGCAGTAAAGGGTGGACCTGCTTACATCAAGATTGGGGACATCAAGGGCGAAGCCCGGCTGTCCCGTCCCACGATTCAGAAGCCCGCCGCGGGTTACACCGAAGTAGAGTGGACGTACTAGTCCCCCTTCCCATCACGTCGAAACCGAAACAAACGAGCCCTGTGCAGGGGCGGAGGAATGTGCCATGAAAGACATCAAGGTTACCGAGCTTACGGAAGAAAAAGTGATCAGTGCGGACGAAGCGGCGGCGGTGAAGGGTGGACCTGCTTACATCAAACTGGGCGACATCAAGGGTGAATCCCGGTTGGCCCGTCCCACGGTTCAGAAGCCCGCCACGGGTTACACCGAAGTAGAGTGGACGTACTAGTCCCCCTTCCCATCACGTCGAAACCGAAACGAACGAGCCCTGTGCAGGGGCGGAGGAATGAGCCATGAA
>JAXMOL010000048.1:0-56749 GCA_034669905.1 Candidatus Hydrogenedentota bacterium
CCGATCTGAGGGGGACAGCCCCGACGTCCGGGTGGGCGTCGCTTGGCGCAGTCCATCGGTTGGCCAAGACGCGATGGTGGGATACCGGGGCGAATGTCGTCGGTGCAGTCCCCGGGGACTGCCTCGACCCCATCATCACAACGATGGAAAATACGTTACGGGGCCAACCGGTAAGCTGAGGCAAGGAAAGTCGACTCGGAGGGCGGGGCTGTCCCCCTCTTCTGACGGAATCGGCCGAAACGGTTCTTCTCGGCACGAAACGAGCACGCTACCACCGAAGTGATAGGGCACTTGGTGGCGAGGCGAGCGCTCCCAGAGGGGGACAGCCCCGACGTCTGGGTGGGCGGCGCTTGGAACCGTCCATCGGTTGGCCAAGACGTGGATGTGGTATTCCGGAGCGAATGTCGTCGCTGCAGTCCCCGTGGACCTGGACCGCGCCGGAGCGTTATCCTTACCCCCGACTTCCACACCAACGGACAAGGGATTTCTTCATGGGTGAAATGACACGACGTGAATTTGGCGTAACGGCGGGTGCGGGCCTCTTACTGCCCCAGCTCTTGACACAGGGCGCGACCGCAGCGGAAGCGGGTGGTGCCACGGGCCCCTTCGTTGGGCACGTCTCGGAAAGCTCCGCGATGATTTGGTATCGCCCCGAGACGGCGGACACCTGTACGGTCATTGTCACGCCGGAACAGGGCGAGCCAATTAGGGCGAAGGCGACGGCCACCGCGAATCACGACCTCTGCCTTACGTGGGAAATTGCCGGTCTGAAACCCGGCACGCGCTACGGGTACCAGATTACCAATGAGGACAAACAGGTATTGGCGGGAGGCGACGACTGCCACTTCACAACCGCGCCCAAGGCGGGTGAATCAGGTAAGGTCTGCCTGGCCTTTGGTTCCTGCGCCCGCACCAAGCCCCTCAAACTCTGGCAGCAGATGGCAGACGAGGGTGCCCAGGGCGTGGTCCTCCTTGGCGATACCCCCTACATCGACTCCACCAAACTCAAGGTTCAGCGCGACCAACACCGGGCCTTCCTCCAGATACCCGAGTTGGCCGCGCTCATGCGCAACACTCCGACCTGGGGCACGTGGGATGATCACGACTTCGGCAAGAACGATTCGGACGGCACCCTGCCCGGCAAAGAAAATGCGCGCCAGGCCTTTCTGGAATACCGCGCCAATGAAAACTACGGGCACGACGACGAAGGCATCTACACCAAGTTTCGCTATGGCGCGATAGAGGTCTTTCTCCTCGATACGCGCTGGTTCGCCAAAACCGGCCCCTCGCCCGTCGACCCGACCAAGCCCACGTTGCTGGGTCCCGACCAATGGGCGTGGTTGCAGGAATCCCTCAAGGCCTCCACAGCGACTTTCAAGATTATCGCCTGCGGCATGATCTGGGACGACAAGGAAAACAAAGAGTCGGACGACTGGGGCACCTACACCCACGAGCGGAGTGCCCTCTTCGACTTCCTCGGCGAAAACAACATTAGCGGTGCCCTGCTCATCGGCGGCGATATCCACTGTTCCCGCCTCCTTCAATACAAGACGGAAGAGCAGGTGGGTTACGCCCTCCGCCAGTGTATCGTCTCCCCCATCCACGACAGCACCATTCCCTCCCTCAACGTGGCCCACCCCGATCTCCTCGAGGGCGCGGCCATCCCCCACGTCTGGCTCCGCGTCGAAGCCGACACCACCCAGACGCCCGCCACACTGGAGGCCAAGTGGATTCAGATGGATGGTGAAAAAATGTGGACCCTGTCGCTGACGGAGGCGGACATGAAGAAAGGATAATTACCCCGCGCGTGGATTCGGGGCATGGACTCCGATTGGCGGACGGAGCTACCCGTAAAGGAACTGCGAATGAAGCCTGGCGATATATTGCTGCTGGCGGCCATTGCTCTTGCACACTTGGCAGGCGCGGCCCCACCGACAGAGGATGCGCAATCTACCGTTCCACCAGAAAGCCCCGAGGAACTTGAGGTGGGGAATTCCGGGGCTATCGTCCTGCTGAACCGAACGAAGGATGCCGCCCACCACCAGAGCTGGTTCTTTCCCGACCCCACGGCCCAGAGCGGTGTGGTCGTCTTCGAAGATGACGCTGCAGGAACGACCATCGGCGTGGTCATGACGCAGCCCCTGGAGTCGAACGACCTTGAATCGGGTTGGCGGCTGGAACGGCGCTTCTGGCAGGAAGCGACCTGGTGCCGGAACGTCACCAGTTTTGGCTGGTCCCAGGATGGGCGCTATCTCTTCGTCGCCACGTCGGATAGCTACGGCACCGGCTTCGTGTACCAGTTGGACGTCCCGGCCCGGCAGGCGGCGCTCTTCTATCCGAGGGCACCCGACGACCACCCTACCGGACACTGCTGGGCCAGCGAAATCGAAGGCGTTGACAAGGACACGGTCCGTTTCCACGTCCGCGACTACTGCGAAGAGGACATGATCTTCGTCCAGAAAACCCTTCCCTTTCTCACCGACGTCAAGGCAGCGCGCGCGGCACAAACAGCTGCCCCGGCACCGTAATACCGTGTCCCGCGCGCTCGAATCTCTCTGGGGAGGAGTCCGGCGACTCGGATGACGCTGCATCAACCGCCCGGGAACCACCCCGTTTATGCCTCCCCATCCTTGTTTTAAGGCTTTTTATTGATACTTTTCCCCTTCACTCGTCCTTCATAGTTCCAATACGAGACTGACACAAAATTGACACAAATCTCACTTGACAACCTGGCCCATTCGTGCAATTATGGACTGACCGACTTGTATTCTGAAGCTAGCACTACTAGACAGAATCAGTCGATGGCTCCAAGCGGATGGAGCCCACCCGGCAGAGGAGAGGAATCTCGTCGGCATCTGAGAGCGGTGTCGGCGGAAGGAAGGAGGCATCCCACCCCTATTTCGCTTGGGTGATCGGCAGATGCGGCAGTTTCGGGCATTCGTCTAACTACCTCAATAGATGCTGCACGTTTTCCATCACCAAACTCGACAGAAACAAGTGGTTTACTTTATCAGTTACTTTACATACCCTTCTAAAAGGAATACGGACAATGAGAATAGATACATCTGCACGGGCTCGTCGTGGCTTTACGCTGATCGAGCTCCTCGTCGTTATTGCAATCATTGGCATCCTGGCCGCCATTCTGCTGCCGGCCCTGGCACGGGCACGGGAAGCGGCGCGTCGCTCCTCCTGCCAGAATAACCTCAAACAACACGGCGTTATTTTCAAAATGTATGCCAACGAAAGCGTGGGCGAAATGTTCCCCCCCCGCTCCGTCCGTTACTGGCAGGACTACCCCAATGGCCGGGGCCTGGGCGTAACGCTGGAACGCGCTTACTCGACTGAGGACCTCTACCCCGAATACCTCACCGACTTCCACATCCAGTTCTGCCCATCGGACGCGGACTACAGCCGTTCGAAGCTGCCCAACTTCCTCTGGGCGGACGAGGGCGCCAACATGCACCGCACGATCGGTTCGGGCTGGGAAAACTCGGGTGACCCCATCATGGCAGGAAAAGTGAGCCCCGGCGTTGGCAGCCAGCGCTGTAACCCGGACCTCTACGATCCCGCAACGAACTGCTACTACCACGGCGGTTACTGGTCCTACAACTACTGGGCCTATGCCTTTGACGGAAACTGGTTCCAGACGGAAAGTGACATCGCGCTCTTCTTCGGACAGACCCTCTCGGAAGGTGCCGGCGACCAGGCCATCAACACCAGCAGCAGCGCGACCGGTGACATCTCCCCCAACGCCCGTGGACTCTACCCCAACCGGAACAAGCCCGCTACCTTCACCATCTCCACCGGTGAAGTGGTCACGGCCCAGCCCCTCCGCGAAGGTGTGGAACGTTTCCTGATCACGGACATCAACAACCCGGCCGGTAGCGCCAGTGCCCAATCCAACACGGCCATCATGTGGGATAACTCCTTCTCCACGGCTGGTGCGGTTGGCGACAACTTCAACCACGTACCCGGCGGTGCCAATGTCCTCTACATGGATGGACACGTTGAATTCGCCAAGTACCCCCAGCCTGCGGGCAGCAAAGCCTTTGTCATGACCTCGGTCAGCCAGGGCAGCCTTATCCGCAACGCCCCCTGATACATTGCTAGCGGCGTAATTTGCCTATCCCTTGCGGGCCCGGAGCTGCCACCTCGTGGCGACTCCGGGCCCGTTCCCTTTTCCGGGGCATTCTCACCGTGGCAGAACGCGAGGAAGACCTCCACCCGACGAAAGCAGATGGCGACGCTCTGCGTCACAGCGACCCGTGTCACCCTTTTCTACTCCGAATTAATTGTTACCTATTTAACTGTTCGGTATACTGACTCAGCCTAAAAACAACCGCACCGACCCCAACCGACGAAACCAAGGAATATTACAATGGCGCCCCCCCATAATAACGGAAACCCGAACCCAGATACCCCGGCCATCCCGCCCCTCAAGCTCGGTGAGCCGGAGATTTCCAAAGACGACCCTTGGCATCGTGATGCGCTTGACCGAAAACCCATCGCAGTTGCACTTACAAATCTGGTCAGACCCGAGACAAACCCGCTGGTTGTCACTTTGAATGGTAGCTGGGGAACGGGAAAAACATTTTTTCTCAAGCGATGGCAAACACAGCTTGAGAAGGAAGACATGCGGGCAATCTATTTCAATGCGTGGGAAGACGACTACAGCGTAGATCCACTGGTCGCTATCCTTGGACAGCTGTGCGACGAGTTCAGTGACGAGAAGTACAAGGGTAAAGTAGATCGGCTCAAAAAGGCTGGAATGAACCTATCAAAGAAGATCGCCCTAAAAGGAATCGGGGCTTTGACATGTGGCCTTCTGAATCTCACCGAAGAGGAAATAGAATCTGGAAAAGACACGCTTAATCAGATTTTGAAAGCCCTTTCGGATGCAGACCCCGGCGAGTGCGAGTCGTCACGTGACCGTCTATTTGACGAATATCGCATAAGTCGAGAGGCACGGGAGGAACTCAAGAAAGCTCTGACGGCATTAACTTCGGAGGTGCGTGGCGATTTAAACGCCCCCTTGGTGTTCATCATCGACGAACTCGACAGGTGTCGCCCCACCTTCGCCATCGAGCTACTGGAGCGAATCAAGCACCTATTCGGCATTCCCAATATGGTCTTTGTATTGGGAATAGACCGCGAGCAACTCGGGTCCTCGGTCAAGTCCGTCTATGGAGAGATAGATGTTGATGGCTACCTTCGCCGTTTCTTTGATATGGAGTTTTCTTTGCCACTAGTTGATAGCGCGGCTTTCTGCAAAGGATTGCTTATGAGGCACAAGCTGGATTCGCACGCACAATTTCATGATCAAGAATCGAAGGGGAACGACTTCACTAACGCATTCCAAACCGTCTGTAGTGTCCTTCCATTCCTGTGTAGGGAGCTTCAGCTATCGCTGCGCGATGTGGAAAAGCTGGTGACTTCCTATGTCTTCGCCACGAGAAACAGGAACGGATATTCCAATGCCTGGCCGGAACTCTTATCCGTACTTCTTGCCCTCCGTCTGAAGCACACTTCGTTATATAATCAGTTTACTCAGGGCAGATTGGGAGCGAAAGAAGTGCTTGATGAGATAGAGAAGAACTATGGACATTTCGATCCAGACACACCCGAGTCTGGGCTTTATCAGTCTTGCTGGATTGCCGCTATTATTTACTCTAGCCTGCCGGAAAACTACACGAACCGTGCTGATGTATTTGAGGAATTGGAGCGACTTCGTGGAGAAGAGAATGAACCAACCCACTATATTCACCTCTCCAAAAGGACACTAAAATTTGGTCTGGAAGAGCGCGGTTATTTCTTTCAAGTCTTTGATGCGGTAAGGAAC
Source organism: Candidatus Hydrogenedentota bacterium (assembly GCA_034669905.1). GTDB lineage: Bacteria > Hydrogenedentota > Hydrogenedentia > Hydrogenedentales > JAEUWI01 > JAEUWI01. Next base: position 5,840 of record JAXMOL010000048.1, read on the forward strand.
CCATCTGCGATTAGGACCCGGTCTTTGAAGCGAGCGATTCACAGTCTCGTCACTATTATAGAACTTTAACTCGACTTCTCCCGTGCTTGGACATATCCAGGGGCCCTGTCGGACGTAGCCAGCCGCCACAGAAGGCTTCGTGATGCGTCCTACGCGGAGCGTAGGGATAGGCATTCCCACGCAGAGCGTGGGAATGAGCGGAAACTACCTTTTTGTAACGGGAGAGGCCTCGACTCTGCCCCACTGCCTACGTCGGTGCGGCCCCCGCCTTCGGCGCGTCGTTGACCCGCCTGCTACACCAAATCCAGCGGGTGCACGGTTTTCATGCCCGTCCCTTCCTCCAGGTGGATGGAACATACCGACGACTCGGTCACGATGGCATCCACCTTTTTCTCCTGAAAGGCGTCGAAGAGGGGCTTGCCCACCGCGTTAGCGAGGTCATAGCCCATGGGGCCATGTTTCAGGCCGAAGGTACCGGCCATGCCACAGCAGGTGCCCGTTTCGATGAGCTCGATGGTGCCGCCATGTTTGCGGACCCAATCCATCGCTTCCGTGCCCATGCCCAGGGGGCGCTGGTGGCAGGAGCAATGGAAACCATAGGTGTGGCCTTCGAGGGTATTCGTACCCGCTGCACCCTCCAGCTCCATGAGATAGGCAAAGTATTCGTGGGTGGCCGCCGCTACCAATTTCGCCTTGGGATTCAGCGGCAGCAGCTTGGGGTAGGTCTCGCGCAGGCAATAGGCGGCCGTCGGCTCGGTGGTGACTATATCGTAACCCTGCGCCACATATTCGGCGAGGCGGGTGACATTGTAGATGGCCGCATTCTGCGCGCGATCCAAATCACCGTAGCCAATATAGGGATAGCCGCAGGCCTGCTGCTCGGGCAACACCACTTCGCAGCCCTGGGCCTCCAGGCGACGGAGGGCTTTCATGCCCAACTCGGGTGCATTGTAGTTCACAAAGATGTCGTGGAAGAAGGCAACTTTGCGCTTCACCTTCGCGGGATCAATCTGGCTGGTCCAGCGCTTGCGGAGGGTCTTCCGTGCGAAGGGCGGCATTTCGCGGCGCCGGTCAATACCCGTCACCTTTTCCATCACCCAGCGAAAGGCGGGGTTGCCCAGCGAGATATTGGAGAAGGGAGCCGTGGCACAGCCCAATTTCGCCGCGCTCTCCGCCGCCATGAGCAGCTCGTTGGTGAAAGAGGGCGGGTTCTTCTGGTGGTCCCGGTGTTTCACTTTCGCGATGCCCAGGGGCATGTCGATTTGGGTGGGACAGATTTCCTTACAGAGCCCACAGGAGACACAGAGGTCGGCAAACTCGGCGGCCACGTCGTAGCCATGCACGCCGGCGGTCCAGGTTATTCCCATGGGGCCCGGGTAAATGTGGCCAAAAGTGTGGCCCCCGACGACGCCATAGGTAGGACACGCGTTCATGCAGGCACCACAGCGGATGCAGCGGAGATTTTCCCGCATGATGGGGTCTTTCGCCATTTCACGCCGCCCGTTGTCCAGAATAACGATGTGGGATTCCCGGGGCTTTCCATCGGCCCCCATGGGATTCCGTCCGGCCATCCAGGTGACGTACGTGGTGGGCAACTGGCCCGAGGCACTCACCGGGTGGGCGAGCACCATGGCCATACCATCATCCATGGTCTCGACGATCTTTTCCATGCCCATAACGGCGATGTGCACCTTGCCAATGGCGGAAACCAGGCGTCCGTTGCCTTCGTTGGTCTCGATGCAGATGGCGCCGGTGTCGGCCACGCCCACGTTGGCCCCGGTCATGCCGATGTCGGTGTTAAGGAAGATGGGCCGCAGGTAACTGCGCACCACAGGCATGATGGACTCGATGGTGGCTTCGACGGGTTTGCCGGTGGCCTTGGCGAAGATTTCCGCCACGTCGTCCCGCATCTTGTGGACTGACGGGAAGACAAGATGGAAGGGCTTCTCATGCACCAATTGGATGATGAGCTCACCGAGATCGGTCTCGACCACACTCAAGCCCGCCGCTTCCATATCTTCATTAATTTCGATTTCTTCGGTGGTCAATGACTTTGATTTGGACACGGTCTTCGCGTCGTGCTTCTTCGCCACCTCCAGACAATAGGCGATGGCATCGGCCCCATCCTTCGCCACGTAGACCTGACAGCCCCGGGCTTCCGAGGAGGCGATAAAGCGTTCGAGCAATTCTTCCTGCTTATCGATGCACCGGTCTTTGATGGCCTTCACTTCATCGCGAAAGGCCGCCCCGCCCGGAAGGGTCAAGAGCCGCTCGGTCCGTTTGTCACGGCCCCGTTTCATGCAGTTATAGAGCGCGTCCCGTTGCTTGGGCTCTTCGATGGATTTGGTAATCGCGTCGTTCAGGCGTTGTTGGCGGTTGGTGCTCATGCGTCGTCTCCCAGGATCAAGATGGCGTGGGCATGTTCCGGCCCGTGGACCCCGAGGGTCAGAATCATTTCAATATCGCCCGTGCGGCTGGGTCCCGAAATATAACTCACCATGATGTTTTCCGGGTTCTCTTTATAGAGCTCCGTCATTCGCACCGCCGAACCCCGCAGCGTCTCCACCAAATCATTGGCGTGCACAATGCCGATATGGGTGCGTGGGAGTGACGATACCAGACGGCTCGTGTCATCAAAGACCACTTCCGCCAGGGTCCCCGTCTCGGCGATACCAAAGCGGGCACCGGTCACCCCTACCTGGACCTGATCGATTTCACCCAACGCCGTTTCGCTGTGATAGGGCGGACGAAGGACTTCCATGCCATTGGCGCTGCACCTGGCGGCGGCCTCGTCTATCACGCTATCCGGCAGTTCCGCCAGCGCTACTTTTTGCGCGCCCGCATCCTGGGCGATCTTCAAAATCAGATCGCACACTTCTGCCTGGGTGCGTACCAAATAGGCGTGCCCCGACACCGCCTCAAAGGCCGCTTTGAAATTATTCGCCAACGTCTTACTCAACGTACGTTCTCTCTCTTGTAGGTAGGGCTATCGGAAGAAGAAATTCTAAGCCCAAAGAACGCAAAGAACTCGAAAAAGTGTTTTCTGAGTTCCTTGCGTTCTTTGAGGTTGATTCAGGCATTGTACCGCGCTATGGCGACTCGTTCCCAGGCACAGCTTCGAAGGGGGTGCTGGAGCGCCCCCTCACCTCCCATCCAACACGGCGTAACTGATCGTCTTGTAGCTGTCGCGCTCATAGAGACAGCCCAGACGGCCATCCTTCAACACCACCAGGGCACTATAGGCGAAGCCGCCCGGGTAAATCAGTTGCTCCCTGATCCACGTGGCACCGCCATCCGTGCTTCGGAAGAGCTGACCATTCTCCCGCTTCGTTTCCGTATTGGGAACGGTGTGCCACAGTACCGACTTTCCTCCGGAGGGGTCAACCTGGGACACCAGGCTCCCCATACACGGGGGCGTCACGAGATCCGTGGCGTAACGGGCGGGCGTCCAGGTCACTCCCCCGTCGGCGCTGCTCGTGAGCACCCGCGCCTTCTTACCATCCTGATTGCGGGCCGAAAGGATGAGGATGCCATCGGCGCGCTCCGCCACCTGGGCTTCTGTGCACCAGCCGGTGATGTTCTCGTAGGATACGCGCTGACCCGGTTGCCAGGTTTCACCCAGGTCATCGCTGTAGGCCACGGCAATCTCGTGCATGCGGTCACCGCCCCCCAGGGGGATGTTCTCATAGAGGGGCAAGACCAAGCGGCCCTTGTGGGCTCCCTGTTGCAGCTGGATAAAGTTACCCGGGCTCCCCACGGCCACGGCATCGGGCCGACGCAGCATTTTCGTCACGTCGCGCGGCGCACTCCACGTCTTGCCGTCATCATCGGAATGAACGATAAACGACTGCGTATTGGTGGCCCCGCCAAAGCCCAGGTCCGCCAGTTTCGTATGGCCCGACTCACGGCCATGGTAACCAAGGGGAAAGCGCTGATAGACCGCGAGAATGCGATCGGGATCCGACAAGGCGATGACACAGGGGTCGTTCAGCGAATCATCGCCAGACTCGGCGATGACCTGAACAGCCCCCCACGTCGCGCCACCGTCTTCGCTGCGCCGGAGGATGATATCGTTCTTACCGTGGTCATGGTCTACGGGGCGCCCCTCGGCGAAGGCAAGCAACGTGCCTGACTTCGACTGGACAACCGCCGGAATGCGAATGGCCTCATAGGCATCATCCGCCTCCCGCGTAAATACCACGACGCTATCCGGATGAGTTTCCGCCATGGCAGCAGTGGGCAAGGCCATAGCCGCTATCAGTAGAAATGGAACGAAACGTCTCATACGATTACTCCCGTTTTCATCCTTGACCGACCCCGTACATCGCCAATTACGACACCCCCTACTTCATCAACCACTGCTTCGCATTAATGGCTTCAAGATCTGCGGCGAGGGCTTTGCGGCCGGCATCGTCCAGTGCGCGCAAGGGCAAACGTGAGGGGCCACAATCGTGCCCTATCGCGCGCATCATCGCCTTGAATCCGGCCATCCCGTCATAGGAAAGCATGGTGCGAATAAGCACCCCGGCCTCGGCCTGCAATTCGAAGGCGCGCTTCGCGTCCCCCTCATCAAAGGCCTTGCGGGCGGCGTGATAGATGGGCGCCATAAAATTGTAGCTGCTGCCCACGGCACCCGCGGCGCCCAGGGCATGGCCGCTCACATAGGATTCATCCACGCCGAAGAGCATGGTGTGTCGGCCCTCGGCCAAATTCACACACTGCTGAAACTCATGTTGCATGAAGCTGCTGAACTTGATACCCGCCAGGCTCGGAAGTTCTTCCGGCGCACGGCGCAACATTTCGGCCATACTGAAGGTCACGTCGGTCAGCCGGGGAATGTGATAGTAGTAAAAGGGCAGGTCGGGCGCGCCCGATGCCACTTCGCTGAGGCACGCGATGAGGCTGTCCATGCTGTCTGGCTTGAAGTAGGTGGGCGGCAGGGCGCTCAGGGCATCGGCACCAATGGCGGCGGCATGCTGCGCCAAATCGCGGGCTTCCCAGTTGCTCGCGTGACCCACCTGGACCACCACGGGAATGCGGCCCGCCGTGGCCTTCACATAGGCCTCGGCCACATCACGACGTTCGGCCGAGGTGAGGGCGGGGCCTTCGCCCGTGCTGCCGCAGACGTAGAGTCCACCAACATCATTGTTTACCAACCGATCCACGATGGCGGGGATGGGCTCGAGGTTTATGGTGCCGTCTTCGTGCATGGGCGTAAAGGTGGCGGCGATCAGGCCTGCAAGTGTTTTCATGAAAGGGACTTTCTTTTCGCCGGCCCGTCAGGGCGGCATAGGGGTGGCTATGAGTGAATTCAGATAAAGAACATACGGGCAACTCAGCCTCGCTCGCTCTCCATATAATGCAATTGATGATCCATGGCATGGACGATATGCTGCCGCATGATCTCGGCCCCTTCTTCTCCGTCGCCATTGCCGATCGCCTCGGTGATGGCCCGGTGATCTTCCAGGGTCTGCTCACCGCCCTGGGGCACAGAGTCCCGGGGCTTGCTCCGGTTCACGTGGGACAACATGCGCACGCTGCTCGCGGCCCGGGCCAGCCAATCGTTGTCGGCGGCCTCAATGATGGTCTCATGAAACTCGGCATCCTGATTCAGCCAATCCCGGAGCAATTTGCGGTCGGGCTGGCTGGGATCACAGGCTTCGATAGCCTTCCAGGTTTCTGCCTGAAGGTCGCAAATATTCTCCAGGCGGCGCTGTTGAAAGGACTGGATGTTATCCGCCGCTTCGCGGACGGCAAAAACCTCCAGTTGCTCACGGAAGGAATAGAGCTTAATGATATCTTTGCCGTTGAACTCCCGGACGAAGGCACCGGCACCCGGGATATGCTCTACCAACCCTTCGCTCGTCAGGCGCGTCAACGCCTCGCGAATGGGCATGACACTCACCTCCATCTCCTCCGCCAGGGTGCGATTCACCAGGCGCATTCCGGGGGGATAATCGCCAGACGTGAGTTTCTTCAGCAACTGTTCATAAACCGCATGGGACGTGAGGGGGGCCATGGTAGGGTGCTCCGGGTAGCTGGTGTTATTTCATGTGATAACATGCTATCAGGAATGGAAGGGCCGTGCAAGAGGGCGGTGAATGGAGACTTCAAGAGCACCACGCTCGCTCGGGTGGACGGTGTGGACAATGTACTGCCTGAGCCGTGGTGTAACGTACGAGCAGGCCTTCCAACAATACACACGTCTCGCGTTGTCACAAACCCCTGGGACGAGCCGTCCTTATAGTAGAATGTCTGTCACGTGCTCCGCAGACGGCAGGCAACTACATTAACCTGACCACCATGCAAAGCAGGGCCCAAACCACCGAGCGCCCTGCGAGAAGAGAGTGTCCACATGCGCCTATACCGTGCAACTACCGTTTTAACGCTGCTACTTATTGCCCTATTCTCAACGGCCTCATCCGGCTACGCGGATGATATCGGTGACGTGGGTGAGGCCCGGGTTCAGGAGGTGACGGGCTCCCTCATCGGCACCACGGCCCCGAAGATGAAAATCCAGCTTCTGAATGGCGACACCGTGGACCTGGGCGCATTGGCAAAAAAGAAACCGGTCTACCTGAAATTCTGGGCGACGTGGTGTCACCCCTGTCGGCAGCAAATGCCCCATCTTCAGTCCACCTTCGAAAAGTATGGTGATGAAATTCAAGTCCTTTCCGTAAACGCAGGCATGAACGATTCCATAGAATCCGTCAAAGCCTTTCAAGCGGAATATGGGCTGACGATGCCGGTGGCCATCGATTCGGAAGGCCACATCGGCCAAGCCTTCCGGTTAACGGTGACACCACAACACGTCTTGATTGACCGCACCGGAACGATTCGCTATGTCGGCCATTTGGCATCGGACGCATTGGATGAGGCATTGGCCGCCTTGCTCAACGATAACGGCACGGCCTCCCCCGCCGTTTCCAACGACAAAAAATTACGCGTAGAAAAGGCACCAAATACCTTGGCGCTACTCGACGGCACCACATTCAACGTGGAATCTGTCAAAGACAAACCGACGGTACTCTTTTTCTTTGCCGCGTGGTGTGATTGGTATCTGGCCGAAACCCGTCCGGAAGTTTCCGCGCGGTGCATCGATTTTCAGGAGCGCGTGCGCAAATTGCACCAACGCTTTGGAGATGAGGTTCAGATTGTGGGCATTGCCCAGTTCCTGTGGACCGACTCCGACTACCTCAACGACTATCAATCGCGGCTTGGCGTGGCCTATCCAATCGGATTGGACACGGACAGCGCGTGGTTCTCGGCCTATGGCATTCGCGACGTACCGGCCATTGTGGTCTTAAACACGGACCATAAAATCGAAGCCACGATCACGGAAAATGCGGATGCGCTGGAGCCAGTAATTTCGAAGCTGGTGGCGGAGTAACGCGAGGCCCGTCAAGCGCAAATGAGAACGACCTAAAGGACAAAAAGGACCTAAGGGACAAGTGGGAGCCATGTCGGCAGACGTAATCGCTGGAACAAGCGAAGCCATCTGTGGCGACGGATGACCGCCTTCCGGGCAAGCGGCCCCTCAGTCCTTTACGTCCTTTTGGTCGTTTAGGTCCTTGGCGAGGCCGCCATGAGCGCCCCCACGCCTGAAAAATATACACGAGCAGGCCTGTAAGCCGGGTTCTGTCTAGGGACCGGAGTCCCCGAGACGGCCATTCATCTGGGACCTGTGTCACCACAGGCCTCAAGCTTCCTACCCGGGAGCAACGCGGGCCACGCCATAGCTCCCCTATTTGGAATTGCTCCAGGTGGGGTTTGACAAGCCGCCGTGTCGCCACGACGCTGGTGCGCTCTTACCGCACCATTTCAACCTTACCGGCCTTCCGAAGAAGACGTAGGCGGTGTATTTTCTGTTCCACTTTCCGTCGGGTTGCCCCGCCTTCGTGTTACGAAGCACCTCGCCCTGTGGAGCCCGGACTTTCCTCCATATCCCGAAGGATACCGCGACCGTCCGGCCTGCTCGTGCGGGGTAGTATAGCGCACTTCGACGGCCGGCGGAAATCTCCTATCGAGATGCCCCAATCCCCCCTCGTAGCGTAGCGGGTCACCCATAAAAACAGCGGCGGCTTCCCCCATGGAGGAGGTTTCCTGCCAATTATCACTTTAACCCCCTTTTGGTGTAATATATCCCTCACATTTCTGCGCAGGGGCAGGCAATAATCATTCACGCCTTCGAACCAGTACGTGCTATGCTTGATATTATCAGTACGGTTAAGAAACTTGGAAGCGGGCCTGGGATGGGAACAGAGGAGCACCACGGGGACACATGGCCGTAAACCAGGCACATACTGAAATACCTTTCACCGGACTACCCGTCAGTGACGGCTTGGTCTGTGCGCCCGCGGTCGTGCTTTCTGCGAAAGACCAGACGGCCATTCCTTGCTACCGGATAGCGGCCGATGCGGTGGAGGCCGAGTTGGCCCGCTTAGACGATGCCTTGCAGGCGGCGGCCCTTCAGATCGCCACCCTGATCGAGCAGGTTACGGAGCGCATCGGTACGGCCCAGGCCAATATCTTCGTCGCCCAGAAGCTCATGGTGGAGGACGCGGTGCTCCGCGCGGAGATCGCCCAGTCCATCGCCGAAACCCATCTCAATGCCGAAGCGGCCATTGAAAAAACCTTCGACGCCTATGAAAAGCTGCTGAAGGAAGTCGATGATGAGTACCTCAGCGAACGGGCCTCCGACATAGGCGAACTCCGGCGGCGCTTGCACGAAATTCTATCGTCCTCCACCACACAGAATCCCAGCGAAGTCTTCGCCCACCTGATGACGGAGCCCCATATCATCGTGGCGACCGAACTGACCCCCAGTGAAACGGTCCAGCTCAATGCCGCCAATACCTTGGGATTTGTAACGGAACACGGTGGACGGGCCTCCCATGCCGCCATCCTGGCCCGGGCCATGGGCATCCCGGCGGTCAGCGGTATTCCGCTTATTGCCCAGACCATTCAGACGGGTCACACGCTCCTGCTCAATGGGGAGACCGGTGAAATCATCGTCGAGCCCACCAAAGAAACCCTCTCCTTCTACCCTTCCGTGCGCCGTACCGGCCACACCACCGCCAAACGGGTGGACCCGGTGGAAGGCTTCACCGTCCTGGCCAACATTGGGCTGAGCAGTGAAGTGGACAACATAGAAACGGTCGCCGCCGAGGGCGTGGGACTCTACCGAACGGAATTCGAATTTCTTGCGGCGGGTAAGGTTCTGGATGAAGACGAACAATACACGCGCTATCGACGGGTGGCAGAAGCCTTGGACGGTAAACCTTTCTACGCGCGTTTGCTCGACTTGGGTGGGGACAAAGATGCGCCCTACCTGGAAATCCCCCACGAGGAAAACCCGGCCCTGGGATTCCGGGGTGCGCGCTTACTCCTGGGGCGTCCCGATCTGCTCGTGCCCCACGCCCGTGCCGTCGCGCGGGCCTCATGTCATGGCCGTATCCAGCTCATCTATCCCATGATCGTAGATGTGGATCAATTCCTCGTCCTGCGAGAACGGATTCGTCAGGCCATCAGCGATATTGAAGGGCACAATCTGACCCACGGCGTCATGTTTGAGGTGCCGTCAGCCTGCCTGATGGCGGAAGAACTCTACGAAGTGGCCGACTTCGGCTCCATCGGCACCAACGATCTGATTCAATACCTTTTCGCCATTGACCGCAATAACGAACGGGTGGCCGATGACTACAACCCCGACAAGCCTGTGTTCTGGAAGTTGCTGTCCCAGCTCGCCGACGCGGCCAATGCGGCCGGTAAGCCCCTCTCCATCTGTGGAGAACTGGGTAGCCAGCCCCAATACCTTCCGCGGCTCATCGATCTGGGAATTCGTTGCGCCAGCGTAAGTCCCCGCTTGGTCGGTATGGCCCGTGTGGCCGCCCGAAAGCATCTCGCCCTCTCCACCGCCACCTAGTGGTTTGATTTAAGCAGATGGGCCCTTATTATGGCAGCCTGAATTGCCTGATTTACTGAGGATTACTCCCCTCCTTGGAGGGGCCGGGGGTGGGTCACGTCATGAAAAGAAACCCAACCCACCCCTAACCCCTCCCGGGAGGGGAATTTATTACCGAAATCCCCGGCAGGTTCAAGTGAACTTAAGTGTCCACATTTCTAATTCACCCCACTAGTTTACGTGCCCCCGCCAACTTGTGCCCAGACCCAGCGCGGCAATCGCGGTGAGGGCCAATAGCCACAGATCGCCCACTGCGTCTCCTATCGTTTTCCGGGCCGTCGCCATACATCCTGACGTCCCACCTTCGCCTTCGCCTTCGCCTTCGCCTTCGCCTTCACCTTCACCTTCACCTTCACCTTCACCTTCACCTTCACCTTCACCTTCGCCTTCGCCTTCGCCTTCGCCTTCGCCTTCGCCTTCGCCTTCGCCTTCGCCTTCACCTTCACCTTCACCTTCACCTTCACCTTCACCTTCACCTTCACCTTCACCTTCGCCCTCACCTTCGCCCTCACCTTCGCCCTCGCCTTCGCCTTCACCTTCGCCTTCGCCTTCACCCGAAGCGAAGACTTCAACGGCGCCCAAATCCGTGCCCTGCCCCTGCGGCCGTGGCAAATTCAAAATATCCTCGTCGGGAGACTGTCCGCTTTCAACGCGATCAATGGCGGGACTGCCCGCCCCGGGAAGGCCATAAGTCATGACCATTTTTTCAAACACATCGGCTATAGACGTTGCGCCCCCCGCGAAAGTATCCGATGCCGGCTCCCAGCGTGGAATGACAATCCCCACAGGCTCCGTCAGGCGGGGATCTCCCTGGATCCCATTGGCATCGTCCGACGGATTGATCTGTTCATTACCATCCTCCGGAAGGGCAGCACCGTCATTCCAATACAAATTCGAGTCCAACGCAAAAGAAGCCACATCAACTGCTGCCGTATCCGAAAAATCGTTGGGTCGGGAACTGTTCTCAGCCCCCATGCTCCCTGTCGAGTCCGACCAGATATTGTTGTAAAAGAGAATCTCCTCGTTTGCCGGATTACTCCCCTCCCGGTTCAACCGCATGGCATAGGCAAGGGACGGCAGGTCGCCACTCACCGTATTGTGGCGAAAGGTAATGTTGCGCCCACCCTTGACCCCGAATGCTGCCCGCATTACATTCGGTGAATTACCGAGAAACAGGTTGTTCTCTACCATCACCCCATCCGCTTCAAAATATGGGTTTCCATCTTCTCCAATCAGCAGAAAATTCGAACCGCTAGATCCTTCCCAGTTCAGGAAGACATTTCGCCGGACGGTAATATCGCGACTACCCGTTTCGCTATCGTCATCTCCGTTGCTATCCTTGATGACGATATAGCTGGAGGTGTCATTTCCGTTGCTCCGGCCGCTCCCGGCGAAGTCATTGAAAAAAATATTATCTTGAACGACCACGTCACGAACGCTGTTGATGTCGATGTGTTCGTCGGAGCCCGCCTGGTTGTAGAACATATTACCTTCCACAAGGATATTCGCAGCCCCATTATTTATCTTCAGGATATCGTTGTTGTAGCTGTCATGGAGAATGTTGTTTCGAAAAGTTATACGACTTACCCGCTCAGAACCGCCCGGCTCGCCGATGAGATCTTGTACCTGAATGACGAGCGCCCCTGCCCCGCTACCGGAGTGGGCGATATCAAAACCCTCCAGCGTTATTCCCTGCCCCTCAAAACAGGTAACGACGGTGCTGCTATGACGTAGTTGGGCGTGGTAGGGCACTTCTGAACGCACGACAACGCCATTAGCAAAAGTCCCTCGGAGACGAATCCGGCCGGCGTAGGTTCCCGGCCGAACGAGAATGATACTTCCGTCACCCACCGAATCGAGCGCCGCAGTGATGGTCGCCCACGGCTGAGAGAGGCTTCCGTTTCCGGTGGCATCGTTGCCCGATGGCGCCACGTAGAAGGTGTCGGCCTGTTTGTCTCCCCGGGCGGCTTCCGCCGAAAGCGTCACAAGAAGGCACGTTGCGATCCCAAATAAACTCGCCATTCGCATCCAATTCGCTCCTCATCTGCTGCCCATGGACAAACCAATGTAAACGCATGACCGACACGTTGGCATCTTACCATAGGAAGATGAAGACGGGAGGAGCGACACCCCAGCGCCTCAAACGGTTTCCGGTGTGCGGGATGAAGTTCAGCAATGGCCCCGCAGAATAGGGGTGATGACCTAGAAACCGTCGAAGGGTTTCCCGTAGCGCCCCAGGGTGCGCGCGCTGTCGAGGGACATGGGAAAGCGGTCATGGGGGTAGCGCAGATAGGCCACGTGCCCATCAAGATAGAGCACATTGCCCCCGCCCGGAATGTGGGAGAAATCGATGGTCTTGGTCGTTGCGTGGTCCCACATGAGGGGTACGGTACTGCTGGACTGGGCCGACGCCGCCGGATTATTGATATCGGTGATAAGAAAGCGCTCGATGCCATCGCGCAGCCGGAAGAGTACATCGCCCCCGCCGGCCTGTGTGCCTGTGTGGGCCACCGAAACTTCGAAATCGTCCCAGCTGGCTTTTCCGCCCGTGGCCACGTTGGCCAGTGCCAACTCGCCCCAGGGTGTGTTGGCGAACTCGGGCTCTTCATGGCGCCCGTTGATACCCGTGCCGACGCTACCCACCAGCGAACCCAGAATATTCTCGTCGTCCATCACAAGCCAACCGGTGTAGTGGTAGGGCTCCTGACCGATTTCTTCCGGCTCGATGATGCCGTCGCCATCGCCTTTACCCGCGTCATAGCGTTCCACGTTATCCCGGGTTGCCACCCACGAGGGACACCATATGACGTCGTAGTCATTGAGGTATTCGGGAATCATGGCGGGGCCGTTGAACATCATCTCGACGCTCAGCGCACCGGTAATGGTCTCCACCTGCCTTGGCGGAAAGTATCCGCGATTTTCGGAGGCATAAAGATGGAGGGAAAGGCCCATCTGCTTCAGGTTATTGGCACAGCTCGCACGGCGCGCCGCCTCGCGGGCCCGGGCCAGGGCCGGTAACAAAATGGCCGCCAGAATGCCAATAACGGCGATGACAACCAACAGCTCAATGAGTGTGAAACCTCGAGAATTATTCTGTTTCATGGCGCGCCACGTCCCTATCGCGTCGGGTGGCCCCTAAAGACCATTTCAGGTGAACTTGGAAAAATCCGGCGCCCGTTTTTCGGCGAAGGCCTGAAAGGCTTCGGCGGCTTCGGGGGACATGAGCCGTCCCATAAACTGTTCGAACTCCGCCTGCATGACCGCGGCGATGCGTTCGCGCTCGGGCCCACGCATCAATTCCTTGGTTACGCGAAGCGCTTCGGGCGGCTGGGCAACCAGTTTCTGCACCATGACCATGGCATCGGCGAGCAAGGTCTCCGATTGAAACGCCGCATTGGCGATGCCCATCGTCACGGCTTCCTGGGCCCCAAACTCCTCGCCGAGCAGGAGCAATTCCGCCGCTTTCGCCGGGCCCACAAGGCGGGGAAGCAAATAACTGGAAGCCGCCTCCGGGCAAAGACCAAGATTCACGAAAGGAAGCTTCAGCCGCGCCTTTTCACCGACATAGACCAAATCACAGTGGAGCAGCATGGTGGTACCAATACCGATGGCCAGCCCATCCACGATACCTACCAGGGGCTTCCTGGTGGTCGCCAGGGCACGGAGGAATTGTCCCACGGAAGAGTCTTCGCCCGACGGCGGATTCTGCATGAAGTCCATAACATCATTGCCGCTGCAGAAACACTCCTCCCCACCACGAATAACCACCACACGCACGGCACTATCGTCATCCGCGGCAAAGAGGTTATCGGCCAGGGTCTGATACATGGCCACCGTGAGGGCGTTCTTCTTGGCCAGACGATTGAGCTGGAGGGTCATGACTCCATCAGCAATCGAAACAAGTACGTGGTCCGAATCACTCATCCTGTTTTCCTTCCTGTGCCGAGGCGGGACATCGTTCCACGGCGGTGCGGTGGCAGCAAAAAACGCGACCGTCCAACTTATTCGAGGTCGAGAGCGTTCCGAATCGCAGGCTCCAGGGCGATCGCCTGACGCAGAAATCCGAGATCCGTCGGATGGGTGCCATCAACCGTCGCGAGCCCGTCGTCGCCCAGTAGATTGTCGCAGGGCACATAGCTCAAGCCGGTCACACCCTCCTGCTTCAGTCCGGCGTACACTTCCTGCAAGGCTACGTTTTTGGCTTCATGAGCGCCTTTGCCATAAAACCAACTGTTCTGATAGATGATGTTTTCCACCAGCACGATGGGCGTATCGGGGTGGGCCTCCCGAAGGGTCTTCACCAGGGGTGCAACCCGTTCGGTGACCATCTGGGGATTCATATTGGGCAGACAATCGAGTACGAAAACACTGGCATCCAGCTCGGCAATCAGGGTGCCCATTTCCGCTTCCATTCTGCCATTTCCCGAAAACCCGAGATTGATCGTCGCCCGATCGAGGCGCTGTCCCACGATGGCGGGATAGGCCATACCCGGACGGGACGCGCAGCCACCGTGGGTAATGGAGGTGCCGTAAAAGACAATGGGGCGTGCATCGGCCCGTGCAGGGCCTTTTGCGAGGGTACTGCCCGCCTTGATTCCAATTTCGAGTTTCTCCGTCCCGTTGTAGAGGGGCAGATAAAGCATGTACTCGTGGAGGCCCTCCGGCGCACCCTTTACCAAACGGGCCTGGTTGTCGGTCTGCTTGCTGGGACGTCCCTGGGCCACCCAACGCCACCGGTCCCCATCTTTGGCGTAGAGATCCAATCCACTTACGCCAGTCGCGGGCATGTGGGGCATGGAGAGGTTGGCGCCGCGCACGGACCACCGCGCGGAGATTTCCGGAGAATCCGACACGAAGCGAACCGCCATGCCGGCCGAATGATGGGAAAGGCTCCACACCGCCGGGGGAATCACGCCTTCTGACTTCGCGGGAATCCGATCATAGGGGTGGGCATTCTCTGTCCAACCCTGCCCTTCCAGTCCGATGTTCAGGGCGTCAAACCACTGGGTATCCTCGCCCGGCTCCACAACCGCAAAATTTGGGTCCAGCACTTCCAGTTCCGTGTGCAGGGTATCTTCCGCAAGGGCTGCAGGGGCCAGACTAATCGAAGGAATAAAGGCCAATGCGACCCATAAAAAGCGATTCATTTCACGTATCTCCCGTCAGGTTGTTGAACCTTGGGGAGTGTACGGTGCCCCACCCGGAGGATGCAAACACGTCCCAAAAAGCACACTGGATCTCGGCTGGGGGTAGCCACTACCATGACAGGACTTTCAACCAACCCTGTGAGGAACACGACACAATGCTTCATTTGTTGATGCCCCTGGTATTTCTTGGTGCTGCTGCCGGCAACATCGAGTATGAAACCCTCTCCATCACGAGCACCCATGACCAGACCGAGCAACCGGTGCGCTACTACGCCGCACCGAAAGAAGGGCCCCAACCCCTGTTGGTCCTGCTCCACTCCTGGAGCACCGACATCAACACCTATAATCCGGACACGTGGGTCGAAGCCGCCCGCAGTCATGGCTGGCATGTCGTCGTCCCCCACTTTCGCGGGGGAAACTTTAACCCCGAAGCCTGCGCTTCACCGGCCGCCAGGCAGGACATCCTGGATGCGGTGACCGCCATGAAGGCCCGCTACGCCATCGACGAAAGCCGCGTCTATCTCGCCGGAAGCTCTGGCGGTGGCCATATGTCCATGGTCATGGCAGGACACAGCCCCGAGACCTGGACGGCCGTCTCCGCATGGGTGGGCATCAGCGATCTCGCCGATTGGCATGCCGAAACAAAGGCCGCCGGGATAAAGTACTACAAAGACATTGAGGCAAGCGTGGGCGGCGCACCGGGCAGCTCCGATGCCGTCGATAAGGAAATCCACGCGCGCTCTCCGAAATACCACATCGCCAACGCGAAGGACATCCCCCTGGACCTCAATGCCGGTGTGCACGATGGCCATACGGGTTCTGTTCCTATCCACCACACCCTCGATGCCTACAATGAAGTGGCGAAGGCCGTGGGCGGCGCCTCCATCAGCCAATCCACCATCAACGCCCTGGCGCAGGAAATCGTACCGCCGGTCGCCCCCGTGGAAGATGCCAGTTATGGTCGTGCCATTCATTTGCGTGAGTCGACCGGAAAGACGCGGGTCACCATCTTTGAGGGAGGCCATGAGGGGATTCCCGTCGCCGGCTGCGCGTGGCTTGCCCAGCAGCAAAAGAAATAGCCCATGCGTTCATTGCGCTCTCTGGCCGTCGGCTTCGGCCTCCTGATTCTTTCTCCGCTGAGTAGCTGGACGGAGGCTCCGCCCCTTCGTGTGGACGCCGATGACCTGTCGCAGGAGTACGCCACGTTCCGGCGCGCCCAGGTGGCCGAGGTCTTCTACGAACTCAAGTTCGCGTTCGACAAAGGCGCGACCACCTTCGAGGGCACGGCACGGCTCCACGTGCGCCTGCACCATGCCGATGCCCCGTTGAGCATCGACCTTGTGGCCGAAACACTCGATACGGTCCGGGTCAACGGGGTCACCGTATCTGACCTCGTCCAACGAACGGGCAGCTTCGATATTCCGGCCTCCTATTTACGTGCGGGTAAGAATGACATCACAATCCAGTACACCGGCGCCTACAGCGATACGGGCCAGGGACTCTGTCATATGGTGGACCCGGTCGATGGCAAGGAGTATTTTTACACCAACCTGGAGCCCTACGGTGCCCACCGGGTCTTCCCGTGTTTTGATCAGCCAGACATCAAGGCACGCTTCAGTACCACCGTGACGACGCCAAACCACTGGCGCCTCATCGGCAACGAACCCGTCGTATCGGGTAAACCGGCCGGCGACAATTCGATTCGTAAAATTGGCCAGACGCCCCTGCTGAGCACCTATCTCTTCTTCTTGGGTGGTGGGGAATACGAAGCCTGGTTTGACAACGAAGGAGATACGCCCCTCGCCATCTATGCCCGGGCATCGTTGGCCGAGCATGTCGACAGCGAACGGCTCTTTGCGGAAACGAAGGCCGGGCTCGACTATTTCAACCGTTATTTCGGGACGCCCTATCCCTTTAAAAAATACGACCACATCTTCGCGCCTGAGCTGCAGCCCGGCGCCATGGAAAACCCCGGTGCGGTCACTATGAACGAGTACATGATTTTTCGCGGCCCGGCAACGGCCGAGGATTATAGGAGCCGCAACAACACCCTGCTCCACGAGATGGCCCACATGTGGTTTGGTGATCTGGTGACCATGGTCTGGTGGAACGATCTCTGGCTCAACGAAAGCTTCGCCACCTTCTCGTCTTACCAGGCCCAGGCGGCCATGGGAGAATCCGACCCCGTCTGGCGCGATTTCTATGGCCTGAAGGGGTGGGCCTACTACCAGGACCAACTCAGCACAACCCACCCCATTGAAACCGAGGTCACTTCGGCCCAATTGGCCACGGCCAACTTTGACGGCATCACCTACGCCAAGGGGGCGTCTGCCCTGAAGCAGCTGGCCTTCTTCGTGGGGGACGGGGCCTATCAACGGGGCGTCGCCCGATACTTTCAACAATATGCCTGGCAGAACGCCACCCGCGCCCAGTTCATCGCGGAAATCGCCGAAGCCGCCGATGAAGACCTGAACGAATGGACCCACGCCTGGCTTCAGACGGAGGGTCTGGCGACCATTTCCATCCAGCGCGATGAACACGGGGCCCGCCTACGCCAACAACCCCACAACACCCCCCGACTCGCGCCCCACCGGACCCGCATCGGGGCATTCCATCTGAACGAGTCCGGCAAGCTCGTGCTCACCCGGGAAGAGACCGTCTCCTATCACGACTCGGAGGTGCCCCTCCCTTGGCTGACGACGGGTACGCCCCCTGATTTTGTCTATGCCAACTATGGCGATATGGACTACGGGCTTTTTTTTCTCGACGACCATTCGTTTCAGACGGCACTCACCCATCTTGCCCAGTTGGAATCCCCCTTCACCCGCCAGATGATCTGGGGCACCCTCTTCAGCATGGTCCGACACCAGCGACTGGCGCCGACCCAATTGATGAACACCTTACTGAAGAATATGCCCCTTGAGAACGACGTTGATCTGCTGGGTTATCTCTTGGGGGGAAGCACTCTCAGTCAGCTCAATTTCAATTTCCTCACCCCGGAACAACGGAACCGCTTCGCGCCCGATCTGGAGAACATACTCTGGACGGGATACGAATCCGCCCCCGAGCATAGCGATGCCAAACTCATCTGGCAGGATGCCTTCGTACGGCTCGCCTCCCGGCCGGAAACGGGCCCGCGTCTGGAAAGCCTGCTCAATCGCTCGGAGGGCGATCCCCAACGGCGCTGGCGCATCCTCAGCAAGCTGACCGTGCTGGCGACCCCCGATATGGAACCCCGTATCGTCGCAGAGTTGGAGCGAGACCCCTCGGCTATGGGACAACGCTATGCCTTGTCCTGCCGCGTAGCAGTACCCACGATAGAGAACAAGGAAGCCCACTGGGGCATGTTGACCGATCCCACGGTTCCTGTGCCCTCGTTCCGATCCGCCGCCGGCGCCTTTCAGAGTGCCCTGTGGCCCGAACTCAGCGAGCCCTTCGCCGAGCGATGGCTGGCCCACGTGCGTGCCACCGACTGGGAATCTCAACCCCACCGCATTCGCACCTGGTTTGGTAGCCTCTTCCCCCCCATCACCACACCGGAAGCCCTGGAAGCGGGGCGGAATGCATTGGAATCCTCTGACCTTTCTCCCCGGGCCACGCGCGCCTGGCAGGAGGCCCTCGACCGGGCGGCCCAAGTGGTCGCCGTGCGAAACCAGGCCGCGGCGCTTGAGTCCAACTAACAGCACCTTCGCGACAACCCTGGCCACTGGAGAGATATTTTTATCATGATGACTCGAATTCTCACTGCCCTCGCCCTCCTCATTCCTGCCAGCCTCATCCAGGCGGCACCCTCGCCCGAGGCGCCCGGCCCGTACCCGGTGGGTGTCACCACCATCCAGCTGGAAGATGGCGCGCGTATCGATGAAAAGCTCGGAGGGCCCCGTCCCCTGCTCGCCGAAATATGGTATCCGGCAGCCCCTTCCGCGAAAGGGCAGCCAACGACGAAGTTCGCAGATTTTTATCTGGATGGCAAAAACCCCATCATGAATACCATCCTCACCATGGCCTTCAAATTCGACATTTCGAAGATTGACGAACGCTTTAGCTCGACCGCCGTGCGCGGCGCAGAGGTGGCCGACGGCACCTTCCCCCTCCTTGTTTTCTCCCATGGCAACGGCGGGATGCGCTCCCAGAGCACCTTCTGGTGTGACCACATGGCCAGCCATGGATACATCGTGGCAGCCGTTGATCATACCCGCAATTCCTGTGCAACTTCCTACAAGGGGCGGGTAATTCCCTATGACCTGGAAGGCCGGGGCCAGGCCGCGAAAGACCGCCCTCAGGATGTCTCCTTTCTTATCGATCAGGTCATCGCCATGAACGAAGATTCCGCTTCCCCATTCCACGGTCATGTGGACCACGAAAACATCGGCGTGGCGGGCCATTCTTTTGGCGGCTTCACCGCGATGGCCGTCCTCACCATCGATCCCCGGGTGGACGCCATCGCCCCTATGGCCGCGGTGGTGCCCGAGTTTTCTCCATCGAGCAGTCGCCCCCTCCTCTTGTTTGTGGCCACGGAAGACGACACCATTGACGAAAAGGGCAACACGGGCGCACGCAATTACTTTGAGGCCACCACTGCACCGAAGTACCTCGTGGAGATGAAGAATGCCGGCCACTACTCCTATTCCGATATGTTTGTGATCAATCCTGATTGGGGCGATGGCATTGGAAAGGGCACGCGCATCACCAACGGGGAGCCCTTGACGTATCTTCCCATGAAGGAGGTCTACCGCCTGACCAATGGCTACAGCACCGCCTTTTTCGATCACTACCTTAAGACGGACAGCACCCACGACGCCTATCTCAACGAGAATCAGTCACCCGATGAACTGATATTTCGTGTCGAGCCCTGAGGCCAGGGCGGCTGGGCTGGCAAATGCCCCCTGAATTTCGTATGCTGTGCGCGTGCGCAATTGAAGGGGGCACAACGACTGGCACCACGCCCTCCGTTGTTCGGGAAGGTGTCGTTTACGAAACCGCCGGAACATCGACACACGTTTCGGGAACGTTGTTGGGCAGTTCATGAGTGAAGAAGTAAGACACCTGCTGCAGTCCTGGGAGGAGAATCTCATTTGGCTGGACGCCCACGATGGGATCCAGCTTATGACCTGCTCCCCCGAGCAACCGCTGTGTCTCACCGCGGATGGTGAATCCGTGGAGACACTGGACGCCCTCCTGGTGGATTCCGCCCTGCACGAACTCATTGCGGCCGTGCGCGCCACGCGCTGCCTCGCACGTCCCCAGGCTATCGTACTGGCGCACCTCTTTCCCGATGACCCACAGACCTGGAATATCCAGCTGACGCCCTTGCAGGATCAGTCGGTGGTCCTTCGCTTCACCCCAATTGCCACAGGCGGCCATTCCACCGCGCACCAGAATGAGGCCAATGCCCTGACCCAGGCCCGGGCCATGGTTCTGGCGGAAAAAAAGGCCAACGAAGCCAAGACCATGTTTGTGGCCAATATGAGCCATGAAATTCGGACACCCATGAATGGGATCATCGGCATCCTTGAGTTACTCATGGAAACCCGGCTGGATGAGGAGCAAAGCGAATATGCCCATATCATGCGCAACTCTGCGGACTCCTTGCTCCACATCATCAATGACATCCTGGATTTTTCCAAAATGGAGGCGGGCAAACTCGAACTGGCGTGTATCGATTTCGATTTTCGCACCTGCCTGGAGAGTGCCGTGGAGATGCTCAGCTTCAAGGCCCTGGAAAAAGATATCGAATTGGCCCTCTTCATGGATTCGGAAATTCCCCAGCGGCTCCATGGAGACCCGGGCCGCCTGCGTCAGATCGTGCTCAATCTGGTCAACAACGCCCTGAAATTTACTTCGGAGGGTGAAGTCCTGGTACGTTGTAAGCTCGTCGGGGAGCAGGCGTCGGTCTATACCGTTCAGGTAGACGTGTGCGACACGGGCATTGGCGTTCCCCTCGATAGGATAGATAGCCTCTTCGAACCTTTCACGCAGGCGGATGCCAGCACCACCCGACACTATGGCGGCACCGGATTGGGACTCTCTATCTCCAAGGAACTTGTGGAAGCCCAAGGGGGCACCATTGGGGTCGAGAATCGAAAAGGGGGAGGCAGTCGCTTTTACTTTACGGTGCAACTCGAGTCGGCAGCAACCGACGAAACATTGCTCGGACCCGCAGCCGCCACCGCACCGCCCCCCAATGAAGTGCGTATTCTCGTGTTGGACGACATTCAAACCAATCGCCGCATGTTTCGCGAAATCCTGCACAACGAAGGCTACACCGTAGCAGAAGCCCGAAGCAGTGCGGAGGCCCTTCGCCTCCTGGAGCAAAGCCTAGAAACCGATCGGCCTTTTAACATTGTCCTTGTAGACTATCAGATGCCCGAGACCGATGGCCGACAATTTGGGGCCCTGGTTCGCGCGAACCCTTCCCTGAACAAAGTTGCCTTGGTGTTAATACCTTCTGCCCCTTCCCGCGGTGACGCCAGCCGTATGATTGCCATCGGATTCGACGCCTATTTTCCCAAGCCGATGAAACGGGGAGAATTGCAGGGGTGTATCCGTGCTGTCCTGCGGCGGCGGGCAGAGAATCATGGCCGCCCCAGCCGTTCCCTGATCACGAAATACACCCTGGCGGAATCCCTCCGTGACGGTGGCAACGTGTTGCTCGTCGAAGACAATGAAGTAAACCGCAAGGTGGGTACGCGGCTCCTCGATACCCTGGGTTATTCCTGCGACGTGGCCCTTGACGGAAAACAGGCCATTGTCGCATGCCGCCGACACCATTACGATCTTATCCTGATGGACTGCGGCCTGCCGGGTGTAGACGGCTACGAAGCCACCCGCCGTATCCGCACCCTGGAAGGCGAAGTGACCCACGTTCCCATTATTGCGATGACCGCCGACGCCATGCCGGGTGCCGAGGAACGTTGCCTGGAGGCCGGTATGGACGGCTACTTGACCAAACCCCTTCAGAAGCGGGTGCTAAAGGAAATGCTGGACCGCCACCTGTCCGACGCGCGCAAGCGAATGGACCCCTAGCGGCGTGGTGGGGGTGGTGCCTTGCCCCTTATTCACCTTGCACCACACCCATCAAATCGCCAAATTCATCCAGCGGTCGCTCGACAAAGATGCCCTCCGCTTCGGAGTAACAGGTCGTGCCATCCAGTGACTCAATCCGTCCGCTGGTCTTCACTTTGGCCCCCTCTATTGAGCACACCCGGGCACGCACGGCGAGCACCTCACCAAGGGGAAGTCGTTTGCGAAAGTGCACGGTAATGGTAGCAGCCACAACGGGGTGCCCCTCATACCAGGCGGCAAAGCCCATAACCTCGTCCAGGACGGCCGCCATACTGCCCCCATGGGCGTGCCCCGGGGGGCCTTCGGCGCCCACACCCCACCAGGCCAGCGCGCAGAACTCCTGACGCACGGTGTCGGCGTAATAGTGAATTCGCAGGCGATCCCCATCTTCATCGCCCGAGACGAAAGAGCGCCCCACGCCGAAACGCCGGGGAAAGGAAGCGGGCTCCCAGTGGGCCGGGGGATGGAATTCGGGTTCAGCCTGCATCAGTACCTTTCGGCGGGGTGTCGCCCCGCAACGCCCCCTACTCTATCAGGTAGCATGAGCAAACCGGAAAGACGTCGCAAACCTAAAAAAGGGAAAGTTGTTCCCCGCCCGCCGGTCTGAATCCAGTCGTGTCCAGGCCCATCCCGCCGGTGCGGAACCCCAACTTCTGGTGCATCACGCCGAAGAGGCGAGAAATCTGATCGGCGTGGAAGCCTGTGCCCCGCATGCGTTGCCCAAAGGCGGATTGATACAGGGCCCCGTCCCGCATCGATTGAAGCCGCGAAAGGACCTTCGATTTCCGGTCGGGATAGTGCCGCTCAAGCCAGCTGGAAAAAAGCGGGGCGACAGCATGGGGCAAACGCAGGAGTATATAGCCGGCGTACTCGGCCCCATGGGAGCGCGCCTCGGAGAGTAATTGGGGGATTTCGTGGTCTGTCAGTCCAGGGATCACCGGTGCCACCAACACGCCCACGGGAATACCGGCATCCCGCAATGCCGCGATGCTCTCCAGACGTTGGGCGGGCGAGGAACTCCGGGGCTCCAGAATCCGATTGAGCCCCAGATCGAGGGTCGTGAGAGAAATCAACACGCCCGCGCACTGGGACTCCGCCATCTCCCCCAGCAGATCCAAATCCCGGGTAACCAGGCGGTTTTTCGTAATCACCACCGCGGGATTGCGCCGTTCCTGAAGAACTTCCAGGCAGGCCCGCGATAATCCCAGCTTTCGCTCCACCGGCTGGTAGGGATCGGTGACTCCACTCAAGGCGATCACCGACGGCGTCCAGGAGGGCTTGTCCAGTTCCCGACGAAGCAGGGCTGGCGCATCGGGCTTATAAAACAATTTCGACTCGAAGTCGAGGCCCGCTGAATAGCCCATGTACTCGTGGGTTGGCCGGGCATAACAGTAGACACAGCCGTGCTCACAACCCCGATAGGGATTCACACTGAAGTCAAAGCCCACATCGGGGCTGTCGTTGCGTGCAATAATCGACTTGGCATAGTCGGCGACCAATTCTGTCGCAACACGCGTCTCCCCTGCAGGGACATCGTCCTCTTCGTATTGAAGGGCCTGCGTCTCGAAGCGGTTGTCCGTGTTCCACCACGTTCCCCGCCCCACCAGGGTCTTGTCGTCCGCCAAATGTATGGCCATGGGATTCACCTCCCCCACAGCATACAAGATACTGAACAAATATTCAAGTGTGTCTGAGCGCCCTAAATCTTGATATAGATTCCCCGGCGGTGAAGCACCCAGGCCAGGCCCGCGAAACACCCGTAGAACAAGAGGAACGCCACAATACCCACCGGGAGGCTCATGGCAGGCACGTCAAAGCCACCCACCACGTCCAGGACCAGCAATTGGATAATGTAGATAAAGAGGGGGTTCATTCCCATGGCGGTGAAGGTCGGAATGCGGAGTGACGCTATGTCACACAGCACATAGAAAGCAAGCAGGTGCAGAAAACAAAGCCCCGTGGACCACAAGGGAAAGGGCGCGGTCATGTAGTAGGCGGAGATGGGCCACAGCGCTTTGGTATCTCCCCAGGGCACATGAAAAAGCCATCCCAGGGCGCAGAGGCCAACACCCCATGACACGCAACCCACCATCAGTTTCTTGCGGTCCCCCGTGGCCATAAGATCGTAGGCAATGGATCCGAAGAGCAGCATCATGCACCAACTCAGCGGTCCGAGCGGTCCCCCGTTGAGGGCCACATCGAAGAGGGCGTCACGCATGGGAATCAGTCTTACGATGAGATAGGAGTCGATAGACGGCGCGCCGTCCACCCGTTGAATCCAGTCCCCGTAAAAGCTGAACATCACAATGGCCTGGTAAAGCGCCACCATGAGGAAGGCGGCCGCAATACGTATCTGAGGCTTCTTGTCGATGAGCCAGACGGCGAGCAGTCCCGCGAGACCGATATCCATGAGGGCATCCCACAACCATCCCGCGTAGACCGCAAAGGCGATGAGGACCAGGAGGCAGAAGCGCTTGACCATGGCCTGACGGGCGGCGGCTTCACCTGCGCTCGCGCTCCGACGAAGCCAGGAGAGGCGCATACCGATCCCTACCACGAAGAGAAAGAGGGGCGCGATGGTGTCGGCGTAGCTGAAGCTTTCCCGGTGATGCTCGAATTGTTCGTACTCGATACTGAATAACCCGTTGGCATTAACCAGCAGCATCCCGAAAATGGCATAGCCCCGCAGCTGATCCACGGCGCTGATGCGCTTCGAAGTTTTTTCGTCCTGTTGAGTCATGAGCTCCCGCTACTTCCTTCCCGTTTCCCCTGCGATTCATCTCGAGGCGACCACGCCCCATCACTCTTACTCGGCAGGTAAGACGCTCGCCAGATCGGCGGCTACCTGCATAAATAATTCGCTGTGTCCCGTTTCCTGATTATAGCGTCCCGTCACCGTGTCGAGGTGACTCCATCCCGGCCAGATTCGGATGCGCTCCGGGTCGGCCAGGGTGTGTTGCGCAATGAGCTCCAGATCCGGCGTGAAGGGCAACACGGGCACCCGCCACCCCAACACTTCGCGGGTCTTGTAAACGGGAACCGTCTCTTTTCCGTCAAGCATCAATTGGCTCTGGAGGGGCACGAAACCATCTCCCATGCGATAGGGACTCATGGGCCAATCCGCACCCGCCGAGGGCACAAACCCCATAATAATGTTGATGGCCCGGAGCGAACTGTTCTCAAAGAGATTGGTGGCGCCGGGCACGACCCCATCATCGGACCGGAGAAACATGTCGAGCCACCCCCGGCCCCGATAAAGGTAGCTGCCATAGAGGAAGAATCGATCCATGTAGAGTCCGCCTGCCAGGGCCGGTGTAATATGTTCCATGCCCCCACAGAAGGTCTCCAACTGAACCTGGGGGTCGAAGGTTTCATCGTCATACCCCGGCAGGGTGCGGGCATCGCTCACATTGGCATCGCGCGGCGACAAGACCCGGTTGACCGCCCCCTCGGCCTGGGTCCAGGTGCTGAAACGGCGATAAGGAATGCCCGCGCCGCCTTCGGCATCAAAATTGGGCCAGCCCATATCCAGATCACTCTGGGCGCTGAGGGAGACGTAGTTGGACGTGATGGCATCTTCCACCAGCCGCTCCCCGAGATTGGGTGTCAACAACCCGAATCGGGAGGCCGTAAAGCGAAGCCACTCGGGGGTTGCCCAGGGCGTACCCATGTGGGGGCCCCCCAGGGTCACCGCCCCGAGCACCCGATCGCCATATTCCGGAAAATTCACCATGAAGGCCCGGGCCTTCAGGGCACCGTGACTGTTGGTGATAATCGTGATGGGACCATCCGCCGGGAACTTGAAGGTCCCCTCAGCCGATGTCGTGCCTTCCGCCGTGGCATCTTCCAGCCGGCGATAGAGATAGGCCACGATACTCTCATCAAACTCCGGGCACTCCGGGTCAAAGCCAATGGGCGCATTAATACCCGCCATCGGGTGGGAGAAGTTCCAGATCTGGAAACGTTGCCGGAAGTCGGCCGCCTCGGGACTGAAGCGCGCCCAGTGGGTAAATTCGCTCCACCGGTCTGTGCCGGCACCGTGGATCATGAGCAGGGGCACGGGGCCCACCGCTTCGTTGGCGCCAACCCGGAACAGTTGCCACACCCATTTTCGTTCGGCACCCGACACCGATGGAGGAAAGGTGGGAAAGAGTCCTTTGACTTTCCCTTCACCGTCGGACCGGGGTTCGTGGACGACAAACTCACCGGGATACGTCACGTCGATCTTCCAGTAGGCACCTGCCGATTCGGGGGGATGGGCCAGTTCGATGAAGAGCCCGGCTTCGACGCGACGATAAATCCTTAGCGCGCGGCCCTCGGGGTCCTTTGGCAGCAGCAGTTGGAGGGGCTCGGGGCCATGCCCGGCGATGGACACGTAATTGCGAATGAGGGCCCCCTCGGTGATTTCACCCACGAGATCCGCGGGATCGCGGGTCGTCAACTGCACGTGTTTCCCGGTGGCGATGACGCCGTCTTCCGACACAACACGAAGGCCCATCGTCTCCGCCCAGGCCGCCTGAACGTCGGCCACGGTCGCCCCCTCCCCCGCCAGGGCCCGATGATAGGTCTGCTCAATTTCGGTAACGGCACCCACCAGCGAGACCATGATCATAAGTATTGGAGACGTCATAAGACTTCCTAACAAGGACCGAAACGTATTTTCGACAGAACCACGCGATAGCGGGGACGAAAAGCAGCCCCAAAAAATCGAATACCACGGCACCTTACAGGGTATAGTAAGGCAGGCATCGGGCTGTCGCCCCATTATGTCACTTCAGAATCGGGCGTAACAAACCAGAAAGCGGCCGGGGGCTTACGGTGCTTCGAAACGGAGCCGTCCCCCACAACCGCAGGAGAAATCGATGATTAAGAATATCATGCTGGCCCTGGGATGGATCGTCGCGTTGGGATTGGGTGCCGCCCTCTATGTGGAATGGCAAACGGTGCACCAACTCACTGAAAAGCTACAGACGACGCAGGAAGTGCTCGCAGACGCCAAGGCGCAGGCGGCAGCGCTCATCGATCTTGAGGGCCGCTACGAAGCCCTCGAAGACACGGTCGCCCACTTGAAAGAAACGGCCGACACGGCGAAGGAGTCGGCCAGCGCCCTCCGGGAAGGATTCCCGGTTCCTGAAACGGTTAATCCAGCGGACATGCTAAAGAAAATGCTGGGCAAAGACACCAGTGAAGACGGGGACACCGACATGGAAAAAAATAAAAATCTCCTCACTGCCATGTTTGCCGGGGAGGCCGGTGAACAAATGATGAGGGCGAGTGCCAAGACGGCCCTTACAACCCAATATCACGAGCTCTTTACGGCCCTGAATCTACCGCAGGAACGTGCCGACGCCTTGCGGGAAGTGCTGCAGGACCATCTCAAAACGCGGGCGCTGGCAGGGCTGGCAATGATGCGTGGCGAGTCGCCCGATGATGGCTCTATGGTTGATACCCACGATCTCAAGAGCGCAGTGACCGACGTGCTGACGGCGGAGGAAATGGCTCGCTTCGACCAGTATCAAGAGGAGATGCCCGGCCGACTCTTGCGACAACAATTTGACCTGCAGATTGGCATGATGGCTCCGGGAATGGAAGCCGAGACCCGAGAGTATACGGTGGATGTCCTGGTGGATCACATGTTGGCCGACAACGGCGACCAATTTGATGCCACTTCCATGGCGCCAGACATTTCGGCGTTTCGTGCCCGCTACGAAGCAGTCGCGACCCAGCTGGAGGCCGAACTCGCACCGGAAGATATGGCCCAAGTACAAGGCTTTCTGGACCAACTCAACATTGGGCTCGACATGGCCGCCAGCATGATGGGGCAAATCGAGGACGACGACTCCGAAGCTTCGGAGTAATCGATAATCCGCGATTACTTCAGCAAACCACCCCGACCGGTGCTCAATCGAATGCCCTGGAGCATCATATTGAGTTCTTCGGGATTGTCTGAAATTTCCATACCCACATCCAGGCTGACCAGTCCCTGCTTGATGAGGTCGTGGAGGCTGTCATTGAAGCCCTGCATGCCCGATTCGCGGCCATTGCTGATGGCATTGTCCATCTGCACAATGCGGTTTTCTTTGATGAGGGCCCGAATACCGGGGTTGGTGAACATGATTTCACAGTTGGGCACCCGACCGGAACCGTCGGCACGGGGCAGGAGACGCATACACATGATTGCGCGCAGGTTCATGGCCAACTGAGAACGCACCTGGTCGTGTTGGTTGGAGGGGTAGAGGTCGATGATGCGGTCGATGGTCAGCATGACGTTGGTGGTGTGCAGGGTACTGAATACGAGGTGACCCGTTTCCGAAGCACTGATGGCCGCCTGGAAGGTTTCCAGATCCCGCATCTCGCCCACTAGAATCACGTCGGGATCCTGTCGCATCACAGCCTTCAAAGCCGAGGAAAAGTCTTTGGTATCAATCGTTATTTCGCGCTGATTGATGACGGCCTTCCGATCGGAGTGCACGTATTCGATGGGATCTTCAATCGTCACCACGTGACATTGGCGGTGGGAATTAATATGGTCTACGATGGCGGCCAAGGCGGTGGACTTACCACTACCCGTCGTGCCCGTCAGCAACACCAGTCCCCGCTGCATGGTCGCGAAGCGATTGACGGCCAGGGGCAGGTTCAGCTGCTCGATGGTCATGATTTTACTCTTGATGCGCCGCATCACCAGCGACACCGAGCCCCGTTGCCGGAAGGCATTCACCCGAAATCGCCCCACCCCTTTTTCGGTGAAGGCCAAATCCAGATCGCCCCGCTTCATGAAGTAGTCTTTTTGCTCGTGACTCAACAGAATGTCCAGGATACCGTCGATATCCTCCGCCAGGAGCGGATCCCCCTCCTGGCTCACAATCTGACCGTCCACCCGAAAATAAACGACACTGCCCGTCTTCAAGTGAATGTCGGAAGCGTCCTTCTGGACCGCCCGCTGCAGGAGCTTGAGAAACCGTTGCCTGTCCATTAGTTTTTCTTCCTCATCCGTTTGCGTAGAAACGCGGGAATGCCAAGATCTTCTTCTGGCTCACTCGATCGGGGAGCAGGTTGGCGGTCGGCAGGCTCCTCAGGAAATAAAATCTGCTCGCCCGGCTCCGACGGAAATTCCAGTTCTTCCTCCAGCGATTCGGGCATATCATCTTCTTCGGGGGACAGGGTAATTTCCGGGACCGTTTCGGCGGCGGGCTGGCGGTGACTCGGCAACGGGGGCGGGGTGGGCATGGGACGCGGGGTGGTCCCGTCGGTTGACAGAAATTCTTCGGAGACCCCTTTGGGGAAGCCCGCAGCAATCACGGTGACCTGAAGCTCAGGCCGCTCTTGTTCATCTACAACCGCACCGAAAATGATATTGGCATCGGGGTGGGCAGACTCTTTGACGGTCGTAACCGCGTCCTGCACTTCACGCATACCGATATCGCATCCGCCTTTGATATTGACGATAACGCCCATGGCGCCATTAATATTGGATTGTTCGAGGAGGGGGCAGACAATGGCCTCTTGCGCCGCGCGCACCGCCCGGTCTTCGCCTTCTGCGCTGCCAATACCCATCAGGGCGCGGCCCCGGGCCTGCATGATCGTACGGACGTCGGCAAAATCGAGGTTGATCAGGCCGGAAACAGTAATCAATTCCGAAATGGCCCGCACGCCGTTGTGAAGTACTTCGTCGGCATTCTTGAAGGCGTTCAGCAACGACATGTTATTCTGGCACAGGGTTGCCACGCGGTCATTGGGTACGACAATGAGCGTATCGACGTGTTGCTCAAGCTCGGCCAGCCCCTGCAGGGCGCTGTGCATCCGCTCTTTACCCTCAAAGGTGAAGGGCAGCGTCACGATGGCCACGGTAAGCGCCCCGTTGCTGGAGGCTTCCTGGGCGACCACCGGGGTGGCGCCCGTTCCCGTGCCGCCTCCCAGACCGGCTGTAAGGAAGACCATATCGGCCCCGCTCAACACCTCTTTGATGCGTTCCCGATCTTCTTCGGCAGCGCGCGCGCCGACGCCGGGTTGTGCGCCCGAGCCTAATCCGCCCGTCAATTCAACACCAACCTGAAGCCGGGTGCCAGCGGGAGAGCTTTTGAGGGCCTGGGCATCCGTATTCACCGTGATGAAATCAACATCAGAAAGACCTGCTTCGATCATGCGGCTTACGGCGTTACCGCCGCCACCGCCAATACCGCACACCTTGATAACTGCGCGTTGATCGAATGAGTGGAATTCGTCAGACATCGATACCGTCATTGTGTTGTTCTCTCCCTGGAGTATTCGTCATGGTAGCACCCGGGTTCTCTCGGGCACAATCCCCGTGCACACCCTGGTCGCTATTTTCGCATCAGCGACAGACCAGATCCTGGTCAAAGCGCAAATCGAGATATTCCTGGCAAGGCAATTGTCCCGATTTCTCTTGCCACAGTACACTCAGGCGTGCCGCCTGCAATTCATAATCACTGCGCCCCCACCGTATTTCAAAGGGCGCTTCGTCCCAAAACATCGTCAGCTGCATCGGCCCCTCGGCGGCAATTTCCGAAAGCGTCACTTCCTCGGAGATCGGCGCCTCGGAATAGGCCTTCCAGAGGGACAGGGCCTCTTGCAGCGAGCGCGACTCGAGGCGCTCTCCCACCGTGGGTATACCAAGGTCGGGCACACTCGTAATCAACGGACCCGTTACCGGGGCGCCCGGCGGCAGCTCACGGAGTGCAAAGCCATCCCCATCCACGAGATAGGACTTCCGGCCCGCCATGACAGTTGCCACGGCCGCACGCTCGCGCAGGGTAATGATCAGGGTGTTGGGCAATTCCCGGGATACGGCCGCCGCCTCTACATAGGGCAGCTCGGAGACATTGGCCGCCACGGCAGCGGTGCTCACCAGCAGCAGATTATCCGCGGTGCTCACCCCGGCCGCAAGGCGCACCTCTTCGGGCGACACCTTTTCCGCGCCATAGACCAGGATCTGATTCACCTTGTAACGGGGGGATTCAATGGCATAGTGATAAAAGCCGTACCCGAAAACCGCAAGCACCGCAATGCAGCAGCCAATCTCCAACAGGATAACAAGCTGCCGGAGACGCTGCCGTCGCGGCATCGGACGCCGTTTACGGGTCGTGTGGACACGGGCCAGCGGCATCACCCTTCTCCCAAATCGTGTAGCAGGGGCTCTACTATCTGATTGATATCCCCTGCTCCGAGGATCAATACGATATCGCCCGACTCCACGATTTCCAGCAAGCGGGCCGGCACAGCATGGCGATCCCGGACCAATTCCACATGCCGGGCGTCCAGGTTATGGGCCGCGTCGACCACCATTCCGGCATCGACGCCGGGAATAGGTGCCTCACGGGACGGGTAAATATCGGTCACAATGGCATGATCAAGTTGGGCCAGAACAGCCGCGAACTCGTCACAAAAATGCTTGGTGCGGCTATATAGATGGGGCTGAAAAACCCCCACAATTCGCGTGGGTCGTGCCCAACGGATGGCCTCCAACGTGCTCGCAATCTCCGTCGGGTGGTGGGCGTAGTCTTCCACCACGGCCACACCCCGGGCTTCACCCCGCACCTGAAGACGACGGCGCACCCCGTCAAAATGGCGCAGTCCTTCTGCCAGCACGTTGAAACGCATTCCGAGACAAAGCCCAACGGCACAGGCGGCGAGGGCATTGCGTACATTGTTTTCGCCCAGTGCATCCACCACCACCGTGCCCAACACGCCTTCCGGAGCCACCCGCGCGTCGTGACTGACCACATCGAAGCGGGTCGCCAGGCCATTCAATCGATCGGAAATCCGGGATGATTGACTCTCTACGAGCGTAAGATTTGCCGCCTGGAGGGACATACCGTTTCCCAGGCCATAGGTAATTGATACGCTGTGAATGTCTGGCAAGATGGCCTGACAATTGGGATCATCACCGCAAAGGATCGCGTACCCGTAGAAGGGCACGCCATTACAAAACTCGGTAAAGGCCCGCTTTATCTGGTCGATCGTGCCATAGTACTCAAGATGTTCGGCATCAATATTGGTTACGACCGCTACGGTCGGGTGTAAACGCAGAAACGATCCGTCGTGTTCGTCGGCTTCCGCCACCAGGTAGGACCCCGTGCCCCAACGGGCATTGGTGCCGCTCCGGTGAAGAATCCCCCCCACAATCGTGGTCGCCCCAATATTGGCCACATCAAGAATGGCGCTGATCATCGAGGTCGTTGTCGTCTTACCATGGGTGCCGCCCACCGCCACCGCATTGGGCTTCAGGCGCATCAGATCCGCCAGCAGGTCGCTCCGATGCATGATGGGAAGTCGAAGATTTCGCGCGGCCACCACCTCGGAATTGTCTTCCGCAACCGCCGCAGATACGACGAGAATGTCTGCATCGCGCACGTTTTCGGCCTGGTGTCCCTCAAAAAAAGTGAGCCCCAAGCCCTCGAGCCGGGTGGTAATCCCGGATTTGGACAGGTCGGATCCGGAAATTTCATAGCCCAGATTGAGCAAAATCTCAGCCAGTCCACTCATGCCGATGCCGCCGACGCCGACGAAATGGACTTTACGAAAATGACCCGTCATAAAAACCTTCCTACACCATATATAGTGCCTGCCCTTATAGTAGCAAAAGGAGAACCACAAATAAAGCGGAATTACGCCGAATCAGGGAGTCCCACCCTGCTTCCGCCCACCCCGAGCCTGCCCGCTGTTCCAGCACCGTAGACAACGGCTTAATCATTGACACAGGCTATAGTCTGAATTAAGAAAACGTGGCCTACCCATTGACAAGCGTGGTCAAAAACTATAAAATGCATGCACGCTGGCACAAGAGAAACCATGCTGGCCCCCAATTTGAAACACTTCGTAAAACATACCTAACGTGCAGGTATAGAATTTTTTCCTTTACATTTCAGGAAAAGTTGTTATACTTAGCTTACACCGACTCGGTGGGAATCACTTCGTGCTTACGGTCAGGTACGCACGGAAACGATGAAGGCAGGCAGGCGCGCTTGCGGGGTTCCCCTCTCCCCTGGGAGATACCAATCGGTGCTCAGAACGCTTTTTGCGAGACGAGTGGAGAATTGTATCTATATCCATTTATTTCTCCACCGTCTACGTCAAAATAATAGTACAACGCCAGGAACAGCGTAGAAAGGAGGCGGGACTGTTTCGGAGGTCTGCGGACCAATAACATCATACTTTATTCGTTAATTTTGACATCCTACTTTTATTTTTCTACCACCAAAGGAAAGAGAGTTATGACAAAGCGTCCTAATTCCAAAAAGGGTTTTACCCTCATTGAGCTGCTTGTGGTTATCGCTATCATCGGTATCCTTGCAGCCATTCTTCTGCCTGCTCTTGCACGTGCCCGTGAAGCGGCCCGTCGCGCCAGCTGCCAGAACAACCTGAAACAGCTTGGTCTCGTGTTCAAGATGTACGCGAACGAAAGCCCCGGTGAAGTATGGCCCAGCCGCTACGTTGACCAGCGTAACGACCGTCTTGCTTCCGCTGCAGACGCCGACACCTATGGCCGTATCTGGTCCATCCCCAGTGTTGCGGCTGTGTTCCCCGAATACCTGGCTGACCCCACCGTATTCTTCTGCCCGTCTGACCGTGATGGTACGGACACCGAGCAGGGCTGGCGCTGGGAAGATGCCGACCCCGATTGGGCTACGGTAAACAGCCCCTTCAACGCTGCTAAGACGGCTGCGGCTGCTTTCGCTGCTAGCGGCGCTTCTGGCTGCGACGGTCAGCTCCCCGAGAACTACAGTGGCGACACCGCCAGCTGCTACCCCCACCCCGCTGGTGACTCCTACACCTACTGGGGTCTTGTGTTCCAGCCCCAGCAGCTCGTAACGGCTGCGGACTACGAAGAAGTTGGTATCGCGGTTGACGCGGGCACCAACGCTTCCGGCGAGCAGTTCCTGTTCGGCGACATGGGCGGTTCCTTCTCCGTGACCAACGGTTCCGGTCGCACCGAAGAGCTCTTCAGCCTTAAGGAAGGCATCGAACGCTTCCTTATCACCGACATCAACAACCCTGCTGGCGCCGCTCAGGCTCAGTCCACGGTTGGTGTGCTTTGGGACTCCTCCCGCTCCGAAGACAGCGGTGCGGTTTCCGAAGAATTCAACCACGTTCCCGGTGGTGCTAACGTGCTGTTCATGGACGGCCACGTAGCCTTCGGTAAATTCCCCCAGGAAAATGGCAGCCAGTTCTGGATGCTTGCTCCCGAAGGTCATCAGGACAACAACATGTGGTTCCCGTGATCCTCTGAACTCCGGTTCTTGGATTCACTGTGAATGATTAGATGCTCCGGAGGGTGGCCTTGGCTACCCTCCGGTTTTTTATTGCCTACGGGAAGCGTGTACCGTCTACATGGAATGAACAGCGACCCCTCACGCCTCCCCCATCCACGCAGCTATGGGTGAAGCCCGTATCGGTCTTCCCTCCGAATAGCCTGACCGGGTCGCCCTGCGTAATCGCTTCATTCGAATCACTTGGTCAGGCACCACCTGGGGCTCTGTATGTCAACGAAACCGCGCAAGCGACTAGATACTCTCAAACAATATAAGACCGAAAGTATCGTCCTCATCGTGGCCGGAATCACGTCGCTCCTGTTCATGACGGGAAGTCTGAACCAGTTCGGCCTTTCTCTGGAAAACCTCTTCGGGACGCCACTCTCTCTAAAAATACAAGATCGAAGAAGTACAGAGACGCTCATGCGCGTGCAGAGCTTCAAAGGAGGGCTTGAGGCGCACGCGGCGGCGTGCCGGGATGCCCAGGACACTCCGAAAACCCTTGGCGGGCTATTTGACGCTGCGGCAGACCCCACCCAGTTGGAATACGCCCTGCTCAGACACGTCTACCTGGATGACGCGGACCTTCGGCAAATCAATTTGAACTTCGCAGATCTGGGGCACGCATCGCTTATTCAGGTAAATCTGGGGGGTGCAAGCCTGAGAAATACCAATTTCTTCTCCGCGGGCTTCGATGACGCTACGTTGATAGCATGCGACTTTACCGAAGCCAATCTTGCTGCAGCCTATATGGCCGGGGCCAATCTCGAAGGTGCCGTCCTGACCGAAGCCGACCTCCGCTCCACCAATCTGAATGCAGCCAACCTCAGTAACGCGGATTGCCGATTCGCCGATTTCTCTTTCGTGCGCTTCAATGAGCACACCAACTTCTCCGGGGCCGACTTGCGCTACGCGCGCGGACTCTCGCCCGAACTCATTGAGCACGCCAAGGAAACCGGGGCCATTCTCAACTGACCCCGCCCCCTTTACTCACTCCGACGTCGCGGCGACTTCGTCGAGCAGATCTTCGCCCCGCCATACCCAGCGCAACCCCTCTACCACCCATTCATCCAACTTGTGCACCATCGACATCGGGAGCCCCATGAGTCCCGCAATCTCCAGGATGGCGGCCCGTTCGCGCTCCGTGAATAAACCGTCCAGATGGGAGAGCCGCAGCAGCTCCTGGAGCACGATTGCCCGACTCACCATGGTTTTCAGACGGGGAATGACGTCTTCTGGTGTCGCATCATCGCGGAGACCACTGAACTCCACCTCCACCAGCGTGGCATAATTCTCCAGAATCTGCTGCTCAATATCCACCACCTTACCATCCGCCTTGGCCATATAGATGAGCAACTCCAACATGGCGCGCTGCTCGTCTGACGTCAATCGCTCTAACATGATTCTGCCTTCCTGTGTTTTGGTATATCGCGCGGTCGTGTCCGTTCTTTCCTGAACTCCGTCAACCCATTCAGGACGGGGTAGGAGAGAAAAATCGGCGCTGCGCGTAACGAACCAATGAAATTACCGCGACCGCCACCGTCGTATGGGTGGCACCCGCCGCAAGCGCCAGCCGACGCACCTGGTAGCTCTTCGTCACACCGGTCTTGCAATAGGTGGCGAAATGCTCGCAGTTGTTCAGCAATACGCAGTAGGAACCGGCTGAAAGCGACGCCTCGGCTGCCGCGACCACCTCACACGGTCTTCGCACGGGCTCCCGATACGGCACGACCTGACAGCGCGCGCCATCACAAAACGCGGTGAAATCGCTCCGGATAACACGGGCTCGGGTAGGACGCAGGGGCTCCCCAGAAAAATGGATAACCGTGCCATCCCCCATGTCGATCCCATGATGGGCATAGAGAAATCCAAGTCGTCGTACTTTGATGTGGTCACCACGTGCCATGCTTCACTCCTCATTCTACGGTACCATGCCACCGATTCCCCAGTCACCTTTCCCCCAAATCCCCTCCTCGGCCTTCGGGGCTCCCCCCCCGCACTGGGAATATTTCTGCCTAAATGGTACCATCGCGGTGTAAGATTGCCTGCGCGGTGGCGCAGAAACCCCTTCGTGATCGGAAGTTATTGTGACTACACCTCTTGAAGATTATGAGTGCCCCCCCGGAAGCTCCTGTAATAAGGCCTTACTCTACCGCGGTTTCGGGCTCTTTTGGGAGCATAAGCGCCTGCTCGTGGGCGCCCACCTCATCCTTGTTGCCATCGTTTTTTCGGGCGACTACCTGTTGCAGGGAGTCGGCGGCAACGTATTGCTCGGCCCATTCCTGCTGGGGATGTACAAGATGGATTTGGCCATCGTACGCAATAAGGAAACCCATCTCGGCGAATTGCTAACCGGATTCGAGAATTTCCTGCCCGCCTTCATTGCCAACATCCTGATTCAGGTCGCCTTCCTGATTGGACTCTCGCTGTTGGTAATCCCCGGCCTCCTCGTGCTGCTCTCCTACACGACAACCTATCTCTTTCTGCTGGATAAGAACCTGGGTATGTGGGACGCCATGGAAGCAAGCCGCAAACTGGTGTGGCGCAACCGGAAACGGTGGATTATGTTGGGAGTGATGATGCTGGCGATCAATCTCGCCGGCCTGCTGTTTTTCTTCGTCGGGCTGCTCGTCACCATCCCCTATTCCCACCTGCTTATTACGATGGCCTACGATGAGGACACGACCCGGGAAGCCAGGGATGCCGCCCGGCGCGCTCCGGTCCTGGGCGAGGACAGTCCCGCCTGAAGAGGCCGCAACCTAGACCAGGTCGTCGATGACCTGCCAGAGGTCTTTCACGCCTTCGCGATTCACGCCGCTGAAGGGGATGATGGCTTCACGGTCGAGGGAAAGGGTGTCACTGATTAGGCGCAGTGCTTTTTCCCGTTGAGAGCGCTTCAACTTATCGATCTTCGTGGCCACGACCAGCGTGGGCACCTCGGCCTCTTCCAGAATCTGGAGCATATGGATATCCAGTTCGGAGGGCTTGTGGCGCGCATCTACCAAGACCGCGACCATGCGGAGGGTTTCCCGCTCACTGAGGTACTCCACCATGACCCGATTCCAGGTGTCTTTCATGGCTTTGGGCACCTTGGCAAACCCATAGCCCGGCAGATCGACGAAATAAACTTTGTCATTGACGTTGAAAAAGTTCAGGGTCTGGGTCTTGCCCGGGGTACCACTGGTCTTGGCCAGCCCCTTGCGTCCCAGGAGCACGTTCATCAAGGTGGATTTACCAACGTTCGAGCGGCCGACAAAGGCAAATTCCGGACGTCGGTCTTTGGGGTAGTGGCTGGGATCGAGCCCACTCACTAGAAAGTCTGCGGTATGGACCTGCACGACGAATTCCTCTCTTCTGACGCCCTAGGACTTCTTCTTTTTGGGGGCGAAGACAATTTTCAGCACATCATCCACGGTCTCGACCAGGGAAATATCCAGTTCACTGCGCACATCGTCCGGAATATCCGGCAGGTCTTTTTCATTTTCCCGGGGAAGGATAATCGAACGTATGCCCGTGCGGTGGGCCGCCAACACCTTCTCTTTGATGCCGCCCACCGGTAAGACCCGACCCAGCAGGCTGATTTCACCGGTCATGGACATGGCAGCTGCCGGGGCCTTTTTGCGTAAGGCGGACAACAGGGAGACGATAAGCGCCACGCCTGCGGAGGGACCGTCTTTGGGAACGGCCCCCTCGGCCACATGAACGTGGATATCTAAGGTCTTGTGGAAATCCGTCGGCACTTTCAGGCGCTTCGCATTGGACCGGATATAGGTGTAGGCCGCCTCGGCCGATTCCTTCATCACGTCGCCCAACTGGCCGGTGAGGGTCAATTTGCCCTTACCTTCCATGAGACTCGACTCGATATAGAGGATATCGCCCCCCACCTGGGTCCAGGCCATCCCGATGGCAATGCCCACCTCGGGCTGCTCTACGGCATGGAGCCCGCTATACACCGGTGGCCCCAGGAGGTCAATGACCATGGCTTCATTCAGTATCATCCGCCCGTTGTGGGTCTTCTCCACGACGGTGCGGGCCACCTTCCGGAACACCCGTGCAATCTGACGTTCCAATTCACGGACACCGGCCTCCCGCGTATAGCGCTGGATAATGGCCCCGATTCCGTCCAGCGTAAACTCCACGTGCGCTTCTTTCAGGCCACACTCGCCCATGAGACGTGGCACGAGGAAAAGGGTGGCAATCTGCTCTTTCTCTCGGATGGTGTATCCGGAAAGGCGCACGATTTCCATGCGATCCTGAAGGGGTTCGGGAATCTGAAACTCGTTGTTGGCCGTCGCAATAAAAAAGACTTCCGACAGGTCAAAGGGCACTTCCAGATAATGATCACTGAAGTCCTTATTCTGCACCGGGTCCAGGACCTCCAGCAGCGCTGAGGAGGGATCACCGCGGAAGTCATTGCTCAGTTTGTCGACTTCATCGAGAAGAAACAGGGGGTTCTTCACGCCCGCCTTCTTGACACTCTGCAAGATGCGGCCCGGCATGGCCCCGATATAGGTCCGTCGGTGACCACGAATTTCTGCTTCGTCCCGCACCCCCCCCAGGGATGCCCGTATGAACTTTCGTTTCATAGCCCGGGCCACCGAATTGCCCAACGACGTCTTACCCACGCCGGGAGGTCCCACCAGACACAAGATGGGGCCGCGTGCGGAGTTGCTGAGTTTCCGAACCGCGAGATACTCGAGGATGCGATCTTTCACCTTTTCCAGACCAAAGTGATCTTCGTCGAGCACGGTCTGGGCCACCTCCAAATCAAGGAAGTCCCGCGTGCGTTTGGACCAGGGCATATCGCAGAGCCATTCGAGGTAACTGCGTATTACCGCGCCTTCCGGACTCAGCATGGGCATGCGTTCGTAACGGGCAAATTCCCGCTCGGCCTTTACGCGCACCTCTTTGGGCATCTTCGCCTTGGCAATCAGGGTGCGCATTTCTGAAAATTCGTCGCCGTCTTCGCGGTTCCCCAATTCCTGATGGATGGCCTTCAGTTGCTCGTGGAGATAATGCTCACGCTGACCCCGCTCCATCTGTTCACGGACCCGGTCCCGGACGTTTTGCTCCATCAGGATGAGCTCATTTTCCCGCATCAGAAAAGCGGTCATACGCTCCAGCCGCTCGGTCAGGTCGACCAGCTCCACCAGCTCCTGGCGCTCCTCAACGCCCACCGGCAGATAGGCACACACGGAATCGGCAACCAACTCCGGGTCATCCATATCCTGAATAGACATGAGAATCTCGGGAGCGACCCGCTGGGAGAGCTGCACATACTCTTTGAACTGTCCGACCACGGTACGCATCAGGGCATCCGCATTCTCCCCGACCTCCGCCTCCGTGTCCAACTCCTGCACCTGTACTTCGGCGGCGTCGTTCACATCTTCGCCCAGACAGAACCGGGTGACTTGTCCCCGTCCCAGCCCTTCCACCACCACTTTCATGGTGCCATCGGGCATGCGCAGGGACTGGAGAATCGTAGCGGCCACACCGACCGTATAGAGTCCGTCTTCCTCGGGATTTTCCTCGGCCGCGTCCCGCTGGGTACAGAGGAACAGGGGCTGATTCTTGGCCAGACTTCCTTCGACCGCCGCCAGGGAGGCGGGCCGCCCGACCAGAAGCGGTACAATCATGCGGGGAAATACGACGGCGTCTTTCAGCGGCAGGAGATAAAGACGCATGCTACTGTCTTCGACGACACGTTTACGGGCTGACATCAGTTCGGTTCGCTCCAGTCAATTCAGGTGTGGCTCGGGAGTGTACATTGGCGCTTTGGGGTACATTCGGAACCGTTTCGTTCGCCGCGCCGCCGTATCGGATACGGGACGGGGGGAGGCAGTGCCACAGTATAGCCGTTCGCACGGTATACAGGCAAAAGGCCGGACATCCTGAGAGAGGATATCCGGCCGAAACGTCTTGTTTACAGGCAATCAGGCAGAGGCAGAATTTGTATCGTCGTCCGCCGATTTGGCCGCTTCTTTTTCATGTTTATACACGAGCAACGGCTCTTCATTATTGTTAATGACACCCGGCGTGATCACACATTCGACCACATCTTCCCGGGAGGGGATTTCATACATGACACTGAGCATGGCCTCTTCCAGAATGCTGCGAAGCCCACGGGCGCCCGTGTCTCGAAGGATGGCGCTCTCCGCGACCGTTTCCACGGTTTCCTTTTTGAACCGCAGCTTCACATTTTCCATCTCGAAGAGCTTCTCATACTGGCGCACCAACGCGTTGTTGGGCTCCACGAGAATGCGGACCAGGTCATCCTTGCCGAGCTCCGAAAGCGACGCGGTGATCGGAAGGCGGCCGCTGAATTCGGGAATCATCCCGTATTTGATCAGATCCTCGGGCTTCACCTCTGCCAGCAACGCGCCCAGGCCCATTTCTTTCTTGGACCGCACATCGGCGTTAAACCCGATGACCTTCTGGCCGATACGCTTCTGAATAATAAGGTCAAGCCCATTGAAGGCACCGCCGCAGATAAAGAGAATGTTCTTGGTGTGTACCTGGATGCATTCCTGCTGCGGATGTTTTCGGCCACCCTGGGGGGGCACACTGGCGCTCGTGCCTTCCAGAAGCTTCAGCAAGGCCTGCTGCACGCCCTCTCCCGAGACATCCCGGGTAATCGAGGGGCTATCACTCTTTCGCGCTACCTTGTCGATTTCATCGATGTAAACGATGCCCGTCTCTGCACGGGCCGGATCAAAATCGGCTGCCTGCAATAGCTTGAGAATCACGTTTTCGACGTCATCGCCCACATAGCCGGCTTCGGTCAGCGTGGTGGCATCCACAACGGCGAAAGGCACATCCAGCAAACGCGCCAAGGATTCGGCCAGAAGGGTCTTACCACAGCCGGAAGGACCGACAAGGAGGACATTGGACTTCTGAATCTCCACCCCATCGATTTCGCCACCTGAGGAAATGCGCTTGTAGTGGTTGTGGACAGCCACCGACAGCACCCGCTTGGCGTGGTCCTGCCCGATGACATACTGGTCGAGAAAGCCCTTGATCTCTTTGGGCGGAGGCACCTTCATGGAACGCGTAGTTCCCTTCCGGGCACGCTCCTCGGCAACGATTTCACCGCAAAGGTTAACGCATTCGTCGCATATATTGACGTCAGGGCCTGCTATAAGTTTGTTTACTTCATCGTGGCGCTTGCCACAGAAGGAGCAGGTGGGAACATCACTTCGGGTACGTTGAGGCGCCATACGACTCTCCTGCGCTTTTAAAGGTCTCTGGAATTAGAATTTAGCATTTCTACTGTCGCCTGTCAAGAGATACCCTCTCTGGCCGACGCGAACAGTCCGTAGACTCAGTATCATTCTGCCAACTAAAGGGGAGAGAGGTCAAGTGAAACTCTTGGCCAATCCGGGGTATACCCCCTTCCAAACAGATATTAAACGCCCTCCAATCCAAGGAATCGGATGGAGGGCGGATTAGACTTTAGAGCTATAAACCTTGACGGTCCAGCAACTTAGCGTGCCAGAATCTCGTCAATCAGGCCATATTCCTTGGCCTCTTCCGCGCCCATGAAGAAATCACGATCACTGTCTTCATGAATTCGCTCAGCAGGCTGTCCGGTGTGGCTTACGAGAATTTCGTCGATCATTTCACCAATTCGGATGATTTCCTTGGCCTGAATGTCGATATCGGACGCCTGGCCCTGCACGCCGCCCATGAGCTGGTGTAGCAGGAAGCGGGAGTACGGGAGGGCAAAACGCTTTCCCTTGGTTCCGGCCGCCATGATCACCGCGCCCATGCTCGCCGCCTGTCCCAGACAGATGGTACTCACATCGGGTTTGATGAACTGCATGGTGTCATAGATGGCCAGTCCGGCCGTCACACTGCCACCAGGCGAGTTGATGTAGATGCTGATGTCCTTATCGGGATCTTCGGATTCGAGGAACAACAACTGCGCGATCACGTAATTGGCGACGTAATCGTCAATCGGCA
Source organism: Candidatus Hydrogenedentota bacterium (assembly GCA_034669905.1). GTDB lineage: Bacteria > Hydrogenedentota > Hydrogenedentia > Hydrogenedentales > JAEUWI01 > JAEUWI01. The sequence goes on from JAXMOL010000048.1 coordinate 48,247, forward strand.
TTCCCAGGAAGATAATGCGATCCTCCAGCAGGCGCGAGTAAATATCATAGGCGCGCTCCCCGCGACTCGTCTGCTGATAGATCGTGACGTTTTCGGGGGCTACTGGATTTTGCCCGCCAAGTTGGGACAGCTGGGCATGGATCGACATGGGATCAGGCATTATCCTCTTCATCCTCTTTGTAAAGCTCTTCGCGGGTTACCACTTTATCTTTGACTTTGGCGCTGTCCATCACGATGGCCAGTGCTTTCTGACGGAAGATACGGGTCTCGTAATCGCTGCGCTTGTCATCCTGGCTCAGGAAGCGCTTGGCGATATCCACGTCCATACCGGTGCGACCCACGATGGCCTGGGCTTCTTTCTCGAAGTCCTCTTCCAGTACCTGCACCCCTTCCTTCGCACCAATCTCGTTTACCACGACATAGGCTTTGATTTCACGGGTAGCATGCTCTTGGGCCTGCTTCAGCAGGTCTTCGTTGCGCTTATCAATTTCTTCGGGAGAAACACGCAACTCAAGAAGACGACGGAGCTCCTGGTTGTAATATTCTTTGGCGCTGGACTCTACCAGCGACTTGGGCAATTCAAAGGTGCTGTTTTCTACGATGGCCTCGACAGCGCGCCGCTCGGCGATTTGCTGCCCCTGGCTGTTCGCGCCTTCCTGCAGATCCTTGGAGACCTTTTCGCGCAGATCGGCCATGCTTTCGAAGCCGCCGCCCGTCGCGAAGTCGTCATCCAGTTCCGGCAGGGTCTTACGCTTGATTTCGTTGACCTTGATGGTGAAGGTCGCCGTTTTGCCGGCGAGGTCTACACTGGAGTAGTCTTCCGGGAAAGGCACGTCGCAGGTCACTTCCGAACCCGTCTCGGCACCTTGCAGGGCGGTTTCGAACTCGCTGAAGAAGCGCCCGGAACCGAGGATGTAGGGGTAGTTTTCGGCACTGCCGCCGTCAAAGGCGACGCCGTCGATAACGCCGGTGAAGTCGATCACCACCTGGTCGTCATCCTGGGCCTTGGCCCCTTCTACCACTTCGTAAGACGCAAAGCGCTCACGCATATTTTCGATGGCCTCGTCCACTTCCTTCTCTTCTACTTTAAGGACGGGACGTTCGACCTTGATACCCGTGTAGGAGCCGAGTTCCACCCGGGGGGCGACCTCAAACTTCAGGGTAAACTCAAGGGCGGAATCGAGGGGCGTGTCATGGACGTCTTCGAGACCTTCGATATCGGGATAGTCGATAGGAGAAAGCGATTCGGTCTTGATAAGTTTGCGAAACGCCGCGCTCACGAGTTTCTCGGTCGCTTCACCACGGACCGCCTTGCCAAACTTGCGCTCGAGCAACTTCCGGGGCGCCTTGCCACGACGAAAGCCGGGAATCTCGGCATCCCCTTGCAGTTCTTCGTACATCTCTTCAGACTGCTTCAGGGTATTGGAGGCGGGAATCGCTACCTTGACTTCATAGGCGCAGTCGCCTTTGTAGTCCACATCGAAGGTAGGATCTTCGGCAAACTCGAATTCACCGTCAGCACCATCCACATCTGCTACTGCTACATCTTCGTTCGTTTCGTTGTCGCTCATAATCTCTATCTACCATGCTCGTAGTCGTTGGTGGGCGAGGCGGGACTTGAACCCGCACACCGTGAGGTACCAGAACCTAAATCTGGCGCGTCTGCCAATTCCGCCACTCGCCCGATTATCCCCGTGGGGAAGGCTCCACATAGTACCAAAAAAAGCGGGCAAAACGGAATTAATTTCGCCCGCGTTAAAACGCAATGTGATCTATTTAAAATTGGTGGGCCGTGAGGGGATCGAACCCCCGACCTTGTGATTAAGAGTCACCTGCTCTACCAACTGAGCTAACGGCCCTGAAAAGAAAAAAAAATGGAGCGGGAGACGGGATTCGAACCCGCGACATCAACCTTGGCAAGGTTGCACTCTACCAACTGAGCTACTCCCGCCCGAAGTGGTTCGCAAATAGTATCAAAACCTTTTTGGCCGTGTCAACATTGGATGGAATTTTTTTTTAATCTTTGCTAATTTTTTTTGATGCCTTTCAAAAACGCACATCAAAGCCCGCGCAAAGGTGGGGCTCCAACGGTGGCTTCCGCACTATCTCATACTTCTTCTGTACCAACGGCCACTCCTCCGGAACGCAGGCACCGTAGAGATATTCCACCCCTACAAAGTCTTTCATCATCTGGTCTTGCAGCTCCTTGGGCGGCTTAAAACGGAAGCGATAATGCCGGCTGATTTCCTTCAGGCCCAGGCGGCGATAATAGCGCTGGGCCCGACGGTCCTGACTCCAGTATTCGAGCCGGTTAAAACCCCGCTGTTTCGCATCTGCTATCGTGGCATCCATCAGCCGCTTTCCGAGGCCCTGCCCCCCATATTCCGGCAGGCGACCAAACTCCAGTACGTAGCCCCCCCGGGTATCTTTTTGGAAGCACAACTCCCCCGGCTCGTTCTCATATTGCACGTCGGTCAGTCCCACAAGGCGCTCGCCATCGACCGCGACCAGCCGGGTCGATTCGTAGCCTTCATAGTCGGGGCGCTCCTGGATGCAGTAATTCCACGCATGGGAAATACTCATGATAATCGCGTGGGTTTCCAACCAGGCCCGCGCATCTTCGTCCCGATAGGGTCGTATTTCAATAGTCATGAAGATTCCTCGTTCTCCAGTTCCCTCAGAAAGGCGTTCGCGTCTGATTCCCTGCCCAGGGCCAACGCCATATCGCGCAGGTTGGCCCGGGCATCGGCATAGTCCGGTTCCAGTTTCAGGGCCTGCTTCACCCGTGCGTACGCTTTTTCGATTTCGCCATGCTGCCAAAGCACCACGGCGAGGTCGTTGTGGTTTCGACTGAGCTGGGGCGCTACCCGAATCGCTTCGAGCAAGGCCCGCAGGGCCCCCGCCAGGTCGCCCGCTTCGAAGCGCGCAGCGCCGTCGCGGTTGTGCTGTAAGGACGCCTGAAAACTATCCAGCCGATCTTCCGGTCGCAACGCCCATTTAGCATGAAAGCGGGCATCGTTGGCCGCGATGAGGGATTCCCACGCCTCGCCCACCAACCCCATGGCCTGGAATGTCTGACTTCCATAGTGGAACACAAAACTCCCCTCCGCCACACCGAGGCGGTAGCCCGCCCGAAGCATGCGAACACAATAATCGTCGTCCTCAAAATTCCCCGTGGCAAACTGCTCGTCAAGCAGGCCCACGGTTTCCACCACCCGGTCGCGAATCAGCATGCAAAAGCCAACCAGCCGGGCCACAGTTTGGAGCTTCGCCCCGAATTGCTCACGCCGTGTGCGGGCGAAGTCGTTGATGGCGTCGATGGAATCGAGGTGCAGCTCGGGGATCAGTTGGCTCCCCGAGACGCAATTGCTCATGGGGCCGACAGCACCCACATCGGGGTGCTCCTCCAACACCGACAGCAACCCCTCCAGCCAACCCTCGGGGACAAGGGTATCGTTATTGAGCAGCACGACGTGCCCACGGGCCCGGGCCATTCCCAGATTGACGCCCGCCGCGAAGCCCCGGTTGCTTTCCGAACGAATCACCGTCACGTGTTCCATGCCCTCATAGGCGGGTGCCAGCGGCGGCTGGGAACCGTTGTCGACCAGGAAAACCCGGTAGGGCACCTGGGTGTGGGCGCGGATGCTCGCAATACATTGGGCCGTGATCTCCGCCTGATTGAAAGCCGGGATCACAATGGATACGGGTTGACTGGACATGCTGCGATTATGAAGGGCGGGCATCCCACAGCGCAACGCCCCTGACACCACGGCGCGGCGCGCAGCTCAGTCGCTGGGCTCAGGCCGGTGAACGACCAGCACCTCGCCCACTTCCGGGCGCTTTCCCAACCCCGGCCAAAGCCAGGGTATGGGCTTCTGGCGAAAGGCAACGCGGAGGGTCAGTGTTCCTTTTCCCGTCGCCACCTTAACCAGGGGGCGATTTTCCAGGATGGTGCCCGGAGCCGCCTCCACCGGCGTGGGGTCAAAGTTAACCCGGTGCACAAAGACCAGACAGTTGCGCCACAGGAAGCGCACGCAGGGCTGGGGCGACATGCCGCGCACCTGACGATCAATCTCCTCGGCGGGTTGCTCCCAGTCAATCCACGCGTCTTCCGTCTGCGGCTTCTTTTCGTAGCTCGCCTGACTGACATCCTGGGGCGTCGACGTGGCGGTTCCGTCTGCAATGCGATCCACCACCCCCACTACTTCCTGGCCCGCCAGGTTGCAGGCCTCGCGGTAGACCCCCAGCATGGTCGATTTCTCGGTGAGCGCCAGGGGGAACTGGGCGACGATGTCTCCCGTGTCGATGTCCTCATCCATCCAGTGAAAGGTCACGCCCGTTTCTTCGTCCTGCCCCAGGATGGCCGCCGAAAAAGGATTGGGACCACGGTGGCGCGGCAACAAAGAGGAATGGGTATTGAGGCACCCTTTCGCGGGCAGATCGAGGAGGGGCTTTTTCAGGATGAGACTGAAACCGCCCACCAGGATGAGATCGAGATTGAGTTCCTGGAGGGGAGCCACCTCTTCCTCCGTCATCCGATCGATATAGTGGATGGGTATGCCGTGTTTCCAGGCCTGCCCCCCGAGACTGAAGGAACCGCGAAAGTAGCGGGCAAGCACGGGACCCAGCGGGCGGCGAATTCCTTTGGTGTTGCGGCCATCCAGAAGCACGGCCACGACCTCGTGCTTTGAGGCGAGCAAGGGGGTCAGCATCCGCACACTCAGGGTGCCACTACCCACGAGAGCAATTCGCATCAGAACGCCTTTCCTGAATCCAGCATCAGGGTTACCGGACCGTCATTCAGCAGCGCCACATCCATGTGGGCACCAAACTCACCTGTCGCCACGGCAACGCCCTTTTCTCGCAGGAGCGCTCCCACCTTCTCATAGAGGGGCACGGCCTTTTCGGGGCGGGCTGCCTTGATAAAGGATGGACGACGGCCTTTGCGACAATCTCCGTGAAGGGTAAACTGGGACACCAAGAGCACTTCACCGCCTATGTCGAGGAGCGAGCGGTTGAATTTACCGTCATCGTCATTAAAAATCCGAAGCCCAACGATCTTGTCGGCCATGTAGACCGCATCCGATTCTTCGTCGTCCACATCAACGCCCAACAGGACCATGAGCCCCGGGCCAATGGCACCGATTACTTCTTCATTTACGGTCACCGAACTATGGCGGACCCGCTGTATCACCGCGCGCAATAAACTATCTCCTGAGGTTATGCCGGGAGTCTAGCAGCCCGGCCATTTCGATGCAATTGGCGGACTGCTCCCGTGCTATACTCCATCGCCTGGATTCAACCACGAAAGACACCCCATGGACCACCGCGAAGCAGGCCGCTACTGGAATGAAAACGCCGAAGGCTGGACCCAACTATCCCGTGCGGGCCACGATACCTTCCGCGACTGGGTGAACACGCCTGCCTTCCTGGAACTCCTCCCCGATGTCACGGAAAAACACGGACTCGACATTGGCTGTGGCGAAGGGCACAACACCCGCATCCTTTCCGAACGTTGCGCCCGGGTGACGGCCCTCGATTATTCGGAAGTCTTCATCCGCCATGCCCGGGCACACGAAGTGACGGAAACGCGGGGCATCTCTCATGTCCATGGCAATGCCCTGGAACTACCCTTTCCCGAGAACACCTTCGACTTTGCCACCGCGTTTATGTCGCTCATGGAATTCCCGGAAACCAAGGAGGCGCTGGCCGAGGCGTACCGGGTCATCAAGCCCGGCGGCTTCCTCCAGTTTTCCATCACCCACCCCTGCTTCAACACCACGACTCGGAAGAACATTCGCGACGAAGCGGGAAAGGTCACTGCGGTGCAATACGGCGACTACTTCGCAGCAGCCCATGGCGAAATTGAAACCTGGACTTTTTCCACGGCCACGGAAGAAGTTCGAGGCGACATCCCCCTGTTCCGGGTGCCCGACTTTCGCAAGACCCTGAGCGAATGGGTCAATATCCTGGTGTCGGTCGGCTTTCAACTCCAGGCCATGCAGGAGCCCTGCCCCAGCGACGCGGCCCTCGCGGCACACCCCAGTCTTCAGGCAGGTCGCATCGCCCCCTTCTTTATCCACTTCCGCGCGCGGAAATCGCGAACGGCTATAGGCCAAGTGCCAAGCTATGAGAAAGGGTCCGGATAGTCCACTAAGTGAGTGACCTATCATAGCCTGGTATCCGTGCCTCAGGGCTTGCTTCGATTTGCCGCCGTTCGCAGCGTCGCCACTTCGTGGCCAGATGCCAGTCCAGGTGGCGGAAGGACCGCCAAAGTGGGTTGGCCTTCCAAGCTGACGCAACGTGCCCGCGAGTTACCAGCTAGCGCGAGATCGTGGCTCGTCCGCTATTCTATTCCAAGATGCTACTCGTAACATCCCGCCCCATTAACAGGTTAAAGTGGGCGGCGTGACAGGCTGGAAGCCTATCCCACTTTGGTCGCTGCGGGCAGTGTCCCGTTTCACCTATATGGACGGACCATCTTTGTGTGCAAATTAATCCGGAAGAACACACGCGGGAACAATAGCGTCGGCAGCGCAACTCGGATTCAGGTGCTTTGACGCTCAGGTGCCCTAAATTCTTTCCCGCCGAGGTCGAACGCGGTAGACCCGACTGTTATACTCCGCGACAAAAAGGAGACATCAATGAAGACCCTGACTACCGTACTCGGGTTTATTGCCCTAACGACCGCAACGCTCACGGGCCATGCCCAGGAAGCGAACACGCCGGCTCCGGCGGCAACTGTCATCGACGTGGGCAGTGAGAAGCAGCTCTTTATCGACGACCTCTTTTTCGCGACATCCCAGGGCATCCATCTCCAGGTGAATCCCGCGCGCAAGACCGGTGAACTGAACGTCCAACGCGATAAGCCCTGGGAGAGCGCCACACTCAATTGGTTCTCTGTCATGGAAGATCGGGCGGGCACCCTCAAGGGGGACAATGCACCCCGCGCCAAATACCGCATGTGGTACGAAACCTACGACATCGAGGGGTGGCCGACTACAGACGACACTTCCTTTTGCTATGCCGAGTCGGCCGACGGCATCACCTGGCACAAACCCAACCTGGGCCTCTTCTCCTACCAGGACACGACGGAGACCAACATCCTCTTTCGCCAGATAGGTCCCGAGGGCGCCCGTTCCCGGGTACATGGTGCTGCCGTCTTCAAAGACCCCAACGCACCCAAAGAAGAACGCTATAAGGCCGTGTCGCAGGGCTTGTTCTCCTCCAAGGGCACGCCGCCCTACTACGTGGCCGGCATGTATTCAGCCGACGGCCTCCGGTGGACGCGCTACCCCGACCCCATCTGCGAAATTTTCGCCGACAGCCAGTATTCGGGCTTCTGGGATGATCAGACCAATCAATACACCCTCTTTGGCCGGGTGAGTGGACGAGGCCGTGCCCTCGGCCGCACCGCCAGTGAAGACTTCACCTTTTTTGAACCCATGAAACTCGTGCTGGAGACGGACGAGAACGATCCCCCCAACAGTGACCTCTACAATCCTGCCGCCCATAAGTATCCCTATGCGGCCAATGCCTACTTCATGTTTCCCAGCCTCTTCCAGCACGACACCGAGACCCTCGACATTCACCTCGCCGTGAGCCGCGACGGGGTTAACTGGACCTGGCCGGAAAAAGGAAAGGCCTTCATCCCCCTGGGAAAACCCGGCGACTTTGATAGTGGCTCCCTCTATATGGGCCAGGGAATCCTTCGCGGGGGCGATGAATTGTTCCAATACTATGGGGGCTCCCCTATCAAGCATAACGAGTCGAAGCTGGAGAACCTGGTACTCCCGGGAAACAGCCGCACCTTCAGCCGAGTGCGCTCCCGACTCGATGGCCTCGTTTCGGTGGAGGCCAAGGAAGAGAACAGTTTCTTTGTCACCCCCCCGCTCCAGTTCAAGGGCAACATCTTGAAACTGAATGCCCAGGTGCGGGACGGCGGTTATCTCCGCGTCGCGCTCCTTGATGAAGCGGGCAACGCCATCCCGGGAAAGACAACGGCCGAATGTGAGGCCATCACCGGTGATTCCGTCGATACCCTCGTTCTCTGGAAGGAGAATGGCGATCTTACCGCCCATGCCGGTGCCCCCATCCGCCTCCGGATTGAACTCCACAATGCCAGCCTCTACGCCTTTCGCTTCACCACGGGCTACGCCGGTAAAGAGCGCGACCACTAAACGCCAATCGGGGACTGCCTCGACCACGCCCGCCAGGAAATAGTGCTATCGCCTCGTGTCGCAATCACCGACGCCCACAAGCGAAGGACACCTGGAAGTCGGGGCCGTCCCCCTCCCCACACCACAAACGTCGCTTGGATTCATATACTAAATGCAACACAGCTATACCCCCAAGCCTGGCAGCTGAATTTTTAGCGGCTGGGCCCTTAGAAGTTGTCTCGGATGCATTGGGGGCTTTTATGGGGCGCGGAACGTAGCCCGTGTTCGCCGCAGGCGAACTGCCCGAAGGGCAAGGGCGTAGTGGAGCGCCCCATAAAAGCGGC
>JAXMOL010000049.1:0-56054 GCA_034669905.1 Candidatus Hydrogenedentota bacterium
CTCGCCCTCGCCCTCGCCTTCGCCTTCGCCTTCGCCTTCACCTTCACCTTCACCTTCACCTTCACCTTCACCTTCACCTTCACCTTCACCTTCACCTTCGCCTTCGCCCTCGCCCTCGCCCTCGCCCTCGCCCTCGCCCTCGCCCTCGCCCTCGCCCTCGCCCTCGCCCTCGCCCTCGCCTTCGCCTTCGCCTTCGCCTTCACCTTCACCGCCCGGATCAATATAGGTCCCGAAGGAAGAGCTATTGCCCGCCGGGTCTGTCACGGTGGCGGTAATATTCATCCCGTCGTAGGCATCCAGATTGGCCGTACTCGAAAAATCGCCGGCTTCGTCGCTCATTACCTGGGTGATAAAGATGGCGCCTTCGTCCTCCTCATCGGCATAGAGCTCCACGCGCGAATTGGCTTTGGCCGTTCCAGCCGCCGTCCCGGCCTCCGCAAAAAACGGTGCTGGAATGCGCTCCTGGGCGAGGCCATCGAGGAAGATGCCCATACCTCCGTTATTCCAGATACGATTCTGACGCAGTGTGTTGTAAAAGGACCCCTCCGACTCAACGACGATTCCATGGCCACCGTTGGCCGCAATGATATTGGGCGCGTCGCCATCTTCCGTCGTACCCACCAGGTTCTGCCGGGCATCCGCGCGAATGGTGATGCCCATTCCCGTGTTGCCGAGGGCCACCAGGCCATCCGAGGTGGTGCCGATAGCATTTCCCTGAATGGTGTTCATCCCCGTGCCAAAGTCTTCGAGCCGAATGCCATCCAGGCCGTTGGCCCCGATGACGTTGCCATCGTTGGCCATATCGCCGCCGATCAGGTTGGCGTTTGCCCCTTCCGCCAACAGGATACCGTGCCCGCCGTTGGGTAGGGGGCTTAGCCCATCGGTGCCGATACGGCAATCTCGAATATGGTTATTGATGGCGGTGCTGCCGTGGAGGTGGAGGCCATGTTCCGGAAATTCCACGATGGTCAGGCCCTCCACCCGGTTGCGGGGGGATTGGATAGTAATCCCCGAGCCACTATCGGTGAGGGACATGCCATTCAGGGTGATGACCCGATTGCCGAGGAGGTCCGTGCCCCCGGTGAGGTCGTCGAGGGGCGGTAGGGCACTCAATGGAAAGATGGTGCCTTCCACCGCAAATCCGATGATGTTGTGGCAGGGGCTGTTGCTCGTGGCCTCAATCGCTTCGCGGAGGGAGACGCCGTCGGTGCCGGGGTTGTCCAGCAGGAAGGCCACGGAACGGCTGTCGCCTCCGTCGTCTTCATCGCCCAGGGTAGTTACCGTAATGAGCTCGTTGTCCGGCGTGGCCTCCGTATCGTTGGCGTGGAGGACGGCCAGGGAGAGCACCGTTTCCCATCCTTCCGGCCGGGTACCAAACCAGTCATATCCCAGGAAGAGCACATGGCCACTGCCAAAGGTGAAGGTAACCACGGTGGCGTTGCGCCCGTTGCCATAGAGGGTGACCGCATTGGGGGGCAATCGGCGGTCGACCATGCCCCACGTGATCGAGGGGTCGTTGAGGGTTTCCGGGCCATCTAGAAAACGGGGGGGAAGCAGGGGATCCTCGTCATTCAGGAAGGTGACCGTGGGTTGTTCAAAGCCCCCCGCGTCAAAACCAAAAACATCCTTCAAGAAGTCGGTGGCGAAAGGGCTTCCCATGATGATGAGGCCCCCACCATGACACACGAAGTCGGCCAACACCACGGCGGCATCGCTGTCGATGTCGTTTGTCAGGTCAATATCAAGTTCCGGGATGGCCAGAATGTCGTTACTGGCCAGCGCCGTGGCAAAATCGTTGGCCCCGACGCCCTCGAAGGTCGACACGGTGTGCCCGTGCATTTCCAGCGAGGTCTTCAGATTCAGGGCCTCGCCCGCGCCCCCGTGAATGTTAATCTCGGTGGTGGTGTCCACGTAGGCACTGTCGTAAAACAACGCGATAGGGATGTCGGGGTTCTGCCCCGCGCTTACTTCGGTGAGCCCCAGGCAGCAGAGTGCCATAATCCAGCCGGTTCGATGTAATGACTTCACAGCGTGCGACCCCTTTCCTTACCCAAATGGTACGCCATTTCAGCAGAAAGGTAAACCAATCGCAGCTCGGGCCACCGGGTGCCCTAAAACCGGACAACGCACCCAGCGGGTGAGCCGGGTGCGTTGTCGCGGGGTTTGCTTCAGGGAGAGAGCGACTGAAGCATGGAGCGCTTAGAGCATGATACGTTTACGGCTGAGGACCAGGCCGCCGAGGCCCAGGGCGAGGAGGGTCATAGTAGCGGGTTCCGGGACCGGGGCGGTGGCCAGGGGAGGGCCGTAGGTCAGCGAAGGGTCGGAGATGTTGCCGAGGACTTCGAGTTGATAGTAGGCATCAAAGTTGAACGGGTCGGCTTTGGCCCAGGTGCCCAGGTTAAAACCGTCGATGCGTTCATTGTTCATACCGGCCAGGGCCTCATCGGGTGAGAGGAAGAATTGTCCAATGGCCAGGGTATAGGTGCCCGAAGTGACAAAGGTGTGGGAAAGAAACGAATCGAGCCACGCACCAGAATCATCGTTCGACGCAATTTCCGTCCCGGAATCGTCGAAGAGATAGATCATGGAGTCCAGTTGACTCAGTACGCCGTCACTGTTGAGATCAAGAAACAATTCAAAAGCGAGGATGTCGAAACTTACCGTTTCCCCCGCCTCGACGTAGAATTGGAAACTGTCTACCGTGCTGTAGTCACCGATACTCCAGTCGCCACTTCCGTCGGCGTCGATGTTGTGGAGGGCGCCGTCTACGGTTAAGGCCGACGCGGTGCCGGCGATACCGAGGGCAAGAAGCAAGATGAGGTGGTGGCGTAGATACTTGGTTGCGCTGTTCACGAGAGGGTACTCCTGTGGGTGGTTTCGTGCGTGTGTTGGAGATGGTGGGAAAACCATCGTCCTCGGCTGCCGCCGACGGGAGGTATAGAGCAAGAGGGATGCCAAGTTGGCTCCATGGGGGGTAATGGGCCGGATCACCGGTCAGGAAGCGGCGCTTTGGCGTGCCGAATTCAGCGTCTATCTCTGTGTGAAGGGGCGAGAAATCACAGTATGCGCAGGGCTTACAGCCACAAAGGAAATGCATAGTGCATATTCTGATTAAAATAAACCGGGTGGGGTTGAAATCATTCGATAGAGAATGAATGGGCCCGGATAAACTGTACTGGTCCATAAAAGGTGTACAAATATGAGGCAGGTGTTACCAATTGGTATGGTTTTGGTAAGACTCTAACCAAACGGATACTTCGCCGGAATCAAGGATGAATGCCTGGTGTACCCGATAGCGGCCGTCCTCGTCCCCCAATAAAATGGTTCATGGGGAATCGATGGGTGCTCACAAGAATTCCCGCCGCACAAGCGAATTAAGCCCAACAATCGTGCCGCGCCATCCGGTATTTTCGGTTCGTGCGCGGGTCGGGAGCTGCCATTGGGTCACCCGATAGCGGTCTCGGGCCAAGGGCAATACGCTATTCTGTCCATGACATTTTGATGACTTCCCACAACCACACAGCCCCTTCGCACGAACTGGAGTACCCCATCGCGCGGCACGTTCACGACGTGCGGTTCTATCTGCAAAGAATGCGTGGCGACATGTGTCACAAAAGACCATTGCAACACGTTCTTAGATCCGGCACGTGTATATTCGAAAAAACCCTCCCCACTTATTTTCCTTGAGCCCAAAAAATCCCCACCTGCCGAAGGGAAGCGTGGCAGGTGGGGAGGTGTTCTTCACTTATTTTGAAGATAGCCGGGCGATTACAAGCTGCCGCCCTGCTCTTTGAGGTAACGTATGATGGCGGGGTCCGCCGTGCGATCTTCCGCCGCACCCGCCGGCGTGAGGTTGTCCCAGTTCAGGGCATTAACATCTGCTCCGGCTTCCAGAAGCGTTTGGGCGGTACTCATTTGTCCGGCCATCGCCGCGTGATGCAGCAAGGTGTTGCCGGTCGTATCGCGCATGGTGGCCAACTCCGGGTACTTGGCCAGGTATTTGCCCAGCGTCGCCGTGTCGCCGTCTCGTACGGAAAAAATAAGTTTCTGCTCATCGGATGCGTTACTTGGGTCAAAGCGCTGTCCGGTGTCTACCGCTGGCCCGCCGCATCCACTTAGTATGGTAAGCATCAGGACGGCAGCACCCATACACAAATATCTCATGGCTAATCGTCTCCGTTGTGTCGTGCTCGCTTCGGTTATGAATCTCGATGGGCTGAGTAAAGCGGATCGTGTGGGCGCTTCGGGACGGGTGAGTGGTTGAAGCGTTCCGTAGTGCGCCCGGGTCGATATGGGATGGTAGGAAGGAAACCCGTGCCGCGTGCAACGTTTTGTGCGCCGTGAGGCGTGCCATCCCGTGCCGCTATTCAGACCGGTGAAAAAAAGTGCCGCCTGCTGAAGAATAAAAGCAGGCGGCACGTGCATTCATTTTTCGATTACCAGTTGGTTCCCATGGCACCCATGAGACCCGTCACGGGAATCTGTTCGTTCGGGTACTTCAGGAAGCCCACGTGTCCGTCCATGTAGAGGACGTTCGCGCCACCGGGGAGGTGGTGGAACTTAATCTGGCCGTTGGTCTGAACCGCCTGCTGCTGATCCCACATAACGGGAAGCGTGCTCTGCGCGACGGAAGAGCCAGCCGGATTGTTGATGTCGGTGATGAAGAAGCGCTCAATACCTTCCTTGAGGCGCATCACCTGATCGCCACCACCGGAACCGACATAGTCCCACAGCGACGCGTCCCAAACATCAACGCCATTGTACTGGGGGTTGGCCATGTACGCGGTGGAGCGGCTCTGAGCCCAGGCACGGGCACGGGCTTCGCCAATATCGAAGATATCGACGGAGTCGTTGGCCTTGTCAAAGAAGACATCCGCGGTGGGCTTGGTGGCATCCTGGTCAAAATAGCAGTCCACGGCGTGGATCATGGTGACCCATTCGGACTCGGTCGCGGCCGCATAGCCGGTGTATACATAGCTCTTGTCGTCAACGGTTTCAGGACAGAATTCGCCGCCGGCATCCGGAGCAACGCCACGCGTGCGGGCGGTGCGGTTGCAAAACCAGCCATAGTCATCCGGTCCCATGAATTGGGAGACGGAAACGTGGGGGTTTGACGGGCAGAAGTTAACGGCCATGTCCGAGAGATACTCCGGATAGATCAACGGCGTGTAGGGGGTGGCCCACAGATCGCCGACGGTAACCGTGTTGGGGGCATCGCCAAAGGCCATGTTCCGGGCATTGATGGAGGTGTGGGGGAAGAATTCTCCGCTGGACTCGTTGGAGTACATCTTGAACACCAGACCCCATTGCTTGAGGTTATTGGCGCAGCTTGCACGGCGGGCCGCTTCGCGGGCGCGTGCCAGTGCGGGCAGCAGAATCGCTGCCAGGATGCCGATGATGGCGATTACCACCAGCAACTCGATAAGTGTAAAGCCTTTATTGTTCTTATTATTGCCTAACAGTTCCATAACCCATGGATCCTCTTGGTGAGGGGCATAGCCCCGGAATGAATTGCGATTAATGGTTGTTGGGGCGGCTCTGGATCCGGCAGTTTGCCGTAACATCCGGCGGGTGCGCATTACCTGACTATTCAGGTACCCGAGCGGAAGTCTCCATGCATGAGCTGACCCCGTTATAGGAGTATAAATATTATAAATGACCCGTAATCAGATTCCTCCTTTCCCTTTAAGCACAGTATTATCACTTCGAATCAGCCGGACCCACAGGGAGCCCAAATATAAAAAATTCATGAAGATTTGTTGATTCGGAGAGAAGTACTGCCTTGCACCCTGATCCGCATTTTACACAGAGCCGAAGCTCTTCCCTATCATCACATGGTGCTTCTCAATTGTCAAGAAAAATATAGTAAAGCAATAATATGTATTAAAACGTGCGTGTTGGCCCAGCCCTCCTTATGGGTTACGAGGCCCACTGCCGGTAAAATCGGGTCTTGGTTTGTCAACGCGAATTGACAATCCTGTACAATTTCTCTTCAAGCGGTGGACCCCAGATAAATGAGTGTAACGAAAACGTTACATATCCGCAACAATTTCATCATCACATGACCCATGGGGTTTGTCAAGCTAATTATGGGAATTCAATTATAAGTGGAAAGAGGGTGTTTCTTGAAGCGGGGGCCCGAAAGATCGGGGACCTGCTTGTCGGTGGCCACGGGAGCCCGTCGTCTCCGGGGAGATGGCTCCCCAGCCCGGGACGCCCTTTGTTCGTCGTGCACGCGGCCGATGTCGTGAGCAAGGGCATTGATGGGGCGCTCACGATGGGAATTCAGCGTTTCCCCATCGCATCCCTACGGACTACCCCGCCCCCTGCAAACACACCACTAGTGTCGGGAAGGGCTACGGGGGGAATCATCTTCTTCGAGGAAGTAATTGTACGTACGTGCTTCTTCCCCCTCGATCACTTCCCAGGCATCATTGGCGTCGATTGCGGCGATAAGGCGGGTCCGCAATTGCTCGTCGGAAATCATCTGGGCGAGGCTGGCCATCACTTCCAGGTGCTCGCGGTCGTGCCCTTCCGGGGTGACGACCAGCATCAGGATTTTCACGGGCTCGCCATCGAGTGCATGGAAATCGACGCCATTGCGACAGATTCCCAGTACGCCCTGAATGCCATTGCCCCGTTTGACCCGGCCATGGGGGATGGCGGCCCCGAGTCCGACGGCGGTGGTGAGATCCCGTTCCCGCTCTTCAATGGTCTTGTAGAGCATATCGTGATCTTCTGCGGGGACCCGGTGGGTACGCAGGTAGAAGTCGGTGAGTTTCCGGAGAACCTCCCACTTGTCCGCGCCGTCGAGACCCACGAGGATAAACTCTTCCTGGAGGAATTCGATGAGGCGGCGCCGATCTTTGTTGACCTCCTGGGCCCGTTGGAGGGCCATGCGGGTAAAGAGGGGGCCGACGATTTCATTCACGGTCACGGCGCCGAGCACGAGGGTCGTAATGAGGGCGGAGACATGCTCGGGGATGGCGGGTTCATTGTTGAGCACGAAGACGAGGCCAATGGCCACACCGGCCTGGGGCACGAGGCCGAGTCCGGCATTGGTCCAGATGCGGCGGGAAGATCGGGAGAGGATACCGCCCAGGCTGGCCCCCACATACTTCCCGATAAAGCGGGCGATGAGGTAGACGGCACACAAGGCACCCGCTTCTGCGATGGTATCCAGGTGGAGCGAAACCCCGGCCAGGGTGAAGAAGCAGATGAAGAGTAACAGTTCGATAGGCTCGAGGGCCCGGGTCTGGCGCGTGGCCTCGCGGGAGGCATTGCCCAGGTAGACGCCGAAAAAGAGGCTGGTCATGAGATAACTCAGGTCAAAATAGGCGGAGAGTCCCACACTGAGGAGGATCGCGATAAAGACGGCACTGAAGTCGTGCACATTCTGTTTGTGGACCAGGCGCTCGGTGGCCATACCGAGTCCGATCCCGAGCAGGAAGGCTCCGCAAAACTGGTAGGCTGTATGGACGAGCGCGTAAAGGAGCGAGCCCGAGCCGCTGCCATAGATGTCGGCCATGAGGGCACTGGAGAAGGCGAAGAGCATGATGCAGAGCATGTTGTCGAGAGCCACCACCGAGAGCAAGGTCTTGACAAAGGGGCCCTTGGAGCGGGTTTCGCGCACGAGGGCAATGGTGGTGGCCGGTGCCGTGGCGGCGGCGATGCAGCCCAGCACGAAGGCGGTGGGCCAATCGGCCCCGACAAGCCGGGAGGCAAAGGTAACCAGCACGACCGCCCCCACGACTTCACACAGGGCGATGGTGATGATGCGTCGGAGGGCGTTGTGAATGCTTTGGTAGGAGAGCTGACTGCCCACGGCCACGGTGATGAGCCCCATGGCAAAGCTGGAGAGGGGTTTCAGGGTGTCCGCCACGTCGGCCCCGCCGAAAATATCCAGAAAGGCGGGGCCAATGACCACGCCCGCGAGGATATTTCCGGTGATGGAGGGTACCCGTGCCAGACGGGCAAGCCACCCGCCGGTAAGGCCGACAATCAAAATGATACTGAGTACCAGCAACGGCTCCATGGGGCCGCCCACCGGAATGTGCTGCGCTAACCAGTCAATCGACATGCAATCGGTACTTCCCGTCTCTCTCCCAAGCGATAAGGGCACAGTTTAGCACGTGACCACCGGGCGACCCTAGAACACACAAAACTAACGGTGGGCTGCTATAATGGGAAATCACCTGGCGAAGGACCCTACCACCCCCGACAAAGGACCCCTACGAAATGAAAATGAGAATTTGTGTAAACACGCTCCTCATTACCCTGGTTGTCACGTTGCAAAGCGCCCTGGCGGCACCGCCCAGCCCCTTTGAGGTGGTGCTCGTGCCCGACACACAAAACTACTCCGAGAAGTTCCCCGATACCTATATCGGTCAGACCACCTGGATTCGAGACAACGCAGAAAAGCGCAATATAAAATTTGCCATCCATCTCGGGGATATTGTGCAGACGGCGGCCGTCGACGATGAGTGGAAGGTGGCCGACGCGGCGCAGAAAATCCTGGAAGGCCACGTGCCCTACAGCGTGGTTCCGGGAAACCATGATTTAGATGTAAAAGACGGCGCGCTGACGCGGGGCGTGACCAAATATCACGAATACTTCCCGCCCAGTCGCTTTGAGAAGTATCCCTGGTATGGCGGTCACATGGGGGAAGACAACGCCAACAACTACGCGTATTTCGAGCAGGACGGCCTGAAATTCATGGTGCTGAGCTTTGCCTTTGCCCCCACCGACGCCATGTTGGAATGGGCCGCCGGCGTTATTGCCGCGCACCCCGAGCACCGGGTCATTATCGCCACCCACTATTACATGCGACCAACCGGGCGCGGTAAGGGCGGCACCTACGGCTTGGATGGCAATGATGGCGAAATGATGTGGGATAAATTCGTCCGCAAGCAGCCCAACATTTTCATGGTCGTCTGTGGTCACGTGCTGGGTGTCCACCACCAGGTCAGCACCAACGACGCGGGCAAACCGGTCCATGAAATGCTCTGCGACTATCAGGGCGAAGCCAATGGCGGCGACGGGTGGCTGCAGACCATGCGCTTCGTGCCCGAAGAAAACAAAATCCACGTGGAAGCCTATTCGCCGACCCTGGATGCCTACCGGAAGGAAGCCCCCGATTCCTACGTACTGGACTATGCGATGGTAGAGAAATAAGGGTATCGGACCGAGATACAACGAATGCTTCCCCTATGGGGGCGCCCGAGATGAAGAAACACCCCCGCTGATTGGCGGGGGTGTTTCCGTATCCGGGGGATAGGAGCGGGGTCCTGTTCAGACGCCAGGTTTCAGTAGGCGCTGCTTTCTTTTATCGTGGCGTTGCGGAGCAGGTCGATCACCTCCTGGGGTGCCAGCGACTGGACGGCCACATCCAGGGGCGTGTAGCCCTCCTCATCTTCGGCGAGGAGATAGGAACCCTGCTGAACAAGATAAGCGACCAGGTCCTCATCCCCCCGCTGGGCCGCGTAATGCAACAAGGTGCGCCCCGCCCCGTCATAGGCATCCACGTAACGTACGTCGGATTCCACGCAGGTCTTAATGTGTTCCAGGTTTCCCTTTCGCGCCGCTTCAACGGCTACGTCAAAGGGATTGTCCAGAGACTGTGCGGCCACCGGGACTTCCGCACGACCGAATTGAGAGCATCCCGAGAGGGACACCACGGCACAAAGTGTGATGAGCAACAGCCCTCCACGTGCTGTCGAGCAAGTCATGGATTCTACACTCCTTTCTTCCCTCGTCCCCGCCGGACGGACACGGTGAGCGATAGACAGGGCGCGGGCTGCCGTAATGCCCCGGAGGAGCCGGCAACCCGCGTCGCTTTTCCGTGTCTTCACGCGGGTGCGATGGGCTGACCGCGATCAACCCGGCCAGCTTTGACCGGGAAAGAGCGAAGAGGGCTGATAGGCATAGTCATTATTCACCCAGGTCGTTGCGGCACCCACCTTGGCCCACTCCACGTGCCCATCCATGAAGAGTACATTCTGGCCACCCGGAAGGTGGTTGAAGCGCCCATAGGCGGCACCGCCACCCCCCTGGGATTCGTCATACATGGTGACGATATCGGATTGGGCGTTGGCCGAGGCGGCGGGGTTGTTGATGTCGGTAATAAGGAAACGCTCCACGCCCTCACGAAGGCGATTGAACGTCGCGTCAATACCCGACGGCAGGGTAACCGACGTGGTGTTGTTACGCAGCTTCCACATCATGGGCGTCTGGTCCACCGCCGGCGCACCGGGCCACACACCGGCAAGATTGCCCGTGTTCAGCAGCCGTCCAACGGCCTGGTAGTCATCCACGTTCTGAAACCAGTCCTCGCTGAGGGCGAAGACCATATACTTATAGGCGCGCATGTCGGTGAAGCCGGTCGTTTCGAGATCCGTATGGGGATAGGGCGCGCAAAACTGGGGATTCACGTCGCACGCGTTGTAACAGCGGGCGTAGTTGGAGCCGCAAACCGGGATAATATCCGCCTCACCGCCCGTCAGCCCTTGCTTGCCAAAACACGGATTGTCCGTTTCGTTGTTGGCATTGGCCCAGGCCACGACGGAATCATCGCAACCGCCCATGGTGTTTCGGGCCGAGCCCCAGTCGGTGTTGGCATAGATGCCGGTCCGTAAGGCCGAGGGGCACTGCCCGACCAGCATGTCGGTCAGGTATTCGGGGTAGACTTCCCACCAACCCACGTATACGGCCGCTCGTTTGGTCTCGTTGTTGAAGTTATTGCCGCCATGGTCGAGGCTGCCATAGGGAAACTTTTCGCCCCGGCTCTCGTTGGCGTACATCTTCAATATGATGCCCCACTGTTTGAGATTGTTCTGGCAACTGGAACGGCGCGCTGACTCACGCGCACGGGCCAGGGCCGGCAATAGTATGGCTGCGAGGATACCAATAATGGCGATGACCACGAGCAACTCAATTAAGGTAAAACCCTTTTGACACCGCCTGCGATATACATGATTCATGAGCCTTGATCCTTGTTTGTAAAAAGTGCACATACCGAATAGCAATACGGTCCAATTCGAGGGGGTGGGCTCTTGGTGTGGGGTATGTATGACACGTAATGAGAATTTTCAGATTTTTCCCCCGGCACCTGTTCGCCCGCCAATCCACGGCCCGATTGGACCAACCGTCACTCACGACACGGCTGCCCTCCTTTCCGGGTGCAGGCGACGCCGCCCGTCCGGAAACCAAAGGCGGGACCGGAAGACTACGCTGCATCCCTTCTGCCACAATGCAATAGTACAATCACACGCGCATCACACCATAGGATGGTCGCACAGAATGCTATTCCTGTCAATACTTTTTGTTGGGGACTAGTAGCCGTAGGGTCAATGTAAAACGGATGATACACGGGCTATATTTTCAGGTCCAAATAGGAACGATTTTTTGGGGGCAAAGGGTGGGTGTTTGGAATAGTATGCATGCCCGGAGGGCGGACCCGGATTGTCCCAAAAAGGGAACGTTAACGGAAGGAAACATCAACCCATCACGCAGGGACTATCTCGCGCCGGACTTAAGCGCGGTAGGCTGAATGGCGGTGGCCGGCTCGTGTCGACGGGGTGCTGCGCCCTTCCAGGGCGGCCACCCGCTTGCTGGCTTAGCGCGCGTTGCGCAGGCGCTCGGACAACAGGGTGTTGCGGTGGGAGAGGCGGCTGTTGTTGACCGCCATGTTGACGGCCTTTTCATCGCCCACGACGACCACGAGTTGCTTGCCCCGGGTGATGGCCGTGTAGAGTACGTTGCGCTGGAGCATCATGTAGTGCTGGCTGAGCATGGGGATGACGACGGCGGGGTGTTCGCTGCCCTGGGACTTGTGCACGGTCATGGCATAGGCCAGGCCGAGATCATCAAGGTCATCAAAGCCATAGAGGATGCGTCGTTGATCTTCATAGGCGACCTCGACCTCTTTGGCCACCGTATCGACGCGGGTAATGACGCCCACATCGCCGTTGTAGACATCCAACTCATAATTGTTGCGGAGCTGCATGACCTTGTCGCCTTCGCGGAGATCCCGTTTGGCGATGGGCTTGCCCTCGGGATTCATGGCGGCCTGCAGGGCTTCGTTGATGCGAATCATCCCCGTTTCGCCCCGGCGCAGGGGACTCAGGACCTGGATGTCGTGGATAGGGTCGAGCCCGAACTTTTTGGGCAGGCGATTGGTCACTACTTCCACAATGGTCTCCAGGGCACGGGCCGGGTCAGGCCGGTCGATGACAAAGAAATCCTCCGTGTTGAACTGGGGGTGCTGCCCCGTGTTGATACGGTGGGCATTGACCACGATGCCGCTCTGCTCTGCCTGACGGAAGATGGTTTGCAGCCGCACGACCGGGATAACCTGGCTTGCGATAATATCCATCAACACATTGCCGGCCCCCACGGAAGGGAGCTGGTCGATGTCGCCGACGAGGATGAGGCGCGCGAAGGGGGGGAGTGCCTTGACCAGGGAAAACATGAGTTGCATGTCGAGCATGGACGCTTCGTCAATGATGACGAGGTCCGTGAGCAAGGGGTCGCTTTCATCCCGTGCGAAGCCGCCAAATTTCGGACTGAACTCGAGGAGACGGTGGATGGTCCGCGACTCCCGGTCGGTAGCTTCTTCCATCCGTTTGGCCGCACGCCCGGTGGGTGCGGCCAGCAGATAGGAAACGCTTTTCTTGTCGAGTATGGAGAGGAGGCTGTTGATCACGGTGGTCTTGCCGGTGCCCGGGCCGCCCGTGATGACCATCACTTTCGATTGCAGGCCCGTGCGAATGGCTTCCTGTTGTTCCTCGGCCAGTTCGATAGCGAGTTTTTTCTGCACCCACTTCAGGGCATTTTCCATACTCAGGATTTCGATGCTTTCCGAAGGCGTGCTGATGAGGCGCTTGAGATAGTCCGCCGTGCCGACTTCCGCCTGGTGGGCCTTGGGCGTATAGCAGGCATCCTGATCGCGGATGATTTTGGCGCCGAGGATGGCCCGGTCCAGGGCGGCGGCCATGGGTTCGGGGCCAATGTCGAGGAGGCGGACCGATTCTTCCAGCAGCTCGGTGGCGGGCAAAAAGAGGTGGCCATGGACGGTGGCCTGCTGCAGCACGTGGGCGACCCCGGCCTCCAGGCGTTCATCGGCATCTTTGGCAATGCCCATTTCCATGGCGATCTTGTCGGCGCCCTTGAAGGAAATGCCGCTGATGTCCTCGGCCAACTGGTAGGGGTTGTTGCGCAAGATGGCCATGGCGCCGTCGCCGTATTGCTGGTAGATCTTGACCGACTGGGAGGCCGTGATGCCATGGCCCTGGAGGAAGATCATGATGGACTGGACCGCACGCTGCTCGGCCCACCCCTCGCGGATTTGGGCGGCTCGTTTTTTCCCAATGCCGGGCACGTCGCGGAGGCGGTGGGGCTCTTCGTCGATGACGCGGAGGGTGTCCGTGCCAAAGCTTTCTACGAGGCGCTTGGCGTAGGTGGGGCCGATGCCTTCGATAAGGCCCGAGGCGAGGTAGTTTTCGATGCCCGCGACGGTTGAGGGCACGACGCTTTCGAAATTCTCTACCCGGAGTTGACGGCCAAACTTCTTGTCTTCCACCCACTGGCCGGTGAGACGCACCATTTCGCCTTCGGAAACCGCCAGCAGATTGCCCACGAAGGTAACGAGGTCCACCTGGCCTTCCACTTCGAGGCGGGCCACCATGAAGCCCGTTTCCGCACTTTCGAAGACGATACGTTTTACCGTGCCTTCCAGGTGGACGGGCGGGGTCAGATTGCCCTGGGTGGTTTCCGAGCTACGGGGGAATGTCATGGGCGCCTACCCAGGGTTGCAGGTTGAAGAATGGGGAACGTGATAGATCCCGAATAAACGTTTGGGTGCCGCGGGCGGCTTTAAGGGTATGTCCCCTCGGGAACGGGGCGGACATCCCCCCACAAACTCCGCCGGGGACCGGCTTCGTGTGTAGGTGGCACCCGAAGTGGGCCCACGTAAGCGCAACCCTTCGATCACAGCGGGCTGCTCTCGAAACGGCGGATATGAATGATATCGGTCGTGGCCCGTTTACTTTGTGTGGCCAGAAAGAGGGCCGTATGGGCCACGTCTTCCGGGAGCATCCAGTCCGTCTTGTCGCGGTCGGGCATGGCTTCCTGGGCGAGGCGGGTTACCACGCCCCCCGGACAAATGGCGTGGACGCCGATGCCATGGGGCTGAAGCTCCAGGGCGAGGGTCTTGGTGAGGCCATTCACGCCATGCTTCGCCGCGCAGTAGGCACTCTGCTCCGCAATGGGCTTGAGTCCCGATACGCTGGAAATGTTGATGATCTTTCCTGCGCCACGGACAATCATGCCTGGCAATACCGCCTGGGTGCAGAGGAAGGTGCCCGTAAGGTTGACCGCCATGGTGGACTCCCACTCTGCGAGGCTCAATTCCATAAAGGGTTTGAAACAGGCCACACCGGCGTTGTTCACCAGGATGTCAATGGGTCCCAGGGTTTCGATGGCGAGCCCAACCGCCTTCCGGACCGATTCGGCGTCGGCCACATCGCAGGGAATGGCGACGCCCCGGCATCCCCGGGCTTCTACGTGGGCGATGGTTTCGTCAATCTCTTCGGGGCTCCGCGCCAGGGCTGCGATATGGCACCCCTGGTCGGCGAAGTGTTCGGCGATGGCCCGGCCAATGCCTCGGCCGGCCCCGGTGATAATGGCGACCTTATTCTTAAGCATCATGGATTTTTGTTCCTTGGGCAACCATGTCGGCGACCGTGGCATTCAGGTAGTCCGAGTCGGCCGTATCGAGTCCCGTATAGAGCGAACCGTATCGTGATTCGCCGCGAAGTTCTGAGGGGTCTTCGCCATTTTCGCGTAGTGCGGTGACCACATCACGTATCTGAATCTTGTCGGCGGCCTTGCTGGGCTGATAGGTCACCGGATCGGTGGAACACACCGTAACGAGATGGGATTCCACGAGGATGTCGAGGGCCTCATTGATCAGGCGGGAGGGGACGTTCCAGGCTTCGGCGAGTTCCACCACCGAAAAGGCACTTTCGCCCTCGCCAAAGCGACGGGCCATCTCCACCATGACGCGGACGGCCACAGCTTCGCGGTAGGCATAGCTGGCTTTACTCGCCAGGCGCTCCAGCGCGAAGGTTTTTTCGTTCTGGTAGGCAAAGGTGACCAGGGCGCCAAAGAGCAGGATGAGCCAGCTCGTGTAGATCCACGCGAGCAGCATGGGGAAGAGGGCGAAGGCGGAAAAGAAAAAGGTGTATTTCGCCAGCCCAACGTTGAAGGTGACATAGGCCCAGGCCGTCAGCGTCCAGGCGATGCCTGCCATGAGTCCGCCAATCATGGCGCACTTGGGCCGCACGCTCGTGTTGGGGACGAGATAGTAGAGCAGCGCGAAGGTGAGCGAAATGATCATCACCTGGCTACCCCGCAACACGATCGAGAAATTGCCCAGGGAGTCGTTGGTAGTGAGGGCGGCGGTAATGCCTAACATGCCCGCCGCTACAATGGGAAGGAGCAGGGTGATCATGAGGTAGTCACTGAAGGTGCGCAGTAGATTCCGTGTCTCCGTAACGCCCCAGATGCGATTGAAGGACCACTCCACGTTGCGCATGAGTCCCAGCACCGTAATGAGAATATACATGAGGCCCGTGAGGCCCAGGGTCTTGATGTCGGTGGCCTTGCCCTCGACCAGTCCGACCAGGAAATTTACCGGGTCTTCCAGATCCTGATCGTCGGACCCGAAGGAGGGCAGGATGGTGCGCAGGATATCGTTGGCCAACTGCTTGTCGGATTCCGTCGGAGTGGCATCCACGACTTCGACCACGGGCGCGGGTTCGCCCTCATCTTCCGGGGGCTCGGACGTCTCAACGGTGGCGGTCGCCGAATCCGTGGACGGATCTTCCACGACGACAAGCACCTCGGCTTCCGGCTCTGATTCCGTTTCGGGAACAGTCTCCTCGGTGGTGGCAGGGTCCGATGGGGGCGCTTCCTTAGGTTCCTGGGAACCTTTCACGACCACCACGACCTGGTCAATGCGCTGGTCTACCCAGCCTGAAATCTTGTCATAGATGTGGTCACCCAGATGGAAGGTCTGGATAAAGGAAAACATGAAGACCAGAAATGGCACGATGAAAAGCAGGGTGGTAAAGGTCAATGCCGAAGCCCGCAGGAGGAGGGTTTCTTCCATCAATCCGCGGACGAGCAGAATCCCCACCCGCAGCTGTTTGATGAAGAAGCCGGCGGGAATGGTTTCACCTGGTTTCCCGATGTGCCAGATATCGTGGCGAAGGAACTGTTGCCCGCGTTCCAGCGCCGCCTTACTTCGTTGGATATAGCCTTTAATGTCCATCGGGCTATGCTATAGGGCGTTGGGTGCGGATGGCAACTTGGTGTAGCGGGGCGTTTGGCAGGGATATCAGAGTGCGCGGATGTGTACCGGCGTTCCGGGGTCTACCAGGGTGAAGAGTTCTTCCACGTCTTCAGGACGCATGCGGATGCAGCCGCGGCTGAGATTTTCCCCGATAGACGCCGTATCATCGGTGCCGTGGATACCCAGGGGCGTCGGTCCCTCTTCGTCGGAAAGGCCCATCCACCGGCTTCCGAGTTCGTTGTCGGGATCGCCAGCCTTGATGACATCCCCGCCGTTGTACCAATCGGGATCCTTGATCTTGTTGGTGATGCGAAACTGGCCATGGGGCGTTTTGCCGTCGAATCCCAGGCCCACAGGATAGACGGCCTTGATGGCATTGTCCTCGAGCACCGTCAGGAGATGGCGGTTGGTGTCGACTTCTATTTTGAGGCGGGGTGCCGCCGTGCCTTCCACCGGGGCATCGGGGTTGGCCTCGCCATCAGCGGAAGGCCCACCCTGCCCCATTGCTTCGGGTTGCCGGTGGAAGGTGAAGGCGTTGACCAGGGGCATACGGGACGCATTGGTTTCGGGGGTATTGTAGAGGCCCTCGAGGAAGGCGGCTTTCAGGGCCAGCCACGGGTCCGGAACGAATTGGGGGTCGGTGACCGGTGCTTCCAGTTTGGCAATGGCCTCCTCTGTGTTGCCCGCCATGGCCAGGGCCTGGGCTTCGCCCAACTCGGCGATAAAACGTTGCATGGGCGTCAGTTCGGGGGCGGCGAGGGCCGCTGTAAATGCCTGCTGGGCGGCCGGCGCTTTTCCCTGTACCAGCAGATAGCCACCCCGATTGATGTAGTAGGCCGGTCCCTCTGATTCGATGGCCGCGAGACGGCGATCCAGGGGGTTGGACGGGCGGTCGATGGGTGGGCTGGCTTCCGGGGTCACCACGACGGGGGGCGGCGAAGGCGCTTCATTTCCGTCTGTGGCCCCACGAAAGGTGTTCAGTCCCCAGTAGAGGCCCGTGGCCAGGGGAACGAGCGTTGCGGGAAGGAGGAAGAGCAGCAGGGCGGCCAGCAGGAGTTTTCGCCAGGAGCGCCGGGGTTTGTTGGTGGTGACGGAGCGCGGTCGTGGTGTCATCTTCTCGCTGGCGAGCTTCCGGGAGGCGATACGTGCGGCCCCGCTCAATTCCAGGCTTACGGCCGGTTCCATGGCATCCAATTGACGCTGGATGGAGCCCGCCAGATCCTGGGCTTCCCCACTCGTGGCGGGACGGAGCCGCGCCCCGGTGTTTTCGGTTGCGGGTATAAGTTGTAGGAAACGCACTCCCATGGCGTAGCCTTTGCCCGCGCCCAGGGCTTCGACCCGGGCCACTTCGCCTTTGACCAGAATGACGTTGCCGGGTTGGGGGGCGCCCTCGGGGTGGAGTTCTAATTCCAGGTGCCGACCGACCAATTCCGGTTGGGTCGTATGTATTTGAATGCCCCCGGCGCTGATATCCACCGCCTGGCCCTGGCGCAGGAGGCCGTCCCCCCGGGTGCCGGCAAACAGAACAGGCCGAGATACCGCCGCGCGGGCGGAGCGACGTCGGTCGTCTGTGGGATAGGTGGGCGGCGTTGCCATGACAAACTCCGGTTAGGGCATAGGTGGTGGTCTTACGGGAGATCCCTGTACGAAGTATACCATGGGTGCGGTTGTTGCCAATTCTTCCCTACCCGTGACGGCGTGGGGGTGCCGTGCTGCCCGCCCCCTGAGCAAGCCGCTGGCGTGGACAATGTGTCGCGGGTCGGCGCAGGGCGGTAACACCAACGACACTGTTTTTACAGGGCAAAATGGTCCCGGTGCCCAAGGGAGCCGGGCCTGTCTGTTGAAGCATGGCGAAGGAGCGACTATAATCGACCTTCCAGTGCAACGAATATCTGCCACCTATCGAGACCCCATGAATCCCCAAGAAACACCCCTTGATTTGGAAACCGCACGGGCCATGCACAAGCTGCGGGCGTCGGCGCTATACGAGCGTGTGGCAACGGCTATGGATAGCCTGGGCGTATTGCGGGGCACGCTCCTCGCCATCGCGTCTACCCGTATGGCGCCTACCGATTCCGAAGGGGTGCCGACCACCGAGGAGACCGCCTTCGCAACCTGGACGGCCCTGGAAGCGGCGGTGGCTGGTCTGGAGTCTGTCGCGGAGCGCGTCCGTGAGCAGGGAGATGCCCTGGCCGCCACCTATCGTGATGTTTCCGGGACGGGTATGGCGGCCGCGCCCAGCGATACTTCCCGGGATAATCTGGCGCGGCTGATTCAACAGCAACGGGCGTCACTCATGGCCCTGAATCAGCAAATCGATTCCGCAGAATCGACCCTGCGTGATGCCTCCGACAACGCGCTTCGCCTATTGGATGGGAAAGGGAGGTCCGAAGAAGAATTGCGGTCGGGGGCGGTCGAACTTCAGGATGTAAACGAGTTTCTCCAGCAATCTCCCCTCGCGTCTGTGCCGGTCAACGCCACCTATTTTCAACGCATTCTGGAGGCCGCCCGCTCGAAAGAAGGGCACAAGCGTCCCATGGGAGCCATCCTGAAAGCGGCAGGTCTTATTACCGCGCGGCAATTAGAAAAGGCGCTGGCCAGACAGAAAAAAGGGAAGAAGCGTCCCCTCGGTGCCCTGCTGGTGGATCTTGGATACACGACCGACGTGGCGATTGCACAGACCATCGCTGCCCAACTGGCGTTGCCCTTTATTGTGCTCGCGAAGGAGACGGTGCGTGCTGAGGCGTTGGCAGCCATTCCCTTGCACCTGGCCCGCCGTCATTGTTGTTTTCCCATGCAGATCTACGAAGGGTCTATAACGGTGGCCATGGCAAACCCGTTGGACCTCATCGCCCTCGAAGATCTCCGGCTGGCGTCTGGAAAACATGTCCGCCCGGGGGTGGCTTCCCGAGCGGAAATCTCCCGTCATATTGATCGGCACTACGGGGCTTCGTCCGCTTAGCGGTTCTGCGCCGGCGCGCGTTCTTGACGATTCCTGGAATGCTTTCTATAATTCAGAGGTGCCCCTTTCGGGGGCAATCACCCATCGGGTCCGCGTGTGATGTCAAAGCAATTGGGTTGTTTTGGCGTGGTTGCGGCGGGGCCCAACGTTGCACCCTGTGCAGGAAGGGGGCCGGAATTGTCTGAGACTACCGAAGAATTATGCAGTCGTCTGGGGGCCTTGATTGACGATTGGAACAGTCAGTTTTCCCAATCGCACACGGCGCTGACCGAGCAGGTCGTTTCTGCGCGCACCCATCTGGAGCGCCTGGCACAATCCTCGGGCGAAGAGGTAATCAGTCCGGACGTGGCGGCCGGGGAATCCGCCATGGTATCGGCCCTTCGAGAGGAGAATGCCGCGCTGAAAGCGGCCTTGCTCCAGGCCCAATCATCGGATCCGCCGCTCGTCGGGGGCACTTCGCCCGATGGGGAAGCGGCGCCCACGGGGGCAACTGCCGATGAACTGCAGGCCCTTTCCGACCAGTTGGCCCACGCGACACTGGAAGTGGAGCGCCTGACGGAGGTGCTGGCGGCCCGCGAAGAGGAATTGGCAGCGTTGCGCGCCGAAACCGAGACGTCCTCTGGGGATAGGAGTGGGTTGGAAGAAGCCCATGCGGCCTTGCAGGCGACCCACGCGGAAACCCTGGAGCGCGTGCGCGAGTTGGAGGCGTCTCATGAGCAGCTTCAGGAGGTATCCGCACTCCATGCCGAAGGTACCGTTCACATTAAGGCCTTTGACAGCCAGGGGCACAAGAAACGGATGGGCGAAATCCTGCTGGAATTGGGGGTGCTGGATGAGGAGCAGCTTAAGGGCATCCTGAAGGAGCAGAGTCTGGAGCCCCAACACCGACTGGGGGCCCTGGTGGTGGCCCATGGCTACACGGGCGAGGACATCGTTGCCAAGATCCTGGCGGCCCAATTGCGCCTTCCCTACGTGGATGTGCGCGACGAAGCGGTGGAATCGGAAGCGATTGCCTTGGTCAGTGCCCACGTCACCCAGTTGCACCATTGTCTTCCGCTGAAAGAAGCGGACGGGATCCTGACGGTGGCCATGGTCAACCCCCTGGATCTTATTGCCATCGAAGATCTTGAACTGGCGAGTCAACGGCGCGTATCCCCCGTGGTCTCCACCCGCCCGCAGATCGAGGCCCGGTTGACAGAATTCTACGGCAACTCAGATTAGAGTCCCGCCAGGTTTTCCCGGGCGTCTTCCAGCGCGGGGGCCAGTTTCAATGCCCGTTCAAAGGAGTCGCGCGCGCGCGCGGTGTCTCCCAGGTGGTGGAGCACCACCCCCACATCGTTGTGAATCAGGGCGTCGTCCCCGTCCAGCGCCAGGGCCGCGACCAGGGTTTTTAATGCGGTCTGAACGTCGCCGGCCACATACTGTGCTTCGCCGGCCTGCCGCAGTTGATGGGCTTCGAGCCGTGTTTTCCCTTCTTCCAGATGGGGGGTGTTTTGCGTCAGTTCCTGTAATAGAGAGCGGGCCGCTTCCGCCTCGCCGCGGTAGTCATAAACGCGGGCCAGACACAGGGTGGCCAGGGGGGCGGGCGGTGCGTTAAGGATGACGTTCTGGAGCCGTCTCGTGGCTTCGTCCCAGTGGCCCTCATAGTGGGCGATTACACCCAGCACCACCTGCAGGTGATTCGGCAGGATTCCCGCCGCTTCAAAGGGAGTAAGGAGTGCCCGGGCGGCCTGCGCGTCTTCCCGTCCCAGATATATCGTGGCGAGTACGGTGGCCGTCTCCACGTGCTGAGGGTGGATTGCCAGGGCTGCGCGGCAGGCTTCTTCGGCTTCTGCGACCTCGTTGCACGCCATGGCCTGTTCCGCCACATCGTAGAGACACTTGAGATCCTTGGGGTACTGTTTCCGTTTCTCCCGCGCCAGGGCCAGGTAAAGGCGGGCCTTCTGTTCCTTTCGCTCTGGCGAACATTCGTAGCCGTAGTGGTGAATGACGATGTCCGAGGGGCGGATGACGCCGCCCTGTTCCCGGAC
Organism: Candidatus Hydrogenedentota bacterium; assembly: GCA_034669905.1. GTDB lineage: Bacteria > Hydrogenedentota > Hydrogenedentia > Hydrogenedentales > JAEUWI01 > JAEUWI01. The sequence continues at coordinate 21,347 of JAXMOL010000049.1, forward strand.
GCTCGCCGTGATGTTCTCGTGGACGGCTTCCCGGTATTCAAAACCCCGGTGATTGCGAAAGAGCCGCAGCAAGCCCACGGGAAGACACCCCGCGTAGCCTCGGGTGGCCGGGTCCCGGGAGTCGACGGGCGTCCAGCGCCAGGCATGGATGTCGTTGCAATAATTGGCCAGGAGGATTTCCACCGCGTCGGATGTGTCATCGTGGTCAACGATCTGACGCAGGGTTTCCGCGCCACGGGTGTCCAGAACTTCGTCGGCATCCATATGGAGCAACCAATCACCGTGGGCGGCCTGGATAGTCTGGTTGCGCGCTGCGGCGAAGTCGTTGGTCCAGGGAACCTCAATGACCCGGGCGCCGTGGGCCTGGGCGATAGCGACCGTATTGTCGTCGGACCCGGTGTCGCCCACGATGATTTCGTCAGCGATGGGGGCCACACTGCGGAGGCAGTCGGCCAGCACCTCGGCCTCGTTTTTTACAATCATGATGACGCTGAGGGCGGGCATGGTGGCTTTCCGTCAGGTCGGTGAGGGTAAGTCGACGTTGCCTACCAGGGACACGAAAACCTGGCTGGCGACCCGTTGTCCGAGGGCATGGGTGGCGTTCACGTCGGCGACGGCGACTTCTACATGGATGGGCCCGTCGAAGGGCGCCTTTTCGATGACGCGCAATGCCGCCTTGGGAATGATTCCCAGACTCGCTACGTAGCGGAGCACTTCCGGGTCATCGTCGCAGACCCGCCGTACGATGGCTTCCTGGCCGGGATTCAGGTGTACTAAATTGAGCAGGGCCTCGCCGACGGGCATGTCGCCCGATTTGGAGGGGATGGGGTCGCCGTGGGGGTCGAACTCGGGGTGGCCGAGCACTTCCGCCATACGATCGGCCAGGGTTTCGGACACCACGTGTTCGAGTCGTTCCGCTTCCTGATCGACCTGATCCCAACTCATTCCCAGGGCTTCCTGCAGAAAAAGCTCCACCAGGCGATGATGGCGGATGACTTCCAGGGCGATTTTTTCCCCATTGGCGGTGAGCTGGACGCCATGATGGCGGCGGTACTCGACCAGACGGGGTTTCATATCGGCGAGTTTCTTGAGCATCTGGGTGACGGAGGCCGGTGCCACCCCCAATCGTTGGGCGATGGCCGATGTGCTCACCGGATTGGTGCCGTCTTTAATGGTGTAAATGGCCTTGAGATAGTCTTCAACGGCTTCGGAGAGCATACGATCCTTTCGGGCCCGCACGGAGGGTCGCCTTACGGCACATTGCCTGACCCCGTGTGTCTGCCCGTGGGGGCAGGGGGCCAACCTGGAGGGCGTTTAGGCACAGACTAAACGTACACGAATCTGCAGGCCGCTTCAAGTTGAAGGCACAAAAAAACACGTCCCACAAAGGGGACGTGTTGGTAATTTCGGTAGACCTAATTGGTGGGGGCTTAGCCCAGATACTTCAGGAGTTTGTCTGCCACCTGACTCACCACGGCGGGATCCTTGTAGGAGCCCTGCTCAAGGCGTGCCCGAGCGGCTTCAACACGGTCTGCGCGAATGTCCGTCTGGGTACTCGAAGCCTGTACCAACTGGGCAACTTCAACGGCTGCCTGGGCTTCGGAACTGATGATTACGTTGTCTTCTGATGACGACCCGCCAGAAGTACTGGACACTTCGCGGGTATCTTGTTCCCGCTCGTTGCGTACTTTGGCCGGACCACCAGGTTTGGGGTCTGGTACGCCCCCAAGTCCTTGGATACCAACCATGTTACACGCTCCTCAGGCTTTGCCTGTGTTTACCTTTTCCAACTCTCTGCTATGTTTATCGGCCATAATACCTCAGACTTTAGCGCTTTTCCAAAGTTTTTTCTGAGGCGCTTTGGAATTCAGACGGGACCCAATGTGAATTCCCGGGGGAGATCTTCAATGGAGCCTGCCCAGGCGGCCTGATAGAGCGTCCGAACCTGCGCTTCGGTCAATGTCCCCTGCTGGTGCTTGAAACGGCCGGGCTCGGCCATGATCTGGGTGGCCATGGCGGCGGCGGCGGTCTCCGGTACGCCGTGGTCACGTGCGGCGGCTTCAAAGTGAATTAACCGATAAAAGTGATAAAGAGACTCGGTCAGGGCATAGCCCGCCTCCGAAGGGAGGGGGCGGCTACCGTGGCCCAGGGCTTCGGCCAGCCGCGTGACTTTCTCCGGCGCATGTTGGGCATTCCACCAGAAGAGGGGTGGGAGCAGGAGGGCGTTGGCCGCGCCATGGGCGATACCATGCTCCAGGGTGTAGTAGTAGCCCATGCCATGGACCAGAGTGGTGCCACTCTGGGCAATCACCATCCCACTGAGCATGGCGGCGAAGAGAAGCTGTTCCCGTGCTTCGTGCTGGTTGGGTTGCTCGAGGGCTACCGGCAGCCAGTGGCGGATACGGCGACAGGCATCCAGGGCCAGGATATCACCCGTCGGGGTGGACTGGGTTGAGAGCATGCCTTCCATCGCCTGACTGAGGGCGTCGAGTCCGGTGGCCACGGTGACTTCTCGCGGCATGGTCGTGCTAAGACGGGGTTCGAGCAGGGCCAGCCGGGGAAAGAGCTGGGGGGATTTCAACGTGCTTTTGCGGTTACGGGCATCGTCGACGAGGACCGCATAGGGGGTCACCTCGCTGCCCGTGCCTGCTGTGGTGGGAATGGCAATGATGGGTAGGGCATCTTTCCCATGTTCCGGGTCGAGGTAGGTACTGCAGGTACCCCCGTGGCGTGCCAGCAGGGACAGGGCCTTGGCCCCATCGATGACGCTGCCGCCGCCGAGGGCGACGAGGACGTCAATGTCTGCCTCGTGACAGCGCCCGGCATAGGCTTCGCAATCGGAGAAGCGGGGGTTTTCCGGAAAGCCATCGAGGACCAGGGCATCGGGCATGTAATGGAGTATGGCATCCAAGTGCCCATGAGCCCGTGCCGCCTGTTTACCGCAGAGGATAGCAGGGCGTTTTCCCCAGGTGCCCCAGGCTGCGAGCGCTTCCAGAGAACCTGCGCCACAGCGGACGTCGGTCGGCATGAGAAAGCGGTGCATGATGGCGGGCTCCTATCGGTGTTTTCTTACCAATAGGATAGTCGTGAATCAACACTCGCTGCAACTGGCGCCATACTGGAAGCAGGAGAAGCAGCGGTGATGGCGCAGCATGACCCGTATGGCCATGGCGTCGGTGAGCGTACTCCCGAGGTCGTAATCGGGGTCATCGTCTACCAGCGTGCAGGCATAGACCCCCATGTGCCCGTTCCGCTTGACGATCATTTTGCTGAAGTTGCACATGAAATCATTGCGGGAAACTTCATTCTGATACTGGGTCATGCAGTTTTCTGTGATATGGGGCACGCCCGTCGGGTGGGAACTGGGGCCGAAAAAGTCGGGAAAGGCCACGAGATGGGTGTCTTCCGGGACGCCGACCCGTCGAAAATGGGCGCGAAAGGCGTCTTCGACGGCGTTGCGGTCTTCGTCTTTCTCCATATGACGCGCCACGGAAACGTGGAACCCTGCGTCGTGGAGGCGGGCCAGGGTTTCCAGGGCGCGCTCGAAGTTGCCTTCTCCGCGGCCCGCGTCGTGTTGGGCGGCATGGGGCACATCCAGGCTGATGCGAAAGCGAATGGGTTGGGCTGCCCCCCGGAGGGCCACGATCTGATCCCAGCGTTTGGTTACCGGCTTGGTGCCGTTGGTGAGCACCATGCAGGGGCGGTGGGCCAGCGCATATTCCAAAATGGCGAAAATGTCTTTGTTGATAAAGGGCTCACCGCCGGTCAACGAGAATTGTTCCACCCCCAGCGACAGGGCTTCGTCGATGAAGGGGGTCACGTCCCCCAGGCTTACCTGTTCGAGTCGGTGTTCGCCGGGCCCCGAGCCTTCGAGGCAAAAGGGACAGGCCAGGTTGCAGGCCGTTCCGGTGTGAAACCACAGTTCCCGCAACAGCTGCGGTCGGATATAGCCCCGGGGCGTACCTTCGGGGGTGGTGCGCCAATCAGTACTGTCATTGTGAAAGGGGACGGGTTGGGTGGCATGCGCCATGAAACTGATAACCTCGCAGAGCTGTTAGGGCAGGAAACATGTTGGTTGCCCAGTATAATTCACGAGCGACCCCATTGTGGAGTCACTTGTGTCATGGGCTCTCTGAGCGGGGGGCTACCATCTGAGCGTTTGCCTTCGAATCCTTCCGGCCCGGCGACCCTGGTTTGGCGTGCGCAATCGTCCGCCCGTTCGTAGACCATGTGATTCCGTTGTTACCGGCGGGAATACCTCTCCCAAGTCGATTATTCCGTCTTCACATTGACGAGGCCGAGGAGCAACTGGGTTCCCAGTGTAATAAGCATTCCAGGAATCTTCACCAGCAGCCAGCAGAAAATGACCAGTATCCCGAGGGCAATGAGCCAACTGTATTGTCCCATCTCGAGGCGATTCAGCACGTGATCGGCGAACTGAATGAAGTCGGGGCTGTCGTCCACCCGGGGCGTTGCTTTGGTCACCGGGGGTGTGGGGGCGATGGCTTCGGACGGATCGATGGCCGGGGTGGTTTCTTCCACGCCTTCGGAGCTATCGGGGGCCGTCGGCACGGGAGTATCGACCACGGTGGCGGGAAGCGTCTCCGTGATTTCCGGTTGGGCCTGCGCTACAGCCTGCTGCCACGACGCAATGGTCTCCGCCGGATTCTCCACGATTCCGCGAAAGAGGCCAAAGAGTTGGATGGCCAGAATGACCCCATAGATGATGGCGAGCAAGGCCCCGCCACAGGCGATGACGCGTATGGAAACAAGAACGCTGTCGAGCATGCTCTGGCCCGGCATTTCTTCCTGGTTTCCCGAATCGGTGTGCAATGGATGCGTGTCCACGATGAATCCTCCCATATTGCCGACGGATCGGCGCTCCTTGGTGATAGCCTACCACGACGGGCGGTGAATTATTCGATAGTTCCGGCACACCATTGGGGGTATGCATCTTTAACATACTGGTAATAAAGAACTTTCCTCGCTCCTCTTTCTGAGGGTATACTACCGCTTCTAACCCCTTTAAAAACCTTGATCTGGAGAATTGTCATGATGAAGATCTGTATGGCGGGCGCACTGGGCCGCATGGGTCGTCGAATCCTTGAGATGACCGTTTTGGCCGATGATGCGGCTATCGGGAGCGCCTTTGACGCGCCCACCAACGCGGGCACCGTGTTGCAGGTGGGTGTCGAATCCGGTACGCCCCAGTCGGTTACCGTGGGGGGCGACGCCGCCGAGGCCGTTGCCCAGGCGGATGTGATGATCGATTTCACCTATGCCGGGGTCTGCCTCGATAATGTGCGTGCCGCCACGGCCGCCGGGATTCCTTCGGTTATCGGCACGACAGGCCTGAGCGAAGAGCAGATGGCCGAGCTGAAGGCCCTGTCTCAGCGACAGGCCATTGTCTACGCACCCAACATGAGCCGGGGCGTAAACCTCCTCTTTTATCTTACGACGGTTGCGGCCGAAAAGCTGGGCCTGGACTATAACTGCGAAGTCCTCGAGATGCACCACAATCTGAAGAAAGATGCCCCCAGTGGCACGGCCGTGCGTCTGGCGGAGAACGCCGCCGCCGCCTTGGACCTGAGCTACAGCGACGACGTCGTCCATGGCCGCGAGGGCCTGATCGGCGAGCGTCCGGTGCGCGAGATTGGTGTTCACTCCATGCGGGGCGGAGATGTAATCGGCGACCACACGGTATTCTTCGTGGGGCAGGGGGAGCGGATCGAGCTCAGTCACCGTTCCTCCACGCGGGACCACTATGCCAACGGCGCGCTGACGGCTTCTCGCTTTGCGCTCAAGGCCAAACCCGGTTTTTATGACATGCAAGATGTGTTGGGGCTTCGGTAGGGTCCGATGTTGCCCGCGCTTTCACCAGAGGGAGAATTCCTATATGAAACGCATACTTTTGTTAATAGCTGCCGTGGCCATGGGCACGCTCCATGCCTCCGCAGCGGATCAGTCCGTGCTCACCGGTGAGCGCCAATTACTTTGGCCGGGTGGCGCTCCCGGTGCCGTCGACAAAGGACAGGGGCATGAGCCTTCCCTGACGATCTATCTGCCTGAAGCCGATAAGGCCACGGGCACGGCCATCGTGGTGTGTCCCGGTGGTGGGTACGGTGGCCTGGCCATCGATCATGAAGGCGAGCAAATCGCCCAGTGGCTGATTAAGGAGGGCATCGCCGCCTTCGTGTTGCAGTATCGCCATGCGCCCCACTACGGCCATCCCATACCGCTTACGGATGCCCAGCGTGCGGTGCGCACGGTGCGCGCGGGTGCCGCCGACTGGGGGGTGAAAGGGGACCGTATTGGTATTCTCGGATTCTCGGCGGGCGGACACTTGTCCGCCAGCACCGGGATTTTGCATGAAGGTCCTCAGCCCGATGCGTCGGACCCCATTGATCGGGTGTCGGCCCGACCCGATTTCATGGTGTTGCTCTATCCGGTCATTACCATGCAGGATGACTATACGCACAACGGCTCCCGCAAGAACCTCCTGGGCGCGGAGCCCGATCCGGCGTTGGTGGAACGCTATTCCCTGGAGCGTCAGGTGAATGAAAGCACGCCCCCGGCCTTCCTGGTCCACACGACCGACGATCAGGCCGTTCCCGTTGAGAACAATGTGCAGCTTTATCTGGCACTCCACCAGAACAAGGTGCCCGTAGAAATGCACATCTACGAAAAGGGCCGTCATGGTCTGGGTTTGGGCGGGGGCGACGCGGCCTTTGCCACCTGGCCCGATCATTGCATTGACTGGCTTCGTGTTCGGGGCCTGTTGCCCGCTGCGAAATAAGCGACTCTGAACAAGGTGAATGCGCGTGCCAGTTGGTCCCCTCTTCAGGGGGACCAACCGGCACGTTTTTTTGTTTTTTTGGGGGCTGGGCAATCCTATTCAGTTGCGCGACAAAGCGGCGTCATCGTCGTGCCGCGTGAATCGGGGTGCCAGACCGGGCGGGACCCCGGGGCGTTTTTTGCCTGAATGTGGACGCGTCACAACGCCATCGCCATCGTGTGGGTAATACGTTGGCTTGGGCCGCGCACGTCCATGGGGTATACTTCTCACACGTGCTGCCATGGCATGGTGTCATTGGGTTAAACGAAGCGTTGTGAGGGATAGTGCCGTGTTTCAATGGAAAAATGGTGTTTTGGCAACCTTGGTGGTGATGATACTGATCGCCCTGGCGGTACCGGCGCAGGACGTGGCATTGCGCACGGAAGCGGTCTACGGCGGTCGCATCAATTGGATTGAGTCGGTTGCCCTGGAAAGCGTGACGTCCGGGGCGAAAGCCTACGAGACCTACACGTCCTACACCTTCGTCTCCACTGAAAGCGCCAACTCCGTCTTCTATACCACCATCGATTTTGACGCGGAAGCGCCTGCGCCGTCGCCCTTTCAGGTCGTGCCTGATCTGGACAGTGAGGGCGGTTTCGGCAGCATTGGGCAATTCGCGGTGGATGCCGAATCCTGTCGCGTTTTCTTTGTGCACCAATCGGGGCTCTGGAGTGCCGGACTGGCGGCGGACTCGCTGGTGCAGATTACGGCAGACCCGGTTTCGCCCAGCCTGCTGGTGTCATCCGGGATGCTCCACTATGTCCTTGCCGGTTCGTTGCACTTCGGCGCGATAGAGCCCACCTCGGGCCAGTTTACCGAGTCGGAGAAGTCCCCCATCAGCCTGCCTGCCTCGGGTGCTTCCCAGTTGATTCACAGTACATTTGACGGGCACCTGTATATCTATCTCGAAGACGACCAGATCCTGCGGTCGGCCCATCCCGTGGGGGCGATTTCTGACAGCACGACCTTCACCTCCATCGCGCTGCCCACTGCCAAGCAGGTCACGGGCTGGTCCGCCTTCAACGTGGGGCCTGACGGACGCTTCTTCCTGGGAGGCATGACTAGCGGTTCCAGTACCACCAAGATTGTGGCCTATACCGATATGATGGATGGCAGCACGTGGGTGACCGTGGATACGGGCGTCGCAGGTGTGGCGGGCAGCAATCTGGAGACCAGCGGAACCGTGGAGGCCTATGATGTCTTTTTCGGGGCTGCCGTGAGCAGTAACAAGGGGGTGGAAGGAAGCTGGTCGGGCCTGCCGCGCGGTGGCAGTTTCGAGACCCACCCCAATGATGGACCGGTACGTCGCGACGCCATCAACCCGGAAATGATCTACCTGACCACCGATCAGGGGATTGGCTTCTCCGAGGATCGGGGCGTGAATCTCCGTGAAATTAATGAGGAGGTGACGGCGGTGCAGGTGAACGATATTGATATGACCGCCGACAAGAATGTGGGCTGGGTTGCCTCCAAATCGGGGGTGCGCCGCGTGACCGACTATGGGGGCGATGCCATATGGTCCAACGCGCTCTTTCCCCTGGGAGACGGCTCTCCCTATTTCGCGGTCACGGTGGACCCCTTCGACACGACGGGCGCGACCGCCTATGTGGGTAATGTGCGGGTCTATGAGACGACTGACGGGGGGGCGGAATGGTCGCGACGGCTTTCTGCCGAAGAACATCCCGTCAATCGGCCCTCCGCCTCGGTGGGCGCGTTGGCCAGCAGTGCGACCCGCGCGGGCTTGCTCGCGGCCGGGTTTATCGATGGCCGTTCGTCGGCCTATGGGACGCTCTTCCTCAGTCAGGACCAGGCCGACACCTGGAGCGAAGTCGTGTTGGAGACGGCCGGGGTCGATGTGCAGGCATTGATATTCAGTGAAGAGCCCGCGGGGGAGACGCTCTACGTGGGCGTGGCCTACGATGCCGATGCCCCTTCCGGTTCCGGGGTCTATCGGGTGCGTATTGACGACGAGGGTGGGGTGACGGCGGTGCAGGATTTGGCCAACGCCGTGTCTATCACCGATCTGGCAGTGGCCGATGATGGCCAGGTGATCGCGGTGGGGGTGGATGAAAGCACCCAGTGGCCGGTTATTTTTTCGAAGGCCCTGGGAGGGAGTTGGGAAGTACCCCCCATCGATGGGTTGCCGATGCAAGGTATCCGGTCCGTGACGATGGGCGCCGACCCATCCAATACGTCGCGCCAGGCACCTTTTATTGCGGTGGGCGAATCAGTCTATGTCCTGGAAGAGGGTGCGAGCGCCTGGCGCGTTTACTACAGCTACCCCGTCGGCACGCGGCTCAATGCCCTGTTTTGGGATGAGCTGATTGTCGGCTCGGATACGGGACTTACGGCATTGGACGCGGTGGGAGAAACGCCCACCCTACAGTTGACCCGGCCCGGTGCGGGCGAAATGGTGGACGCTGGCAGTACCTATCTGATTCAGTGGACGTCCACCGGCGCGATTGGCGACCAGATTACCGTGACCTTGATGCAGGAGCCGCTGGATGTGGTGCTTCAGGAATTCACGGTAAGCAATGGGGGCCAGGCTTCCTGGGCAGTCCCAGCGGGATTGGAAACCGGGGACACCTATTATCTGCAGCTTCGTGACAACAGCGAAAGCCCCGTGATAGCCGTTGGTGCGGCGTTCACCATTCAGGCCACTGCGGGTGAGGGTGAAGGCGAGGGTGAAGGCGAAGGCGAGGGCGAGGGTGAGGGTGAAGGTGAGGGCGAAGGTGAGGGCGAAGGTGAGGGCGAAGGTGAAGGTGAAGGTGAAGGTGAAGGTGAAGGGCCAAGTGACGCGGAAAGTGCCCGCGACCTGTTGGCGCAATTTTCCCAGGCCGATGCGAACAACGATGGTCGCCTGAGCCTGGCGGAATCGCAATCGGTGATGTCGGGTTTGACCCAGGCCGGGTTTGACCGTCTCGACAGTAATCGGGATGGTGCCTTGACCGAGGCAGAATTGCGGGCCATCACCGGGGATACCGCGCCGGGCTGCACGTTGGGCAAAGACTTCCGTCAGGGCGCACGCGATGGGCTGAGCAACTTGTTTTTACTCGGCGTTTCCCTACTGGTATTGGTTGTCTGGGGGCGTCGCCCTTCGTAGGGGGATTTATAGACTGGGAATTTATTTTGCCAGCGGTCTAATCGGTGTTTCAGGCCTATTTTTCAGGTGGGCGTTACGGCGGGTAGGAAAACCCGCCTTCTGTCCCGGCGTCGCTTGTTTGGAGTGCGGGTTTTCCTACCCGCAACAGGGCCTCCGTCAGACCCAATCTGCCCCTTGCGCGGGGGGATGGTTGTGGTGCCATCTTCTTCAGGCAGGGACGTCGCCGCCTCAGTCAATCGGTGTCAATCGCCTAAACCTCCGTGCGGCGGTTCTCCTCGAAGAGCCACAGTTGGGGATCGGTTATCCGCGCGAAGCTGGTGCCGAGGAAGGCCAATATCGCGTCGGCCACGGGAGCGAGCTGGTTGTCCAGATAGTGGGCGTAATCGATGGGGCTCACCCGTTGCTGCACGGGCTCGGGGCCGTGGTGGGTAATCAGATAGTGCACCGTGGAGCCATGAAAGTTTTTCAGCTTTCGGGCCGCCTGTACCTGGGGCGGTACATTCTTTGTATACTCGTCGAGACCTTTACGCAGGCGCTTACGGTAGACCAGCTGCTCGTCGAGCCGACCGGCCAGGAGGTCTGAGGCGGTCTGAAAAATGTACTCCTCGTAGGGTTCGTCCAGGAAGACCTTCCGATAGAGGGTCCGTTGAAAAGTCCGTGCCAGGGGCGTCCAGTCCGTACGAACGCTTTCGAGTCCCTTGAACACCACGCCCAATGAACCATCGGATTCTTTTCGCAGACCGGCGTAGCGTTTCTTGGTGCCCTTGGAGGAACCCCGGATGGTGGGCATCAGAAATTTGAGATAGCAGGTTTCGAATTCCAGCTCCAGGAAGGAGGGGAGCTTCAGCTCCTCTTTGATAGTTTCGGTCCACCAGGTGTTCATCTTGGCGGCCAGTGTAGTGCCTGTCGCGTGGGCATCTTCTTCGCTATAGGCAGGGCCCAGGGCGACAAAGAGGCTGTCCGTGTCGCCGTAGATGACGGGGAAGCCTTCCGATTCAATCACTTCCTTGCTCCGGGTCATGATTTCGTGGCTGCGCCGTGTGATCGAGCTGGCGAGCTGGGGGCTGTAGAAACGGCAGGAGGGAGTCCCAAGTACGCCATAGAAGGCATTCATCAGAATTTTCGTGGCCAGGTTCAGGGCGCCATCGCCCGCCTGCTTGGCTTGCTCTCGGGCCGCCCACAGGGTTTCAATGAGCGCTGCGAGAATGGTCGGTTCCCGGTTGAAGGTGCCCCCGTGGAAACCGGGGATGGGGTTTTCGCCCGGCTGACTGAGGGCGAGGGGGTCGATGTGAAAGGTGCGGATGATACTGGGGTAGAGGCTTTTGAAATCGAAGACCAGCACGTTTTCGTAGAGTCCCGGCAGGGAGTCGAGCACGTAGCCGCCGGGGTTGGGGTTTGCTTCCGGGTGGGGCGTCACGTCGGGCGCGACAAAACCGGCCCGGTGGAGGCGGGGCAGATAGAGAAATTCAAAGGCGGCGATGGAGCCGGGCATGCGGTCGAGCGTGAGGCCCGTGAGCGTGGAGCGGGCCACCAGGAAGGCGACGAGATTGGTGTGGGTAAAGATATCCTGCACCAACTGACAGTCTTCGAGGTTGTAGGCGGCCAGCTGGTGCTTATCCTCGGCATAGAGCCGGTTTATCTCGGCCACTTTATCATCCTGTGGATGAATGAGTTTTCCCCGATTCAACAGGCTGCGTCCCACACTCTCCAGACTGAAGTCCTCGAAGCTGTAGCCCGCGGTCCGCAAGGCCGGTAAGCCATCAATCACCATGCGCCCGGGAACCTCGGCGCGGGCGGGTTGGCGGGCCCGTTCACTGGGATAAATGCGGGCCACCTCGTTGTCCCGACCCAGGCGAAAGGGGATCTGGAGCTCCCGGCACCGGGTGGCCAGGAAGTCGAGGTCAAAAGCGATCACATTCCAGCCGATAAGCAGGTCGGGGTCTATCTCCTGAATCCAGCGGAGAAAGGCACGAATTACGGCCGCTTCATCGGGCAAAAACCGGACCGATTCGTCATCTTCTCCCGTTCCCACCATGAAGACGGCGGCAGACGAACCACAACACGCGGCAATCGAATAGAGGGCGCCATCCAGCCCCTCGGTTTCAATATCAATGGAGGCTGCCCGCAGGGTGGGGGTATAGTCGGTTCCCCGAATCACGGGATCCTGATAGCGTTGGAAACCCTTGCCCGGGAGTGCCCGGCCTTCCAGCAGGATGGGGCCGGTAATGAAGCGCTCCATGAGAAAACGGTCGGCAGGGCGTATATCGGACTCACAGGGTGCCCAATCCACGTTCTTAAGGGTATTGCGAGCATTGCGGAGGTTGCGGGTGCTCCGAAAATAGACGCCGTCCACCGATTCGCCCTTCAGGGTTTTCAGCGCGAGGGGGCTTCGGCGATCGCCCTCCAGGGGGGCGGAACGGGGTACGAAAAACACACCCTCCTGCTGAGAAAACGCAAGGAGCACTGGGCCATCGTCCGTCGCCGCCCAATAGTCAAAGCGGAGGCCATTAGGGGTGTCCCGCGTCTGGCGCGTGAGGATAAATGCGGGGCGAATGGTGAGGGACATGGCGCTATTGTGCCCCAATTCCGGGCGGCGTTGCCACACGGTACGACCTATTGAAGAAATAGTAGACCAATTACTTGAATCGGCCCCTCCATTTTGGGTACACTATGCGTCCCTTGCCGGAGTGGTGAAATTGGCAGACACGCATGGTTCAGGTCCATGTGCTCTTTACTGGGCGTGGAGGTTCAAGTCCTCTCTCCGGCACCATATAAAATCCCCCTACAGGTCACAGTCTAATCCAGACTGTGGCCTGTTTTTTTTGTTTCATCGGGCCGCCTTCCCCGGGTGAACCATTCTTTCAGGCCCGGGGCGTAACCATTGGGCTCTTACGCGGGTCTATATACTGGAATGCTGTGCTTACGAGGCTGGCATCCCGAGCGACGGATAATACAGTAGCTTTTTATCCAGCGTATTACTATAATGGTTTACGTACCAGCACCCCGATATATTTTGGGGTGCCCGGTCCGCACTCCCCCATCTGAAGGAACTTCCCCATGCTAGAGTCCATAAATTTGCAAAGTAATGTGGCGGTGTTTGCGCAGATTGAAAATGAAGTTCGATTTGCCATCGCTTCCGGGCAGTTAGGGGCAGGGGATAAGTTGCCGACGGTTCGTGCCGTGGCAGAGCAGCTCGACATCAATCCCAATACGGTGGCGAAGGCCTACCGGGATTTGGAGATCATGGGCCTCGTCTACTCCCGGCGGGGCATGGGCATCTTCATCTGCGACAACGTGGAAGAAAAGTGCCAAATGGAATGCTATCGCGAGATCATCGGCAAACTCCACGAGGTGGTGGCCGAGGCCAGGGCGGCCGGGCTGCGCGATGCAGACATCAAGCGCATTACCAAGAAATGTTTCGCCTCGGATGCGGCTCCCTATGAGACGCCCTCAAAGGCTATAATGGCGCTCTCGAAAAAGTAAGTGGAGACGTTGACCCACAGCGGTGTTTGTGAGGTGCCGGGATAGCTGTGTCCGGCACGTGGGGCAGCGCAAACACGAAGGGAGCAATGCCATGCGCTATATCCTGGCCCTGGACCAGGGGACGACCAGTTCCCGCGCCCTCCTCATCGATCAGGAAGGCATGATCAGGGGCGTCGCCCAGCAAGAGTACACGCAACACTACCCCAAACCGGGGTGGGTGGAACATGATCCGGCCGAAATCTGGTCGACCCAGCTTGCGGTTGCCCAGGCGGTGCTCCAGGAAAACGACGTAGCGGCCGAGGATGTCGGTGCGATTGGCATCGTGAATCAGCGGGAAACCACCGTGGTCTGGGATCGAAAGACCGGGGAGCCCGTTCACAATGCCCTCGTATGGCAGGACCGGCGCACCTCGGGGCAATGTGACGCGTTGCGGAAAGCGGGGCATCTCGAAACCTTTCAGCGAAAAACCGGCCTGATCCTGGATGCCTATTTTTCGGGTACCAAGGTGGCGTGGATTCTGGACAATGTGTCGGGTGCGCGGGCGCGGGCCGAGGCGGGGGACCTGGCCTTCGGAACGGTCGATTCGTGGCTTATCTGGAATCTCACCCACGGCGAAAAACACGTAACCGACGCTTCCAATGCCAGCCGAACGCTCTTCTTCAATATTCACGACGGCGACTGGGACGATGAACTCCTCGATCTATTGAAGGTGCCCCGGTCCATGCTGCCCGAGGTGGTGGATTCCAGTGGGGTTTGTGGGGAGACGGCCCCCGACCTGTTTGGCGCGGCCCTCCCCATCGCGGGTATGGCGGGCGATCAGCAGGCCGCCCTTTTTGGCCAGCAGTGCACCCGGCCTGGCATGGTCAAGAATTCCTATGGAACCGGCTGCTTTATGCTCCTGCACACGGGGGAGAAGGCGATTCCCTCAACCAATAATCTGCTCACGACGGTGGCCTGGCGTATCGACGGGAAACTGGAGTATGCCCTGGAAGGCAGCATCTTTATCGCGGGGGCGGTGGTCCAGTGGCTACGGGATGAGCTCGGCCTTATCAACGATGCCGCGGAAGTAGAGGCCCTGGCGGAGACGGTGGAGGACAATGGCGGTGCCTACCTGGTACCGGCCTTTGCGGGATTGGGTGCGCCCCATTGGGATCAATATGCACGCGGCGTACTCGTGGGATTGACCCGGGGTACGAACAAAGCCCATATTGCCCGGGCGGCCCTGGAAGGTATTGCCTACCAGGTGATGGATCTGATGGCCGCCATGGAAGCCGATGCGGATACCGAAATCAAAGAGTTGCGGGTTGACGGCGGCGCGGCGGCCAATGACTTGCTACTCCAATTTCAATCGGATATGGCCAATATCCCCATTGCGCGTCCAGCGATACTCGAGTCGACGGCCCTGGGCGCCGCCTTTCTTGCGGGTCTGGCGGTTGGGTTCTGGCCGGACAAAGAGGCCCTGGCTTCGCAGTGGAATGCCGAAGCCCGTTTCACGCCGACGATGGATGCCGCTGATCGCGCCCGCTTACAGCGGGGGTGGAAAAAAGCCCTGGACCGCGCGCGGGCCTGGGTAACGGAAGACGACGAATAGGAGTTCCTCATGCAACGGGAAACCATGATTGCACGCCTGGAGAGCCACGGTGACACCCCCTGGGATATGGTGATCATCGGTGGTGGTGCCACGGGGCTGGGGGTCGCGATCGACAGCGCCTCCCGGGGATACAAGACCCTCCTCCTGGAGCGCCACGATTTTGCCAAGGGTACCTCAAGCCGCAGTACCAAGCTGGTCCACGGCGGGGTGCGTTATCTGCAACAAGGCAACGTGTCCCTCGTGATGGAGGCCCTGAAAGAGCGGGGGATCTTGCGTCAGAATGCGCCCCACCTGGTCCATGATCTGCCCTTTGTGGTGCCCAACTACGACTGGTGGGAGGCGCCCTTCTACGGCATCGGCATGCGGGTCTATGACATGCTCGCGGGTAAATTTGGCTTTGGTCCCTCGCGAAACCTTTCCCGCGATGAAACGGTGGAGCGATTACCCACCATCGAAACCGAAGGCTTACGGGGTGGTGTGGTCTATCACGATGGACAGTTTGATGACGCGCGCCTTGCGATCAACATGGCAACGACCGCGGTGGAGCAGGGCGCGGTGCTCCTGAATTATGTCAATGTGCAACGACTCGAAATGACCGATAACATCGTGTCGGGCCTGGTGGCGGTGGACGAAGAGTCGGGCACGGAATACACGGTGCAGGCCAAGGTGGTCATCAACGCGACGGGGCCCTTCAGTGACGCCGTACGCCAGATGGAAAACCCCGAGGCCAAGCCCATGATTCGCCCGAGTCAGGGGGTTCACATCGTACTGCCCAAGGCGTTTCTCCCGGGCAAAACGGCGATTATGGTACCCCATACCGACGACGGCCGGGTGCTCTTTGCCATTCCCTGGCACGATCATGTGGTGGTGGGTACGACCGACACGCCTATCGACGCGGTGAGCGATGAACCCCGTGCCCTGGCCGAAGAAATAGAATTCCTCATGACCCATGCGGCGCGCTATCTGACCAAAGACCCTTCGCCGGCAGATGTGCGCAGTGTCTTCGTGGGGATCCGTCCCCTGGTGGCGGGCGGAGACGAAGAGAACACGGCGGCCCTGTCTCGGGATCACAGCCTGACGATTTCCAAGGGTGGGCTGGTCACGATTACGGGGGGTAAATGGACAACCTACCGTCACATGGCCGAAGACACGGTTGATCAGGCGGCGATTCTTGCGGGATTGGAAGAGCGGGCGACGGTAACCCGAACGCTCAACATCCATGGCTATCACAAGCATGCCCAGGAATTTGGGGCCCTGGCTATCTATGGCTCAGACGCCCGGGAGATCGAGGCCATCGTGCGGGAGGACGTGACGTGGGCAGCGAAGATACACCCGGCGTTGCCAACGATTGGCGCGGAAGTGGTCTGGGCGGCCCGGGAAGAGATGGCCCGTAGTGTGGAAGACGTGTTGGCGCGGCGCACCCGTTCCCTGCTGCTCCACGCGCGCGCGAGTATTGAGGCGGCTCCCGCTGTGGCGAAAATTCTTGCGCTGGTTCTTGGCCGCGATGAGGCATGGGAGGCGGCGCAGGTGGAAGCCTATGAGACGCTGGCGGCGGGGTATTTGCTGGAGTAGGAATTTGATGAACCTCAGAGAACGCAGAGAACTCAAAGAAAGAATGTCTGATTGAGCCTTTTGTGTTCTTTGCGTTCTCTGTGATTGAAGAAGAGTTTTTTTGACTTAAATTGTGGAACGGAATCCATCATCGTTCTCCATGTCACTATACGATTAAATAGAGGTGATTCCCTGAAAAGCTCTTACGCAGGTTCTTGGCCGTGGAGAAGGTGTGGGTGGAAGATTGTGGGGCGCTGGTGGTGGGGGGGTGTTGGAGCAGGGATTTGATGAACCACAGAGAACGCAGAGAACGCAGAGAACACAGAGAAAGAAAGCCTGATTAAACCTTTTGTGTTCTTTGCGTTCTCTGTGGTTGAGAAAGAGTTTTTTGATTTTAAGATTACCCGTTTTACCCGATCTCATGTGCACGCTGATTCATAAACACGATACGGGCCCCGTCGGTTTCAGGTCGCTCTACCCCTTAATTCAGGAGTCATTTTCTATGTGCTATCGCGTCGTCCTAATACTCGTCACTTGTCTGCTCCCATTTTCGAGGACGGCCCTTGCCGAGTTGCCTATCCCCGAGAATCCGCAGTGGGAAGTTATCGCCGATGTGCCTTATCTGCAGGAGGCGTCGCAAAAAGTGCCTAGCGACACGCCCCTGCACGCCGTGGCGGTCTATGGCGGCGCGGTCTATGTGGGTGGTCCAGCGGGACTCGGGAAACTCAGCAACGAGGGGCTGGTGGTTGTGCCTGACGTGACCGGTGCGGTTACCCAGTTGCACCACTATCTCGACGTACTCTGGGTCGTGGGTGACGGGGGGGTGTGGGGTTTTGACGGCACGGAATGGAAGGCCGTGAGTGCCAAGCCGGTGGCCGATTTATGTGTCCACAATGGTCACGTAGTGGGCCTCCAGGAGGGCATGGTCTACGATGTAAGTTTTTCCGGGTTGCTCGCCATGAGTGCGGCACCGGCGCCGGGGCCCCCCTTGCAGGGGATTGCCTCCTATGCGGGCACCCTCTATGTGCACAACGGCAGCCGTCTCGGCATTCTCGATAAGGGGAAGTTTGCGGGGCAATTCCTGGCGGACTGGGGCCAGTTGCCCCCCGGTGCCGTGATTCGCGATATGCTGGCGGTGGGGAGCCGTCTGGTGGTGGCGACGGATCGGGGTCTGGCGACCTTGCGCGGCGCGACGTGGTATCGCACGGTGGGCACGGATGGTCTGCCGGTCGAGGACACAACCACCTTGACCACGGGCTTTGACCGCGATCTCTGGATTGGTTCCCGGCGGGGGGCCATGCGGCAGGTGGGCGATGAATTCCACTACTTTGGATACCAGCGGTGGCTGCCCGATAATCAGGTGAATGGCATCGTCGTGGACGGACGAACGGTTTACATCGCGACCGATGGGGGGCTGGGTATTATTGGCTACGTCCCCTTTACCCTGGCGAAGAAAGCCGCTTGGTACGAGCGCTGGATGGAGGAGTGGGGGCACAAGCGTTTGGGATTCGTCCACTCCCTGGTGAAACAAGACGGCGAATGGGTACGCCACATCAGCGACAACGATGTGGGCTACAGCAGCCACTATTTCAACGCCCTGTGTTACAAGTATGCCGTGACGGGGGATGAGGCGGTTCGTGCCGAAGCCCTCGACATGATGAAGTCCGTGAAATGGAGCGAAGAAATTACGCCCATGGATGGTTTCCCCGCGCGCTCTATCTGGGCGGTGGGGGATCAGGGCGATAAGGCCAAACATGGCTCGGGTGGATTGCCGGCCGAGTGGCACCGAACGGAAGACGATAAATGGGAGTGGAAGGGCGATACCTCCAGCGACGAGATGGTGGCCCAGCATTATGAGACATCCCTTTTTCTCGACCTGATTGCCACCGAGGAAGAGCGGGTATGGGCGACAGAGCACATCGACCGGCTCATGTCTCACCTGCTCGACAATGGCTTTGTATTGCGCGATGTGGATGGCGAGCCCACCCGTTGGGCCCGTTGGGACCCCACGTATTTGATGGCCCCCAAGGGCTTTGCCGAGCGTGGATTGAATGCCCTCCAGGCCCTGAGTTATTTGGCGTCCGCCTATCATCACACGGGGGACAAGAAGTTTCTGGAAGGCAAGGCCCAGCTGGTGGCGTGGGGCTATCTCGACCAGGTGCTCCGACAGAAGCGGACCTTTCATCCGGGTTACTTCACGTGGTTTGATGACCGCCTGGCCTTCCTGGCCTATGGCCCCTTACTGCGCTATGAGACGGACCCCGACCTGCGAAGTCTCTATCTGCGCAGCCTGGAACGGAGCTGGGAAGTGAAGCGGGTCGAGCAGCTGCCGTGGTTTAACTTTGTCTATGGTGCTGCCACAGGCAACGACTGTGAAACCGAAGCGTCGGTGAAGCACCTGCGCGAATGGCCCCTCGACTTGCGGGAGTATTCCTATACCAATTCCCACCGGGACGACCTGCACGCCCCCGAAGGATACCGCATGTATTCCGAGCGGCTTCGTTCGTTTTCTCCCCGGGAAACCCGTCCTGCCCGTTGGGATGACAACTGGCTCCAGATGGACCGGCAGGGTGGTGGAAACAGTGCGACCGAGCCCGGCGGTTGGTTGGAGGCTTATTGGATGGGCCGCTACTACGGAATGATTACGGCCCCCCAGACGGATGAGGAAGCCTTGCTGACCGTGCAGGAGCGGGGTCTCCAGTTGGGTGCCAAACCCTACACGGGACCAAGTCGGCCGAAGTTGAAGCACGAGGAGTAAAGGGGGGAGGCAAAGGCCGTAGATGCACTCTGTTCGTGCCACGTCGTGGACGTGGCACGGGTGGACGTCGTGGATGTGGCAGGGGATGGTTGCCTTTTCTCGAGTCGACGTGCCATGCTCTTTCGACCCTGTTTTGTAGACACTACGGAGAGACCCCATGTTTAAGTTTTGCTACCCCACTATCGCCCTTGCCGTCCTCGTCTTTTCTGGCGCCTCAATGGCCCTCGAAGTTTCCCGTGGCCTGACCCACCATCAGGTTGTCCAGTGTGACGACGACGGCACGGCCGACATGACGCTCACGGGTACGGCGGCGACTACCGGAAGCCTCGAAGCCCGGGTGGTGGGGGTGCAGAAGACTATCAGCGATTGGACGGCCCTCGGTGCGGCCGCGGAATCCTGGACCGCAACCCTTTCGGATGTGCCCGTGGGTGGGCCCTATCGCGTGGAGTTACGCGTGGTCGCCGATGGGGCTACCCTGGCGACGACCACCATTCACGATGTGTTGGTGGGCGATGTGTGGGTTCTCGCGGGTCAATCCAATATGCAGGGCGTGGGAGACCGGCACGATGAAGATACGCCCCATCCCCAGGTGCACACCTTTTCCATGAGCTACGAATGGCGTCTGGCCCAGGAGCCCTTACACACCCTCGCCGAGTCGCCCGACCAGGTACACTTTGACCAGAACAAGACCGAAGAGCAGCGCCAGAAGGAAATCTCCAATTGGCGCGATGGCACGAAGGGCACGGGACTCGGCCTGCCCTTCGCCAAAGAAATGCTCCGTCGCACGGGTCGCCCGGTTGGGTTGATCGCCTCGGCCCACGGCGGCACCTCCATGGGCCAATGGAATCCCGCGTTGAAAGACCAGGGCGGTGCTTCCCTCTATGGCTCTATGCTTCAACAGGTGGCGGCGGCAGGCGGGAAGGTGCGGGGCGTGCTCTGGTATCAGGGCGAGTCGGATGCCAACGCCGATGCCTCACCTGTTTTTCCCGCCAAGCTCCGGGAATTGGTGGCGGCCATGCGGCGTGATTTCGGAAATCCGGAATTGCCCTTCTACCAGGTGCAGATTGGACGGGTGGTCCTGGGGTGGCATCCCAACTCCTGGGACGCCATTCAGACGGCCCAATTGGCGCTGGAAACCGACACGCCCCACACCGGTACCGTGGCCTCCATTGATCTGGAAATTGATGATGCCATCCACATCAGTACACCGGGCCTGAAGACCCTGGGCTATCGCCTGGCCAACCTCGCCGAAGCCCATTATTATGGCGGCACGGCCCTCGCCGGTCCCCGCTATGAATCCATGACCCGGGACGGACTCCAGTTGCGGGTCACCTTCAGTGGGGTCAACGGGCGGCTGCTTGCGGCAGGACGGCCCAATGGATTCTGGATAAGTGCCGGCCCTGATGGGGATGCACCCCAGTCGATTTACAAGGTCGAGTTTAACCCCGAGAATCCGAATGGGTTGATTCTGTTTACCAATAATCAATTGCCGGAGAATCCCCACCTCTGGTATGGCCGGGGGCTGGATCCCTATTGCAATATCGTGGACGAAGCGCAGATGGCCCTGCCGGTTTTCGGGCCGGTGGCCTTGCCGTAGGGGGCGAAAGGACACTAGCACAGGCCGGGTGTAGTCATCCCCGCGAAGGCAGGGAACCAGTGCGTATCCAACGCACCTGCGGGCGCGTTCTGGATCCCCGCCTTCGCGGGGATGACGGAAATCTCCTGGTAATCGGCATCGCCCTCCTGCGGCGCGTCGTGGACGTGGCACGGAAAGAGGCCAACGATCACGCGATTGTCGTGGGCCTGGCGGAGTAATCGTGCTGGAATGTCATCGGTCCTTTACGTCGTTTCCGTCCTTTAGGTCCTTTCCCCTTCATTCCGTCGATTCTCCATCGCAATCGCGGTTGTTTCCTTGCTACTATCGGAGGCTGCAAGGAGAGCTAACCATGACCAAACTTTTTCGCTCAATCACCCTGATTCTTTCCCTTTTCTGTATGGCCAACCTGGCCCCGGCGGCCGAGCCTTCGGGTACCTATCTGAAGGACTGGCTGCTCACCGGGCTCATACCCTTAGAGGGCCCCGACCCCGCGGCGCCCGATGGCCGTCACCTGATCGGCTTCGACCGGAATTATCTCGAAGCCCAGGGTGCGGAAGGTGAAGTGGCGCCCCAGGCGGGGCAGAAGCTCGTCTATCCCGGTGGAGAAACCACGTGGAAGGCCTGGAGCGCACCGGAAGACGCGATTGACCTCGATGAGGCAGTAAGTCGGGTGAATGGTGGACTCACCTATGCCTATACCGAGTTTGAATCGGCGAAGGCCGAAGCCGCCATTCTGGCCTTGGGCAGTAACGATGGCTGTCGCGTCTGGCTCAATGGCGAAGCGATTCATGATCACAGTGCCGCACGGGGCCTGGTACTCGATGCGGACCTGATTCCCGTCCTGCTTCAAGAAGGCACCAACCGACTCTTGCTCAAGATTGAAGACAAGGGAAATGCCTGGGGTTTCGCCTGTCGGCTTTTGCCCCTCCACGAGGAGGAGCGATGGAAGCAGTTGGCCCTTTTTCGTGCTTCCCAGGTGTCTGGCGAACCCGCCACGCTAAATTTCCTCGCGCCCACGTCGTTGCTGAAGTCCCTGGTTACCGAAGCGAAAATCCAAGTTCGCCGCGATGATCCGACGGAAGAAGTGATCTGGTCCGGCCCGTGGAATGGTCAGTCCCGCATGGCGTTGCCCATCGACACGACGGCCTTCGGGCGCTATGTGGTGGGTATCGATGCGACCTTTGCGGGCGGCATGACGAGCACCCTGGTGCAGCCCCTCTCCGTGGGGAAACCGGTCGACTACCGTCTCTTCGCCGACGGCCAGAGCGACTATGTCATCGTGGTGGGGGAGAAGGCCTCCGAGTCCGAGCGCTGGGCTGCCGAAGAATTGCAAAAGGCCCTGAGGGAATTGGGCAAGGTTACCCTGCCCATCGTGACACCCGCCGAGGCCGCCGACAAACCCGTGGTGAGCGTCGGGTGGAACATGCGCACCGCGTCGCTGCTTTCCGACGAGGCCTCCCAGCCGGAGAAAATGGACGAGGCGTTCCGCTATCAAAACGTGGGGGCCGATGTGGTCATCTATGGCGGCAGCCAGCGTGGCACGATGTATGGCGTAATGGCCTTCCTGGAAAACGAATTGGGTGTGCGTTTCTACACCCCACGGGTGACGGTCATGCCCGAGCGGGAAGCCTTCACCTTCCGGCTGCTCCGCTTCGCCGACGCACCGGGAATCCGGGTGCGCAATGATTTTTACAAAGAGGCCTTTGACCCCACGTGGGCCGCGCGCAATCGGGTAAACGGGGCCATGAATACCCGGGAGCAGATCGGCGGTGTGGAGGGCTACTGGTCGGTTCACACCTTTTATCCGCTCCTCTCTCCCGATGAGTTTTTCGAGAGCCACCCGGAATATTTCAGCTATATAGACGGCGAGCGTATCCACGAGCGGGCCCAGCTCTGCCTTACGAATCCAGATGTGCTCGACATTATCACCGAGCGCCTGAAGCAGCGCATGCGCGCCAACCCGGGCAACCTCATTTACTCTGTTTCACAAAATGACTGGCACAATGCCTGTGAGTGCGGCAGTTGCCAGGCCATCGCCAGGCACGAAGAGAGCGAAGCGGGTCCCATGCTCTGGTTTGTGAATCAGGTGGCCAAGCGGGTGGAAGCCGAGTTTCCCGACAAGTTCGTGGGCACCCTGGCCTACCAATACACCCGCAAGCCCCCGAAGCACATTCGCCCTCGGGAAAACGTGGTCATTCGATTCTGCAGCATCGAGTGCTGTTTCGCCCATGACTTTTTGTCCTGCCCGCAGAATGTGGATTTCGTGGCCGACATGAAGGGCTGGGCGGAAATCGCGCCCCGTATTTACGTGTGGGATTACGTGGTGAGCTTCAGCAACTATGTTATGCCCTTCCCGAACTTCAGCGTGCTACAGCCCAATATCCAGACCCTGCGGGACCACCACGCAATCGGGATTATGGAGCAGGCGGCCTACCAGAGTCGGGGCGGAGAGTTTTCGGAGCTCAAGGCCTATCTCATTGCGAAGCTGCTCTGGAACCCCGAGGCGGAAGTGGAGCCCATCATCGATGACTTCATGTATGGCTACTACGGGCGTGCGGGCCAATACATCCGCGAATACTTCGACCTGGTCCAGGGCCTGGTCACGCCGGACACCCACTTCATGATTTGGATTCAGCCGGAGGACTCCCTTTACAGCGACGACTTCATTCGTCAGGGCGAGCGCATTCTCGATGAGGCGGAGCGGGTGGCGGACAACCAGGAGATTCTGGAACGGGTAGAGATGGCCCGCCTGCCCCTGCTCTTTCTCAAATGTCACCGCATGCCCGCCCAGGCGAAACGGGATGGCAGCTTCGCGCGCCTGGTGGAAATTAAAGAGCGCGAAGGCGTGACCCATTTTGCCGAGCAGGCCGTCAACGCCTGGCAGCGCCTGACGGATAAGATGAGTCAGGTGGGAGCGGAGTAGGGGGGGCGTGGTGGAGTCGGGCTTGATGGGAATTTAACAAAGGACCTGAAGGACGAAAAGGACTCAAAGGACAGCACGAAGCGGAGCCCCTGGAATGATGTGGGGTGTTACGTGTGGTGTGGCGAACGGCAACTAATATCGGCAGTAGCCTCAGCCCATGTGGCTTGTGACGACGGTCCTCCGTCGTCACCCGTACCTTGCCGCTACTGCGGCAATCCGCCCTCGGCGGGGACGAAATTCCGTGTTTAGATGGTTGCAACTGGTTTGACCGACAATGTGTGTCCCGCTGGAGCGGAACGGCAGGCATTGACGTTGTCCTTCGGGTCCTTTAAGTCGTTCAGGTCCTTTTTCAGTTGCGCCCCGGCCACGACGTCTCATCCAGCGTCGTGCCATCAAGGTCCTTGAGGGTCGCGGTCATTTTGCCCTCGCCCCGGGGCACCGTGAGCAAGAGGTAATTGGGCACGCTTTCCAGAAACAGGGCGTTCCCTTTGTCGGCATAGACCGGCCCCTTTTTTAACGCCGTGTTGAAATAGGGGAAGCCCTCCACCTCCGCCCGTTCTGCGAAGAGGCCGAAGCCCGTGATAGCCAGGGTGCCCTGTTTGATCAGGTCTCCCCAGGCACCCTTGTTCTGTTGACGTACCTGCCGGTGCTGTTCGTTGTAGACGGTGACCACGAAGCGCTGTGTGCTCTTGGGCATAAGATCGCGGTACCACTGAAACTGGGCGGATGTTTCATCGAGGGGATGGCAGCTCTGCCAGTTGTTCCCCATGTCGGTAATGTGGTTTAAATCCAAGGCGATGAAACGAAGGTCAAAACCGGGCACGTCCAGGTGCCACTTCCAGCCATCGCCCGGCAGGGGAAAGAACCGTTGAAAGGCCACCGCATCGATGTCATAGGTGGGGTCGTTGAGGGGCTCAAACAAGCGCGGACGAATCTGGCGGTCATGATTGCCCAGGGCCGGCATGAAGGGCGTGCGCGAGAAAAGGGCCGGGTACTTATCGATGACGCGGGAAAAGGGTTCGGTATTGTCCGGATCACCGGGACGTTCTAAAGAAACCAGGTGGGAGACCAGATCACCGCAACCCACCAGTATATGGGGATCGTCTGCGACCAAGGCCTCCAGCGGCGGATAGGATTGCCAGTCGGCGGCGAGGGCCACACGGAGCGTGTCCCCTTCGTAGCTCTTTACCCGATGAATTTCGGAAGTTTCCTGCCCTGACGTGACCTGGTAGTGCAGCACGCCAGTCTTCGGGAAGGGAATGGCGACGTGGTGCAGCGTGGTGGCCTCGTCGGATTGGCGGGATTCACCCAGATCGCGGCTTGCTCCAAAGGAAACTGTCGACGGCGCGGGTGCGGCCGTCTCCCAATTTACCATCAGCTGGGAGGCATCATTCAGGGGGTGGGTTAACCAGATGCGCGTGATGGGCTCCGCATAGCCCCACGATGTGGCTGCGACGAGTAAAAGCAGGAAACGCAGGGGCATGGGGTACTTTCTGTCATGGGGTAGACGGTTTGCACGAATATTACAGGGCATGTGCGCGACGATTCCAGCAGCAAACCCAAGTACTTATTGGTCTCACAAACTTATTTTCCCCTCGTACAAGTGGCCAGCTCTTATGGGATACGTTCTGTGTTCAGATGTTCCGTTGCGGGGGAGCTTCGCCCAGGGTCGCATAGATGCGCTTCAGCAGCGTCTTGATATTGAAGGGCTTTTGGACGATTCCGGCTGCGCCGAGATCGAGAAACCGCTCCAATTCACCTGCCGCAGAGTGGCCCGTGGTGATCAGAACGGGTACCGTCGAGTGCTGTTCCCGAAGGGCGCGCAGACATGCTTCGCCATCCATGACCGGCATGGATATGTCGAGGATGATGATATCGATAGTAGCGCCATAGCTTTCGACGAGTTCCAGGGCTTCTACCCCGTTCCTGGCGCAGAGAATGGTGTGCCCCTTCCGTTCCAGCAGTCGGGAAGTATTGTCCCGTACCACGGCTTCGTCGTCTGCAAGCAAGATGGTGCGTGGCGATTCGTTTGCCTCATCGGGCGCCTTCAAGGGGGGGGGTGGGGGCGAATCACCGAGGGGCAGAAAGACACGAAAGGTGGTCCCTTCACCGACCGTACTCTCCACGCGAACCGTTCCCCCCATATCGTGGGCACAGTCCCATACGGTGGCGAGCCCGAGCCCGGTGCCTCGTTTTTCGCCGAGTTCTTTGGTGGTGAAGAAGGGGTGGAAAATCTGCTCCTGCATCGAATCGGGGATGCCCCCGCCCGTGTCCGACACAGAAATACAGGCGTAGTCCCCGGCGCGGAGCTCCGCACTGTCGCTGTCGGGTGTGGTCGGGATGGTGTGGCGATGGACCCGGATGGCGAGTGTGCCGGAGTTACCCATGGCTTCGATAGCGTTCATACACAGGTTAAGCAGGATTTGATGCAATTCGGCGGTGTTTCCCAGGACCCACATGGAATCTTCCCATGCGTTTTCGACGGACATGGTGATGCCCTTGGGGCAAAAGCGTTCGACGAGGGCAAAGGTGTCTTCAATAACGCCGGAAAGATCGATTGATACCTGGCCTTCGGGATTGGCATAGGCCTTGTTAAAACGGAGGAGGCGTTGAATTACTTCCGACGCATTGGCAACTACCCCCATGATCTGCTTGAGTTCGTTGGCAGTGGGGGGCGTTGGTTGAAAGGAAAGGGCCAATTCCGTGCTGGCCATAATACTCGCCAGGATATTGTTAAAGTCGTGTGCCACGCCGCCCGCGAGTGTGCCAATGGCTTCGAGATTGCGCGAAGCGCTCAGTTCTTTTTCCAGTTGCGCATTCTTGAGGCGCAAGGCATATTCACGGTGGGCCCGTTTAATCGCGCGCGTGAGCAGGTCGGGGGATAGGGTGTCTTTTGCGAGGTAGTCGGTGGCGCCAAAGCGTATGCTTTCGGTTGCCGTAGCCACTCTAGAGTTGCCGGTGAGCATGATAACCGGGCGCAGGTCGTTTCGTAATCGAAGTTCTTTTAACAGCTCGGTGCCTGTTGTGCCTCCCAGGAAGTAGTCCAGAAAAATAACGTGGGCCGTGCACTTTTCCAAGGCCTTCAGGCCGGACTTCCAGTCTCCGTAGCCCACAAATTCCACCGCGAATTCGTCACAGGCCAACAGTGCGTCACGAAGGAGTTCGAGGTCTTCGTCATCGTCATCGATGGCCACCACATAGAGGGGGTGTGACTTGTCGATATGACCAAGCTGGCTGTTGTCTTCCGTCACGATAGTAAACCCTATACACGCTGGCCAAGACGGAGCCCTGAAGCTACGCGGGGAGCCGAAAAGAAGTCGTTACGACAACGAAGAACACTGTAGCATTGTGCCGGGGGGCTGTCAATTCATACTTTTATCAGCAAAAGCGGGGGATGTGCCTGTGACCCGTCAGTCCTGCGTCCCCGGCGCACAGGCACGGTGTGCCAGGAGTTCGACACGGGCGATTGGGCGGACTATACTCGACGGGTGCGTAGCTATTGGAAGTTCGCCCCCTATGTCAGGAGGACGAGGGTGCGCAGGAAAACCCCGGAAACAGGGCCAAGGACACCTACCCATTGAACGATTTACAAGCAGTATTGGATAACGCCGTAAGAGACGCCCGCGCGCCAGGCGCGGTTGCTTTCGTGGGGCACCATGACAAGAAATTGTTTCATGGCGCCAGCGGCTATCGGGCCATCGTCCCGAAGCGATTGCGTGCGGAGAAGGAAACCCTCTATGACCTGGCCTCGCTGACCAAAGTCGTTTGCACGACCACGTGTATTCTGCTGCTCCATGAACGTGGGGCCCTCGATTTGGATCAGCCGGTCTCGGAGATAATTCCGATTCCATCGTTTCGACGTTTTACGGTGCGACACTTGTTGACCCACACCGCCGGCTTGCCGAGTCACAAGGTGTGGTACAAAGAGACTGCGGGGCTCGATGCCTACGTGGAGCGGATCGGGACCTTGGAGTTGGGGTGGGAGCCCGGATTGCGCCGGAACTACTCGGACCTGGGCTTCATGCTACTCGCCAAGGTGGTCGAGATGGTTGGGCAAGATTCGCTGGATGCCTTCGCACAGGACCATATCTTCAAGCCCCTGGCGATGAAGAACACCGGGTTTAATCCCGCTGCGTCGCGGCGGAAAGACTGCGCGGCCACCGAGGATTGCCCGTGGCGGGGTCGGGTTATACAAGGCGAAGTGCACGATGAGAATGCCTACGCCATCGGCGGCGTTTCGGGCCATGCGGGGCTCTTTGCACCGGCCGACGATCTCGCCCGATTTTGCCGCGCCATGATCGGTGAAAAACTGCTGAAGCGGGAAACCCTGGCCATGGTCGCCGATCAACGCAACGTGGCCACCTATCCCTGGCAGGGCCTGGGCTGGAAGATGGATCCCTGGGCGGGGGGTTCCGAGGGCTATGTGCCTTCCCGACGGGCTATCGGGCACACTGGCTGGACGGGGACGAGTATCTGGATGGATCTCGATACTGGCTACTTCGCAATCCTCTTGTGCAATACGCCGCATCCCGATCGAACAAAGCGCCGCAATCGGACGCTCCGACAAACCTTCTACGAACCCGTGGTGAAGGCGACCTATCCATCCCGGACCAATGTCCACACCGGGCTGGATCGGGTGGTATGGGATGGCTTCGACCCCCTGAAAGGTAAGCGCATCGCCCTGCTGACCAACCAGGGCGCCGTCGACTCGCTCGGTCGGCACATTCTTGATGTGTTGGCGCTGGACCACGATGTGGAAGTGGCGCGGCTATTCAGTCCGGAGCATGGATTTACAGGGCAGGCGGAGGCCGGTGAGAAGGTGGGGGATCAGCGGGCCCAGGTGCCTGTGATCAGCCTCTATGGAGAGCAGAAGCGCCCGACGGCGGAGCAATTACAGGGAATCGACCTCTTCGTCGTCGACCTGCCGGATATTGGCGCCCGCTACTACACCTACATGTCGACCATGAAAGACTGTATGGAGGCCTGCGCGCGCGCCCGGGTGGCCGTACATGTTCTTGATCGTCCAAACCCCCTGGGGGGTGATGTGCTGGAAGGTCCGGTTGCCACGCGGACCAATTCGCTCGTGTGTAGTGCACCGATTCCCATTCGCCATGGAATGACACTGGGCGAACTGGCCTTGTTCTATAAGCAGATCGATACGGGGTTGAGCCGCCTGGATGTAACAGTGAGTCGC
This sequence comes from Candidatus Hydrogenedentota bacterium, assembly GCA_034669905.1. Lineage (GTDB taxonomy): Bacteria > Hydrogenedentota > Hydrogenedentia > Hydrogenedentales > JAEUWI01 > JAEUWI01. The sequence goes on from JAXMOL010000049.1 coordinate 50,382, forward strand.
CTCGACAACTGGCCACGGCGTATGATGGCGCCCCAAAACAGCCTGCCCTGGGTTTCGCCCTCACCCAATATTCCCCGTTTCGAATCCGCACTCCTGTATATCGGCATGTGTCTCTTCGAAGGGGTGAACGTCAATGAAGGGCGGGGAACCGAGACGCCGTTTCAGATCATCGGCGCGCCCTGGCTAGACGCCCAGCGGGTCATCGATTCACTGAAGCCCTTTGAATACCTGGGCTGCACCCTGACTGCGGAAGGCTACACGCCCCGGGCGATCCCTGGAAAATCAACCAGCCCGCAGTACAAGGACGAAGTGTGCCAGGGGATTCGGATACAGGTGGACCGCGCCGAGCATGCACGGCCCTTTACCTTGGCCTATGCCCTGCTGAGCGCCATGCACCGGTTTCATGGCACCGAGCTGACCTGGCGGGACTTCTTTGATACGCTCGCCGGTGGGGATGGGCTTCGTGAGGCCATCCAATCGGGGCTGGATACGGAGGCCTATCTCTATTCGATCAGCGAAGCGCGCGAGGCCTTTGTGAAGCGCCGACCGTCTATCTATCACGCTTAGAAAAAGAAACCGCCACGGCGCGGGTGTGCCGTGGCGGTTGAAGGATGTCGGAATGCGTCAGGCGCTGATGGGGCTGTCGGCCTTATACAATACCGTGTACAGCAGGTCGCCCGAGCCCGCGCGACTGCCTTCTTCGTGCGAGAGCACCGTCTTAATATCAAAGACATCGGCCCCTGTGTCCTTGATCCAGGCGTTTACGGTTGCATCTAACTCGAAAGTCTTGTCTTCATAGCCTTTGAAGGTCTTTACAAAAATCATGGTTCCCAGTCCCTTGTTTACGTTACTGCGCGACAATACGTACGTCGTAGTCTAGCAGGAAGACGCCGAAAATACATCTTCTTTCCGACTACTCAAAGCGCAGCAGATGATAGTTCTTTTTTCCTTTGCGCACCACCGCGAGCCGGTCCGTCAACAGGGAGTCGGCATCCAGGGTGACCTCTTCCCCGTCGATACGCTCGCTATTGAGATAGAGGCCACCGTTCTTGATGAGACGCCGTCCCTCGCCCTTACTCGCAAACACCCCCATCTCCACCAGGGCGTCCAGCAACTTCTTTCCTTCTGTTAGAACGCTTCGCTCCAGGGTGCTGCTGGGCACTTCGCTGAAGACATCGGCCAGCGTTGCCTCGTCGAGTCCCCGCAAGTCCCCGCCAAACATGGCCTGGGATGCCGCCAGGGCGTTCTGCAGGGCCGACTCTCCATGGACCAATCGCGTAACTTCTTCCGCCAGGCGACGCTGTGCGGCCCGCTTGTGGGGTTCTTCCGCCAGCTGCCGCTCCAGATCCAGGATTTCTTCCTGCGAAAGAAAGGTAAAGTAACGGAGGTAACGGGGTGCGTCGGCATCGGTCTGATTCAGCCAGAACTGGTAAAACTTGTAGGGCGACGTGCGTTCGGCATCCAGCCAGATATTTCCGGACTCCGACTTGCCGAACTTGGAGCCATCCGATTTGGTGACCAGGGGCAGGGTTAATCCATAGGTGTCCGTGCCCCGTACCCGACGAGTAAGGTCCATGCCGGCGACAATATTTCCCCATTGATCACTGCCACCGATTTGAAGTTGGCACCCGTAGGCCTCGTTCAGGTACATGAAATCATAGGCCTGCATCAGGCTGTAGGTGAACTCGGTGTAGGAAATGCCGTGGTCCCGGTCTTCCAGGCGCTGGCGCACCGATTCCTTGCCCAGCATGACATTGACACTGAAATGCTTGCCGACGTCGCGCAGGAATTCAATGAAGGTCATGGCACCCAGCCAGTCGATATTGTTGCGCAGGACCGCAGCGTTGTCGCCTTCAAAGTCGATAAAGCGTTCGAGTTGTCCGCGGATGCCCACCACGTTGGCCTCCACCTGCTCGGTGGTCAGGAGGGCGCGCTCGGCGGCCTTAAAGCTGGGGTCGCCAATCAGGCCGGTGCCTCCGCCGACCAGGGCGATGGGTTTGTGGCCGGCCCGCTGAAAATGCATGAGTCCGATTATGGGGACCAGGCTGCCGACATGGAGGCTGTCCGCCGTGGGATCAAAGCCACAATAAAGGGTCATCGGGCCCTTCGCCAACTCATCGGCCAGGGTTTCGTGGGTTTGCTGTTGCAGCAGGCCACGCCAGGAAAGTTCTTCGAGGAGCGTCATTGGGGCATTCTCCATGGACTATTGGGTAGGGGTGGGGGCACAGACTCGGTGCCCCACGACAAGCGCGGCGGTCTCGCACGGGGCGGAGGGTGTGGGATGCTGGGTTTTCAGACTCTCTCCGCACACGCCACTGGAATTCCGTTATGCTAACAAAGCCCCGGATCCGGGCGCAAGACAGGGGCTGAAAATCGACAAAAAACCGTCTGTCCAAGGGCAATCTTCGAAATTCCAGAAAAAAAACAGAAGGGCGACGGTATTTAGTTGACTTTTACTGTACATTCCCGCAAACTTAAAGCGATTTGGGGATATGTATCGCCTCTACAAAGGGAGCACGGGTCCCTGTGATATCGAAAGTCGTAGAGGAATCAACTCAGGAGAGTCAAAACCGCCATGCCTCGCTGGTCCTTTACCTATAGGTCTGCCCTCGTTATACTTACCGCCCTGGTACTTACGGGGTGTCCACCAGTTGCTCCCGACACAAAACCGGTAGCCAACTTCTCTGCCGATCCACGCACCGGGAATACCGGTCTCACGGTTCGCTTCAGTGATCTCTCAACCACTGCGACGGGTGAGTCGATTGTTTCGTGGCAGTGGAATTTCGGAGATGGGGGACGCAGCAGCGAGCCCAATCCGACACATACGTACCTGGTTTCCGGAGACTTTACGGTTTCGCTTACGGTTACCAGTAGTTCCGGCTCTCATACCCGTACCCGAAACGGGTATATTCGCATTGAGTCGCCTTCCGGCTCAGAGCAGTTGGATGGGGATGGGGGCACGGTATCATCCAACGGCGTCTCCATCGTCGTGCCGGCCGGTGCCCTGCAGTCCCGTGTCGACTTCGGAATCACCCGCGTCACGACAGAGATTCCGATCAATATTTTTGAAGCGATAAGCCGCGTAGGTGATACCTTCCGTATCACCCATGACAGCACCACGTCGTTGTCCACGTCAAGCGACGATGTGCCCTTCCAGACGGCCCGCCTCTCCATTCCGTATGCAGAAGATGTGGTGCCGACCGGAAGCCGCACGCCCGGCAAAGTGCACATCCTGGCCCAGCTGAACAATGGCGCAGTCGTTCCCATCATCGGAACCATAACTGCGGGAAGTGTGGATGCCCAGGTCAGTGACCTGCCCAATGACGCCCTTTATACCGTGGTGTATCGCCCCGATGCCTATCTCAGCACGGCAACGGTCAGCAGTACCAAGGCACCTACGACAAGTGACTGGGCGCAGTCCTGGAAATTGAGCCTGAGCCCCACGCTCCTGACTCAATTGACGGCCCTTCGTCTGGGTACCGTGCAACAGGCCTCGAGCTTCTTCCGGACCAACTTTACGGAAGAGCAGCTGTCGGATACGGAACAGGCCCTCATGGCCGGTCTCCTGAATCTGCAGGCCCAATATGAAGCGGTACAGTCCCGCAGCCCGCGTCTTGTGTCCACCAACGGTGCCTATGCCGCGATTTGCTTCAATTTTGTGCAACAGTATTCCTCCGCTATCGGAAGTCTCGACGACGTTTACTATGCCGGAAATCCCTTCGGGAGTATCGTCATCGATCCCCAGCAGCTGCTCGCTATTTCCACCTGGAATGCCGACCGCTTCAACGCGGATCGCAGTCTGGTCGATATTGCCGCTACGCTGAGCGTGGATCAGGCCATCGGCGAAGTGCTGACCCGCGCCGTCGTGGATGGGTATGACTATCCGGAAATCACGGCTGCGAGTCCGGCCGATGGAACGGATATCAGCTTCGTCGAGGGTATTCGTGAAGGAATGGCCCTCTATGTGGGGCAGATGAATGGTGGCCGAACGGCCAATCGCTCCCAATTGGATGGCGACTGGGCGCTGCTGTCGACTCCGTTGCTCGCACCCTTTGACCTGGAAGTGGGCGGGTATGCCGCATCAAGCCAGGATTTCTTCCGCTATGTGGCCAACCGCTACAGCCCCGATCCTGCCCTGGGTTACCTTGCGACCGGTACGGGCGGCGTAAAGGGGATACTCGAAGAAATTCGTCTGGCCGTATCCGGTGGCCTGGTGGCACCCTCCTTCGAGGAAGCGGCCCTGCTGTCGTCGGTCGCCATCGACGAAGCCTTCTTCTCGCACCTGGAAGTGTCGCTCGGTGCTGCCTACTATGAATACGCCCTGGACCTTGCCTTCCGGCACGGCACTGCGGGGGTCCTGCGCCCCAGCGACGCCACCCGCATTCCCCTCGTATTGGATGAGTCCCGCTTTGGAACGGGTGCTATCCTGACAGGGGCCCTGGACGGGCCGGACGGCGGACTTGATTTCCCGGCAGCCGACGACTTCGGGTTGACGGCCATATCGCCGCTCAGTTCCCGGGTAGTGATTGTCGAGGCCGACCCGACGGCGGATAGCCTGGAGTTCACCTTTAACCGGGCGGACTGGGCTGCTGATGGGCGGAACCAGACGATTGAAGTGGTGGTCTATCGCGAAGGGCTCCCAGGTACCCCCCTGGCGGACGACGCGACGTCCCTGACCTTCACGGGATTTGAAGCGGATGCCGGTCAGGACGTGTCGGTATTCTACGTGGTCATCGTGAATACCAGCACCACAACGGCCAGCAACGTGACGCTTGTGGTGGAAAGTTCCACTACGGAATAAGCGTAGTCAATTCGGACAAAAAAAACTTGTTCGAAGGTTGACACGAGTCCTTCTTCTTTGCTAATCTACGCGCAGTCGCCCCCGACGGGGCGGCTGTTCTTTTGATTAATCACTTTTGCTGGCGTAGCTCAGTTGGTAGAGCAGCTGATTTGTAATCAGCCGGTCGGGGGTTCGAGTCCCTTCGCCAGCTCCAGAATAGTTGAAAATACCACTTTTCGTGTGGTGGATTGCCCGAGTGGCTAAAGGGGGCGGGCTGTAAACCCGCTGGCTTACGCCTACGTTGGTTCGAATCCAACATCCACCACCATTTTTTAGTCTCTTAAAAATGGGCGGGAATAGCTCAGTTGGTAGAGCATCAGCCTTCCAAGCTGAGGGTCGCGAGTTCGAACCTCGTTTCCCGCTCCATTTTTTAGTTTTTATGAGCCCGCATAGCTCAGTCGGTAGAGCACTTCCATGGTAAGGAAGGGGTCTCCGGTTCAAGTCCGGATGTGGGCTCCATTTTTTTGATATGACGGTCTTATGCGCCAGACCTGGCACGGTTGCGCAAGGAGAAATGAGACATGGCCAAAGCTAAATTCGAACGTACAAAACCACACGTCAATGTGGGTACGATCGGTCACGTTGACCACGGCAAGACGACACTTACCAGTGCGATTACCAAGGTGTTGGCCGCCAGTGGCGGTTCGACGGCCATGGACTTTGCGGAGATCGATAAGGCGCCCGAAGAAAAAGAGCGCGGTATTACGATTTCCATTGCGCACGTGGAATATGAGACGGAATCCCGTCACTACGCCCACGTGGACTGCCCGGGTCACGCCGACTACGTCAAGAACATGATTACGGGTGCGGCCCAGATGGACGGAGCTATCCTC
>JAXMOL010000050.1:0-54214 GCA_034669905.1 Candidatus Hydrogenedentota bacterium
CCTACGTCTCTTTCCAGAGGGGGACAGCCCCGACTTTCAATGGCACCATGACCAACCACGCACTCGTGCTGGCCACACCGACTATCCCCCCAACGTGTGAAAAACGATGTCGGTGCAGTCCCCGGGGACTGCACCGACGCAATGCACCCCAAATTACCGCGCCCGCGTAGTGGCCAACACTACAATGCCGAAGACCCCAGACAGACTGGACGTCGGGGCTGTCCCCCTCTTCAACAACGACCCCGGAGCGGAGTGCGGGTTCTTCTACCCGCAGTAACCGCGACGTGAAACGTCACGCTTCACATCCTCCATTTCACGATGCCCGCCACCACCAATCTCCCTCGCACACCCAAAGGTCACATCGCCGCTCGACCACTCATGCTATCATGAGCAAATGCGAAATCATCACGGCGTACCCAGCTTGAGTCCCCGCGACTTCCAGATTCCCGTCGCTTTCGCAGTGGCCAAGGTGCTACTGCACCTCGCGTTCCTTGGGCGCTACGGCATCTTCCGGGACGAATTCTATTACCTCGCCTGCGCGCGCCATCTGGACTGGGGCTACGTCGATCACCCACCCCTCTCCATTGCCTTTCTCGCCGTATGGACCGGCCTGTTCGGGGACAGTCTAACGGCCCTGCGGGTGCCAGCCCTTCTGGCGGGTGCCCTGATTATTCTGATAACGGGCCTACTGGTTCGGGAACTGGGCGGCCAACGTTTCGCACAGGCCCTCGCGTGCCTGGCCGTCTTCATCGCCCCCCTCTTCCTGGCCATCAGCAATTTCTACTCTATGAACGTCTTCGACCAGTTGTGCTGGGTCACCCTCGCATGGATCCTGGCCCGCTTTCTCCGCACCGGGGAGGGCCGCTATTGGATTCTCTTCGGCATCGTGGCCGGGGTAGGGCTACAGAACAAGATCAGTGTGGTCTTCTTCGGCTTCGGCGTCGTCGTGGCCCTCCTGCTGACGAAACACCGAAAGGTTTTTCTAAAAAAGGAAATCTGGATCGGCGGGGTGTTGGCAGGACTGATCTTTCTCCCCCACATCCTATGGCAGGTACACCACGGTGCGCCTACCCTGGAGTTCATGCACAACGCCACCACGCTGAAGAACACCCCCATGACCCCCCTCCAACTTTTCCTGGGGGTTATCCTCGAAATGCACCCCCTGAACGCGGCCGTCTGGATAGCCGGTCTTGGCTACGCGCTTTTCCATCCCCAGGGCAAACACTATCGGGTGCTTGGCCTATCCTTTCTTGCGGTGTTCTTCACCTTTGGATTCACCAATGGAAAGGTTTATTACCTGGCCCCCATCATGCCCATGTTGCTCGCGCTCGGCGCCGTGGCCTGGGAACGAGGCACCCGAAAATCCCCCCGATGGCGCACCGCACTCGTGGTGCCCATGACGCTCCTGGGGGCAGTCTTCCTCCCCATCTCCCTGCCCATGCTGTCGCCCACGGGTTTCATGGACTACCAGGCGCGGCTCGGCATGGCGCCCGCCCAAATGGAGCGCGGAGAGGCCAGCGCCCTGCCCCAATACTTCGCCGACCGCTTTGGATGGGAAGCGCTCGCCGCCTTCGTCGCAGAACAGTATGGCCCCCTGGCCCCCGAAAACGACAGCCCCCTGACCATCATCGTCGGAAACTACGGTGAAGCCGGTGCACTGGAATACTATTCCGACCAGTTCCCCCTGCCGCGCGTCGTTTCCGGCCACAACAATTATTATCTCTGGGGACCCGGCAACTTTACCGGCGACAGTTTCCTGGCCTATGGCATCGACCGGGAACAGCTGGAGGCAACCTGCGAATCCGTCGAGGAGTTGGGCCGTTTCGAACATCCCTACGTCATGCCCTACGAAAACAACGTCCCCCTCTATCATTGCAGCGGCCTGAAGAAACCCATCGCCGAGATATGGCCCCTGGCAAAACGCTATATCTAACGGGGAGTGCACCGACGCAATGCACCCCGAACTACCGTGCCGGCATAGTGGCCAACACTACAATGTCGAAAACCCCAGACAGACTGGACGTCGGGGCTGTCCCCCGGGGACTGCACCGACGCGATACCCCCCGAATTACAGCGTCCGCGTAGTGGCCAACACATCAATGTCGAAAACCCCAGACAGACTGGACGTCGGGGCTGTCCCCCTCCCTCAGAGATCCACGTCTCTTTCCAGAGGGGGACAGCCCCGACATCCAATCGCACCATGACCAAACACGTACCCGTGCTGGCCACAGCGACTATCCCCCCAACGTGTGAAAAACGATGTCGGTGCAGTCCCCGCGCTACCGCTTCGCCAACGCCTTCACCTCTTCCGCGCCCAGGGCACCGCCATAAAGCCGCACCTCTTTCATGCGGCCATTGAAGTAGTCATGTTGCCCCAGCCCAATGCGCAGGGGCGCGCTATTATTTACGTCCAGGCCCCCGTCCGATTTTTCTTCCACCTTCTCGCCATTCAGATAGAGCGACAGGGTGCCGCCGCTGCGCTGGGCCACCAGGTGCACCCAACCCGCCGGCATTTCCTCATCATGGCTGAGGGCCTTGCCCGCCTCGTAACTGTGAATCCCACCGGAAGGCAACACGCCACAAAACAGTTTTCCGTCATAAACCGCCATGCTCCATGCGCGGCGATACTTCACGTCGGGCGTCCTATCCAGGCGTCCCGTATTGGTCCAGTTCGTGCCCCCGTCATAGCGATAGACCTGGGCCAACGGCAGGGTACCGCCATAGATCTTGCCATTATAGACCGCCATGCCCATGCTCTCTTTTTCGTCTCCAAGCTGGCCCCGGTCCGACCATTCCCCCGGCGCACCCAACTCAAAGACCTTCCCCGTAGGCCACGAAGCCACAAACAGATTGCCCTCATACTGCATGAAGCCATAGCACTGGGTCGTGTCCGGCGGCGTGCCCATATCGGTCCAGCCGGGATCATCAAAGCGATAAACCCCGCCATAGTTCAAATCAAAACCAGCCCCCAGGAGCTGGCCATTGTGGACCCCCAACGCCTCTACCCGACCACCGGGATTCCCCACGTCGGTCCAGGTCGTACCCCCGTCATAACGGAACAGCCCGGCCGGCGCGTAGAGGGAAGAGCCGTAGAGCTTTCCCTTGTAGGTCACCAGGCCGTAGATGGCCTCACTCTCACCGAGCTTGCCGCAATCTTCCCACTGGTCTTTTCCTTTGAAACGATAGACCCGGCCACCGTGGAGATCATTTTCCGAATCGCCCAGCGAAGAACCCCGGGAGCGATAGTGGGAGGCCGCTACGTAGAGTTCGCCCTCATGAACCGCAAGCGCGGAAACCGCATTGCTCGGAAAGGGCGAACCACAGTCTTCCCATTGGTCATCGCCCTTATAGCGATACAGATGGCCCGCTTCATTTTTCCCCATCTCAAAGGTGCCCGCGTAGAGGTCCCCCTTATAGACACACATAGCCATGGGATAAATCGCATTGCCGGGACGGCCCGCATCCTTCCACGGCCCCGGCTCGACCCCATCATCCACGCCGAAAAAGAGATTCCGATAGTTGGACTGGCCACACACGACCCCATGGTAATTCATGAGGCCAAAGTTGACGCCCTTTCGAGTAACCGGGTCATACTTCGTCATGAGGTCACCCAGCGTATCGTCCAGCACTGCCTCGGTGTGTACCCAGAGGGCCACCGCAAAATCGGCGGTGCCGGGGTTCAGCGCTTCGCTGTGGGGCACTTCCAGAAAGCTCGTGCGCCCATTGAAGGTCGCGCCCTCTTTGGCGTCGAAGGTGACCTCGTGCACCTCGGCGTTCAGGCCGTTGCCCGAAATATCCTTTCCATCGGCGGTCAGGGGCCAATGGGCCACGAGCGGCGCTTGCGCGAAGGCGGGTATCGCAACGGTGGTCATCGCTATCGCGACCATTCGGATTCCCCGTCGGACAGTATATTTAAACATCGATATTCTCCCGTATGAGTTACATTGTATTGAAAGAAAACGTGGAGTCCCACGCTCAGGGCCGGAGGGGCCAGTCCGCGCGACAACTTCACGTTCATGATCGTGCATTGGTGACTTGCCTACCGTTCGCGCAATATGAAGTTGCTGGCATCGTTCACGTCCCCGTCGCCGTCGTATTTCACCCGCTGCGGCCAGGGCACCAGGGGCCGGGTCATGGCCGGGGCGTCGTCTTTTGCCGGACGGTGCGCCACGATGCGATCCGGGGCCTGGCCCGTCTCCACCCAGGCCACAATTTCACCGAGCCAATCCACGCCCGAAACACCCGGACCACCCCCGCAGTGATAACAGCCGGGAATCATGAAGAGGCGGGCATAGTCCATTGCCTGGGGATCCCGGGCGAGCACCTCCTCATAGTAATCAATCGTGGCACCCGCGGGCAGGGCCGCGTCGGACCAGCCGTGCCACAAGAGCAGTTTGCCGCCCCGGGCCTTGAAGGCATCCAGGTTGGGGTCCGTGGCGTTCAGCACCGTGCCCGCCAGGTGGGTATCCTTTTTCCAGCCGTCGAAGTCATAGGTGGAATAATCCCAATCGGGGTCATTGAAGACGAAGTACTTGTAGATGTTGGTGGTGAAGGCGTAACCCAGGTTGACCAGGTCCGGGATAGGCCCGACCTGCCATTCGAAAAGCCCGCCCGAACCCCGCTCGGCGCCCACGGGAAAGCCGGGGTAAATGGGGCCGTCGCTATTGCCCGGGCCGGTGTAGAGGGCGTCCAGTGCCCGCCGTTGATCGGTGGTGAGGCCGGGGATGCGCGACAGGTTCACCGTCACCGCCGTCGGGTCATCGATGATGCCGTCCTTCAGGCCATCGGCCTCGTCCACCTGCTCCATGATGGCGTCGTAGACCCTATCGAGGACTTCCTGGGTCAGATAGGTTTCCGACAGGTTGTTGGGGTCCGGATACTGCACCTGGGAAAGATAGATGCCGAGAGCCGCGAAGCCCGTCCAATAAAAGGCCGGCGCCCCCGCCACAATACCATCAAAGTCTTTCGGGTAGCGCTGGGCCTCCATCATGGCCTGACCGCCGCCCCGGGAACACCCGACGAAATAGGACTTCTCCGGACCCTTCCCATAATAGCTGCGGATAATGGCCTTGGATACCTCGGCGGTCCGGTGGATAGCCGCATGGCCAAAGTTGACCAGGGCCTCCACATCGTCCAGCGCCCAGCTCCCGTCCGTGCCCCGACCCTGGTGTCCTGTGTCGGTGCCCGACGTGGCATAGCCCTCATTCACCGAACGCCAGATACCATTCTGCACCGAGCCCACCAGCCCACCGCCACCGCCCATGGCGAAGCGGCCATTCCAATCATCGGGCAGGAGCACCTCAAACCGTATGGCCTTGCCAATGACGCCCTCTACCTTCACGTGACCCACCGCCGGCTTCCCCGACTCCGTCGACCCATCGTGGTGGGTGGCCGCCGTAATCGTGACGTCGGGCAGCTGCAGAGACGCCACGTCAGACGGCGAAGCCATCACAGGCGCTTCCGCCCAGAGCCCGCTGGCCCCTACCAGCACCACGGTAATAAGTACGCACAGATTCTTCATAATCTATTCTCCAGGTTCCTGGGCCTTGCTCGTCACGAATAAGATGGACCCAAATCGTAGCACGAACACGCACAGGAGTCGACCCAAGACCGACACAGTCCCCGCCGCTCCCCTTGGGGGCACCCATTTGTTACAATCGCCCCCGTAACCCCAACCCAATCGCAGGAAGTTCCATGACGTCCATCCTCCAAGGCCACTTCACCCCCCGAAGCCTCCGCATCTATGTGGCGCTGGAGGCCCTTTGTTTTTACGGGCTCATCTTCCTGTGTTGGCGTCAGTTCCCTGTGGAAAATGCCTTCTCCATACTCACCCACACCTTCAGCTATCTCGGCAGTTTCAACGAAGACCGAAACCCCCACGGCTGGTGGCTCTTCTGCGTGGCGATGACGGGCTGGGGCTTCGCCACCATCCCCCTCGTGCGCTACATCGGACGCTGTCTCGCCCCCTTCGAAGCCCGCCAGGCCCACATCGCCACACGGCTCCTCGTCGCTGGCGCGATAGGCATCATCCTCGTGGGCCTTTTCCCCGATGCGCGGGAGACCCTCATCGGGCCCATCCGGTGGACCTCTGTGCACTACGTGGGCGCGTTGGTCCTCGTGGTAGGCTTTATCGTGGGCGTCCCCTGGACCGCCTGGGTCATTCGACGGGGTATAAAGGCGAAGCACCTCGACGCCCATACCCGCCAGGCCTTGCAGCACGCCCGTTGGCCCCAACGTCTCTTCCTGGCCGTGAGCAGTGTGGCCCTGACTTTCCTCACCGCCTGGATATTTGTGTACGAAATCCGCAAGGCCGCCGCCGAAGAAGCCGGACTCCTTTTCGGCAGCCCCTGGCAAGAAGCCATGAACACCCCCTACTCCTTCCCCCTCTGGGACAACGTCTTCGTCCACACCTTGTTTATCTATCTCATCTGGACCGCCCTCACCCTCCCACCCCCAAGGGACACCAGCAAGTAACTGCGGAAAAGAACGTCCCCTACCACCCTTTCCAATATAACCTAATGGGTGCCACACCGACGTCACGAAAGGGGGCCAAGGGCCCCACGGGCAGGGCCGCACGGCTTTGCCCGTGCAGAGACGTCACGTTACCCCCGCCTGCTATACTATCCCCAAGGAGGCCAAGCATGGCGGAACGATTCAGCCAACCCCATGATCCCTACATCCAGGACCGGACGACCCGGCAACGCACCCCACACCCCCAGGCGACCGAAGCCCCGAAAGGCACCTTTCACTTCGTGACCTGGCGTCTCGCCGATTCCATCCCCCAGGACTATCTGCACCAGTGGCAAACCGAGCGCAATGCATGGCTTCGCACCCATCCCAAACCCTGGGACGAGGCCACGGCAGAAAGCTATCGTGCGCGCTTCCCAAAGCGGCTGGAACGCTGGCTCGACAAGGGCTATGGGGCCTGCCACCTGCGTAACCCCTACTGCGCCGACTTCGTGCGCCGTGCCATGCGCGCATCCGATGGGGAACATTACACCCTCGCCACCTACGTCATCATGCCCAACCACGTCCACACCCTGGTCCACCTTCCCCACGGCGAAGACCTGGAAAGCATCGTCCAGGAATGGAAAAGCTACAGCACCCGAAAGATCAATGGCCTCCTCCACCGCAAGGAAACCCTATGGCACACCGAAAACTGGGACCATGTCCTCCACGACACGGCCCAGCTCCAACGCTGTCGGGAGTACATCGCGCAAAACCCGGTCACCGCAGACCTGCGCGAAGATGAGTTTCTCCACTATGTGTCGCCCGTATTTATTCCGGAATGCTGAACATGACTCTGCTACACTAAGGGATGTGAGGATATTAAGGGACTAACATTCGAGGGAGCAACCCCATGCGTTATTTCACTTGCCTGATACTGCTAGTCGCCGCAGGCACCGCCCATGCCTGCGTAAACATCGAGGGCGTCACCCAGGAGGGCACCTATGAGATGGTGTCTGGCCAATCTCCTGTCGACCTCTTACGTTCCCGCATGAAATCGAAACCCGCCAGCAAACTGGCCACCTTGTTCGGCGGCCCCGAAGATCACTACGAGTTGGAGCTGAAACTGGTCACACGACCGGAAGAACAAGAAGTCGACGCGGTGCGCGATATTCTTACGGGCCACTACACCGAGGCCATTGAAAAACTAACGGCACTGGAAGCCGAGAGTCCCGGTCGCTACAACACCGCGGCCAACCTCGGCACGGCCTATGAACTTGCGGGCGATAACCAGCAGGCCCTCCACTGGATTACCGAGAGCATTTCACGCAACGAGGATTCCCACTACGGCACCGAGTGGCTCCATAAGAAAATCCTCGAAAGCAAGATCGCCATGGAGGGCGACCCGGAGTATTTGAAAAACAACCCCATCCTGCCCATTGACGAGGAAAAAATCGCCGATCAGGCTATCATGCTCACCTACGACGGCCGCGAAATCGCGCGCGACGACTTATTGAAGGCGCTCCATTATCAATTGGGCGAGCGCATGCTCTTCGTCAAACCGAAAGATCCTGTCGTGGCCGATCTCCTTTATAGCTTCGCCCTCTTCGAGGCCCATACCCGCGTGCTCGAGCCCGCCGTCGAACTGCTCGCGCTCGCACGGGTATATGGATATCATGATTTGCCTGCCCTGGAAGCACGCATGCTCCAGTATCAGGAGATTATTGACAGCACGTGGAAGATTTCACCCGAGACACTGATTCCATCCGCAATCTCCCTGCTGGTGCTGTGCGCCCTGCTCTACCCTATTATCCGTTTCGCATGGTCCCTTCGCCGCCAATTAAAGCGCGTCCATGAACAAGGCTCCACATCAGCGCAGGCCGAAGACTGACACGCTCACGAAGGAAGAATAGCGGGAAGAGTTTGGGATTCCGCCTTTCCATCATGTAGGCACCACTTCCTTCTCCTCTTCTTCGTGCTCTTCGTACTACGATCCGGCGTTTTCTTTCCCTTTTAACAAGCAAATAGATTTCGAGCGTCCGTATCACCTTTTCCTTCTTAAAGTTGCACCCGTAAATCAGGGTTGGAGAGATTCCGAATTTTGACCACGGATTAAACGGATAACGCGGATAGGAGAACATCGTCCAATAGCAGGTCAGCTCAACGAATCCATCGTGGGTATGAATGGTATGAAGCCGAGTAGCGGTAGGGATTCATTTCAATACCTCCGTGCTATCCGTTTTATCCGTGGTCAATCATGTTGATTTCCATCCAGTGCTTTCTCCCCACAGAGACATAGAGGAGCGAAGAGAGTATTTCGTCTCTGCGTTCCTTGCGTTCTTTTGCGGCCAACAAAATTCGTGTGAATTTGTGTGCATTCGTGGTTCAACTTTTTTGGGTTGCGGCCAACGGCTGCGCTAAGTCTTTCGTGGTGAAGAGCCTGAATAACACGTGCAGGACCACTCCCGCCACAGCCAGCCCACAGCCGGGTCGAGTAAGGGAATATGTTGGGCCCGGCCGGGCCCAACAGACACCACCCCATCACACCGTAGGCGTCAACACCCCCGGCGCGGTCTTGATGGGCCGCACCATCGGCAGGAGCACCGCCAGCACCAACGCGAAAAATGCGAAGGCTGATGCGGCACTCACCCAGAAGCACAGGGACAAGACCGCCGCCACCATGGCAAACACGCCCTGAACGGGTGCCAGGGGTATACGCAGGGGACGGTGCTGATAGAGCCGGTAACAATCCCGCACGCAGATGAATGCAATCGTGCCGCCCGTCAGGATGTAGAAGGCCAGAAACCCAATCACATAGGGCGGCACGGCATCGGTGGTCTGGACCGTAACCCCCGGTGCCGCGCGTCGGGTCAAATTAAACAGAATGGCCGCCTCCCCGAGCAAGGGGGCATCCACCGTATCGGACAAGACCCGCGGTCCGAGCAAGATGCCCCCGGGCAGGGCCCAACTCGTCACCAGCATTTCCATCGCCAGGGGGTAGGCGTGGTCGAAGCGACCATTCGCCCGTGCGGCCCCCACGCCGAAGGCGCTGCCCGACGTGCTGAAGCCATCGATAACCGGGCCGGCGTCCACATCGAAATACCAATTGCGCGCCTCATCCTCAGGAAACTCGAGGAAACCCCAGATACCGTGACGCTGTCGCCAGTAGTGGGTCTCCACCGTGTCATACCAAATCTTCGCTTGCTCGGGCCAGAGATGGGGGGCCGTGAATCCCATGTACGCATTGGAACAGCCCCGCGCCGGACCGATGGGGCCGCCGTTATTTCGCAAGGCGAGGTACGGGGAAAGTCCGCGTTGGTCGACACAGGGCGCCACGAAGCCACGAACGCCCCGCGCGATTTGTGCGCTGTGGTCCGTGCCCAGCAGTTCATCCGCCCGTTGGATGGTCAGCCACGCCATCATCACATCGCCGGGATAACATTCGTTGGGATAGTCATCGAGGAGCCCCACGGGCGATTCGTCAATACTGCGCACCAACGACGCCGTTTCCTCCTTCAGTTGCCCAAGATATTGGTCGTCGCCAAGCAATCGGGTGTAGGCGGTCATGCCGCCTATCCGTAACATGCGGTAGAAAACGTTGTCCTGGTGCATATAGTTTTCTTCCCCCCAATGGAGGATGACCCAATTGGCATGTCCCTTATCCAATAACAATTCCGTCGCGGCAATTACAGCATCTTCCGCATATACCGCAGGTGCCACCTTGCCTACGGGATCTTTTTCCCACGCATCCTGCAAGGACTCCGTCGCCTGCAAATAGAATAAAGACCCGAATACGGGCCACTCCGTGCCGGATATATTGAATTGGTCTACCTGTCCCCCGCCATTAACCGCGACCCGCTCCCGCGCCCATCGCGCATAGCGGGGACTCAGGTCACGGTGCAGGGCCCAGGCGACTTTCGGAATACCGTCACCCCGCAAACCCGGATCACCCATACTATCGAGTACAACCCAGGCCGGGGTCACGAAAAAATAGCCCGCCATACCCAGCAAAATCAGGCGGCTCGTCCATACCCATCCCCGCAAACAAGATTGTTTCCATTCCATGGTCTTCCCTTTCGTGGTTTTACTTTGTGTTACAAAGCTCATATTTACTTTATAACACAAAGCTCTTGCCGCATCAAGCATTTCCGGGTACAATAAGACCACGAGGCAATGGAGTTCACTCAGGTTCACCGCTTTGCCCGCCCTACCCCATCATCACGTGGGGGTAGTCAGGCGTTGCGTGCGCCATCGATGACATCACGCCCAACAACCCGACCCGAGACACCCCACATGGAAGAATTCGAAGACAAGGCCCCTATCGCACTCCACGATCGCGCCATGGAAAACCTTTCCTTTATTCGCGAAACGATGGAGCGGTCTACCCCCTTTACCGGCATCTCGGGCAAGGGCATGGTGGCCATGGGCGTCATTGCCCTCGTCGGAAGTTACGTAGGTCAACTGCACCTTACCCGCGACTGGTGGATCTTCACCTGGCTCGCGGTGGCATGCCTCGGCGCCACCGTCGGACTCGTCACGATGATGGTCAAAATGCGCGGGCAGGAACGGCCCAGCGTACACCGCGCCGCGCGGCGTTTTGCCTTTAACCTGGCACCCGCGGTCCTGGCCGGCGTCTTCCTCACGGAAATGTTTTACGAACTGGGCCTCAAGGCCTTCATGCCTGGCATGTGGCTCTTACTCTATGGCACCGGCGTGGTCGCCGGGGGGGCCCTCTCGGTCCGCGTGCTTCCCCTCATGGGAAGTTTCATGATGGCCCTGGGGACCGCCGCCCTCTTCTGGACCCTCTGGGGTTCCACCAGTTTCGCCATGGCCGATGCCGTGGGCGAAACAGCCATGGCCGTCGGCTTTGGCGGGCTCCATATTGTCACAGGCATCATTATTCATATCCGCTACGGCGGCTAATCAAAAAGGAATTACACCATGGCTGGCAACACGGCACGAAAACGGACCACCAAGACCGTCAAGAAAGCGGATCCCAACGGCGTCATTGCACCGGAAACGGAAACCACGACCAACCTCAATCGCCTCGTGCACGAACGCACCCGCCTCGCCATCATCAGCGCCCTGGCCGTCAATGACAAGCTCACCTTCACCGAGCTGAAAAAACTCCTCGACACCTCCGATGGCAATCTCAGCGTCCATGCCCGCAAGCTCGAAGAAGCGAGTTACATCCGCTGCACCAAAACCTTCGAAGGCCGCATGCCCAAAACGGAATACAGCATTACCCGCGACGGCAAGAAAGTCCTTCGCGACTACCTCAAACACATGGAGCGCATCATCGGCGCCGTACGGGGCACCTGACACCACCCGCTCCCCGACATCACGAAGCGAGAGACGAAGCGGGTGCCACTTACACGGACGTGAGGCACGAACGGCCTTATGGGTGCCTCACTAATAAGGCGGGTCCACGACGCCCCCTAACAGGCGGGTCCACGACGCGCCGTAGGCGGGGACTGCACCGACGCAGTTCGCCCACCCCAAGGAAAAAAGTCAGGGGGCAAGCCCGCCCCAACGGCCCCTACCCCGAACACCCGGACGTCGGGGCCGTCCCCCTCTTCACAGCGATTCCTGGCAGACCAGGAGCCCCACGTTAAGGCCGCAAGCAAGCTTGCTTAAAAAGAGCAGCAGCAAGCTGCCGCACCGCAGGCGGGGACTGCACCGACGCAGTTCGCCCGCCCCAAGGAAAAAAGCCAGGGGGCAAGCCCACCCCAACGGCCCCTACCCCGAACACCCGGACGTCGGGGCCGTCCCCCTCTTCACAGCGATTCCTGGCAGACCAGGAGCCCCACGTTAAGGCCGCAAGCAAGCTTGCTCAAAAAGAGCAGCAGCAAGCTGCCGCACGCCGGGGTTTTCGCCCCCTCGCTTCCCTTATCCCTTCGCCATGAAGGCAATAATCGCCTTACAAAAGGCCGGTAAATCCCCCGGACGTCGACTCGAAATGAAGTGGCGGTCCACCACCACCTCCGCGTCCTCAAAAATCGCTCCGGCGTTGACCAGGTCATCCTTAATCCCTGGCGACCCCGTCACCCGCACCCCGTGATAAACCTTCGCCGAGATGGGGATCCATCCTCCATGACAAATCGCCGCCGTAAGTTTTCCTGCCGCCGCAAAATCGGCCACCAACGTCAACACCGCCGGGTCCCGGCGCAAGACATCCGGCATGAAGCCACCCGGCACGATGAGTCCGTCAAAGTCCGCCTCCAGCATGTCATCGATCCGGGCATCCGAAACACAGGGGTAGCCATGCTTTCCCCCATACTTCACCCCCGCCTCCGGCCCCGCGATTGTCACCTTGGCACCCGCCTCTTCCAACCGTAACTTGGGATACCACAGCTCCAGGTCTTCATAGATCTCGCCCACCAATATCAATACGCGCTTATGCAACAGGGGGTTATCTTCCAACATGGCACTATCCTCCAGAAAAGTTTAAGGTGATTCAGGGTATGAACAGGTATCCAAAGGAAAAGCGGGGGCGCCCCCATCCCGGAAACACCCCCGCACGATACCTCTGACTTCAGCCTACGCTAATCCCCACCCGACGTCAACAACAAGACGCGCTCTCAGATAACGCCATACCGCTGGACGAGACACTATATTTTCCATTCTAAATTCTAAATTCTAAATTCTAAATTCACTATTCTAAATTCCCGCCTACCGGCGGCGACGGCCAATCAATCGGCTGATCCACACATCGATGTAGTCCTCGCCGATGGTACGCAGCAAATCAATCCCCTCCTCCCGCGCCAGCTTGATGGCCCGCATACGCGCCATCGAGCGCGCACGGGATTTCTCCTCCTCCGTCAAGCGCCCATCCGCACGCCCCGCCTTGATCGCCTTCACATAGGCCTGGTAGGTCCGCTCCACGCCGGCCTCCAAAGCAAGCAAAGCGGCACGATAGCGCCGCTGCTGCCAGCGCTGGTACCGGTCACTTGCCTTGAAGCCCGACCACAAGCCCCCCACGACCGTACCCACAATCGTCATTCCCAAATCCAAACCCATCGCTTCCATTCCCTCCATAGCCATTCCCTTTCCCGAACCCAAACCTACATCCGGACTAAACAAAGGTCCGCACGTCCTCGATATAGCCATTTACCCCATCGTCCACATCCTTGATGGACACCATCCCCGGCCGCAACACCAGGGTCGCCAGCGCCAGGGCACCACTATCCACCGCCGGTGCCACGGGACTCGCTGCCTCCGCCCCCGTCTTGATGGACACGCTCCACGTCGCCAGGTCGGCCTGCACCAGGTCAACCCGATCGTTGACGGATGGCACCTCCACCAACGCGGTAGGGGTCGCCTCCGAAAGACGATAGGGATAGCCGCCAATAAAGGCATAGCCCGGCGACACGGTCACGCCAAGTCCCACCGGTGCCGTCGCTTCCACCGCCAACTCCCCGGGCCCCAGGTTGCGCAAGACGCCATCGCCACCACCCCACGCCTCGGCAATCAACAAAAAGGCCATCTCCAACGCCGCCTCGATACGGTCGTCCCACTGGTTCAACTTCGCGCTCGACACCGGTCGCTCTTCAAATACCCACTGGGTCTTCGTATAGGACGGACCCTGAATCGACATCACTCATTCCTCCTCTTAGTCCAGGTGATACCCGACATCCAGCCCAATCACGTCGTCGTCCAGACGAAACTCGAAGAAGGCCGACAAACTGTCCTGACTGCGCGTGATAAAGCTCAGCGGAGACGTCACCGATCGATAGGGAGAGCCCAACTCCAACTGGGTCTCCACGGTCTCGCCCGCCAGGCGGTGGACAACACCCGTAACCCGCGCCACGAAGCGTTCGCCAAAGTCATCCGCCCACCCCGCCGCGACGACGCTGTCCCGCTCCACCAGGGAGGCGCCCCGAAATTCCAGGAGATCCCCCACCGCTGCCGAAGCGCTTCCCCGATAGAACAGGGCGCGGCCCACCCGCGTTGGCCAGGCCAGGTCGCGCAAAATCCCCTGCCCCATCCGGGCGGCGTCATCCACCCGGCTCAACGCAAAAAACGGAAAGTAGCGAAAGGCCGTCCCCAATGCATCGATACTGTCCTGCTCCGCGTGGTACCCGTCCACCGCGCCCTCCTGGGGATTCCCGACCAGGCGCAAAAGATTGACCAACCCCTCCTGCATCCGCCCCATTTCGACCCCCGTCTCCACCGGATCGACCCGCACCACCGCGTCGATGTCCGTTCCACGGCGGACGGAGACCGCGCCATCCAGGTCCACCGAAAAGACAAAGCCATCGGCCAGGGTGACCAGGGCGGCAAGCACCTCCAGCACACCACCCCGGGTTTCAAAGGCCCCCACCACCGTGGTACAGGGCGCGATAGAGTCCGTGTGTACCCCCCTGTAGGAATAGAACTCCTTCAGGGCCAACGCGGAATCATGGTAACGGCCATCCGCATAGAGATAGACATCAGCCAGCCCCGCTTCCACCAGCCCTGCATTGAAACATTCACCGCCCCCAAAGACCAGCCCCAGGTAGCGACCGTAGGCATCCACCCGGTCATCATAGTGTCCGCTACCATCCACATGGGGATTCAGTTCGATGAAATCGATGCCCTTGGTGTCGATGTACTCCTGGAGCCGTGCCTTCGCCGCTTCGGCACGCTGCTTATACACGCTGCGCGCGTAGCGTCCATCGTCCCAATCCGCTACTTCCGGATGCCGCCCAATCGCGTGGCTGTTCCGGCTCGTCTCCTCACAGTCGATCATCATGAGGCGCAAGTCCGGCCAGGCCACCCCGTCGACCACGAGTCCCGATATCGTATCCCCATCCTTCGCTACCGCCGAGGAGGCATCAATCCGTGCGCTGTCCACCCACTGCCCGCTGTCAATCCCCCCAGCGGCAACGCATCCGTCGCCGCCCGGCGCACATCGAACTTACCGTACTCCCGCTGTGCCCCATCCGGATAGGCCGTGTGGGCCACCGTATAATGGACCGGCCCCCGTGCCCGGTTGAGCGCCGAGCGAATCATGGCATCGATGCGCATGTGCTGAAAGCGCACCGCCACGCTCCCGTTCCAACGCGCACCGTCCTGCTCGGCCTCGAAGGAAAGCAATTCCTGAAAATCCACATAGCGATCCACAATCAGACGCCGGACGTCCCCCCAGGCCGGACGCACGGTGGTCACGGTAGCCGATACGGCCATCCGGTCGTCCACGTAGACATCGACCCGATAGCCCACGCCGAATTGGGCCAGGGTGACCGGCAAGAGTCCCTCCACGCGGTCCGGACGATCCGGCCCCGTACGGGTGACCTCCAGCAGGGGCACATCCCGAAAAAGCCCCACCCGCAACCCGGCCCGGTCGAAAACCTCCACACGATAGTCCATGCCTACCACCACCGGTCACGAAAAGTGACCTCCCCGTCCAGCAGGTGCGAACTACCGAGCCCGTCGTTGTAGGTCAACACGGTCTCCCCCGGTGCCAGGACGGGAAAGTCCCCCGTGGTGTAAGCCGTAATGTCGAGGTCATCGAGCCAGACCTGCCCTGCAGTCCCATCCACAATAAGCGTCGCACCCCCGTCGATTTCCCCCGCATACGTGAGGGTGCGCACACCGTCACTGAGTTCCGGGGCCACCACCGCCCCCAAGGTATCCAACGTCAGCACCGGGGAAGTCGAGAGGGTGCCACGGTTTTCCAACGTGACGGTGGCACCCGACGTATCGATGCTCCAGCCTACCGTGGTCGCCGTTTCCGCCTCCTCCCACGCCTCTTCCGCCCGCAGGACGACCGTGTACGCCCCCGTTCGTTGCGCACCGTTTAGCTCCCGGGTAAAGCCTTCCCGGCGCACCAACAGGCGGCGACCGGAACGCACCGAAAGGTAGACCGGCCCGTCCGCCGACGCCGCCTTCATCACTTCGTCCAGGGCGGCCTCCAGTGTGGCCCGGTCCGCCACGCCCCGGATCATGCCCGTAATCGTAATCAGGCGCGTGTTCCGCCCGCCTACCTGCTCATACGCTTCCCGCACCACCGTGTGCCCCTCGTCCAGTGCAAGGGTGCCAATACGAATTGTCACGCCGAATCCCCCTCTCCGGGCTCCCTACCCTATTCCCCCAGCACTTCCGTTGTCTCGCCCACCCGGGCCGGACAATCGGCCTCCGGCTGGGCGCTATGGGGTGCCAGCAAGACGTACCCCGCCTTTTCAAAGCGCCGGGCCATACTCATCAACGAAGCAAAACGCTGCCCCGCTCCCACGCGCTGTCCACCAATCTGCAGCTCCACCTGCTCGGCCGCATCCCTGGACGCCAGCCCCCGCAAGACCCCGCCAGCGGCCAGCAGCGTTTCTCCCTGCACCACGGCTTCTGGCGGACTCTCCAGATCCACCCCACCGTCCAGGTCCGCCAGCACCCGCTCATGGGCTTCAACGATACAGGCCGTCACCAATTCCGCACTCGCCACCGACGTATCCTCCACCTGCACCTGTAAGCGCACCCCGGCCTCCGTCGCAAATACCGCCATAACCACGCTCCCCTGTCTGCGCCATGGGAAAGGGATGCCGCGAGCCCAGACCCACGACACCCCTTTCACCCGTCACCCGTCACCCGTCACCCGTCACCCGTCACCCTTCACCCTTCAATTCAGCTCCAGTCGCTCGTCATCACGACCCGGGCCTTGTCATAGGTGATGGCAAAGTCGGTCACCACCGAAAGATAGGTCCGGTCCCACTGCTGGCTGATGAGCTTGTCGGACTCCACCAGGAGATCCTGCTCGGTCAGTTTCTGCACGGCAAACCCCGCATCAAGCAAGGTCAGCGTATCGGCCGGCTGGTCCGCCATGGGCACCAGCTCCACCCCCAGCGGCGTGGGCAGATTCCCCGTCTTCGCAAAGTCGAAAAGGGCACTGTCCGCAATCTGGGACAACTGCAAGACCGACTGGGCCGTGGCGTTGTCCACAATCATGTGGGTCGGCGTGAAGTAGTGCTCCTGGCTCAACTTCATATAGGCCGCCACCAGATCGCCATAGGTCCACGTGTCCGCCGTCTCGGTGTTCATGGTTACCGGGGCCGTACCCGAGCCAGACGAGTCCCCTTCCACCAGCACCGTCGCCAACCGCGCATCCAGACTGCGTCCCAGACGCTCGCCCATGCGCTGGAGGTGGACCCGGAGCATGTCGACACTCATACGGCGCACCGCCTCATAAGAGGCCAATACACCGCGCCCCTTCTTGTCCAACTTGACGATGCGGTCGCCATACTGGATTTCCGACTCGGGAATGGCCGCGCCCTCGGCGACGCTGCGCAATTCCTCACTGCCTGCGTCTTCCGTCACGTAGGGCACGTCATAGGCCGTGCCCTCCACCCGCTCATCGTGCATGATGAGATGGGGATACACGGGCTTTCGCTGCAGGCCCGTGAGCACGGCCTCCCGCACCACATCGGGAAAGAGCCATTTCGCATTCGGGTCGGACTGGAAAAAGCGGTCCACCGTGATACGGTTCACATCAATACCAAACTCCTGGGCACAGTAATCCTGAAGGTTGGTGTCCAGCGCACGAAAGTAGTGCTGATGCGTCAACCCCAGGTTGTTCAAGGTCTCATAGAGGCCCTGCCCCCGCACCTGTCGCAAGCTCTCCGGCGACTGGGCCAAAAAGCGAATCTGTTCCTTCATCTGCGTGTCTTGATAAGCCAATTCACATTCCTCCTGACAATAGACGGGGACTCCTCGTGTAAGGGCTCGCCCCAGTCATCGCTAAGCTCAACTCACAATTCAAAATTCGCTATTCACTATTCTCTATTCGGTCACAGCAGCACGTGTACCGTAGACGCCGTCCCATCCACCTTCACGTTGATGCCCCGGCCATTCCCCGACGCGGGTGCCTTCACCGAACCATCCGTCGCCGAAGCCACCACACCCTGGGCACCATCCACGGTTGGGGCCGTTCCCGTGTACGTGAAGATGCTGATGCCCCGCACCTTGACCGGAATCGCCACATCGTTTTCCGTTGCAGCCGCCAGCGCCTCACCGAAGACGTCGTCTTCCGCGTCCGTCACATTCGTGACCGTGTAGGCCCCCGAAAGCTTGACCGCGTCCCCCTTTGCAATCGCCACACTCCCCGAAGAAACGGTGCGACACGTAATCACCAACTCCGTTACCGAACCACCCGTATCACCAAAAGCCATCTCAGCTTCCTCCTCTTTCATTGATACCCCGAAGCCCCACGCCCCGAGAAAACCTATATCTACCCCGTCGCCCCACCATCCACAAAGGCGAATGTGAGGGTGCAACTTGGCACAAGGCCCTTGCATCCATAACAAAGCCCCACAACCCGATCCGATCAACCCAATGGGTGCCACGGACAGGCCCGCAGGGGCTTGCCCGTGCTAATCGGTGCCGACTACCCGGGCTACCCGTCGGTGGTCAACTGCCGAAGAATCCCCATGGCCCGCGTCTGGTCGCCCGCGCCTTCTTCCACCGGCAATGTCACCGGACGAGACACGGGCGTCGGGGGATACTTCTGGTCAAAGCGCACTTCCAGTCCGTGCAGATACTGCTGCACCACGGCCAGCCGCTCCCCAGCCAGGGTCTTGCGCCACAGGGCTTCGTCAAAGCCCGCTCCATCCAACTCCCGACCAAGACCACAAAAACGTCCGACGGCCCGCTCCCGTGCCGTCTTGCCATCCTCGGCCAAGGCGGCCAGCTCTCCCACGGATATACCCAGATCGGCGGCGGCAGCCCGCAAGGTGGCCACCGTGCCCGCCGTCACGTCCTCCGCCTGGTCCACCCAAACGGAGACCCGCTCGCGTTGGCCTTCCAAGACCAGAACACCCTCCGACGGATCCCCCGAGTCCCAGTAGTAGGTCCCCTCATCTTCCCGGACCGCCTCCCCATCCTGGGCCAGCCACGCCACCGGATGGGGGGCCTTCGCCGTCGCCCAGACGGTTCCCTCCAAGACAAGACCGTCCACCCGGAAGCCCATGAGGTAGCCCTCCTGCTCCAGGCGCAAATCCAGGTGCGCACCACCTTCGTCGTGGTGGCGGTGCAACACAAAGCGCCGCCCCGTAGCGCCATCTTTCGTGCCTTCCGCCGAGGCCCGTTCGCATCGCAGTCGATGTAACATGCTTCCCCCTATTCCTATTGTGTGAGCAGTTGCTGCGCCAGGGTGATGGTGACCCCAATCAAATTCGCCACCAACAACAACACACCCCGCGCCAGGGTCGCCTCCAACCGGCTCACCCGCTCTTTCACTTCCCGCAAATCTTCCCGCACGTTGTCCATTTGAAGCGCGTAGATCGGCTCAAAGGGACAGGTGCATCCCGCTTTCTCCATAGCTCCTCCTTGTCTCGTCCCTATTCCCCAGCCCAGAGCGGCGCCTGTTTTACAGCGGCGGAATCGGGAAGCTTCTCCCACACGCGTTCCGCACCACTGCGCTCCCCCCGCACAAAGCCCGTACCCTGTGAGCCCGACGAAACGACCGAACCTTCCAGGACCTCCAATACATCCCGCATGATGAAGTGACACACGTCCTCCCCGTAGGCCTGGCCGGGCACGTGGTCGCAGGTGCGCAGGTCTTTGCCACAGACGGAACATTCTGGCATGCGGAAGGAAAACCCAATGGAGGTCTCCCGATAGACGCCCCCTTCGATATTCAGGATGAAGTCCCGGTTCTCTTCCGTCCGCATCACATACACTTCGGGACGAACCGAGACCATCTCACCTTCGCGGTGCAACGCCGAACGAAAGAAACGGCCCCGCGGCAGGGTGCCCCGCAGGTCATGCCGTTCCATCAAGGGACGTCCCGGCACGAGCGCGTTGATGCGTTCCAATTCCTCCTCCGGAAAACGACTGAAGTGGCGGTCCACCTGGTTGTTACACAAATCCAGTGTGAAGGTGACATATTCCGCCCCATCCATTTCCCGGAGGGCAAAGCGATTCACCGCGTCCGCCACGTCCGATTCATCCATCACCACCGCCCGGGACGCCACCAGACGCCCCGCCTGCCGAAACACAAACGGTTCCAATTCCACCCAAGCCTCCTTTCAATGCCGACGCTCCATAGGCCGACAACCTCACCCCGTTGACGTGCCGCCCCCGGCGCATCCAACTCAAACGTCGCCCTTCACCCTTCACCCTTCACCCTTCACCCTTCACCCTTCACCCTTCACCCTTCCAACTCCCGCCGCAGCCCTTCATCGTCCAAGAGCCCGGCCTCACGAAGTTGCAAGGCATTCCCGATCTCCTTCTCCCGGGCCTGGGCTTCTTTCAACACATCCACCGTGCGGTTCCTGTGCATCCGCACCTGCGCTTCGGCTTCGCCCCACATGAGCGCCAGCTCCACGTTGTAGAGACGCTCCAGCATCTGCTGGACGCTGCGGTTAATGCCTTCCACCTGGCGGTTGATGATTTCGAACTGGGCCGTGCCATAAGTCTCCGTCGTGCCATAATTCCGCCCGAGCAAGATGGGCATGAGGTGCATCCCCGTGATCACCTGTTCCTCAATGGCCTTGTGGTTGTCATAGAAAACCTGGGTTCGCTGGTCCCCGCGCAACATGGAGATATTCACGTTGTCGTAGGTCACCAGATTCTGATCCGCCTCAAGGCCACTCAACTTGTCCCGCAGCGCGGACAGGTTCGATTGCATCCGCTCCTGGTACGCCTCCACACTTTCGCCCCGCGCCCGCTCTTCCACGGCATATTGAACATGCAACTTGTTCCACCCCGCATTGTGGGTTGCCTTCGCCATGTCTTCCATCAAACGTTGCTGAATTTTCACGACAAAAGGAATAGAGCGCAACATGGAACGCCCGTAGGGATTGGTGCCTTCGCGGTCGAGTCCCACATAGATAAATCGCTCCATCGGCAGCTTGATCGATTGCCCACCGACCAGCTGATAGGCCTGGAGCTGCCCGTCTTCCCGACGAAAGCGGATAGTCCACACATCGATGGGCACCACATCCCAAATGGACTCACGGCTCTGCGACAGCACAATCTCCACCGCAGCGGCACCGTAGGTGAAGAGCGACGTATAGAACACATCGAGGAGGCCCTCCATACCCCGGTCCCCCGAATTTACCCGCTTGTCGAGGGCCGTGATGAGACGGCGTGCCCGCGCTTCCGCCGCCTCCGAACTGACCGACGTGAAGTCGACCGTGTAGCCCGTCTGGCAAAGGCGCTTCCATGTCCATATCGCATCAGACACATCGGGGATGGCATCCCGCAGAAAGCGATAGACATCGAGCATGGCAAAGGGCGTGTCATTGGCCATCCCCACATAGGATCCCCAGGCCCCATCCCATGGCCCCCCATCCGCCGTGCGGCTGACCGTCTTGAAGACCCCCGCCGGTGCCTTGGGTGCCGGACGCACCCCCCGGGTCTTCTCCCGCCGGAACCAATCCTTCCATCGCCCCATACCGTTCCTCTCCCTCTGCTGTGGGCCACGGGCCCGCCTGACTTCCAGCTATAGGGATCGGTCATCTACCCCAAAGGGCGCTAATAAGGGAATTTCAAAGGACTTACAGAATCAGCGGCTCTCGATGCTTTCGCAACACGCCCCCGGCGGGGACTGCACCGACGCAACACACCACGCCGCACCTACACCAACCCGCGGGCGAGAGCCCCCCACCGGACACAGCCAAGCCCAACCGGACGTCGGGGCCGTCCCCCTCTTCAAGCAAGACTCCACCCAACCCAAGGCATCCTGCCAACGCTCGTCCACCCACCAATGCCGCAAGCAAGCTTGCTCAAATAAAGCGACAGCAAGCTGCCGCACGCCACGGAGTTTCCCCAGCTGACTTCACAACAGGTCGAACGTAGTCAGGAGACGCGTTTTGGGGCGGGTCCACGACACGCCCCCGGCGGGGACTGCACCGACGCAACACACCACGCCGTACCCACACCAACCCGCGGGCGAGAGCCCCCCACCAGACACAGCCAAGCCCAACTGGACGTCGGGGCTGTCCCCCTCTTCAAAACGACGAAGGAGTACCGAAGCACACGTGAAGGGTGCCACCTATACGGACGTGAGGGACGTACGGCCTTGGGGGTGAAAGCCCTTACTCCGCCGCGGCCGCCTCAGGCTCCTTGCTCCCCGCAGGTGCAACTACCGCGCGCATCGCACCGCCATCCACGGTGAACAACTGGAGCGGAAGGACCGGCGCCGTTGACGGAATGGCATAGCGCGTCCGTCCCCAGGGCAGGGTCTCGCCGACTCCCGGCACCATCTCGCCGGAAACGAGATAGTCCAACGGGTCATCCACGAACAATACGAGTTGGGACCGAATCGACCAGTCCAATCCGAAGCGGCCCGTTACCCCCACGCTCCAGCGAGACGCACGCAAGGCCCGTCGCCATCGATGAATCGCGCCCATACGGCCATCCACCCCCACATCCGTTTGGGAAAGTCCCGCACCGAAAAGCATGTACCCATCTTTTCCAAAGGAAAAGGCATGCTCGGAAACAATCGGATTTCCAGCCGCACGACAACGCGCCACTTCTTCCCCGTCTGGACAATAAAATACCGGCACGGCCATTTCGGACCACTGCGCCTCCAGCGCCACATACGACGCCTCCTGCCCATCGGTCGTCAAGGTACCCACCAGAAAAACGAGCGCGGCATCCGTTGCCCGGACTTCGCTGACCAGGGATTCCGAAAAAACGGCAGCACCCGGTTGCCCGTCTGAATCACGACGAACCACCGCCACGGAATACGCCTCAGGGAATTCCGGAAGCACGTGGACCCTTCCCGATGGCAGCGTCGATTCGTCCGCCGGGCCGGCGACGAATTCATAGCGCCCGGCGGGCAGCTCCTCGGGGATACGGACATGGCCTGCGCCAATCGGCAGCGCCCCCTTCGGCGCGACGACCGGCAGGGGGTACCGCTCCAAGCCCCGTATCAGGGTGACGGTTTCTCCGGCCCCTTCCCCAACACCGAACAGACCGCCGGGTACAACGACCGCGGGACGACCAGGCGCTGGTCCACCGACTGCGGCAGCTGCTCCCAGCCCATGCATGCCGGCAACCCACAGCAACAGGCTCGTGATTACAAGGCGTCGTGTCATCCGTCGTGCTCCGGGCGCCAGGCGGGAAAGGCCGCTGCACCATCCTGTTTACCTAACGCTTCCAGCTCCTTGCCCTTGTCGGAAACCACATAAAGTTGTGGCACCCCCGTGCGATCGGAGACAAAGGCCACCCATTTCCCATCGGGCGACCAGGCCGGCGACCAGGCCTCCCCTTCGCCCACGGCCAGGGGGCTCACCAGCGCGGTGTCTGTAAATACCTGATAAATACCCCGAGGGCCATCCCGAAAGGATTCGAAGGCCAGGCGCCGCCCCTCGGGCGACCACACCGGATTCCAATCTGCGGCACGGTGGTTGGTCACATTCGCAATACCCCGCCTTCCCAGGACGAAGATCTCCCGGTCCCCGCCTTCGTCGGATTCATAGGCAATACGATTGCCCTCGCCCGGATCGTCCAGCCGGTAGGGCCCATAACGATTCCCGGTCGGAGCACCTGCGTCGAAGGCGGGCTCTTCCCAGTTGGGCTCCAGTTGCCACAGGACCGCCTTCAAACCGGCCCGCTCCGGGTCTGCGAGCCCCAGGAAGGGCAGTACCTCGCTCGCTGTCACCATCACGGGCACCGTCGTGATGCCGCCCCCACCATCGCCCCCGGGAACCAACTGGAGCGCCACCAGGGCCTCAGGCAATACCTTTCGGAGAATGCTCAGACGCCCCATTCGTGCCTCGGTGATAAACCGCTCCATATCCACGCCGGGTACCGCAATGGAGCTATCCGGGTCCAACATCAACATGAAGTAATTGAAGGGCATCCAGACCGGACGCACCAGTCCCTGCCGATTTCCGCCCCAGACCGCCTCCGTCTCCCCGTTCAAATCGTAGACACCGACGCGCCCCAGGCCACCCCGTCCCGGGGATGACACATAGGTCAGCCGGGTGCCGTCGGTGGACCAGCGGGGGGCCGTATTCCAGGGCTGCGCCAGGGGGAGGGCACGCCCTTCCCGGCCATCGGCCCGCACCACATAGAGGCCCCGCGTCGATTCCTGGTCCCCCGTCTCGAAAGCCAACCAGGCACCATCGGGCGACCATTGCGGCGCGCCATCCCAGGAACCGGGTCCCACGGAGCGGGTCGTCTTCTGTGCCACATCAAGGACCCGCACCTGGGCCGACGGCGTGCCGGCATCCGCCACATAGGCCACCTGGCCCGACGGCTGGGCCACGAAACTACAAAGCATCATCCATAGTGTCAGGGTCATGAAACACTCCAAGGCGCCCTGGGCAGCAGGGCCATGAAAAAGGACCGCCGTGTGAAGTGTATTCACACGGCGGTCTGCTATGGTATCAATTATGGGGCGCGACGCGCTAGCGGAGCAGCGCCTTGTTCACCACCACCTGGATGTCCGAGGCGTTTACCTGGCCGTCCCGGTTGGCGTCCGGATTAACGTCTTCCGACTTGGCGCCTGGCAGTGCCAGCACCGCGTTGACCACCAACTGAACGTCAATGGCGTCGATTTTTCCGTCGTTGTTCACGTCGGTCACCGCGACAGCCGACCCTTCACCCAGATAGGTGAAGCCGTTGTGCAGGATGCCGTTTCCGTTGGTCGTTTTCACCACCACGTCAACCGTACCCGGCGCATGCAAGGGCGTCGTCACTTCGATTTCGCCGTCGGAAATGGCCCGGATGCTCGTCACATCGGTGCCGCCGAAGGAGACCGAAATGGGCGCGCCCATACGGTTACCTTTGATACGAACCACGTCGCCGCCCATCACACTGCCCAGGGCCGGTGTCACAGAGACAATTTCCGGAATGGCCGATACGGTCACCACAGGCGAGAAGGCAATCGCGCCGGCAATACCGATCTGAGTGACCGGCACCACACCAAAGTACCACTTATCACCACCCCGGGTTGCCTGGGGCGAAATGCGGGTGCGATTGGTGAGACTCGTTACGATCTGGTTGTTGCGATACCAGTAGATAACCGAAGAGCCTTCGTCGTAGAGGCCAAAACCGTCCGCCTGCAGGGGATGGCTGTAGCTGTAGGCCGCCGAAAGTGCGCTCTCCGTTTGGACCGCACGGCTCCGGGTCGGATCTTCACCCGGCTCACCGGAAAGGAGCATCAGATTCGTGGCTTCCGGAATCAGCAGCACATCGCCAACCTGCACGGTAATGTCCTGGTAAGCGATCTGCCCATCCGCCCGGGCCGTGACACGGAGCTGGTAGGTGCCCGCATCCTGCAAGGTCGTCTGCCAGCTGAAGGTTCCCGTTCCATTCCCGTTGTCTGCGAAGCGCAAACCACCCGGACCATTCCATTCGCCAGTGAGCACCGGCGTCGTGGCGCTGCCTTCGGGAGCGATGGCCGTAACCGTGAACTCGACGAGTTCACCCGCATCCACTCCAGCTACCGAGACGGGCTCCAGTCGAAGCAGTACGTTGTTCTCCGGCAGATTCGAGAGGTCCGAAAGACCGCCCGCACTCGCCACACCCGGGAAGATGGTTGCGGGATCAACCGGAACACCCCGGCCATCCGAAAGACCAACCACGGCGGCACTCGCCACCGCATCCAGATAGGTCATCCGAATGTGGCCACTGTAGAAAAGCTCCACCTGAATGGTGCTCGTCGAACCCACCGTGCTCGGAGCCAGCGAATTAAACTGGGGCACGTTCTCGTAGGTAACCACGAAGCGGTCATCGAGGAAGCGCAACCACATCGAACCACCCGCGCTGGAAGCCAGGGTATCAAAGAGGTCCGCGTTGCCTGCGAAGAAGTAGGAGATACGGGGAATCGCAAAATGGGACGCCAGGCTGGGGAAGTTCAAGGTATCTCCCGCACCCACCGGCTGGAAACTGATGTAGCCGTTTGCCGCCGCGTATATCTGCGCATAAGGCTGCCCGAAGAAGGGGAAGGTCTTCTCGCCCAGATTCACAACAACACCCGAATCCTGGGGCGACGTGATATCGAAGGCCCGACCCGCACTATCTTCACGCGCCACGGGCAACGCAAAGGCTTCGGGATTAAAGGTCGCTTCGTAGTTATTGAAGCTGCCACTCCCGGTGCTGCTGCCGAAGGCCCCGACAGGCGGGCCAACCGGCGTATAGAGAATCTGGCTGTAGGCAAGATCCACCGTGTTGGATCCGTCCCCGAAGAGACTGTCCGATCCGAAGGACTCTGTCAGGGCGCTGGAGGCAATTTCGCCTGCCGTCGCCCGCGCCGAGACCAACTGGGGAAGCCCCGAAGTCAGGTCCACGATGACGCTGTAGTAGTAGGTAACGCCGTCGAGTACATCTTCGTCCAGAAACTGGGCCATGGTACCGCGCGCAATTTCTTCGCCGTCACTCAAGCTCGTCGGGAATCCCACGACACTTCGCACGACGACGACTTCGTCAAAAAGCGCCGCATCCGGATTCGTCCATTTCAGGGCGATTACCGGGCTACCCGTCGTATCGGTCGTGGCCAGTGCGCGGAAGTCGCGCAATCCGTCGTCAAAAAGGAAATCCGGAATAATCTCGACGGCCTTACCGGCGTTCGAGATATTCAGGCGTTCTTCGAAACTCAGCCCCATATCGATCGCCGAAGCGCCCATGGCGAGATAGAGGTCGTTGTAGTCCGACCCGGGCGAAAGCAGAAACTGTGTCCCAAAGAACAAATCCGCGGTCATAGAGATGCCCATGCCGGTGATAGTCTGACCATTGAAGGTGCCACCGTCCGTCAGCAGATAACACAGCTTGTTACCAATACCGCTGTTGACGTGTACCCCGCCATTGTCCACGAAGGAAGTCACGTCCAGCAGGAGCGAACTGCCCAAGCGGTCGGGATGCCCGAAAATCGTCGGGTCCTTCATATTACGGATACCGACATTGCCGAAGGTCCCGAAAATACTCGGGTCCAATTCTTCACCGACGATCCAACGGTTGGCTTCCGTATCATTGTCGCTGCCATTGGTCTGGTCGACCCACTCGCCCCACATGTCCGAGAAAGACTCGTTGATGGCGCCGGAGAAACCAAAGTAAATGAGCCCCGAGGTAAACTGGGTCAAGCCGTGCGTCAACTCGTGGGCCACCACGTCGTCGAGAACAAACCCGGTGCCGAAAAGCATTTCGGTAATGTCACCCGAACCTTCCTCGGTGCTACCCGGGCTGAGCGAACAACCCCAGCAGGCGTTGGAGAATGGCACGTTGACGGTGGCCACAATCGGGCTGCCGTTGCCATCGAAGCTGTCGTATCCATGTTCGGTGAGGTAGAAATTGTGCGTGTCACCCAGAAACTCGTACGCGTCGTCCACCGCCGGGATGCCCGTCGGGCCGTCCCCTTCGGCGCGGGTCGGCGTCGCCGGAACCGTAATCCCACCGTCCGCATCAAAAATCTGACGATCCAGCACATGTTCCATCAGCGAGTACTGCAGAGCCACCTGGCCGCTGTGTGCATCCACAAAGACCACGCTGTGCACGGGGTCCGCACCGTTGGCGGCCAGTTCCAAACGCCACACCAATCGGGTCGCGCCGGAAAGTCCGACCACGGAAGGGCGGAAGATCATCAATTCGGGCGCTACCACGCCCCGATAATCGCTGGCCACATGCGAATCAGAGTTTACCGCGAAATCGTTAATGGCCGCCGCAAGCGCCTGTCCCCCTGAAAGGGTCGGCGTCAACGATACCGAGCCATCATCCAGCGCACGGGTGTCGCGCATGATGTCGCTCATGACATTCTGCACGCCTCGGGAAGCATTCACCTGCAACACGACCTGGCCACCCAGAACCGGGATATCGTCGTAGTACTGGTCCAGGTGCACAAAATCAGCGTCCCCATAGGAACGGATCGGACCGGTACGGAAGTTCGTCGCGTCGCTGAGCACACCAAAGGCACCCGCGTGATCGGTGACAAAGACCGATGCCACCGAAGCCGCATCCGCGGCCTTCGCTCCGGTCTCGCGCACGAGGAAACTACCCCCCGGAGGCGCACCGAGGAATCGGACGAATCCTTCGTCCGTCTGGTGAATCACTGGCGCTTCCGTCGCACCCGGCGCATTCAACGACCGGAGCACGCCCCGGACATCACTATCCTCTACCGAAAGAGATTCCGCCGTGCTGATGAAGGAAACCGTCACCATTGCCAAGGCAAGACCGCTGGTCAAAAATGCGTTCATTCTTCCTCCAAGTCCCCTCGGCTTCGGAGCGATACCGCTCGTCATCGCTCCAGCCCTACGTCCTCGCATAGCTACCTTCTCCTTTGGGACCGCGCTGTCAACTACGGCACGGTTGAAAAATCAAATACGCTGCGCATGCGAGCCATATGGACCGCTATGCCTAATCAGGCAGCGACACAACCCGGGCTGCGCCAAATACTCCCCGTATTTTCGCGTCGTTCATGTCAAAATGGGTGGTAAACATCTGACAACAGGATTGTGACAGATCCCCTACACCCTATCGTACTATTTTTTATCTTAATCCTTCTACACCAATACGATACGATAAGTCAAGGAAAACCTCCAACGGAATGGATGCAATATACGAAAAACGTCAATTGTGTCGCTCCGGTCCAGTTTCACCATGGGGCAGCCGATAGACCGGGAAGCACCCAGGCAACGGCAATGGAGGCCCTGTATCATGTCCCTTCGTATTGAATCCCTCCCCCGGTCCCTCCCGGAATCGCGCCCACAGCGGGCACCCCAGACCTCACCGGACACCACCACGATCGCCCAGGCCGTCGAAGACACGTTCGACCTGTCAGACTCAGGCCGCGACCTGCATCAACACCTGCAATCGCTGGCTCCCGCAGACCGGGAAGCCTATCTTAAGATGCTGGCCCGGCTCCTGAAATCCGGCGTGGTGGGCACGGAAACACTCGAGGTCCGTGGCCGATCCTATCAGACTTTCGCTACGACCCGATTAGCGGATCCCCGACTCGCTCGTGCACGCCCATATCGCTAAGGTCCACTCCGCAGCGCGTCCGTCAGGCCTGATTCCGGGCACCTGAACGGCCCTCCAGACCATGCAACAAATCCAACATCAACCGCGACTCCGCTACCTGGGACTCATGCTGGTAGGCCCGCACCAGATTCCCCAGCACCCGCGCCACGATGGTGTCCACCGAAGCCGCCTTGTCCACGATCGCCTCCGCCGCCTCCTTCGAGGGGCCTTGTAGCTTTAAAAAGGACTCCCGATCCACCATGCGCCCTCCGTTGAAGCAATCCACCAGCATCAACTGCTGGTTCAGCCGCACGCGGGCATAGAAATGATTCGGCCAGTTACAGCCCCCAATCTTAAATCCCAGACGCTCCCCCACCAGCATGTAGACACAGGCCAGGCTGATAGGCAGGCCCCGGCGTGTTTCCACCACATTGACCAGGTTGCTGTTGAGGGGATGATAATAGTTGGAGCGATCCCCTTCCAGGCCCTTCTCCTTAAAGAGAAAGCGGGAAAGGGTCTCCTCGTCGACCGTGCCGCCACGGAGGCGAAAGGCCTCGGCCAGCTCATCCAATACGGTGCTTAGCGTGGCCCCATGGCCCGGACCATTCTGAAACTCGGACAAGAGGGCCAACGCGGTTTCCAGGCGGGAAAGGGGGCGCTCCGATTTATCCGCCCGGAGCCAGGCCTCCCAGCCCTCCCGCAGCCGCCGACGACCTTCCTCCACGATGAGTTCACGGATGGTGGCCAATGCGGGTCCTTCGGGGGGAAAATCCAACGCGGCCAAATCCGCCATCAGCGACGGTCCATAGGCGTAGAACTCCCGCGCCAGGGCCTCGCGGACCACCGGAGACTCGTCCCCGAGTAGTCGAAGCAAATGTACCAACTGCCCTTGCTCGCCCATAGTCTCCTGTCCCTGGTCGTCCGACACTACGCCGGAAAGGTTCCCCATACCATTGCGATGCCCTCCATTGTACACGCCCAAACGCCATCCGCCAAGTACCCTTGGGCCCGGGGATGAGGGGCGCAGGGAAAGCACGCCCAAAGGGGGATTAGACCGGATCAAAGGCCCGGTCGTAGTCTTTCCATACGGGGTCATAGCCCGCCGCCCGAATCACCTGCACCACCTCTTCGGGGGTGCGGAGATCTTCAATCTCAAACTGCTCCAGGACTTCCTTGCCACGGGAGGCGTAACCGCCCGGTCGGGTGCTGGAGCCGGCGCTCATGGCCGTAACGCCCAGGGGAATCAGCTTATCCCGGAAGGAGGCCGCCTCGCGGGTCGAGAGATTAAAGCCCACTTCCGGCAAGAAGAGACGCAAGGCCAACATGCCCTGCACCAAATCACTATCCCCCACGAAATCCCGCACGGCATAACGCTCCGGCGTGTGAAGCAGCCGGGGGAAGGAGACCGAAAGGGAGGACTGCCAGCAGTGCTTTTGGAGGTGTCGTGCGTGGAGCCCGACCCACAGGAGTTCCTGCTGCCACTGATAGAGGCCCAGCAGGGCACCAATACTCAAATTGCGCACCCCGGCCTTACCCGCCCGCTCCGAAGCGTCGAGGCGGTAGTCATAGACCGATTTCTCCCCTTCGAGGTGGACCTGGCCGTAGGTGGGCCGGTGGTAGGTCTCCATGTAGAGCGTCACCCCTTCGAGGCCCGCTTCCACAAATTTCACATAGTCGGCTTCATCGACCGCATAGACCTCGACGGAGACCCCGCTGAAGTACTCCCGGGCAATGGCGATGGCCTCGGCGATATAATCCACCGTAACAGCCTTGGGCGCTTCCCCGGTCAGGATCAGCACGTTCTGATAACCCATACGGGAAAGGGCTTCGCACTCTTTCCGAATCAACTCCGGCTTGAGCGTGATCCGCTTCTCCTTATTGCCCGAACGCACGGAAAATCCGCAATACACACAGTCCGCGGCACAAAGGTTAGAGATATAGAGGGGCGCGTAGAGGGAAATCGTGCGGCCAAAATGCCATCGGGTAAGCCGGTTCGCCTTCTGCGCCATGGGCTCCAGATACGGCTTGGCCGCAGCAGAGAGCAAGGCCCCCAGATCGGCCATGCTGAGCTCGTCTTTGGCCAGGGCACTTTCTACGTCGGCCGCCGTCGCCTCGCTGTAGAGGGGCAGGAGACGTGATTCGGGCCACGCTGCAATGGTGGATTGAAAACTCATGATGGGAACTACACCTGATAGGTCGTAACAAGGGCCACCGGGAATCGGGCCACTTACACCGTCTATTCTATCCCCTGGGCCCGCCGGGTTTCCATGCCCCGCCACAATTCGAGGCGTCTCCCCCGTTCTGGTAGAATCATCCCACACAAAAACAAGGAACCCCCTATGACATCGCTCCTGCTCGCCGGTCTGCTCGCGCTCGTCGCCGCAGACTCCGATTCGACCCAGCCGCCCAGCATCATTGATCAGCCGTCCATCACCTATCCCAGCGAGATCCCCGAGGTCCCGTCGCCTGAAGACGAGGATCCCATCGCCACGGCCCTGGAAGAGATGTCCCTGCGCAAGAAGGTGGCCCAGCTGATGGTGGTCACCATGGCGGGCAGCCACCAGCCCAGCGCGGAAGACGTGGCCTTCCTCAAGAGCTACCCGCCCGGCGGGGTCATCATCCGAAAGATCCTGAAGCCCTCGTACGCCTCGGTCTACGTCACCAAAGTCCGGGGAGTCGAGCAAATAACGGGCATTCCCCTCTGGGTCGGCACCAACATTTACCGCCTCACCACGGCAGAACGCGAAGAACTCAACGAATTCATTCAGCTCCCGTCGCCCCTTTCCCTCGCGGCCGCCAACGACCCCGCGACCACCGAGGCCCTCGCCGAACTGCTCGCCCAACACCTCAATCTGATGGGGTTCAATCTCCACCTGGGCCCCTCGCTGGAGCTGGCTCCCAGCATCAAAGACGCCGTGGGCTCCGTCTACAACCTGGGCAGTGACCCCTATTTCATCGGCGATACCTTTAATATTACCCAGCGGGTCTTCAACGAGCGCGGTATCATCGCCGTACCCCTTGGCTTTCCCGGCGGCGGGGCCAACCGGCTGGAAAAATCTGCGGCCGTGCTCCTGACCCCCGTGGCCCAACTCCCCCAGCAGGACCTCTTGCCCTATCACCGGGTGATTGCCAACCAGGCCCCCCTCATGCATGTGGGCAATACCCTCGTTCCCACCCTGGACAGCAGCGGCCTCCCGGCCTGCGTTTCCCCCGTAGTCTTGCGCCAGATGCTCCGCACGGACCTCGCCTACGAAGGCATCGTCCTCGCTGGCCCCATGGATACCCAGGACGTGTCGGGCATCATCGATCCCGCCGAAGCTGCCATTCGGGCCCTCACCCATGGCGCCGATATGATCATGTGGGATGGTGCCGACAACCAGGAAATGCGCGCCGTCGACCGCATCACAACGGCCGTCCACGAAGGGCGCCTTACCGAAGACCTCATCAACACGGCCCTGAAACGGGTGTTGACCTACAAATTCGAGCACCTCATGGAGCAGGTCGCCAAGTCGGAAAAGGATGCCGCCCCCCTGGAACACACCCGCAAGCTGGCTGAGAAAGTTCAAGCCATCGAAGAGCGGGCCATCACCGTCGTCCAGAACAAGGGCAACGTCCTCCCCCTGCAAAAAGACAAGAGCATGCCCATCGGAATCACCGGCACGATCGGCGTGGAAATCCTCCACGCGGGCATGGAAAAACACATCAAGCGCATTTCTCAGCAACCCATCACCACGGCCCGCCACGTTGGCGAGATCAAAGATTTTGAAATTCACCGCATCACCAGCCACATCCGGGGCATCCGCACGGTGGTCTGTGTCTTTGGCGAAACCGATCGGCCCGAAGGCCAGGTCCGTCTGGTTCGTGAGCTGAAGGCCAAAGGGGCCCAGGTAGTCGTTGTGCTGCTGGGTTACCCCCGCAACCTGCCCTACCTTTCCGAAGCCGACGCCATCGTGCTCGCCTACTGCGACAGCAACAAATACAGCCAGACCCTGGTTTCCATGGCCGATGTGCTCGTGGGAGAAGGCGCCATCCGCTTCATTGACATCGATCAGGAAATCAACGTCAACGTGGGCGAATCCCGCACCTTCAACGCCTATGACTTCATACGGGTACCCGCGGGACGCCTGCCTATCACCCTCTCGAAGAATTTCACGGTCGGCCAGGCCGTCCCCTATAGCCCCGAGACCGCCATCAAAAAACTTCAATGGAACTTTGGCGACGGCAAGAAGTCCAAGGAACCCCGCACGGTGCACGCCTTCAAGGCGCCGGGAAACTATCCCGTCAACCTGAGCGTCACCACGCAGGATGGGGAGACTACCTATTGCACCTTTCATATCGTTGCGAATGGGGTACAATAGGGGTATCTTTGGCTCGAGGAATAACACGCATGTGGAAGATACGCTTACCATATCTGAGGGGTCGAGGGGCACGCCGCAACGTTATCGTGATCGGCCTTTTGCTCCTTTCCGGCGCGGTCGCCAACGGACAGGAACCCGACCACACCACCTACATCATCCGCACTCCCAAGACCGACGTGGATACCCTCCGCAAGATTGAGGAAACCGGTGCCATCGTGGACCACTATGACGGCAACGGAACCCGGGCCTACGTGCTGCACACCTACTGGCCCGCCTTCCAGGCCAGCAATATCCCCTATACGCTGGAAGCCATCCAGCCCCCCGCGGAAAAGCAGGCCACCGACTACCCCAGCTACGGAGAACTGAGCACCCTTCTCAGCGATTGGGCGACTGCCTACCCGGCCATCTGCCGCCGCGTCAGCATTGGCCAGTCTGCCCAGGGGCGGGAGCTCTGGGTGCTGCAGATCACCGACAACCCGGGCGTGGAAGAAGATGAGCCTGAATTCGCCTATCTCTCGACCATGCACGGAGACGAAACCGTGGGCACGGTGCTCTGTCTCAACTTTATCGAAACCCTGCTCACGGGTTACGGCAGCGACGCGGGCATCACCAGCCTTATCAACGAAACCGACATCTGGATCCTGCCCCTCCTCAATCCCGACGGCTACGAACTGGGGATTCGCTGGAACGCCAACAACGCGGATCTGAACCGAAGCTTCCCCGAGTGGCCGCTGGACTTTTCCGGCACCCTCGCCACCGAGCCGAACTTCGATACCACGGGACTCCAGCCGGAAGTGGCCCGGGTCATCGACTGGTCAGTCGACCACCGATTTGTTCTAATGGCCAGTTATCACGCTGGCGCACTCCTCGTGAATTATCCCTACGATGAAATTCCCGACATTCCATCGGGCCAGGAAGCGGCCACGCCCGATGATGACCTCATGCGTTCCCTCGCCACCACCTATGCCAGCCTCAACCCTCCCATGGCCGCCAGTCGCGTATTTCCCGGCGGCATCGTCAATGGCTCGGTGTGGTTCCGCATTTCGGGCGGCATGCAGGATTGGCATTATCGCTACGCGGGGGCCATCGATTTCACGTTGGAAATCTCGACCATTAAGAACCCCGGCACGGGTAGCTTGCCCGGCCTCTGGGACGATAACAAGAACGCCATGCGCGCCTACCTGGACCGGGTCCATCGTGGGGTCCGGGGCGTGGTGACCGATGGCACGACTGGCACCCCCCTCTTTGCCACCGTGACGGTGGAGGGCAACACCCAACCTGTCTTTACCGATCCCGAGGTGGGCGATTATCACCGCCTCCTGCTACCCGGCACCTACACCCTGCGCGCGGAAGCCCCGGGCTATATCCCGTACACGACGGCCAACATTCTGGTGGGGGAAACTTCGGCCGTCCGCAATGACGTGGCCCTTTCGCAAGGCGACGTGGACGGCAACGGCCAGGTGGACGCCGTCGACCTCCAACTGGTGGTCAACAACATCCTCGGGCGGGACGAAACCCCCGCAGCGGATGTGGACGGGAACGGCGTATCGGCTACGGACCTTCAACATCTGGTGAATCGGGTACTGGGACGGCCGTAATACCTTTCCACGGCTCTGGATTCTCGCCGTTTATCGGGAATTCCCGGTAGATCTCCCGCACCAATTCATCGATGTCTGTCAATATGGGCACCGCGGTGATGTAGGCGATGTCCGAATTCGGTGCCGGGGAAA
Organism: Candidatus Hydrogenedentota bacterium; assembly: GCA_034669905.1. Lineage (GTDB taxonomy): Bacteria > Hydrogenedentota > Hydrogenedentia > Hydrogenedentales > JAEUWI01 > JAEUWI01. Next base: position 35,411 of record JAXMOL010000050.1, read on the forward strand.
CATAGTGGACGAGGCGGAACCCCTTGCCCACCAGCCAGGCATCCAGGCGTGCGAGGGTGGGCTCTCCTTCAAGAACAGCCAACTCGTCCGTCGTGACCGCAAAGACCACCCGGCCGCCGGGGACCAGCCATTCCCGGGAATACCCCAAGACCCAATCGACATCCTGATCGCATCGCTCGGGCGTCACCCACATGACCGCATCAAACGCTGCGCTCGCCAGGGGCAATTGATCCACCCGCCAGATCTCATCGTAGGACTTGGCCCGTTGTCGCAGGGCAATCACTTCACGCGCCACCCCCACCAGGCGTTCCACCCCCCGATGCAACATGCCCACCCGACTCGCCTTCAGCCCCAAACCGAAATCCAGGACATGGCGCGACGCCAGGGGCACCAAGTCCCGCGTTGCCCCCGCCGCCCGAAACCGGGGATAGCTCCGCTCGCCCAGGGCCAGACCGTGGGCATTCAGCCGTTCCAGCACGGCGGTAACACGGTGGGCGTAGGTATGATTCGCCAATACCTCCGCCTGACCCGCCGCACCGATGGCCTCGGCCGCTTCCTGATCGTTGAGATAGTGACGCACCTGCGAGACCAAATCCCCATCGTCGTAGCCGATATAGTGGACGCCCTCCTCAAAGAGTTCGTCCAGGCCGTTCGCCACCGCCTCCCGGTTGGTCACCAGCGGACGGCCCGTCGCCAGGGCTTCGAAGACCCGCATGTTGACATCACAGGCGATGCTCGCGTTGAAGACGAGTCGCGCCGGAGACAGCACCTCGGCCATTTCTTCGGGACCCATCCCGAAAAACACGCGCAGGTCAAAGGCTCCGTTCAGCATGCCGAGCCGGGCACGGCGCTGCCCGTTGACATAGTAGTGGGTACGCCCCACAAAGGCGATATCATAGGCCGGTGCCACCTCCGGCTTCCCGTAGTGGGATGCGGGATCACAGGCAAGGGGGAGCCAGAAGGCCCGGCAACACCCCACCTGGTACATATACTTCACCAACGCGCGCTGGGCAAGAAAGACAAAGTCATAGGCATAGGCATATTGATATTCACTGACGTCATGCCACGTATCCACAGAAAGATAGACCGTGGGACACCCGACCTGGCCAATACCCTCGATGCGCACATCGCTGGACTGGATCACCACCAGCAGATCGGGCTCCCACCCCTCGGGAAGCAGGGCCAATCGCTCCGCCGCATCCGCCGTGGTGGTACAGGCATCGTTTTTCACCACGTACGATGAAACCCGATCCCAGTCCGGATAATCATGGCCTTCCGGCACGATGGCCGGCCCCACCACGAAGGTGTCACAGACCGCGCGAAAAGCACGGACATAGTGCGCCGACCAATGAAGTAACGTCTCCGCAGCAAAGAGGCAGACCCGAGGTTTCATAGCATCTGACCATCCCCAGATGGGGCCCTTAGCCTTCCTTATTCCAAATCATTCGCTCAATGAGTGGCATGTACTCCGACCACTCCTGATTCTTGTCCTTGGAATCCTGAATGATGCGGGAGAAGGCGGCTGCCTGGGCATCCAGATTATCAATATGATGGAGCACAATCGCTTCCAGCGACTTGGGCACCACCGGCGATCCATACTGCAACTCACCATGATGAGACAGAATGCAGTGCAACAATTCGAGCCGCAGCGACTCCGGAAACCCATCGATCTCGGCAATCCGCTTCGACACCATCTCCGCACCGAGGTGGACGTGACCGAGGAGCCTGCCCACGGTGGTGTAGTCCACACAGAGGTCGTGGGTCATCTCGTCGAGTTTTCCGATATCATGGAAAAAGATTGCGGTCATCAACAGATCGCGATCGATGTTGGGATAGAGCTCACACATGGTTTCACCGAGCCGGCACATCTCGTGGGTATGACGCAGCAGCCCCCCGCGAAACTCGTGGTGCCATTTCTTGGCCGCCGCGGCGCCCGTAAAACGGCCCATGAAATCCGTATCGTTCAAGAAGGCATCGAGCAGGGCCTTTAACCAGGTATTCTGCACCGATTCGAGAATTCCCCGCACCCCCGCGATATCTTCTTCCATGCTATCCGGGGTGAACACCAGATCCGACACGTCATACTCGCCGTCGCGCAGGGGCAACACACGCTCCACCTGCAGCTGAAGACGGCCCTGGTAGGAATTCACTTTGGCCTTGACGTTGACCACGTCACCCACCTGAAACTGGCGCGACACTTCCGCCGCATTGTTCCACATGATCCCGCCGATTTCACCGGTGCGATCTTTGAAGACCATTCCCAGGAATTTGCCCCCATCCTGCTTCGACCGCAGATCGTTGCGCGTCGCGATAAACACATCATTGACAACATCCCCCTCTTGGAGGCTATTGACGTACTGATTCTTCATGACCTTCTCCAAACTACAACGCCGAAAGCGGGCGTAAGCGCTCTCCCAACGACCACACGCCGGGACTAAAATCCATTATCCTCAGCGCCACCATCTTCCGGTTTCGGCACCTCAGCTGTTGTCGGAGTCTCTGCAGACGGGGCTTCTACGGCCACCGGATCATAGACCTCGACAAGATAGGCCGATGCATCGGTCGTCGGATCTCCTTCAAAGGCACCCCAATGGATGGCATAGACGCCAGGACCCAGGGGCCGGGAAGGACGTATCTCCCACAACAATTGCTCGGGCTCGTCAATGGGTAAGGCCTGAACCGGCACCCGAACAGACTCCACCCAAATCGATTCCGTGCCCCCCGACGTCACCTCGCCATCGGGACCCTCCCGAAAGGCCTGGACCTGCTCCAGCCGACTCATACGCCAATCATAGGGCGACACCCGAAACCCGACAATACGGTGCAGCGCCTCGGGAACCCGAAAGGCCGGGTCCAGTAAGGTTCCGAAGACCACCGATTTATCTTCTCGAAGAAAACGCTCCGGCTCGACCCGGGTCCACTCGACGTAGCGATGGGACTCATAGTCAAAAATACCCCGTGCTCCCGGCAGGGGCCACAAGACGACGGGCGGCACTTCAAGACTGCGGCCCTCCCCGGTGACGATAGCCTGGGTCGCCGACGTGAAGCCTGTTTTCATGTAGTATAGATCCCAACTCCCCGGCGGCACCGTCAGCCGTCCCGGGCGCAGTCCAAAAAGACCGTTGCCATTGGAGATGGCGAAAAACTCGGTGCCCGTAACCTTTACCGACACCCCCGGCAAGGGCGCACCAGCCTCGTCCGTCACCAGGCCCGTAAGCGCCACCTGGGGCGAACAGCCTCCCAGGGCCACGGCAACTACCACTATCAACACGCTCAGCCACGGGCAGCGACGCACCATCATTCCTCCACGGAGTGTTATACCCCGTATCCATCGACTACTCACCGTTCACCTGCCCATCCACAAAGGGCCCGGTACCGACCCTTCTTTCGAATCCTTTCGACCGCACGGCACGTCCATCAAAAGACGTGAACCCGCATATAGGCCGCATTCATACGGGCACTCTCTAGTGGATCCCGCGCGGACTCATCTTGTTCCACGATCAGCCATTCCACGCCGATTTCCCCGGCAGCCTTGAGCACGGGCCCGAACTTGGTCGCGCCGTTCCCCAACTCCGTAATATGGGGTTCTTCGCCCTCATAGCGCTGTTTGATATCCTTGATGTGCAGCAGGGGGATCCGACCTTCATACTTTTTCATCACGGCCAGGGTGTCCGCTCCGCCGTAGTGGGACCAGCCTACATCCAGCTCAATCGACAGGGACGCAGGATCGGCGGCCTCGAAGACCGCATCGAAGGGCGTCTTCCCGTCGATGGCCTCAAACTCCACGCTATGATTGTGATAGCACAACGTAATTCCAGCGGCCTTGAATGCTTCGCCCATCACCGCCATTTCCGCGCCCCGCGCCGACCAATCGGCCAGCTGGGTATGCGCTTCGGGATCGAGCCATGGGATAACCGCCCACCGCACGCCGAGGGCCTGGCATTCGGCGATGGCCCCTGCGAGATCGCTCTGACAACGCGCGAATTCAACGTGGCAGGAAATCACGGACAACCCTGCGGCCTTCAGCGCCGCCTGAAACTCTTCCACGGAGAGCCCGGCCAGGCCGTAGAGCTCTACATGGTCGTAGCCCGCTTTCTTGACCCGTTCCAGGGTGCCGGCGGTGTCTTCCTGCAGTGCGTCACGTACGGAATAGAGTTGCAAAGCAAAGGGTAATTTGGCCATGAAGCGAGCCCCTTTCAATGGGATACGACGTTGAAAAGAAATTCCCCGAAGCGGATCCGAGGCACGAGCCCATTCTATACGAGGAACCCATTGGATACAAACGGAGCCGTGGCAACACAAAAACGGGAGCAACGCATATTACGTTGCTCCCGGAATGTACCTGTTAACCGCCGTAGGCGGGGAGTCCCGGCTTAGTCTTCTGCCTGGTACTCACCCATCTCGACCAACTCAATGCGCGCCATGGGGGCGGCATCACCGACCCGGTTGCCCAGGCGCAGAATGCGCGTGTAGCCGCCGGGACGCTCGGCATAGGCCGGTCCGATGGTCGTAAAAAGCTTCGTTACGGCTTCTTTGTCACGGAGCTTCGCAAAAGCGCGCCGACGATTGGCAACGGTATCTACTTTGCACAGCGTGATGATGGGTTCTGCAAACCGACGCAGTTCCTTGGCTTTCAAATGACCCGTTTCAATCGCATTGTGGTGAAACAGCGCCACGGCCAAACTCTGCATCGTCGCCTTACGGTGGGACATGTTACGTCCCAGGCGTCTACCTGCTTTGCGATGCCGCATGATTATTCATCCTCATTGATATCAGGTTCGGGGGCGCCAACCGCAGCGGCGGCAGCTCCGACTTTCATTCCAAGTGACATGCCCATCGATTCGAGAAGGGCCTTAATCTCGTCGAGCGACTTTTTGCCGAAGTTGTGAAACTGCAACATTTCGCTCTCTTCACGGACCACCAGATCACCGATGGTACGGATATTCGCTGCTTTCAGGCAGTTCGCCGCACGCACACTCAACTCGAGCTCATCTACCGTGCGGGCCAGGGAGCGCATCAATTCCGGATCTTCCGTGGAAGACTCGGCGGCGCTGTCATCACCCTCTTGTTCCTGCTTCACGAAAATGCGCAGGTGACCAATCAGGAGGCTCGCGGCTTCTTCCAGCGCGTTCTCCGGTGTAATCGAACCGTTGGTCCAAATATCCAGCAACAGGCGGTCATAGTCCGTCGTCTGTCCGACACGCGCGTCTTCTACCTGGAAATTCACCTTCTTAACCGGTGAAAAGTTGGCGTCCAGGTAAATCGTGTCAATGGGCGCGTGTTCCAGCTCAAAGTGCTCCGCCGTAAGATACCCACGGCCACGGGCGACCTTGATCTCCATCTCCAACTTCGTCGATTTGGAAGTGGACGTCATAATCACATGCGTCGGGTCAAAGACGTCGACCAGTTCCTGGTCGCCGAAGATATCGCCCGTCGTAATTTCGCCTTCGCCACTGTAGGAGAAGGTAAAAATAAGGGGCTCTTCCCGATTCAAACGAATGTCACACTTCTTCAGGTTCAGCACCGCTTCGGTCACATCTTCCCGAACACCGGGAATGGCCGAAAACTCATTGCTGATACCTTCGATTCGAATCGCTGTTACAGCCGTACCTTCCAAGGAAGCCAGCAGTACACGACGAAGGGAATTCCCTACCGTCGTACCGTAGCCACGTTCAAAAGGCTCTACCGTTATGCGTGAATATTTCTCGTTCGACTCATCGTCGATTTTCACGTATCTCGGGATCGTAAATTCTTTTGCTATCATCTATCCACGCCTTTCAGGACTCAAGCTATCCAATAGCCCCCACTCAGACCAACGCCATGTGACACCACGTCTCGAATCAGACCCCAGATCCGAGTACGAATGCGGTGCTACACCCGGCGACGCTTGGGAGGGCGACATCCGTTGTGCGGAACACTGGTCACGTCTTTGATCAGTGACACACCCAGGCCAGCAGCCTGAATCGCACGGATAGCCGACTCACGTCCAGCACCCGGTCCGTTCACGTAAACGCGAACTTCTTTGAGTCCAATCTCCAGAGCCTTGGTGCTCGCCTGTTCAGCGGCAAGCTGCGCGGCAAAGGCCGTGCTCTTGCGGGAACCGGAGAACCCAACCTGGCCCGCGCTTGACCACGCGATTACGTTCCCCTGGGGGTCCGTAATAGAGATAATCGTGTTATTAAAAGTCGCCTGAATATGTGCAACGCCCGAAGTCGAGTTTAATGCAACACGGCGCTTCTTGCTCTTGCCTTTTTTTTTCTCTTTCGCCACGTGACGGTGCCTCCTTTGGCATCAAGGTTGACTGTCTGTACTTACTTCTTCTTAACGGCCATACGACGGGGACCCTTCCGGGTCCGGGCATTGGTACTGGTGCGCTGACCACGAACCGGGAGACCGCGCTTGTGGCGCTGACCGCGGTAGCAGTTAATTTCCATGAGGCGCTTCACATTCGCCGATACTTCACGGCGCAGATCACCTTCTACCTTGTACTCCGTCTGAATGGTGGAGGAGAGCAGGTTAGCTTCTTCATCGGAAAGATCGCGAACGCGGGTATCGGGATTGATACCCACCTTCTCCAAGAGTTTCCGAGCCCTGGTCAGACCGATCCCATAGATCGACTGCAAACCAGCTTCCACACGCTTTTCCCGGGGAAGGTCTACACCTATAACACGAGCCATGTCCTAAGTTCTCCTACGGAACGTCCCACGTAAACTACGCGGACCTCCCTTCCTATCCTTGTCGCTGCTTGTGCTTGGGGTTTTCACAGATGACCCGTACCCGACCATGACGCCGAATAATCTTGCACTTTTCACAAATCTTCTTTACAGAACTGCGTACTTTCACTATCTATCTCCCGTGGGTCCGGATCTTCCGGCACCTTCGATTAGGACGCTTTACGCTGGCCCCAACTATGTACCTTGGAACCAGACAATATCTCACCACCACCTTCGCGTACGACCACGCTATGCTCAAAGTGCGCACTCGGCTTTCCGTCCAGCGTCACCGCGGTCCAGTCGTCCTCCAGCACCTTGAACTTCTCCGTGCCCAGGTTAATCATGGGCTCAATCGCCAGGACCATCCCCGCCTTAAGGCGCGGACCCCGACGACCATCATCATAATTCGGTATCTGCGGTTCTTCGTGCATCGCGGTACCAATACCGTGACCTACGAAGTCCCGTACAATGCCATAGCCTTTCGGCACGCAGACCGATTCCACAGCCCGACCAATGTCTTGAAGCACATTGCCGGCTGCGGCGGCCTTAATGGCCTCGCTCAACGCCAGGTCGGTCGCCTCAAGCAGGGCCTGACGATCGGCATCCACCGGGCCGCAAGGCCAGGATACCGCCGCATCGCCATAATATCCTCGGTAGGCTACGCCTACATCAATACTTACTATCTCGCCCGCTTGGAGCTTCCGATTTCCCGGAATTCCGTGGACAATCACTTCATCGACCGATATGCAGGTCGCTGCGGGATACCCATGGTATCCCTTAAACGCGGGCTTCGCATCGGACGAAAGAATGATATCTTCCGCCACCGCATCCAACTCCGCCGTCGTCACGCCGGGCGCGACCATCGCCTGAAGGGCATCATGCACCTTGGCCACGATTTGATTCGCCTCCCGAAGAAGGTCTATTTCGCGCTCGCTTCGAACCGATATCATCACTTGCCTGACGTCACCATCTTGGGTGGCTATGCTGGTGTGACTCCACTGGTATCCACACACAAACGACGTATAGTTTATACTAACGGACCTACCGAAGTCTTGTCCGTTCTAAAATTAACTCAGAACCGGGTTTCAGGTACCCCGACGGGCCCGTACACGACCGGCACCGCCCTTGGGCGAAAACCCGTCATAGTGACGCATGGTCAGGTGCTGTTCAATCTGTTTAATCGTATCCAGCGCCACACCCACCAGGATGAGCAGGCTCGTACCACCAAAGAACTGAACAATCATCCAGTCGGGCACATTGAGGAAGACGTATACGATTACCGGTAGAATGGCAACCAGGGTCAGGAAGAGCGAACCCACCAGCGTAATACGGGTCATCACCTTGTTCAGGTAATCCGCCGTGGCCTTGCCGGGTCGCACACCCACAATCACACCACCATACTTCTTCATGTTATCCGCCAGCTCTACAGGATTGAAGGTAATCGCCGTGTAGAAGAAGGAGAAGAAGACAATCAGGATGGCATACAGGATGTTGTGTACCAACTGGTCCGGACTGGCAATCTGATTAATAATCAGGGCCAGCGTACCACTGTTGAGGTTCTGGGCCAACATGCCCGGAAGCATCAGCAGGGAGCTCGCGAAGATAATCGGGATAACACCCGCCTGATTGACCCGAAGGGGAAGGTAGGAACGCTGTCCACCCATCACCCGACGTCCGCGAACCTGGCGGGGATACTGTACCGGAACCCGACGCTGACCGGTCGTGACCAGGATAGCACCCATCACCACCACTACCATCAGGAAGACCAGGACGATACCGGTGAAGATATTCACCTGGTTGGTACCAATCATCCGAATGAGGTTAACAATAGCCGCCGGCATGGACGAGATGATACTGGTGAAGATAATCAGCGAGATACCGTTGCCGATACCGTGCTCACTAATCTGTTCACCCAGCCACATGATAAAGGCCGTACCCGTCGTAAAGGTAACGATACACAGGAGGATGAAACCGAGACCCGGATTGGGCACAATTTCCGTGCCCTGGCTCTGGAGGAACATGGCAATGGCCATACTCTGTACCAGACACAGGCCGATGGTGCCATACCGTGTGTATTCCGTTATCTTCTTCTGCCCTTCCTGGCCCATCTTCTGCAACGCCTCAAGGGCGGGCACAACCGGAATCAGAAGGGACAAAATAATGGAGGCGGTAATATAGGGCATGATGCCGAGCGCAAAAACCGTGGCATTGGAAAATGCCTGGCCCGTGAACATGTCATAGAAACCGAGAAGACCGCCACCACCGACTTTCTTCGCCAGGGCAGCACCGTTCACACCCGGGGCCGGAACGTGGCAACCCAGGCGATAGACAGCGAGCATAAGCAGCGAGAAAATGATGCGCTGCTTCAGCTCGGGTATCTTAAAGGCATTCTTAAAGGCTTCGATTGGCTCGGACACCCCGTTACTCCTTATTCAGCGTTTTCAGCCGTTGCGGCATCAGAGTCAACTCGGGTCGCAGCGACGATTTCCACGCTGCCACCGGCGGCTTCGATCTTTTTCTGTGCACTCGGCGAGATCGCCTGTACCTTGACCGTAAGCGCCTTCGTCAACTCGCCGCGGCCCAGAACCTTCAGGCCACCACGGGTCGTCCGTGTCAATCCAATGGCGACAACCGCTTCCGCGGTAATCTCCGCACCCGCTTCAAAGGCCTTCTCCAGCGCGTCCACGTTTACCACGGCCATGGGCCAACGGTTTTCATGGTTGAACCCACGCTTGGGAAGACGACGGTGCAGCGGCATCTGGCCGCCTTCAAAACCAAAGTGACGGGAATAACCGGCGCGGGACTTCTGACCCTTCTGACCACGGCAAGAGGTCTTGCCATGCCCGGAACCTGGGCCACGTCCGACTCGCTTACGCTTCTTACGTGCGCCGGGGTTATTTTTTAAATCATGCAATTCCATGTGCTCGGTACTTTCCTGTCCGTGCCGTCGCCATCAGGGGCGAATACGGGCCTGCCTTAGAGTATTTCGGCCACATCCAGACCACGCAGCGCAGCAATCTGCTCGGCGGTCTTCAGTTGCTTCAGGCCTTCAATCGCTGCCCACACCACGTTCGTCGCGTTGTTGGAACCGAGCGATTTGGTCAAAATGTTCTGATATCCCGCAGCTTCCACAACGGCACGCACAGCGCCGCCCGCTACAATACCGGTACCCAGCGAGGCCGGCTTCATCAACACCGCCGCCGAATCGGAACGTCCCGTTACCTGGTGGGGCACCGTGGTGTTTACCACCGGCACGCGCACCATGTTGTTCCGGGCACGTTCAATGGCCTTACGAATGGCATTGGGGACTTCCGTCGCCTTACCCATCGCAGCACCGACGCGACCTTTACCATCACCCACAACGACGATTGCGCTGAAGCTGAAACGGCGACCGCCCTTCACCACCTTCGCCACGCGATAGATTTTGACCACGTGTTCGATGAACTCGTTGTCTTTATCCTGGTTATCGCGACTGCGTTTATCTCGCTTGTTGCCTCGATCTGTACTCAAGAGACTGCTCCTAGAATTGAAGACCCGTTTCACGTGCCGCGTCAGCTAAAGCCTTGACCCGTCCGTGGTAGAGATTACCGCCTCGGTCAAACGCTACTTGTTCAATGTTCTGCGCTTTGGCACGCTCACCGAGCGACTTGCCAACTTCCTTGGCAGCGTCTACGGTGCCACCCGCAATCTTAAGCGCGACCGACGAACTGGAAGCCAACGTGGATCCCGTCGTATCGTCGATAATCTGTGCATAAATATGTTTCGTGGAGCGCACCACCCGAAGACGGGGACGCTCCGTCGTGCCTTCAACCCGTTTCCGGATCCGACGCTGACGACGCTCTCGGAGCACTTTCGTATAGGTCGTTTTCTTAGCCATGTTCTACCTTTCCTGGGCCACAGGTCGCTGACCTGGACCGCGAAACGCATTAGAAAATTATTTACCGCCCGCTTTACCGGCCTTACGACGAACATGTTCGTTCTGGTAGCGGACGCCCTTGCCTTTATAGGGCTCTGGCTTACGGAACGCGCGCACATCGGCGGCCACCTGGCCAACCAGCTGCTTGCTGATACCGCTGACCTTGACCGTCTGCTGGCCTTCGACCGTAAACGTGATGCCTTCGGGCGGGTCCACCGATACCGGGTGACTGAAGCCCAGGAGCAGGTTCAGGCTCTTGCCCTGCAATGAAGCACGGTAGCCAACGCCTTCGATAACGAGCGTGCGCTCGTAGCCTTCGGTAACACCCACCACCATATTATTGATGAGGGCGCGGGTCAGACCATGAAAGGCCCGGTCCTGGCCGGAATCCGTGGGGCGCGACACGACGATTTCGTTCTCTGCCACCTCGATACCGATTCCAGGCTGAAATGTTTCTTCCAAGGTGCCCTTGGGGCCCGTGACTGTCAACGTGCTGCCTTTAAGCGCGCACTTCACGCCACTGGGTACCGGCACTGGCAGGTTTCCTACTCGCGACACGACCAAATCCTTTCACATACCAACCCGAATTCACTGGGCCGGTTGTCTTCAAACTCGCAGTATACAGTTTCCAGCAGGCGCTGCCTACCAGACCTCGCACAACACTTCACCACCCACCTTGGCATGACGGGCCTTCTTGCCCGTCATCACGCCACCGGAGGTGCTAATGATGGAAATACCAAGCCCGCTGCAAACCGGCTTAATATCCTGGCTGCCCACGTACACCCGGAGACTGGGCTTGCTCACCCGCTTCAGGCCCTGAACAACCGCCTTGCGATCCCGGCCATATTTCATATGGATCCGAATCGAACCGGGCTTCGGCTCTTCAACGACCGTATATTCGCTGATATAACCTTCTTCTTTTAACACGCGGCAAATCTCTACCTTCAGGCGAGACGCCGGCACATCCACAGTCTTGTGTTGAGCCTGGGCCGCGTTGCGCACGCGTGTCAGCAGGTCAGCGATGGGATCACTCATTGACATGGGCCAAAAATTCCTTATCCTTTAGCGCCAAGCGACGCAGTATTCCAACTACCAGCTCGACTTCGTCACGCCGGGCAACTTACCCTCAAGCGCCAACGTCCGGAAACAGATGCGGCAGATCTGATATTTGCGGATATACGCCTTGGGACGACCACAGCAGCGACAGCGGTTGTAGGCCCGTACCTGAAACTTCGGCGTGCGCTTATTCTTCGCAATCAGTGATTTTTTAGCCACGTTTCTCTCCTGCAGCAGTGCCGCTCGTTACAAAGGGCATTCCCATTTTACGCAACAACTCACGGCTCTGTTCCGTCGAATTACTCCGCGCCATCACGAAGGTGATGTTCATGCCGCGCGTACGGGCCAGCTTATCCTGGTCAACTTCCGGGAAGATCGACTGGTCTTTGATGCCGAGCGTATAGTTGCCCTGGCCGTCAAAGGACTTGGCCGATACACCGCGAAAGTCTCGGATACGCGGCATGGCCACGTTGAAGAGCCGGTCGATGAATTCATACATCCGCTCGCCACGCAGGGTGACCATGCAGCCAATCTTCACGCCCTCACGGAGCTTGAAGTTCGAGATCGACTTGCGGGCCGTGCGGACGCTCGGGAACTGACCGGTAATCGCGGTCAGCTCTTCAATCGCCGCATCGAGCAGTCGGGCATCGCCAATCGCATCGCCAACACCCATGTTGACCACGACCTTTTCGATGACCGGCACTTGCATGACGTTCTTAATGTCGAACTGCGATTGCAGTTCGCCACGGATTGTCTCATTATACTTCGTCTTGAGTGTTGCAGGCATTTTATGCCACTCCTACATGCTGGTTTCGTCCAACGAGGCCGCGCTTAGTCGTCCAGCGACTCGCCGTTGACCTTCCACGTACGAACGCGGGAGCCGTCTTCCAAGGTCTTCATCACAATTTTGGATGGACCGCCGGTCGCGTCACACCAAGCCATCACGTTGGAGATGTGTATGGGCGCCTCACGCTCTACCACACCGCCAGCCTGGTTACGCGAACCAGCCTTGGTGTGGCGCTTCATCATATTCACGCCTTCCACAAGGACCCGCTCTTTTTTGCGGTCCACTTCCAGAATGCGGCCGCGCTGGCCCGCGTTTTTACCGCGAATTACCAGTACGGTGTCGTTCTTCCGAATATTCATTATTCGATTCCTATACCACTTCAGGGGCAAGTGAGATTATGCGCATGAAACCCTTTTCACGCAGTTCGCGTGGTACGGGCCCGAAGATACGCGTACCGCGGGGCTCTTTGTTCGGGTTAATCAAGACCGCTGCGTTGCTGTCAAAGCGAATCGTCGTGCCGTCAGGACGTTGTGTATCGTGCTTCACGCGGACTACTACCGCCTTCACCACGTCGCCCTTTTTCACGTTCGAATTCGGCAGGGCCTCTTTCACACTCGCTGTCACAACGTCGCCCAGCCCCGCATAACGGCGCTTCGAACCGCCCATTACCTGGATCACGCGAATCTGGCGTGCACCTGAGTTGTCGGCGACTTTCAATCGCGAATATATCTGAATCATGCTCTCAAACCTTATCCGTAAGACAAATATTGCCTGGGTGGAATCCCGCCAGCCGCGCCGGAAGAATTACTCCGCGCGCTTGACCACTTCAATCAGGCGCCAGCATTTGGTCTTACTCAGCGGACGCGTCTCTTTGATTCGCACGAGGTCACCGATGTTACAGGTGTTTTCTTCGTCGTGCGCCTTATACTTTTTCGTCGCCTTCATCGCCTTCTTATAGAGGCGGTGATACTTCACACCCTGAACGGATACGGTGATGGTCTTATCCATCGCGGCGCTCGTTACCAGACCGACCCGCTCCTTGCGACGTCCACGTGTGTCTTCGGCGATAGTTGTCTCTTCGCTCATGTCTAGTTCTTACCTTTCGCTTCGGCAATGTCGCGCTCACGGAGGATCGTTTTGATTCGAGCGATATCTCGTCGAGCAGTGCGCGCAGCACGAACGTTTTCCACGACGCCCGTAGCCACTTGCATACGGAAACTGCTTACGTCGTTTTCACGCTCTCTCATCTGCTTCACCAGCGTTTCGTTATCTTTGTCTCTGAGCTCGTTCGCTTTCACGAATCATCTCCTTGCGTACCGACTGCGCGGTCGCCTTAGTCGCGCTTGACGAATTTCGTCTTAATGGGCATCTTGTAGCTGGCACGTTCAATGGCTTCCCGTGCAAGCTCTTCGGGCACACCCTCTACTTCAAACATGATCCGGCCAGGCTTGACGACCGCGACCCATGCTTCCGGGGCACCCTTACCTTTACCCATTCGTACTTCAGCGGGCTTCTTCGTAATGGGTTTGTCCGGGAAAACCCGGATGAATACTTTACCACCACGCTTGATGTGGCGCGTGATTGCGATACGGGCGGCTTCAATCTGACGCGCCGTAATCCATCCATCCTGCATGGCCTTCAAACCGAATTCGCCAAAATCAAGGCTCGAACCACCCTTGGCCGCGCCGGAGCGACGTCCACGGTGTTGTTTGCGGTGCTTTACGCGTTTGGGCATTAACATCGTTCAGGCTCTCCTACTCGTTTTCGTTGCCGCGCTTGCGGGAAGGGCCTGAACCCTTGCGCTGACGGTCACCACCGGCGCGTCGTCCACCGCCGGCCTGGCCACCGTGGCCCTGGGGCCGCTCGCCACCAACCGTCGTTACGCGTTCGCCAGGCATCATGTCGCCATGATAGATCCAGCACTTCACCCCGATACAACCGTAGGTCGTGTGGGCCGTCGCCGTGCCGTAATCTACATTGGCCCGCAGGGTGTGCAGGGGAACACTGCCTTCGGCCGTGTTTTCTGCACGGGCGATTTCCGCACCGTTCAACCGGCCGGCAACCCGCAGACGGATACCCTTGGCACCCAGGCGCATGGTGTTCTGCACGGCCTTCTTCATCACGCGGCGGAACGACATACGACGTTCCAGCTGCTGCGCAATGCTCTCGGCAACGAGGGTCGAGCACAATTCGGGGCTCAATACCTCGTGGATATTAATCATCATCTCATGGCCGGTGAGCTGCTCCAGCTCGTAGCGGAGCTTGTCCACTTCCGCACCACGCTGGCCAATGACCAGACCGGGGCGTGCCGTGTAGATGTGCACTTTGGTCTTCCGACCCGCGCGTTCCAGATCGATCTTCGCAACACCGGTGTGGTAAAGACGCTTCTTCACGTAATCGCGAAGTCGCAGATCTTCATGCAACAGCTCGGCGTAGTTCTTTTCGGCGAACCATAGCGACGACCAATTCTGGATGACGCCCAACCGAAATCCGTTTGGATGTACCTTCTGACCCACAACTTGCTCCTTACTTGTCCGCGATCCGGATTTCAACGTGGCTGCTGCGCTTACGAATGCGAGACGCACGACCGCGGGGGGCGGGTTGGTAGCGCTGTAACGTCCGCCCTTCATTCACCACGATTCGTTCGATAATCATTTCGTCGGTGTCCACGTCTTCGTGACCCTCCTGGGCCGCGAACTCCGCGTTGGCCACAGCCGACTCAAGCAACTTCAAGAGTGGCTTGGAAGCGCCCTTGATCGTGAACCGTAACGTGTCACGGGCGTCTACAATCCGCTGGCCACGCACCAGATCTGCCACCAGGCGCACCTTTCGGGCAGATATCTGCAAATCACTAAGTTTGGCTGTTGCCACTGCCATGGTTTATCTCCTGCACTGCGTCACCCGGAGGGTAGCGTAGCGGTTATCAACGTTATTTCTTATGACCGCGGAAAGTTCGTGTCGGCGCAAACTCCCCGAGCTTGTGCCCCACCATGTTTTCCGTTATAAACACCGGAAGGTGGGTCTTTCCGTTGTGCACCGCGATGGTCAGTCCCACCATATCGGGAATCACCGTGGAGCGACGGGACCAGGTCTTAATAACCCGGTGATCACCCGTTGCACGCTGGGCGTCTACCTTCTTCAGCAGGTGCTCGTCGGCAAAGAAGCCTTTTTTCAGGGAACGCGACACGATATATCTCCTCTAAAAGACCTGGGCTAGGCGTTTCGGCGCCTGATGATGTACTTGTTCGAACGATTCTTCTTCTGGCGGGTCTTGTAACCCTTCGTCGGCGTGCCCCAAGGGCTCACCGGGTGACGACCACCCGAAGTACGACCTTCACCACCACCATGGGGGTGATCGACCGGGTTCATCGCCACACCACGCACTTTGGGGCGGCGACCGAGCCAACGCGAACGTCCGGCTTTACCCAGATTAATATTGCTGTGCTCTTCGTTACCGACCGTGCCAACCGTGGCGCGGCAGATGCTCAGCACACGGCGCATTTCGCCGGAGGGAAGGCGCAGGGCGACGTAACGCCCTTCCTTCGCCAGCAGCTGGCAACCGTTGCCGGCCGAGCGGGCCATCTGGCCACCCTTACCGGGGGTCAACTCCACGTTGTGGACGTTGGTACCCAGCGGGATGCTGTGGAGCGGAAGGCAGTTGCCAATCTCAAACTCCGAGCCTTCGCCGCTCATGACCTGCTGACCAACTTCCAGCTTGCCAGGGGCCAGGATATACCGTTTCTCACCGTCCGCGTAGACCAACAAGGCAATGCGGGCCGAGCGGTTCGGATCATATTCAATGGTTGCAACGCGCGCCGGAATGCCGTCTTTGTCACGACGATAGTCGATCACGCGGTATTTCCGCTTGTGACCGCCACCACGACGACGCATGGTAATCCGACCCGTGTTATTCCGACCACCCTTTTTAGGGTTGGGCTCCAGGAGTTTTTTCTCCGGATCGCTCGCACTCAGCACCGAGAAATCGGCGACGCTCATCTGGCGCCGTGACGGTGTGTAAGGTTTAAATCGCTTTACAGGCATTCCGATATCTCCGTTAGATCAATTCGATGCTGTCGCCAGCGCGGAGGGTAACAATCGCTTTTTTCCACTTGGAACGGCGACCCGTTTTACGTGAACCCATCTGGCGCTTCGTTTTGCCGTCATAGTTCATCGTGTTAACGCGTGTCACCTTCACTTCCGGGAAAATGGCTTCGATCGCGTCGCGAATCTGATTCTTGTTGGCGTCGGGCACCACGCAAAACGTGTACTGCGCACCTTTGGCCGTCTGAATCTGCGCCTCTTCCGTAATGATCGGGCGCTTCACAATCTGGTAGGGAGACAGACTCATGCCAGACGCTCCTCAAGTTTGCTCAACGCCTCTTCCTGCACGAAGACCCGTGCAGCCAGCATGACATCCAGCGTATTTACTTCCGCCGCCGTGCGCACCGTGCAGCGCGCAATGTTACGGGCAGAAATCAGTAGGTTGTTATCGTGCTCCGGCGTAATCAGCAAGGTACGACGACCTTCCTTCGATACCGAATCCAACATCTCCGCCACCGGCTTGGTCTTGATCGTGTCGAACTGCATACCCTGCAGCACCGCGAGGCGCTCACTCCGGGCACGGGCACTCAACACACAACAGAGGGCCTGACGACGCACCTGCTTCGGTACGTCCTGGCGATAGCTCCGGGGCACCGGTCCGTGGACCGTACCACCACCCCGCATCTGGGGTTCGCGGCTACTACCCTGACGGGCGCGGCCGGTTCCCTTCTGACGGAAAGGCTTCGCACCACCACCGCGGACTTCGCGACGGGTTTTCACCTTGTGGTTGCCCTGGCGCTTTGCGTTCTGCAAGGCCACTACAACTTCATGGACCAGCGCGGCGTTTTCTTCCACACCGAAGATGGCGTCATTGCCATCTACTGTGCCTTTGTCGTCGCCCTGGACGCTTACTATCTTCAAGGATGCCATGACTATTTGGATCCTTTCGTACTATGTTTGACCACGACCATGCCGCCGTTGGCCCCTGGTACGGGTCCGCGAAGCAGGATCAGGTTCTTTTCCTCATCCACACGGACGATTTCCAGATTCTGGGTCGTGCGTGCGACGTTACCCATACGGCCCGGAAGGCGTTTGCCTTTGTAGACCTTGGAAGGATCCGCACTCTGACCAACCGAACCAGGTGCACGGTGAAAGTGCGAGCCGTGTCCACCAGGACCACCGCCGAAGCCGTAGCGCTTGATAACACCCGCAAAACCTTTACCCTTGCTCGTACCAGAAACGTCGACGCGGTCACCCGCCTTGAAGATGTCGCTGCGAATCTCATCACCCACATTGAGGCTGGAGTCCGGGGCTACCCGGAATTCGCGCAGTACCTTCTTCAGCGATTGGCCTGCTTTCTTGAAGTGTCCGTGCTGCGGCTTCTTCAGCCGAGCTTCTTTCACTTCACCATAGCCGACCTGTACGGCATCATAGCCGTCGGTATCCGTGGTCTTCTTCTGGATAACCGTGCAGGGTCCTGCCTCAACAAGCGTCACGTTGATCCAACGCCCATCTTCGGTGAAGACCCGGGTCATACCCAGTTTTCGCCCTAACAGTCCATTTACCATGCTCTTGGTAATCCTTACACCGCCCTACGAATCGTTGCGTAGGCACGCATTCGTTCGTTGGTGGCTATTGCTTGATTTCCACGTCCACGCCGGCCGGCAACACCAATTTCATCAGCGCATCTACGGTGGATGCTGTGGGGTTCACAATATCCATCAGGCGCTTGTGCGTCCGGCTCTCGAACTGTTCACGGGATTTCTTGTCAACGTGGGGGCCGCGCAGCACCGTATACTTCGTCGTGTTTGTCGGTAACGGGATAGGTCCGTTTACATCGGCACCCGTACGCTGAGCCGCCGCAACGATCTCCTGCGCGGACTGATCCAGCAGACGATGGTCATAGGCTCGTAGTTTGATTCGTATCTTATGGCTGGCAGCCATTGACTGTCTCCAAGCTAACGCCGATTCGGATGGCGCTTAGTTCCAACCTGTAAACCGTCCCTGCCTCACGCGAGACAGGGACGAGGTGTCAGTTACTCAATAATTTTCGTTACAACGCCGGCACCAACCGTGCGGCCACCTTCGCGGATAGCGAAGCGGAGCTCGGTGGTCATAGCGATGGGCGCAATGAGTTCGGCCGAGATGGTGATGTTGTCACCCGGCATAACCATTTCCACGCCTTCGGGAAGCTCAAGCTTGCCCGTAACGTCCGTCGTACGGAAGTAGAACTGCGGACGGTAGCCCGTGAAGAAGGGCGTGTGACGGCCACCTTCTTCTTTGGTCAGCAC
>JAXMOL010000051.1:0-53983 GCA_034669905.1 Candidatus Hydrogenedentota bacterium
TATTCCCTATTCCCTATTCCCTATTCCCTATTCCCTATTCCCTATTCCCTATTCCCTATTCCCTATTCCCTATTCCCTATTCCCTATTCCCTATTCCCTATTCCCTATTCCCTATTCCCTTCCATACCACCGGGCAATTCGTGCAGGCGAGATCCCCAGCGGAAAGGCAAAGAAGGTCACGATATTACGGAGTGTAAGGCGAATGACCCCTTCTCGCTCCCATCGTCGGGCCGAAGTACGCACCCGCGCCGGGACGATATAGCAGGCTCCGACCTTGGCGGCACGTCGGACGAGGTCATAGTCTTCGAGTATAGGCCATTCGGCGTAGCCCCCCAGCGCCTCGAACGTGTCCTTTCGTAGAAAGAGCGCCTGGTCCCCATAGGGCACTCCGAGTCGGCGACTTCGCCAGTTCGCTGTTAGCTCCAACCACCGGTAACACCCTCCGGGACCATCGATTCGGAGTTCAAAAGCCCCGAGTGCCACTTCTGGAAAGGACAATACCCGGCGAACGTAGTCGATTCCGTCCCGCGGGAGCTGGGTATCGGCATGGAGGAACAGGAGGCACTGGCCGTTGGCCGCAGCGGCGCCGGCATTCATCTGGAGGGCCCGCCCCCGGCCAGACGTCACCACGTGCACCCCCATCTCCCGGGCAATCGCGACGGTACGATCGTCACTCCCGCCGTCCGCAACGATGATTTCCGTGTTTTCCTGCGGGAGGAGTGCCTCCAGCACCGCCCCAATGCGCCCTTCTTCATTCCAGGTGGGGATAATCATAGAGACCCGGTGCTGCGCCCGGGCCCCTTCCCAGCCTGCCAAATCTTCCGGCAGGTCCACATCTGAGTGGACAGGGAGCTCAAAACAGGTCAAACCCAGGGCTTTCGCCCGCTCCCGCGTGGTCTCCAATACCCGCTCGGTCCCCCACGCCATGTCGGCAAAGAAGCCCTCGATATCTTCCGGTGCCCCGGAGAGGGTCATCCCGATGAGATAATAGCCACCATCGTTGGCAGGCCCCAAGACCATATCGTGGGTATCCAGGGCTTCAAAGGCTGCGGTGGTGGTGGCGCTATCCAATTCCGGGCAATCTGATCCCACCAGAATCATTTTACCGTAGGCGCTCGCAAAAGCCTCCCCCAGGGCGCGGGCCATCCGTGCCCCCAGGTCACCATCGCCCTGGGACGCGTAGAGCAACTCGGGTCCCAGCCAATCGGCCATTTGCGCCTTATTTTCCCCGGTAAAACGTACTCCCACATCGATGGCCTTGCGCAGGGGCGGTGCGACAGACAGGGTATGCTCGGTCATTTGGCGTTGCAGCTCGGCCGCGCCATCGGCACCGAGAGCGGGTATAAGGCGGGTTTTGGTCGTGCCGGCCTCGGGATAACGGCTGAAAAAAATCAGGATGCCCGTCTTCAAGGTCGGCCGTGCCAGCAGGGCAGATAGAAAAATCGTGCTCAAAATCTTATAACCGGCGCCCACAACCCCCCGAAGGGTGCCAGACACCTTCGAAACGCCCACCCGCTTTCGATAAGAAACGGGCACTTCGTCGGAAGGCAATCCGTGCAGCGCCGCCTTGATCTGCATCTCCACGGTCCAGCCATAATCCTGGTCCGCCATGTCCAACTGAAGGAGGCTGCGATAGCGAATGGCCCGAAAGGGCCCCAAATCCGTATAGCGAATTCCCCAGAAAAACCGAATCAGGTGGGTGGCCAGCCAGTTCCCAAAGTGGGCCTGGGGCGTGAGCGCCCCCTGCTCCCGGGACCCGCGCACACGGGATCCGATCATCATATCCACCTCGCCCGCAATAATCGGATCGACCAACAAGGCCATTTCCTCGGGATGATCACTAAAGTCTCCATCGAGAAACACCACTATCTCCGGGGAGGAAAGGGCCGCCATCCCCGCCAGACAGGCCGCACCATAGCCCCGTTGCCCTTCGAAAACCACCCGCCCCCCATGGGCAGCCGCTACCTGTCCGGTCGTATCGGTAGACCCATTGTCCACGACGACGATATCATCCACCCATTCTGGAATCGCATCGAGGACGTTACCAATGGCGTTTTCTTCATTGAGAACAGGGATAATGACGGCAATACGGTGTTGATTTCTCATGGGGCTCCTGAGGGCTGAACCGCGCGGGGCTTGCACGGGCGGGTAGTAGATGTGACGTAAAGAGATGCTATCAGATGAGCCGGGCAGCGTGACAGGTCGCAGACCGAGACACAAAACAACTAGAATGGGGACTCGGCTGAAATAATTCCCCTTCCAAGGGAATAGAAATACGTCTTAGCGGGGTCTGTCATGGGGTGTTGTATGCCCCCGTCCCACCCGCTATTCTCGCATCGATTGGATCTGGGGCAAGACCCGATTAAGCTCCGAAGCCCCTGTCACTAACATGAACCATAGAAACGCATCACCATGACCGAACCTTCCTCCATACTGCTCGTGACCGGCATACTCGTCTTTGCCAGTATCATCGCGAGCCGGATATCTGATCGACTCGGACTCCCCGCGCTGGTCGTCTTTTTGTGCATCGGGATGCTCGCCGGCTCCGATGGGCCTGGAGGAATCTACTTCGAGAACGCGGCCACCGCCAATTTCGTGGGTACAATCGCGTTGGCCTTCATCCTGTTCTCGGGCGGTCTGGACACCAACTGGCGCCTCATCCGCCCCGTATTGGTGCGAGGCGTTATCCTTTCTACCGGCGGCGTGGTGCTCACTGCCCTGCTGATGGGGCTTTTCGCCTGGCTGTTCTTTGGTTTTTCACCCGTGGTGTCCCTGTTGCTCGGCGCCATTATCTCTTCCACCGATGCGGCGGCCGTGTTTTCCGTACTGCGCGGTAAAGGAGTGGGTCTGAAAGGGAACTTGCGGCCCTTGCTGGAATTCGAGTCTGGCAGCAATGACCCCATGGCTATCTTTCTTACCCTGAGCCTGACCCAACTCCTTATTACCCCCGAGGCGCCGTGGTCCAGCCTGATCATGGCGTTCTTTATTAATATGATACTCGGCGTCGTTGTGGGCCTTGCCATCGGCCGTTTTGCCGCCTACTTGCTGAATCGTATCCGGCTGGACTACGAAGGCCTCTATCCCGTGGTCAGCCTGAGTCTCGTGTTGCTGACCTTTGGCGCGGCGGAAATCCTCCAGGGCAACGGTTTTCTTGCCGTTTACGTCTGCGGTATTGTGCTCAACGGCGTTGATTTCGCCCACAAACGCTCGGTGGCCAAGTTTCACGATGGCATCGCGTGGCTCATGCAGATCGGTATGTTCCTTGTGCTGGGCCTGCTCGTTTTTCCATCGGAACTCCCCAGCGTCGCGCTCATGTCCCTCTGCGCCGCCCTCTTTCTCATGTTTGTCGCGCGTCCCCTGGCCGTCTTTCTCTGCTTATGGGGCAGTGAATTCTCCCGCAATGACCGGTTGCTCGTTTCGTGGACGGGACTCCGCGGTGCGGTGCCCATCGTACTGGCGACTTATCCCCTCATGGCGGGGTATGAGCAATCCACCCTGATTTTCGACGTCGTCTTCTTTATTGTCTTGACTTCGGTCATGATACAGGGCACCTTGCTCATGCCCATTGCCCGAAAACTGAAGGTGGATGAACCCCTCGCCTCCCGGCCGACCTTCTCCCTCTCTATTGAACGCCAGGGACTTCTCCAGGGCGAAACGCGCGAAGTGGAAATCCTTCCGGAAATGGGTGCGGTCGGAAAGCGCGTCGCCGACCTTGATGTGCCGTCGGACATTTTGATCCTGCTCATTGGGCGGGGCGATGGCTTTGTGGTGCCCCGGGGCCAGACAACGATTCAGCCCTACGACACCCTGCTCCTCCTCGGTGAAGGGACCTTGCTGAAGGAAACACAGGACGCCATCCTTTCCCCCACAAAGCCTGCCCCCCGGAAGATGAAGGAGGTCGACCCGCTCTCCGCATTGCCCCAGTCCACCGCCGCCCGGTTTCTTTCCAAACAGGTGGTGCTGGTGGGCTATGGTCGGGTCGGACGGGAGATCGAATCCCGCCTCTCTGCCGCCAACGTACCCACCATTGTGGTCGACGAATCCCGCGAACTCGTGGAGGAACTGCGGAACGCAGGTAAGGCGGCCGTCGTGGGTGATGCCACCGACACCATCGTGCAGGTCCAGGCCCACATGGCGAAAGCCGCCGTGCTCATCATCGCGACGCCCGACACCATTAAGGTACGCCGCATGATGGAAGTCGCCCGGGCGATTAACCCGGCAGTTGAGGTCGTCATCCGCTCCCACGACGTCGGCCAGGCTGGCAAACTCGAACAGGAAAAAGTCGGTACCGTCTTCGTCGGTGAGACCATTCTCGCCGAAGCCATTGTGGACCACGTGTTTTCCGCCCTGGCCCGGGAGCCGGAAAAGAACGCCGACGAGCATGGATAACAGGCCGGTGTGGGCTATACACCGCTGACGTCCTGCAGGCCCCGGGGGGAATACCTGGGAACCGGGGCGCCTGTAGCTATCGCGAGATAAGCTATGGCGGGAAGGCGGTCACCCTGCCTCAGCCGTGGTGATGCCACCATGCGGCCTGCTTCTGAGGGGTACGGACCCGGCGGAGGGTGCCGTAGGGGAAATAGGACAGGGTGCGGAGTCCGGCGACGTTGGAAACACTGCGGGCGAATTTACGCATTTCGCCGTAGAATTCCTGGACGACGATACGCTCTTCCACTTCCCCTTCTTCGCGGACAGCCAGCAGGCGGTGGAGTGCGTACAGGCCGAGTACAAAGGCGAGCACAAAGAGAAAATCCAGGCCGCGCAGGTTGAGGGCCGGCACGGTGATGGCCTCGGTGGGCCCACCGATGAGTCCATAGTGCATGACAAAACTGAATTCGCGCGTGGCGAAATAGTCTGCCAGGAAGCCCCCGCAGATGGGGGCGATGGTCGCCGCAATGCCGGTCACGAGGGCGTTGACGGCAAGAAAAGCGGTGGCCTGTCCTCGGGGTGCCGCCTTCAGAGCGATGTTACCGGAGCAAAGGGCCACGCCGGCGGTGGAAATGCCTACCATCACGTGAATAACCACCAGGAGCGGAAGGGTAAAGGCGTGGCTTTCCGGCAGGGTCGTAAAGGGCCAGATAAGGAAACTCACCACAAAGGCTCCGCCGGACACGGAAAGGACGGATTTGTTGGAGAAGCGATCGGCCAGGTTGCCCCAGAGGCGAAAAAAGAGCACGTTCATAATCTGGCTGACCACCGAGAGGGCCAGCACGTAGCCCATGCTCAGGCCCAGGCGGCTGAGCATGTAGACGGTAAAGAAGGGCGCGGCAAAGTTTACGGCGAGATTCCAAAACCCCAGAAAGGCGATGAGATTCCGGAAATTGGCGTTGCGAAAGGGGGCGGCCAGGGTCTCTATCAGTCCGGACACCTCCGGGGGGGCCATTTCCGGCTCCGGTATCCGGCTGAGATAAAAGGAGCCGATGAGGCCCGCGATACCCCCCAGGAAGAAATAAATTCCGTAAATGCCCAGTATATCGCCCGTTTGTTCCTGGTAGATATCGACAGCGAAGCCGGTCACCAGACACAACACGGCGCCGACGGCCGTGGAAAGGGTCATCCGCTTGGCGAAATAGCGGCCCATGATGTGCTCGGGGATAAAATCGCGCATCCAGGAATTAAAAGAGCAGCTCGCGATAGCGCCGAATCCGAAATACAGGGCAAGACAGAGCAAGAGGACCGCGACCCGTGCATTTTCGGGAACAATCAACGGAATCGCGGCCACACCAAACCAGGGCAGGCGGGCCGCCACGCAGCTGATCACGACGAGGGCGCGCCGTCTCCGATAGCGGGACACCATATAAATAGCCGGAATCTGCATAATCTGAGAAAAGGGCTGGATGGCGGCAATGCACCCGATAACGACATTGGAGGCCCCCAGGTGGAGTGCGAAGGCCACGAGGAAGGCGCCGGTCGTCAAGACGCCCATAATCTGCGAGGCGATCCCGTCGAAAAGCAGCATGCGCAGGCCGTGCTGGGTTTCTTCCGGGGAATGTGGGACTTCGGAACGGCTCATGGGGTTCAACGATGCTACTACAAAGAGGCTGATGCACACAGGGTAAGGGCCAGACTGCCCCCATGCCCGAAACGAGGATCTTCGCAGAAGGGCAGCTATGGTTGCAAGCACCGGAACTTGCTCCACCGTCTTAGTATAGACAGAACCCGCCAGATGCGCTAGGATGCTTAGAGATTCCTGGGTGCAACTCGAAACTACGGGGTATGGCCATGTCACTGCGATCGTGTTGGATAGCCGTCTTGTTATTTACCTTTGTCCTGGGGGCCTCGGCCGAGGAACCGCGTTCGGTGGCGAAAAAGGAAGCCGATTTCCTGGGGAAAAACGTCACCCTCCTCTTCCACCTGGAAGACTCGGAGCAACGTTTTTCCGTTTCAACCGCACGCCAATCCTATCGACTCCACTCCAAGGGAGAAAACGCGGAAGAAACGCACGAGGGCACGTCTGGCGAAACAAAGACACCCGGTGAAGCGGTGTCCCCGGCTCATCGGGAATCCCGGTTTCAAGAGCGACACGGGGTCGCCTTTGACGGCGAAGTTTCGCTCAACAACGACCTGAATCGGGTGTTGGTCACCTGCGTTGGCCAATTCTACTACGCATCCCAGGAAAGCAATCGCTCGGGCACCAAGGTGTCGGAACACGTGAACGAAGTTGAGTTCGAAATCGATGCGAGTGCCCTGGTGACACCGGGAGAGCCGAAAGTTTTGGTGCGCACAGGCGAGCATGTATTGACCGTCACCGTTACGGTCGAGGAAAAATGAAGCGGCCCCTGCGCTATGTCGGGGGCGACGGAGCTGGGACTTCCATGGCGGCCAGGTAGTCCGTTGGGTTTTGTTCGACCCATTCTGCGGCCACGTAACGCCCTTCATCACGGAGCCAGCGGAGCACCATGCGCAGGTCGGTCATGGGGGTGGTCCCGGTTTCACGACACTGAATCAAGGCTTCTAACACCTGTGGAGTAATTGGGGGGTGGTCTTGGGCACTCATGGCGGAAACCTCAGGTGGTGACATTCATCCGCACACCCTGAATCAGGCGCGCGGAAAGACGCCGCTGGAACGATGGCTTCAGTGTAGCACAGCGCAACGAGGGCGTGCGGCGCGGACCGCACCATCGGGTTTGCTACGCATTATATATAGGGCCGAACGGAGCTACCCGCACCCGCGCCCCTTCGCAACGGGGTGTCTGCCCCGGTAACAGGGGGCAAATTTGCACGGCGTTGACGTGATTTTCCCGGCCCGGCTCCCTTCCTGCCGCCCAAGTATGCTATCCTTTGCCGCGGCTTGGGAAAAGGGGAGCGAAAAGGTACATGCACATCGTGAAGTCTCGCGCAAAACTGCCGGACGAAACTCGTTGGACCGGTGTCCGCGAGATTACCGTCATGTCTGGCCCTATCATTCTCGGCTCCCTTTCATTCGCCATCATGGAGTTTATTGATCGGGTCATGGTCAATAAACTTGGCACCGAAGCCCTGGCCGCGGTAGGTTCGGCGAGTATCTGGTCCTATACGATGAGCACCCTGTTGTTGGGGATCGTGGGTTGTGTGGGCACCTTTGTGGCCCAGTGTCTGGGGCGGAATGAAAAGCACCTCTGCGGTCAATATGCGTGGCAGGGACTCTATCTGTCCCTGATAGCGGGCTTTATCGCCGTGGCCTTTTACCCCATCGCGCCCTATTTGTTTGGTCTGATGGGCCACGACCCCGAAGTGACCCGGTTGGAACTGGTGTATTTCCAGATCCGGCTTTTCAGCTATCTGCCCCTGGCATTCGTGACCGCCCTGGCAACCTTTTTCCAGGCCTCCAACTACCCCGTCGTACCCATGTTTGTGGCAATTATCGGCACGGCCCTGAATATCGTATTGAATTACATGTTTATTTTCGGGAACTGGGGTGCGCCTGCCATGGGAATCGCTGGTGCGGCCTGGGCGACCAACGTTTCCATGTACCTCCAGTTTATCCTGCTTTTTGCCGTGTTCTTGAGCCCCTTTATGCACGCCCAGTTTCGGACCCGCTCCCATATCCGCTATGACAAGGCCAAGGTCATGGAAATCGTGCGGGTTGGTGCGCCCGCCGGGGGGATGATGTTCCTGGACGTGGCGAATTGGAGCATTTTTATCAGTTTCGTGGTGGGACGGCTTGGTGCCGTGCCCCTGGCAGCCAACAATGTGGCCCTCAGTTTCATGCAGCTCTGCTTCATTCCGGCCTTTGCGCTCAATCAGGGCGTTTCCGCCATTGTGGGACAATGGATTGGACGGGGCGATTATGAGCGGGCGAAGGCACGAACCTACACGGCCCTTCGGGTGGGCATGAGCTATATGGTCGTCATGGGCATAATCTTCGCCGTATTCGGAAGCCACCTGATTGAACTGGTCTTTGCGCCCGAGGAGCCCTTGGTCCTGTCGTTGGGCCACCAGCTCTTGATTCTCGCAGCCGTCTTTCAACTTTTTGATGCCATCGCCATCGTCATGGGGGGCGCACTTCGGGGTGCCGGCGATACCCGGTGGATGTTGATGATCACCTTTGCCACTGCCTATGTGGTCTTTATCCCGATGGCCACCACCTTTGCCTTCTATTTTGACGGGGGCGCACTCGGGGCCTGGCTTGGGGCATCGGCCTATATTGTGGTGCTGAGTCTCTTCATGTGGTGGCGCTTTCACTCCGAACGCTGGCATGCGATCGACATCTTCGCGGGGTCGGGCAATGGGGCGGCGACGGAAGCCGAAGCTTCCGAGCAGGCTCCGGTCCATTAGGAACCTTTCTGGCACGTTGAGGGCCCTGCCCCACCGCCCGGTCGGCCACGCCGCAAATGAAGAATTGACAATCTTTTGCCTGCTGTGCGATAATTTCTCCAATTTTGGATAGGAAAAGAAGTGTCCCGCGATTGAGGTTGGGACCAATGGCATGCCCATGACGGAAATTCTGACCGTCTGGTCGCGACCCGGGGCCTTCTTGCGACCGCGGACGCATCGCGCATCCTCTTTTTTTCTTGATTCACCCACGTACTGACTTGAAACCGGTCCAGAAGAGAACCGTCTGTTGAGGGTCAGTTTACTATGCGCAGATCATTACGTAGTACTTAGCAAAAGGAAGGTTTATCCATGGCTACCAAGATCGGAATCAACGGCTTTGGCCGTATCGGACGTAACGTCTTCAAGCTCCTGCTGGAAGATCCCCAATTTGAAGTCGCAGGCATCAATGACCTGACCGACGCAAAGACCCTGGCCCACCTGCTCAAGTATGACAGTGTCAGCGGCCCGTTCAAGGGCACGGTTGTCGCCAAAGACGGCGCTATCGTGGTTAACGGCAGCGAAATCAAAATCACCGCCATCCGCAACCCCGAAGAAATCCCCTGGGGCGAAATGGGCGTGGACATGGTCCTCGAATCCACCGGTATCTTCCGCGCGAAGGCCCAGTGTGAAATGCACCTCAAAGCCGGTGCCAAGAAGGTCCTGCTCAGCGTCCCCCCGAAAGACGCCATTGACGCCGTCATCGTAATGGGTGTGAACGACGACACGCTGAAAGCGGAAGACAAGATCGTTTCCAACGCTTCCTGCACGACGAACTGCCTCGCTCCCTTGGCCAAGGTCCTTCATGAGTCCTTCGGCATCAAGCGCGGCCTGATGACCACCTGCCACGCCTACACCAACGACCAGCCCGTACAGGATCAGCCCCACAGCGACTTGCGTCGTGCCCGTGCGGCTGCCCAGTCCATCATCCCCACCAGCACCGGTGCGGCGAGCGCGGTTGGCGAAGTACTTCCGGCCCTCAAAGGCAAGCTGGACGGCATGGCCCTCCGCGTACCCGTCATCGACGGCTCCGTGGTTGACCTGACCGCCGAACTCGAGAAGTCCGCTACGGCCGAAGAGATCAACGCCGCGGTTAAGGCTGCTGCCGAAGGCCCGCTGAAAGGGATTCTTCAGTACACGGAAGACCCCATCGTCTCCGTAGACGTAATCGGCAACCCCTACTCCAGCGTCTTTGACTCCCTCTGCACTTCGGTTATCGAAGGCAACATGATCAAAGTCATCTCCTGGTACGACAACGAATGGGGCTATTCCAACCGTTGCATCGACCTCCTCAAGAAGATGGCTTAATTCACGATGAATAAGCTTTCTATCGAAGACCTTCAGCTGAAGGACAAAACGGTGCTCATGCGGGTGGACTTCAACGTCCCCCAGAATGAGGACGGCACGGTACGGGACAACACCCGTATCAACGCCGCGCTCAAGAGCATCAACTACGTCCGTGAGCAGGGCGGCAAGCTCGTGCTCATGTCCCACCTGGGACGGCCAAAGCCGGGCGAAGACAACAGCAAATTCAAGCTGGATCCGATTGCGGATGAGCTCCGTCGTCTGGTGGGTGGCAATGTCACCAAAGCCGACGACGTGGTGGGCCCGGAAGTGGAAGCCGCTGTGGCCAAGTTGGCTGCGGGGGACATTCTGCTGCTGGAAAACACCCGTTTTCACCCCGGTGAAACAAAGAATGACCCGGAGCTGTCCAAGCAGTTGGCCAGCCTGGCCGACGTCTACATCAGCGACGCCTTTGGTACGGTGCACCGCGCCCACGCTTCTACGGAAGGGGTGACGAAGTTCATCGGCCAGAGTGCGGCGGGCTTCCTGGTCGCCAAGGAAATCGAATACATCGGTGGTGTGCTGAGCAATCCGCAGCGTCCGCTGGTGGCGATCCTGGGCGGAGCCAAGGTTTCCGACAAGATCACGGTCATTGACAACCTCCTGAACCTGGTGGATACGCTGGTTATTGGTGGTGGCATGGCCTATACCTTCATGAAGGCCCAGGGATATGCCATCGGCAACTCCCTGCTGGATGAAGCGGGTCTTGATACTGCCAAGGCGGTCATGGCCAAAGCCAAGGAAAAGGGCGTTGAGCTCTTGTTGCCGGTCGATAATATCGCCGCCGACGATTTCTCCAACGACGCCAACACCACGGTCTGTGGTCTGGGTGAAATTGAAGATGGTTGGGAAGGGCTCGATATTGGCCCGAAGACCCTGGAAAACTTCAAGGAAGCCATCAGCAAAGCAACGACGGTGGTCTGGAATGGCCCGGTCGGTGTTTTCGAAATGGAAAAATTCTGTGGCGGCACCCGCGGCATCGCGGATCTGCTGGCAGCAAGCGACAGCATCACCAGCATCATTGGTGGTGGTGACACGGCAGCGGCGGTCGTTCAGTTTGGACTCGCCGATAAAATGTCCCACGTTTCCACCGGTGGCGGTGCTTCGCTGGAAATGCTGGAAGGCAAAATCCTTCCGGGCATTGCCGCGCTGACCGACAAGTAAGACTCGTTACCCCGCCTTCACCCGCATCGTTGCGGGTGAAGGCTTGAATACATTATCTGACATCGTGTCGGATAACGATGAAGTTGCCTTGCGCTCGGTTCAACCGACCTCACCGACGGTGAACTTGGCCCAGGGTGAATGAACAGAAAGGTGAATAAGTATGACCCCAGCAGAAAAGATTGAAATCATCAAAGAGTTTGGTAAAGATGAAAAAGATACGGGATCGACGGAAGTGCAGATTGCACTCCTGACCAAACGTATCAACCATCTTACGGAGCACTTTAAAACCCACAAGAAAGATTTTGCGGGACAACGTGGCCTCCTGAAAATGATTGGCCTGCGTCGTAATTTGCTCAAGTATCTGCGCACGAACGACCTCGAAGGGTATCGTGCCCTGATTGCGAAACTTGGTCTGCGTAAGTAGTCAGTACCGGGGCGGCAACGTTGCCGCCCCGTTTTTATTACAGTGGCCCGCTTGGAACAAGCAGCGATAACGCGGGCGACACCCAGCGCTAGAATGCGCTTCACCGTTCCGGTGAAAAGAATGATGAAAAAGAAACGAAAAAGATGGACGGGTACGTCGTGGGAGACGTTACGATGTCCAAGGAGTTACTGTAACTATGTCAATGAAACGTCTTTCCGTTAAACTCGGCGAAGTCGAGTTGGAATTCGAAACCGGGCGCATCGCCAAACAGGCCCACGGCTCGGTCATCTGTCGCAGCGGCGACACGATGGTCCTTTCGGCGGTCTGCGTCGCACCCGACGCCCGCCCCGGGCAAGACTTTTTCCCCATGACGGTCGACTACCGCGAGAAGTTCTACGCGGTAGGCCAGATTCCTGGCAATTTCTTCCGTCGTGAAGCCCGCCCCTCGGAGCGGGAAATCCTCGTCTGCCGTATGACCGACCGGCCGTTGCGCCCCTTGTTCCCCAAGGGCTTCGTCAACGAACTGCAGGTCTGCCAGACGGTGCTTTCGGCCGATAACGTCAATGACCCCGATGTGCTCAGCATCAACGCGGCCTCCGCGGCACTTCACATCTCCAAGATCCCCCTCTCCGAGCCTATCGGCGCGGTGCGTGTTGGCATGATCGACGGTGAATTGGTGGTCAACCCCAGCATCGACGACATCGAAACCAGCGATATCAACATCGTTATCGCCGGTACGGCCGATGCCATTACCATGGTGGAAGGGCATGCCCACGAAGTGCCCGAAGAACTGATGTTGGACGCCTTGGAATTCGGCCACGCCCACATCCAGACCATCATCGCGAAGATCCACGAACTGCGTGAGCAGGCCGGTGTCGAAAAGATGGTTGTCGATGTGCCCGAACTGAACCCCGAAGTGGTTTCAGATATCGAAGCCTATGGCGGTCGTCTCAAGGAAGCCCAGGCTATCTCGGAGAAAGCCCTCCGCTACGAAGCCTTCGACGCCATCAAGAACGAAGCCCTGGAAGCCCTCGCCCGCAAGTATGGGGAAGAGCTCTTCGCCGAACGGGAAGAAGACATCAAGACGGCCTTCGGCAACCTTAAGAAGCATGTCATGCGCATCCAGGTCATCGAGACCAACAAGCGCATGGACGGCCGGGCCCTGGACGAAATCCGCAAGATTACCGTGGAAGTCGGTGTACTGCCCCGTGCCCACGGTTCCGCCCTGTTCACCCGCGGTGAGACCCAGGCGCTCGTCACCACGACCCTCGGCACGACCCGTGACGAGCAGCGTTTTGACGAATTGACCGGCGACGAATTCCGCCGCTTCTTCCTGCACTACAATTTCCCGCCCTGGTCGGTCGGTGAAGTGCGCCGCATGATGGGACCGGGCCGTCGCGAGATTGGCCACGGCAAGCTCGCCGAGCGCTCTCTCATGAACATGATTCCCTTCGTCTCGGAAGAAGAGCGGGCGGAAGACAGCACGCTCAAGGACTTCCCCTACACGGTGCGTATCGTGTCGGAAGTTACCGAGAGTAACGGCTCCAGCTCGATGGCTACCGTTTGTGGTGGCACCCTTTCCATGATGGACGCGGGTGTTCCCGTGAAGGCGCCGGTTGCCGGTATTGCCATGGGCATGATCAAGGAAGGCGATGAAATTCGCATTCTGAGTGACATCCTGGGTGACGAAGATCATCTCGGCGATCTGGACTTTAAGGTTTGTGGTACGGAAAACGGTATCACGGCGTTCCAGATGGACACGAAGATCAAGGGCCTTTCCCGCGAGACGATGGCGAAAGCCCTGGACCAGGCGAAAGCCGGTCGGCAGCACATCCTTGGTAAGATGCTTGCCTGCATCGAGAAGCCCCGCGAAGAGCTTTCCGAGTACGCCCCGCGTATCTACACCATCAAGATTGACCCCGACAAGATCCGTGATATCATCGGACCGGGCGGTAAAGTCATCCGCGAAATCCAGGCCTCGACAGGTTCTGAGATTGGTGTGGAAGATGACGGTACGGTCAGCGTAGCCGCGGTCGATGGCGCCAGTGCCGATGCGGCCATCGCCCTGATCAAAGAGATCACGGCGGAAGTTGAAGTGGGTACCCTGTACAAAGGTACGATTACCCGCATCATGAACTTCGGCGCGTTCTGCACGGTCGTGGGCAACAAAGAAGGGCTGATTCACATTTCTGAATTGGCACCGGGCCGCGTGGCCGAAGTGACCGACGTCGTGGACGTGGGTGACGAAATCGACATCAAGGTCATCGAAGTCGACAAGATGGGCCGTGTGAACCTTTCCAAGGTGCAGGCGGACGTCGAGCTGGGCCGTGTAGACGCCAGCGAAGTCGAAGCCAAGAGCAGCGGTGACCGTGGCGGACGCGGTGGTGACCGTGGCCGTGGTGGCGACCGTGGTGGTCGCGGCGGACGTGGCGGTGGAGACCGTGGCGGCCGTGGTGGCGGCGGCGGTGGTCGTCGTTAATCCCTGATAGTAAGACCAGGATGGCGCTTCCATGACGGGAGCGCCATCCTTTTTTGCAGGCGTCTGTTTTCCCGGGCGCAACAAAAAGGAAGCTGTTCTGTTGAGCAATACGAGTTACACCCAAGAGGCCGCCGAGATCCACACCCTCGCCAATGGCATGACGGTTTGTCTTGAGCCCCTCCCCTATCTCCATTCGGCGAGTGCGGGCGTGTGGATCAAGACCGGTTCCGCCAACGAGCGGGAAGAGGAAAGCGGCATCGCCCACTTTCTCGAGCATCTTTTTTTCAAGGGCACCAAAACGCGCAACGTGCACCAGATTATGGAAGCCATTGAAAGTCGTGGTGGCCAACTCAATGCCTTCACGTCACGGGAACACACCTGTCTTTATGTGAAGGTGTTGGACAAATACACCACCACGGGCATCGAAATCCTGGCAGACCTGATCAAGAACTCCCTTTTTTGCGACCTGGAGAAAGAGCGCAACGTCATCCTGGAAGAAATCACTTCCGTGGAAGACACGCCGGATGATTTTGTCCACGATCTCCTCGCTGCCCATCACTGGCCCAATCACGCCCTGGGACGTTCCATCGCAGGCACGGTAGAGTCCGTTTCGGCCCTCGACTATGACGCGGTTGTGGCCTTTTACCTGCGCTGGTACAAGCCGGAAAACATGGTCTTTTCTATCGCGGGTAATATTGACCCGGTCGCTGTGTTGAAGCAGGTGCAGGAAGCCTTTGAAGACATTCCGGTGGGGACCATCCCCGCGCCGTACCCCGCACCCCGTTTTCAGAGCGGCATCCGGGCCGTGCACCGGGACATTGCGCAATCGCACATTACGATGGCCTTCCCGGGACCGCCCCTCACCAAGGATGAGAAGTTCATTCACGACATGACCGGCAATGTGCTCGGTGGTGGCTCAACGTCCCGCCTCTTCATGCGCATCCGGGAAGATGAAGGACTGGCCTACAGCATCTATGCCTTTAACTCTTTCTACCTGACGGCGGGGATGATGGGCATTTATGCGGCGGTGGCTCCCGAGCAACTGAGCAAGACCCTCGACCTGACCTTTGAAGAACTGCGACGCTTGCGGGATGAAGGCCTCTCTGAAGAGGAGTTGGATCTCAACCGCGAACAAATCAAGGGCGGGATGTTGATGGCCATGGAGAGCACCTCCACCCGTATGGCCCGCATGGCGAAGTCCATCCTGAACTACGGCCAATTGCTTCCTATCGCCAAGATCATTGAAAAAGTGGATGCCGTGACTCGGGACGAAGTGCAGGGCTGCGCCCAGCAATTATTCACCCCGGACCAGTGCGCCTTGCTCGTGCTGGGGCCAAAATCCCAAACCATGCCGGAGACCATTTCCCTGTGAAGCATGTTCGTGTTGCCATTACCCAGGAAGCCCACGCGCAAGACCTGCCGTTGCCGTCCTACGAGAGCGATGCCGCGGCCGGCATGGACCTCCGGGCGGCCGTTATGGAGCCACTCACCATTGCTCCCGGTGCCCGGGCCATGGTGCCTACAGGCATTCGCATTGCCTTGCCCACGGGCACCGAAGCCCAGATACGCCCGCGCAGTGGGCTGGCCATCCGCTGTGGCATCTCCATGGTCAACAGCCCCGGCACCATCGATGCCGATTACCGGGGTGAAATACAGGCCCTGCTCATTAATCATGGCCAGGAAGACTTCGTCATCAATCGGGGGGACCGCATTGCCCAGATGGTGATTGCGCCGGTCTTGCAGGCCGACTGGGCACCCGTCGATTCCCTGGATGCTACGGAGCGTGGGGAAGGCGGCTTCGGGCACACGGGCGTCTAAATAAGCGAAGGTAGACCCCGAGCATATCCAACCCGCTCGTTACGACAGCGTACGCGAGCGCCTGCAATAGGCCAACGTACCGGCGGCTTGGCCGCTATCGCGCAAAGCAACCTTTGACAATTGGGAACGCAGGCGGCCCAAAAGGAATCGAAACATGCAAAAAGTTTTGGTGGTCGTGGGTGATGGTGCGGAAGTCATCGATACGATGGTGCCCTTTTACCGATTGAGTGAAGACTTCCATGTCGATATCGCCGCCCCGGCCGTGCGCACCTATCACATGGTACAGCACCATCACGCGGACGACTGGGATGTGACCATTGAAACGCCCGGCTATGAGATCGATTCCACTATCGCTTTCTCTGATGTGAACCCCTCGGATTATGTGGGGCTGGTCCTACCGGGTGGGCGGGCCCCGGAATTTCTGCGTTACGACGCGGATTTGCTCGGAATCGTTCGACACTTTTTCGACCACGCCAAGCCGGTGGCTTCTATCTGCCACGGCATCGAGATACTGGCGGCCGCCGACGTCATTCGGGGCAAAGAGGTCACGACCATCCCCCGCTGCCGTCTCGATGCGGAATTGGCCGGGGCCATCTATGTGGAAGCCCCCCTGGTCATCACGGATAATCTCTATTGTTGCCGCTTCAAGCGCGAGTGCGCCCCCTGGATGAAGGCCTTCGTGGCCGCCCTGCACGCGTAGCCCCTTCCACAACCACTCCCTCCTGTAGTCCCGCCTCCAACCGTGGGATTGGGCGCACGATGCGGGTTGCCTATGGAGCGGGCTTTCAGCCCTTCTGGGTTGAATCGTTCCCTGTTCATGGGCCGTTGGCCCATGCTGATATGCGGACGGGCCGTTGGCCCTCTGAAAAAACAACGGTTGCATTGCCCGCCGGAAAACCGACGGGTGCTTTCGCCATCCGGACAGCGGATGGGCCGTTGGCCCTCCGGAAAAACAACGGTTGCATTGCCCGCCGGAAAGCCGACGGGTGCTTTCGCCATCCGGATAGCGGATGGGCCGTTGGCCCTCCGGAAAAACAACGGTTGCATTGCCCGCCGGAAAGCCGAGGGATGCTTTCGCCATCCGCATAGGGGACGGGCCGTTGGCCCTCTGGAAGAACAACGGTTGCATTGCCCACCGGAAAGCCGAGGGGTGAATTCGCAGTTCCGTTTAAGCGCCAACGGCGCGGCAACATACCAGCCCAGGCCGAAGGCCTGGGAAAACCGTAGCCTGATTCTGCAAAGGGCTGAAGGCCCGCTCCATGTTTGAGCATCAACACTCGGGAGTGAGACGAAATCCGTGCGTCAACACGACCGAAAATCGTTAGTGCGAGAACTCTCCCCTTGTATATAGGCGCAAAATATCCGTAGGCTATGGATCCGAGCGTTACCGAACGGGTTTTCACGGGGCGCTTTCATCGGGTAAGCATCCAACAGGAAGGAGGCGCGTGTCTTGAGGACTACCGGAAAAAGACGGGCAAGCCGTCATGGACTATCGTTCCTGGCTTCCATCCTCTTTCTCGCCGGCATTCTAACCGGAAGCGGTGCACGGGGCGGGGAGCTCAAGGTCGAGCAGCTTAGCTCCGGCCCGGCCCATCATTTCTTTGGCTATATTGGTCAATCGCTGACGATTCCCTGGAATGGCACGGGCCGCTATATCCTCTGCCTGGAAAGTGACTTTCACGATCGCATGCCGTCGGCGACCGATTCCGCACGCATCCTCCTTATCGATACGGAAGACAACAATAAACTCCTGCCACTGGATACAACCCGGGCCTGGAATTTTCAGCAGGGTACCATGTTTTACTGGAATCCGACGGCACCCGACACCCAGTTCTTCTTCAACGACCGTGACCCCGAGACGAATCATATCTTCACCGTGCTCTACGACATCGAAGCGGGCAAACGTATCCGGGCGTATCGGGACGAATCCCGCCCAACGGGCAACGGGGGCGTCTCGCCGGATGGACGCTATTTCGCGGCGATTAACTATGGGCGTATGGCGCGGGAACGGCCCGTCACCGGCTACCCGGAGGCCTACGACTGGAACCCTACCGCACCTGCCCCCAAGAATGATGGCCTCTTTGTGGTCGACGTCGAAACGGGTAAGCAGGAATTGATCCTGTCCTTCCACGAGATGAAAGCGCAGGCCCGTGCCATCGCGCCGCTCATCGACGAAGCGGGTCTCTATATAAACCATACCCTGTGGAATCGGGCGAGCGACACCCTCTATTTCTATCTACGCGGTCGACGGGGAAGTCGGGAAATTTCCATCAACATTCCCTGCACCATAGGGCGGGATGGCGCGGGATTCACGATGCACGACGTATTTATCGGGGGCCACCCCGAGTGGGGCCAGGGCACCGAAATCATCGGCCGCTTCGATGACAAACAGGTGGTCTACGATGTGACCACCCGCAAGATTACACGGAGCCTGGGTTCTCCGGAGATCTTTCCCAAGCCGGGCGGGGATATTTCCCTGTCGCCCGATGGGGCCTGGCTGGTCAATGGCAGTGCCCATGGTGGCGGCCGCATCCAGTTTGACTTCCTCCGCCTTGCTGATGGATATCATCTGCGCTCCCCCAATTTCAGTCGGGGTGCCCTTGAACGGGGCGCGCTCCGTATTGACCCGGCACCCCGTTGG
This sequence comes from Candidatus Hydrogenedentota bacterium, assembly GCA_034669905.1. Classification (GTDB taxonomy): domain Bacteria; phylum Hydrogenedentota; class Hydrogenedentia; order Hydrogenedentales; family JAEUWI01; genus JAEUWI01. Next base: position 18,664 of record JAXMOL010000051.1, read on the forward strand.
AATCGTCAGAGCAACGCTATCCTCGTTTCGGGCTGGACCGACAGCGGTTCCCGGCAACTCTTCGTGGTCCACCTCCCCGTGGAAACACCCTGAAGGCCCCGTCGACTATGGAGCGGTAATCCCCGGGTATCCAACGGAAATTCATACATCAAGACGACCGGTAGTCGGCAGTAGAGAACGCTAGCCCAATCACAAGAGTCATGTTGGGCGCGTTTCCTGCGCGCGCATCCCTATGGCCGTGGAGGCCCATGGCACCTTGGACGCCGACTACACGAAGAAGTCGGGCATGAGCTCCGCACCGGGCACGACCGAATAGGCCGAAAAATCGGTGACCCCTTCGGCGCGAAGCACTTCCTCGTCAATGAAGAAATTGCCCGTGCACGCCTTCGCCTCCCGGGTCAGGATGGCGTGGGCGGCATCGGCCATGATGGCGGGGGTGCGGGATTGGTTGATGAGTTCATCGCCCCCCAGCAAATTCTTCACGGCGGCCGTGGCGATGGTGGTCTTGGGCCACAGGGCGTTGACCCCCACCCCTTCGTCTTTGAACTCTTCGGCCATGCCGAGGACACACTGGCTCATGCCATATTTCGCCATGGTATAGGCCACGTGGGGACCGAACCAGCGGGGCTCCATATTGAGGGGCGGCGCGAGATTGAGGATGTGGGGGTTCTCGGCCTTCAGCAAGGCGGGGAGGCACTTCTGGGAACTGAGGAAGGTGCCCCGCACATTGACTCCGTGCATCAGATCGAATCGCTTCATGGGCGTGGAGAGGGTGCCGGTGAGGGAGATGGCGCTGGCATTGTTGATGAGGATGTCGATCCCCCCGAAGGTCTCCACCGTCTGCTGCACCGCGGCCTCGACCTGATCTTCGAATCGAATATCGACTACCAGGGGCAGGGCCTTGCCGCCCGCCTCTTCCATGGCCCTGGCCGCCGTGTAAATGGTGCCGGGCAATTTGGGGTGGGGCTCAGCCGTTTTCGCGGCAATGGCCACGTTGGCCCCATCCCGCGCCGCACGGAGTGCAATGGCTTCACCGATTCCGCGACTGGCACCCGTAATAAAGATGGTCTTTCCCTTCAAACTGGCCATAGTACCTATCCTTTTCAGTTGGGACCGCTCCGGCCCGGACAAATCTATTTTCCCTGCGCCGAATCCAGCGCAGCATCATTCGTAGTACGGGGGCTTCTGCATGGGCCACAATTCACCCCACATGCCTTGGCCTCCATCAACCGTGAGGGTCTCCCCGGTGATGAATGAGCCCGTGGGGCCGCCGAGGTAAATCACCGCTTCGGCAATCTCCATGACGGTGCCCAGTCGGCGCATGGGGTTCCGGCGGTCAAAGTCGACCCGCGCTTCTTCGGGATAGACGTTCAGCCCCGTAGTTTCGATGGCCCCAGGCGCGACGCAGTTGACACGAATCTCGTGGGGTGCCCACTCGACTCCCAGGCTGAGGGCCAGGTTGGAAACCGCCGCGCGAGCCGCGCTGGTGTGGGCTATCTGGGGCATGCCCCGCCAGAAGGCCGCAATGATATTGACGATACTGCCCGGCTGCTCATGTCGTTTCCATTGGCGGGCCGCCGCCTGCATCATATAGAAGGTGCCCGTAAGGTTGGTCTCGATGACGGCATGCCAGCCGTTGGGGCTGAAATCGATGGCATCCTGGGGGAACTGCCCCCCCGCGTTGTTCACTAGCAAATCCAGGCGACCATGCGCTTTCCAGACCGCTTCAAAGAGGGCGTCCACCTGCGCGGGGTCTCGAATCGTCATGGCGTGGGTATCGCAGGGCACATCGATGGATTCCAGTAGGGTCCGGGTGCTTTCCAGCTTGGATTCGGTACGGCCACAGACCACGACGCGGGCACCCAGACGGCCACAGAGCAGGGCAATGGCCTGACCGATACCCGTCCCGCCACCGGATATGAGGACCACCTGACCGGCCAGAAGGTCGTCCCGATAGGCGGTCGGGTACTGCAGTATTTCTGCCGCGCTCATACCCAGGATAGGGGTCTTTCTTTCTTCGTCCGACATGAAGCCTTGCCCTCGCTGGTTCGAAACCGTCTTCAGAACAGAATCAGTATGGTCAATTCCTAATTGACATTACAAATTCCTAATGCCTATTATTGTTTTATGACATCCACGCCAACACCACTGACCCGACGGGACCGCAACAAGCTCCGCAACCGGCAAGAAATCCTGGCGGCGGCCCGGGTCGTCTTTGCGGAAAAAGGGTACCAGCAGGCAGGCATCCAAGAGATCGCAGACCGGGCCGACTTTGCCGTGAGCACCTTGTATGCCTTTTTCGACGGCAAAGAAGCCCTCTACCGCCAGGTCTCCATCGACGTCGCCAAACAGGCGGGGGCCCTCTTTGATGCGGCCATGGACCAGGGACAGACGCCCTATGAAAAGCTGGTCCAGTATGTGCGGGCCAAAGGGGCCATCTTGCGCGAGATGCCCGACGGCTGTCGGATGCTGGAGATGGAGTGGCAGTTATTACAGTCGCCCCAGGGAGCCGAAATCCCGAAGGACGGTATCGGTTCCATTTACCGCCGCTTCATGGGCCACATCGAGGACCTTTTTGCGGGGGGCATTCGGGACGGTTCCTTTGTGGACGGTGACCCTGCGCTCATGGCCGCCTTGCTGGACAGCACGGCCAACACCCTCATGGGCCTCGCCCGAAGCGACTCCGAACACTATGACTACGACAAGCGCGTCGACGAGGTCATCGCGCTGTTTTTTTCACCCGTCTTACGAAAACACGTTTAGAAGAAGGTTTCCCGTCAGCGTAGTACGAACTGAAAGGACTGCGAGAGCATGCCGCCCTATTCCTCGCGAATAGCCCCCGACGCGCCAGACGTTGCGGACAACCGCGCGGCACACTTGTCGTTGATCGACGCCTTTCGCGCTTTGGAACAACGTATTGCGGACAACTCCGCGCGCAGCCTCCCTAAGTTTCGGAAGCGCGGTCAGCTCCTGCCCCGGGAGCGTCTGGACCTCCTGCTCGATCGGGCAGCGCCCTTTCTGGCTCTTTCCACCCTCTGCGGCTACCAGATGCATGACGACGACGGGGAGCGAAAGATTTCCGGTGGTGGCGTCATCGGGGGCATGGGCTTTATCTCGGGCATTCGCTGTGTCGTGGTGGTCAACGATTCGGGCATCCAGGGTGGGGCGGTGACGCCCATGGGGGTGCAAAAAGTCATTCGCCTCCAGGAGATCGCCCTGGAGAATAAGTTGCCCTACGTGCAGCTCATCGAGAGCGCCGGGGCCAACCTTTTTCGCCAATCCGAGCTATTTATCGAGGGCGGACGGACCTTCGCCAATCTGGCCCGCCTCTCCGCCGCGGGTATTCCCGTGGTGGGCATTACCCACGGCTCGTCGACGGCGGGCGGTGCCTACCAGTCGGGCCTCTGCGATTACCTGGTGGTGGTGCGGGGGCGTTCCAAGATATTCCTGGCGGGCCCGCCCCTCTTAAAGGCCGCCACGGGGGAGATAGCGACCGATGAGGAACTGGGTGGTGCCGAAATGCATTACCAGGTACCGGGCACGGCAGAATATATGGCCGAGGACGATGCCGATGGCATCCGCATTTGCCGTGAAATACTGGCGAAACTTCCGTGGGAGCGGGGCGCAGTTCATGAGCCCCATGCCGCCATTAAGCCCCCCCGTTACGATGGGGAAACGCTCTTGGGCTGTGTGCCTCCCCATTATGAAACGCCCTATGAAGCACAGGAGGTTATCGCCCGTCTGGTGGATGACTCCGACTTCCTCGATTTCAAGGCCGCCTATGGCCTCCATACGGTGACGGTCCATGCGACCCTCGACGGCCACCCGGTGGGTATCCTGGCCAACAATGGCCCCATCGACCGGGATGGCGCGACGAAGGCCACCCAGTTTATCCAACTCTGTTGCCAATCGGACACGCCCCTTATATTCCTCCAGAATACGACGGGCTACATGGTGGGCACCGAGGCCGAGCGGGGCGGCATCATTAAGCACGGCTCCAAGATGATTCAGGCGGTGACCAACGCGACGGTGCCCCGTATCACCCTCCATATCGGGGCCTCCTTCGGTGCCGGTAATTATGGGATGTGTGGTCGGGGCTTTAACCCCCAATTCATTTTCGCGTGGCCCAACAACCAGCTTTCTGTTATGGGCGGGACGCAGGCCGCCAAGACCATGTCGAACGTGGTGGAAGCGACCGCCCGAGCCTCGGGCGATGAACCCAATTACGATGCCATCAAGATGATGGAGCAACAAATCATCGACCAGTACGACACGGAAGGAAAGGCCCTCTACGCCACCGCCCGTGTCTGGGATGACGGCATTATCGACCCGAGGGATAGCCGCCGGGTGCTGGCCTTTTGCCTGGCCACCTGCCGGGAAGCACGGCAACGGAACCTTCACCCCAACACCTTTGGTGTGGGACGCATGTAACCGCAATCAGGAGCACACCTGCCATGGAACTGAGTCAGGAACATGAGCAACTACGGGATACCATCCGCAAATTTGTGGAAGCCGAGCTCAACCCCTACGTCGATGAATGGGAACGGGACGGTATCTTCCCCGCCCATGACGTCTTCAAAAAGATGGGCGACCTGGGCCTCCTCGGCATCACGAAACCCGAGGCCTATGGCGGTTTGGGTTTGGACTATTCCTACCAGGCGGTGATGAACGAAACCCTGGGCTACACCAACTGCGCCGGCGTCCCCATGGCCATCGGGGTCCAGACCGACATGGCGACCCCCGCATTGGCCCGATTCGGTTCGGATGTGGTGCGGGAGAAATTCCTGACCCCCACCATCGCGGGCGACTACGTCTCGTGCATTGGCGTCTCTGAGATTTCTGCCGGGTCGGACGTGGCGAACATCAAGACCTACGCGGCGAAGCAGGGCGGTGACTACATCATCAACGGGGGGAAAATGTGGATTACCAGCGGCACCCAGGCCGACTGGATCTGCCTGCTCTGCAACACGGGCGACAGCGCCAACATCCACACCAACAAGAGCATACTTTGCGTGCCCCTCCGAGAAAACGGCGCGTTGTGTAAGGGGGTCACGATTGAGCGGAAGCTCGACAAACTCGGTATGCGCTCATCGGATACGGCCGAGCTTCATTTCGAAGATGTGCGGGTACCCGTTGAAAACCTCGTGGGTGAGGAAGGTGCGGGTTTCACCTATCAGATGATGCAGTTTCAGGAGGAGCGCATGTATTCCGCCCTCTCCTGCCTCGTCTCCCTCACGCGCACCATTGACGACACCATTGAATACACCCGACAGCGGGAGGCCTTCGGTAAACCCATCCTCCACAATCAGGTGGTGCACTTTCGCCTCGCCGAGTTGCAGACCGAGGTGGAGTGTCTGCGGGCCCTGACGTGGAAAGCCGTTCAGATGCACATTGCCGGTGAGGATTGCACGATGCTGGCCTCCATGGCCAAGCTGAAAGCGGGACGACTCACCCGGGAGGTGAATGATGCGTGCCTGCAGTATTGGGGCGGCATGGGCTTCATGGAAGAGTCCCGCGTGGCACGGAGCTATCGGGATGGTCGCCTAGGCTCGATCGGCGGTGGTGCCGATGAAATCATGTTGGGCATCATCTGCAAATTCATGGGCACCCTGCCCTCCAGTCGGCGAGGCTGAACGATGGCGAGCCTTCCCGATTGTGAAACCCTCTTAGTGGCGTTAAGCGGCTCTACCCTTTTTGTCACCTTGAATCGCCCGAAAGCGAAGAACGCCCTCTCGGATCAGATGGTCAGCGAACTTACCGGGTTGTGTGGCCTGCTGGAAGGGACCCGGGAAATCCGCGCCGTCGTATTGCGCGGTGCACAGGGATGCTTCTGCGCCGGCGGCGACATTTCGATTTTTAAGGAGAGCCGTTCTACCCCGCCACTCACCGACGGTGGCCGCGATCCCCTGGCCATCAAGAACCGACAGTTCGGAGAATTTCTGCTTCGCCTTCAGGCCATTCCCCAGGTGTTGATTGCGGTGGTGGAAGGGGTGGCCTTCGGCGGAGGGCTGGGCCTGGTCAGCGTAACGGACGTGGCCCTGTGTCATACCGATGCCCGCTTCGCACTGAGTGAGACGGGACTGGGTATCACCCCCTCGCAGATTGCACCCTTCGTGGTGCAGCGCGTGGGGCTCACCACCACCCGACACCTGGCCCTCACAGGACACCGCTTCGACGGGGCCCACGCGGAAAAGATTGGCCTGGTGCACACCGTCGTGCCAGACCAGAAGGCCCTGAAAATGGCGCTGGCCCAGACCTTATCGGAAGTAAGTCGCTGTGCGCCCGGCGCCAATGCGGAAACGAAACGCATTCTCATGAACACCATGACCATGCCGCTCGATAACGTGCTCGATGACGCGGCAGACGCCTTCGTCGTCCAGCTTCGGGGCGATGAAGGCCAGGAAGGCGTGGCCGCCTTTCTGGAAAAACGACCGGCGGCCTGGACGGAGCAGGGTCCATGAGCCCACGCTTTCACAAGGTCCTCGTGGCCAATCGGGGCGAGATTGCCTGCCGCATCCTGCGCACGGCCCGCAGTGAGGGCTACGCCACCGTCGCGGTATACAGTGACGCCGATGCCGACGCCCTCCACGTCGCCATGGCCGATGAGGCGGTGTATATTGGCAAAGCGCCGGCCGGGGAATCCTACTTAAACACGGAAGCGATCATCGCGGCGGCGAAAACTTCCCATGCCGACGCCATCCACCCCGGCTATGGCTTCCTCAGTGAAAACGCCGACTTTGCAGCCGCATGCGCGGCAGAAGATCTGACCTTCATCGGACCACCCCCTTCGGTCATCGCCGCCATGGGCAACAAGGCGGAGGCCAAGGGCATCATGACCGATGCCGAGGTGCCCTGTGTGCCGGGCTATGACGGTGCCGACCAGGAGGACGCGACTCTTCTCGCCGAAATGGAGCGCGTCGGATTCCCCGTGTTGCTCAAGGCCGTCGCCGGTGGTGGTGGACGGGGCATGCGCGTGGTCCGCCAGCCTTCCGAAGCACCAGCGGCCCTCGCCAGCGCCCGCACCGAGGCCCAATCGGCCTTTGGCTGTGGTGCCCTGCTCATTGAGCGCTTTCTGGAAAAGGTGCGCCATGTGGAGGTCCAGATTCTCGCGGACGCCCACGGCCAGTGCATTCACCTGGGTGAACGGGACTGCTCGGTGCAGCGGCGCTATCAAAAGGTCATCGAAGAGTCCCCCTCCCCCGCGGTGGACGAAGCATTGCGCGCAGAAATGGGTGCGGTAGCCGTCCGCGCTGCCCAGGCCACTGGCTATGTCAACGCGGGGACGGTGGAATTTCTGCTGGACCAGGATGGCCATTTCTATTTTCTCGAAATAAACACCCGCCTCCAGGTGGAGCATCCGGTCACCGAGTTGGTCACCGGCCTCGACCTGGTAGCACTCCAGCTTGCCATCGCCCAAGGCGACCCGCTGCCCGTCCTGCAGGAAGACGTCGTGCTGGCCGGCCACGCCATGGAGCTCCGTCTCTATGCGGAAGACCCGGTCGCAGATTTTACCCCCCAGACCGGGACCATTCTTCAGTGGCGTCCGCCCGAAGGCCAGGACATTCGAACGGACCACGGCCTCCGGGATGGCTATACCATCACGCCCTACTACGACGCCATGCTGGCAAAGATTATTGCCTGGGGAACAACCCGCGAGGAGTCGCGCACCCGGCTGCTCCATGCCCTGCGGAAAACGACCCTGCTGGGGGTCCCCACCAACCGGGCCTGGCTGGATAGCCTGTTACAACATCAAACATTCGTCGAGGGAGGCCATGGAAACAATTTCGTCGCCAACCTGGGCGCCCCAGTCGAAAGCCAGGAAACGGATCTCCTTACCCTGTTGGTTGCGGCGACCCTCCTGATCGAGCGGGATGCCGAGAACGTTTCCCCTTCGCAAAAGGGGTGGTCATCCACGGGGTCCGTTACGGTACCGTTGAAACTCTGGCATGACGGGGCCCACGCGTGGCTTCACGTGCGGGTATGGGGAAATACCTACGCGCTCACCCAGGAAGACAGGACCCACACCCTCGAAGTCATCACGATGACGGACGATACGATTACCTTCACGCAGGAGGGACGCCGGGTTTCGGCCCCCTACGCCTTTGAGGATAGCAACGTGTATCTGTCGGTGCACCAGCAGGTCGCCCACCTTCGGGATGACACCTACGCGCCGCCGGAGGAAGTTATTCCCGGTGGGGACGGCATCTTAAAGGCCCCCATGGTCGGGCAGGTGGTGGAACTCCATGTGGCCGTTGGTGACCCGGTAGCGGCGGGCGACGTGCTCGTGGTGCTGGAGGCAATGAAAATGGTGAACGCCCTCGTCGCACCTTTTTCGGGCACGGTGACGTCCCTCGGTGTGGCGAAGGGCGATCGGGTCGACCCCGGCCAGGTTGTTTTGGAACTTGCTCCCCTGGAAAGTGAGGCCACGCCATGACACAACCCAAGGCACAAAAAACCGTGCGCATCGGTGGGGCCTCCGGATTCTGGGGCGACTCCAACCTGGCGGCCCTGCAACTCGTTCGGGGCGGACAACTCGATTACCTGGTCTTCGATTATCTCGCGGAAGTCACCCTATCCATCATGGCCCGTGCCCGGGAGAATGACCCCGAACAGGGCTACGCGCTGGACTTTGTCACCGTGGTGATGAAGCAATGCCTCACGGCGATTGTTGCGCAGCACATCAAAGTCATCTCCAATGCGGGCGGCATGAACCCGGAAGCCTGCGGTCGGGCCATCGAGGCATTGGCCGAAGAACTCGGCCTTTCGCTTCGCGTGGCCGTGGTGACGGGCGACGACCTGATGGATACCCTCGACACCCTGCGAAACGACGGGGTGACCGAAATGTTTACCGGGGACGCCCTTCCGGATTCGTGCCTGAGTGCCAATGCCTATCTCGGTGCCTTCCCCATTGCGTCCGCGTTGGACCAGGGCGCGGACATGGTCATTACGGGACGGTGCGTGGACAGTGCGGTCACGCTGGGCGCCTGCATCCATGAATTCGGCTGGACCGCCACCGACTACGACCGTCTTGCGGGGGGAAGCCTGGTGGGCCACATCATCGAATGTGGTGCCCAGGCAAGCGGTGGCCTCTTCAGCGATTGGGAGTTAACCGGGCGCTGGGAGGACATTGGCTATCCCATTGCGCAGGTTACTTCGGAGGGGGATTTCGAAATCACCAAGCCCGATGGGACCGGTGGATTAGTCAGTCGGGGCACCGTCGCGGAGCAACTCGTCTATGAAATCGGTGACCCGCAGGCCTACATCTTGCCCGACGTGGTGTGTGACTTTTCCCAGGTGTCAATTCGTGATGTGGGACCAAACTGTGTCGCCGTCTCTGGCGCACGGGGAAGCGCGCCCACGGACACCCTGAAAGTTTCCGCCACCTGGAAAGATGGCTATCGCATCGGCATGTATTTGACCATCCGGGGACGGGACGCGGCCGCCAAGGCCCAGAAAGTGGCCGACGCCGTCTTCACCCGGTGCGCGGCCATGTTGGTCCAGATGGGTGCACCGCCCTTCACGGAGACGGATGTGGAAGTGCTGGGTGCGGAAGCGGGTTATGGTCCCCATGCCCGCAACACGTCATCACGAGAAGTGGTGCTGAAAGTTGCCGCGAAACATCCGCTGCCCCTCGCGTTGATGGGCCTGCTGAGGGAGCTGACTTCTTCGGCCACTTCCATGGCCCCCGGCATCTCGGCCATGGGGGGAAACCGTCCGAAACCCGCGCCGGTGATTCGCCTCTTTTCACTGCTTGTGCCCAAGCCTTCCGTGCGGGCCACCGTGCACTTGGGCCAGGAGTCCTGGGAGGTCCCCTATGTATCGGGGCCCCCGTTCAACGCGGACACGCTGCTCCGCCCCTCCATGCCGTCCGCCGGGGGGGGCGGGGATACGGTCGTACGGCCTCTTTTCGCCCTGGCCCATGGCCGCAGTGGGGACAAGGGCAACGACGCCAATATCGGCATCATCGCCCGGGATGCGCGGGCCCTGCCCTACCTATGTCAGACCCTGACGGCGGTGCGGGTGGGGGCCTATTTCGACTACCTGATGACAGGGACGGTTGAGCGCTATTTCCTTCCAGGCATCGGCGCGCTTAACTTCGTACTCCATGATGCCCTGGGCGGCGGTGGCATGAACAGCCTCCGCAATGACCCACAAGGGAAGGCCTACGCCCAGATTCTGCTGGACATGCCGATGGAAGTACCCCGTGACCTGGCGGACGCGTTGAAACTGCAGTAGCGGGCCGCATATCCATAGCCTGCCTTATTGCGAGCGACAAAACCCAGGCGAACAATTTTACCGGGACGATGGAGGCACTGTGCGACGAGAAACATGTCCAACCCGGCAACTGCGTACTGTTACGTAGCAACCCACCTGGGGCGCGTGCCTCAATCCGCTATCACTTTCCAGAGAAAAAGGGAAAGAGCATCCGAAGCTCTTCCTCCGAAGGACGGCGTCCGTACTCGCAGATTTCGAAGGCCTCGGCAAATTCCACGGCGGCGGCCTTTTCATTGCCATACCACTTTGCCAATTCTTCGGGATACTTCTGGGCAACACCTTTCATGCGCCCCCGAAAACGCTCGGCAATCCACTTTTTTGCTTCCTCCGGATCGGTGGGCACTTCGTCCAGGTAATCCCCGTGCCACGGTGCCCACTCGGCAAACTGGGAGGGCATTTCCCCCAGGGCCTTCAGCTTCCGCTCGATGGTATCATCAATGGAGACGACGATATCGGCCTCAAAGGGATTGGGTTTCTGGAAGTGATCCCAGAGGTAGAGATAGACGGGATTTTTTCGCAGGGGCTCGGTGTCCGGGCAAATAAACGGCACGGTCACCATGTAGGCTCCATCCTGCACGAGGATGCCCGTGTAGCGGTGATCGGGATGGTAGTCATTGGGGCGGGGACTGATGACGATATCGGCCTTCCATTCACGGATCAGCCGAATCAATTCCTTGCGAATCTCCAGGGTGGGCATGAGTTCACCATCGTGATGATCCAGGACCTGGGTTTCGATGCCCAGGATCTTGGCCGCCGTCTGCACCTCCTTGGTGCGCCGCTTCGCCAGGGGACCACCGGCCATCTCGTGGTGTCCAATATCGCCATTGGTCACGGAAACGAATTTAACCTTGTGTCCCTGATCCGCCCATTTCGCCGCCACGCCCCCTGCCTTGAGCTCGCAGTCATCCGGATGGGCACCAAACACGATAATGCGGAGGGGCTCGGCGGCCTCGGCAGGATTCGGGTGAAGGATGAGGATACACAAGACCGTAAGGATTGCCGCAGCAGCAATGCGGAAGGTGGAAGACCAGGTCATGATAAAAACTCCCGTGGGGGGTTGATGCTTCGAGCCCATGTATTCCTGAAGGCAGCGTAATGGACTGCCACCAGCCTACCACAGTTGCGACGATGTGTCTTCCCCTCGAATTCAACACGCCGCCAGGGCATCATCCAACACGAAAAAAGCCCCCGCCAGTATCCCGACGGAGGCTTCTGTATACCATAGTGCTGATTACGTGCTTATTCGGCGACCTTTACCAGCACCAGCAATTGACCGCTTACCCAGCTTTCGGCACTCTTGGAAAAGGTCCAGTCGGGCTGGGCGCCGTCACTGTTACCAATACCCACGTCGGCAGTGCGGCCTGCGCGGAAATTATTGAAGGCCATGAGGGTCGTCTTGGAGGCCACGTCATGAAACTGCATGGAGCCGTAGCCCACGCTGCGTTCCGCATTGGGCGTATCGTCGAAGTCATACTTCGCGTCGCTCGCACCGGGCAGCTTGCGGCCGGTCTCGGGACCGTAATTACTCGCCCAGAACTCCATCGCCGCACCGCTCAAGGCACCCTGGGGAAGGGCACTGTCGCTGGACTTGACCACGACGTTGGCCACCTCCTGCTGAAAGACCCCGTCATTGCCGGGCGCGGGCACACCGACCCGGGTTATTTCCTGGGTGAAGGGGTCGAGTTCCACATAAACCCAGCGGGTCTTTTCGTCGGCATCCACGAGGTGCATGAAATAGGCCACCCGCTCGATAGCCTTCCCCGCGAAATTACCGTGATTATCCACGTCATATTGAACGCGGTCTTTCACAGTAGCCGGGTTGGTCGGGTCGAAGGCATAGACCACTTTGAAGTCTTGCGCCTCGGGGACATGATGACGAAGTGCCCCTTCCATGGGCACCGAACCCGCCCGGAAGGCAGACGCGGGCAATCCCGCTTCGTTCATCAGATTCGGCTCGGCGATATGATCCCACGCGAAACGTACGGCAACGGGCTTCTCGACGCCCTCGGCGGTAAGGACGACGGAGGTTCCATCGATTACGGCCGTCGCGTCATGATAGACCCCGTCAGGGCCGCAGATGGTGAACCAGGTGGGCGCGGCACCGTCCCGTGTCTGGAGGGACTTTGCGTGTTCGAAATGGACCCGCAGGGCATTCCCCTCTACGGCGAAGCGGTCGTAGCGGGGGCTTTCCGCGACGATATCGGTCTTGCCGTAGGTCTTGTTCAGCGCGAGGAGGGCGAGGCGTTTGCCGACGTCGTCCTTGTTGCGGGGGTGGATGTCTTTGATGTTACCGATATCATTGATAACAGCCATGCCGGTGTGGGGCAGATCGAGGGTCGCCGTCTGGGCCTCCCAGATTTCGGCGAGTGCACGGGGCCTGTCGCCATATTGGAAAGGCGCCAGCTGGACGAAGTAGCAGGCCAGATCATCCTGATTCCAGACGCTGCGCCACCCCTTGATGAGGGCTTCCATCTTGTCCCGATAGAGCATGCCCTCGCCACGGTTGGATTCGCCCTGATACCAAATAAAGCCCCGGTTCGTGTAGGGTACGAGGGGATGCACCATGGCGTTATAAAGCGCCGTGGGCGACTGGCGGTCGGAGAGCACCGACTTGGAAGCCACGTTGGGCAGGGCCGGTGGGAAGGCGCCTTCGGCCAAGGCCTCTTTGGCATTGGGCAGCCAGGTTTCCACTTCGGCAATGGCCTTCTTAAGCGCGGCCTGGTGTTCGGGGCTGTCGGGCGTGTTCATCCGCACCTAGGCATCGATGTCCGACAAGGCTGGCACCTGGGCGAAGCCAACGGGCGGCGTCCAGGGTTCGATGCGCGTGCCGCCCCAGCTGGTGTTAATGACACCCACGGGCACCCCGAGCTCGGCCTGCAAATACTTGGCGTAGTAGTAGCTCACGGCCGAGAAACCCGCGCCGTCGTAGCAATTCACCATGGACTCGGGTGTGCAGGCCGCCCAGGGAGTCAGCTTGCGCAAATCGTCCAGCGGCGTCGTGCTCACTTCCCGATAGACCATGGCGAAGCGAATGGAATCGTTGGCGCACTGGGCCACCTCGGCTTCCCAGTTGTCCGAAAGCTTGATACTCCACTGCATATTGGACTGCCCCGAGGCCAACCAGACTTCCCCGATAAGGATGTCCTTCAACGCGATGGTCTCCTCGCCCGACGTCACCGTGAGGGTCAGGGACCCGCCCCCGGCGGTCATGGCCGGCAGTTCGAGGGACCAGCGTCCGTCGTCGCCCACCGTGGTCTCGGCCTGCTTGTCGGCAATCGAGACAGAAACGGTCTGGCCCGCTTCACCCCAGCCCCAGACTGCGATGGGTGCCTTTTGTTGTAACACCGCGTGGTCGGAGAAGATGGCCGGAAGCCGAAGCGCCTCGGCCATAGCGCCGGTGCTGACCAGAAGAAAGGCCACCAGCGCGAACGCCATGTGGCGGGTAATCTGCCTTGCCCTGCAATAATTCATGTGATCCTAATCCTGTTGGTTATGTAGAAGGCGCCCGGGCAACCGCAGCCCAGGGACGTCCTTCCGGCCCAAAAACTATCCGGGCATGGTAGCACGTGGGCACCGTCAAGGGAATAGTGAGGTGGAGGTGACGCAGGCGGAGCTGGAGGGTAGTCCGTCGGTCTCAGGCGAGAACCACCCAGTCGTGCCGCGCGATCCCCAAAAGGCGAGTATCAACGAGTCCTGACGGGTTCGTGCGCGTTGAGCGTACCTGACAACGAACGAGGGTCTATTGCCCACGTGAAAGCCGCACAATATAGACCGCTCTTCCCATGAATCACCGGTAGTAGTAGTTGGGACGCCCGCCCGAGTTTTTTAAACTTCTCGGCGACGGGCATGCTCCACGCACACGAACTTCGCCAGACTCGTTTAGACTCGTATGTCAAAGATCGCGCGGCACGATCACCAAGTTTCGTTTGGCACGCACTTCGACTCTTTCCCAAGAAAGCGCTGCGAACAACAAGTCAGTTCCCGACGAAAGGCCAATTGGTGATCCCTGCCCTACACTGATAGACTGCCCTCTTGTCGGGGTATCCGCAATTCGCCAGGCAACTTTGGACCCCGAATTAACCAGGGAATATTCATGTACCTTCCATCGTCCGCCATGCCGAACACGTCCCTCATTATGGGCCTCCTGTTGATACCGTTACTTTGTGCCGAGGTGGAAGGAGCCGAAGCCCCCCTCGGTATCGGGGATCGCAACCAGGTCTTCATCGATGGCCGCTTTCTCGCCGAAACAGAAAACGTACGCATCGTGACCTGTCCCCCCGTGAAGACCAACGAGGTTTCGCTCAAGGGCAAGCTCGGGGGCTATTCCTCGCTCATAACACCGCGCAAAGACTTCCGGTGGTATTCGGCCCTGTCCAAAGATGGCATCCACTGGCGGCGGACTTCGGGATTCCAAGCGCCTGAGGACGACGACATCCTGGGAATTCTCCTGGGAGGTTTCAGCATCTTCGAAGACCCAAAAGCACCGCCGGAAGCGCGCTTCAAACGCTTTGACGGGCTGGCCAACAAAGTCAGCGCCTCCAGCGACGGTTCGGATTGGAAGGTCCTTCACGAGAACATCTTCCCCGCCGCCGCAAGGTATCCCCATGGCATGGACAGCCACAACGTGTGCTACTTCGATGAGGTGTTGGGGAAATACGTGGCCTACGTGCGGGTGAACAAGGTCTACACCTGTCCGCCCGAACGGGTGCCCTATTTCCGCACCATCGGCACGGCACGTTACGGGGGTGAAAACAAGTACTCCCGGCGCACCATCGGACGCGCGGTGACCGACGACCTTTCGTCCTTCCCCATGCCCGAGGTGGTCCTGGAGCCCGACGATAAGGACCCTCAGTTTGGCGGCGTGAAAGTCATGGACTTCTATTGTCCCCAGGTGGTGCCCTATCCCGGAGCGCAAGACGCCTATTTCCTATTCAACACACGCTACCGCTCCTATGAAGACTGGTACCTTTCCGAAGACATGTCCCAATACACCCCGACCACCGTGGGGGTATACAACGTGGGCGCCGAGGACATTGAGCTGGCGGCCAGTCGGGATGGTATCGACTGGGACCGTTATGAACGGGAGCCCTGGATTCGTAACGGACTGGCGGGCAGCAATGATGCCCTTTCCATGTACATGACGCGGGGAATGCACATCCAGGGGGACGAGATCTGGATGTATTACATCGGGATTAACGATCCCCATACGGGAAATGAAGACGTGCAGGATCAATACGTCTTGACCCGGGTGGTGTTACGCAAAGATGGTTTCACCTGTGTGGAATCTACGTACGAAGGTGGCGAATTCACAACGCCCCCCTTGCAGGTTACGGGCAACCAACTCCATCTCAACATCGACACATCGGCCATGGGCCTGGCGCGGGTGGAGATTCAGGATGCCAACGGCGTGGCCCTGCCCGGTTTTTCGCTGGACGATTGTGATCGCATTCACGCGACCAACGTCACCCAGCATGCGGTCACCTGGAAGGGGAACGCCGATGTGGGTGCCGCCACTGCACAGCCGATTCGACTGCGCTTTGAATTTCAGTTTGGCACCCGGCTGTATGCCTTCCGCTTTGCGACGGCGGAGAATTCGTAACGCAAAGGCGTGAGTCGGTGAAGGGCACTGGATTCCCGCCTTCGCGGGAATGACGGTTGACCTTTTCGGCAGGGCTCCGTACGCTTTTTTCAAAACAGGGACAAATCTCGTTTACTCCAGCGGGATAGTCGGAACCTTTCGAGGAGGATGTCGGGGGCCATCCTCACACGGAGGGCGCAGCGGGGGAAGTTTGTGGGTGTCTTCTATTCAGGAACTACTCCCCTGAGAAGATGATGCATATTGGTTTCGCTGTCGCGAAGTTTATTCCCCCACAAGCGATACGGCGTAGCCACCCCGCTTTGAGGGTAGCACCCGCAGTCTCATTTCTACTCCCGAGCCTCCTGACGTACGCGCCATTCGGAATAGCGTCTATTCTTTCGCGGGCTCCGGCGTTTCGGAAGTTTCGGCAAGCCGTTTGGCATCGGCCTCGGCACAGAAATACATGAAGTGGCGCAGGGGTTCTTTCAGCGCCTTTTCGATTTCGGCCCGAGCCTTGTCCCGCTCCCCCATGAGCTCATAGTATTTCCCCACGTAGTAGTGCGCGTAGAACCGCCGATTGGTCTGCTCCCCCGGCGATAGCCCGTCGGCCTGTGTAGCCTCAAAAACGGCCTCGACTTTTCCTGTACCAAGGTAAAGATCGAGCAATGCGGGAAAAGGCGGACGACGACGATTGGGGTAAGCAAACATGGATTCCCGCGCCGCCTTGATGCCCTCTTCCTCCGCAATGCAGAGCAGGCGCCAGAGTCCGTTTTCGATATCGGTGGCCCCCACCTCGTGATAGCGCGCAAACTGGGCAGCACCCGATGCGAAGTCCCCCGCGTAATATTGCGCCAGGCCCCGCTCCCAACAGGAGTAGGCGTCGTGGGGCGAACCCAGCGCGGCCACCACGTCATAATCGGCGATGGCTTCCTTAAAACGCCCGAGGCGAAAGAGCACCTCGGCCCGCAGGTGATGCTGGGGCGAAGGACGGTCGGTAATCACTTCGTTGAGGCGGGCGAGGGAGGTCTCCAGGGCGGTCGTAGCGGAAGACGGGAGCTCCCCTTCCTGCCCATGGACGGTGAGGCTCAGGGAGATTCCCAACAGCGTCAGCACGTAGAAAAGTCGGACCGGTTTCATGAGATATTCCTCCGCATCATTCTCTCTGCCGGCCCCTTCCATACAGGCCGTGGCAACGTTCCGCATCCTACTAAGCCCCGGAGTGGAACGCAAGCTATCTTGCAATCCCCCGCCGCCTCTGACATATTGAAGCGTCGCCTACGACGGAAAGGTATTGCCATGACGTACGGAAATCTCCTCCTTGCCTTCGCCCTCCTCTGCGGGGCTGCGGGCCCTTTCGGCACCGCGCACGCCTCTGGAGATTGGCCGGAGTTTCGCGGGCCTACGAGTCAGGGTTTGGGCGGCAACGCGACGCCGCCCCTTACGTGGGGGACGAGCGAACATGTGACGTGGAAGCGCGCCATACCGGGCACGGGGTGGTCTTCTCCCGTCGTGATGAATGACCGAATCTATCTCACCACCGCGATTGAACACGACGACGCGTTGGAGTCGCTGCGGGCCCTGCAACTAGATGCCGTGACGGGCGAAATCCTATGGAACGTGCCCGTGTTCGACCAGTTGCCCCGCATTCCGAAGCATCCCAAGAACGGCTATGCCAGCCCCACGCCCATCGTCTCCGGCGAGCGGCTCTTTGTGCACTTTGGCCCACTGGGTACGGCGTGCCTCAATCTCGACGGTGACGTGTTGTGGCGCCAGACCGAGCTCGCCTACAAGACACCTCATGGGAATGGCGGTTCGCCTGCATTGGCGAAAAACCGGCTGATTATCAGTTACGATGACAACGACGCCCCATTCATTGCGGCCCTCGACACCCAAACAGGCAAGGTGCTCTGGAAGACCTTTCGGAACAGCACGGCGGGTAAGAAGTTTTCCTTCAGCACGCCCCTCATCGTGGAGGAGCAGGGCCGAGACGTGGCGGTGAGCACCGCCAGCGGCCTCGTGGGGGCCTATGACCTCCGCGATGGTAATCTGGTCTGGCAGGTCCGCTATGGTGAAGGGTTCTCCATTGTGCCCCGGCCCGTGCTCGCCCACGGGCTCATCTTCCTGGGCACCGGCTTTGCCCGGCCCTCCAGCATTTACGCCATCCGCACGGGCGGCACCGGCGACGTGACCGATAGCCATGTGGCGTGGACGTCTGAAGAAGGGACGCCCCATACCCCGTCCATGCTGGTGGTGGGCGCGGAACTCTATTGCGTCAGTGACCGGGGTGAGATTTCCTGTCGCGACGCCGTCACCGGAAAGATTCACTGGATAGAAAAAGTGGACGGCAAGTTTTCCGCCTCCCCCGTCTTCGCCGATGGGCGCATCTACGCCACCAATGAAGCGGGCAAGACCACCGTCTTTGCAGCGGGTAAGCGCTTTCAGGTGCTTGCGACCAATGACCTGGCCGAACGAACCTTTGCGTCACCTGCCCTCAGCGGCAAGGCCCTCTACGTTCGCACCGAGCGCCAGCTTTACCGCATCGAGGAGTAGCTGGACGAGGCCGTGGATGTAGTGGTCGCAAGATGGACTTCCGTCCGTTCCAGCGCATAGAGCGAGCGCGACGGTGCCCTAATCAGGACTCACGGCACTGTTGCCACGCCCACCATACCGGCGCCTTAAGAGTCTACCGCATCGTCACACGAGGAAGAGCTATTCCATGCGGCTCAAGGCACCCGAACCCGACCGACGGTCGCGAGGGATCGGGTGGCACCATAAACTGCGGAAATTCGCTTCTTGCCTTTCGTTCCCCGGGAGCACAAAAACACCGCCGAGGTCATCCTCGGCGGTGTTTCACTGTTTATGGGTAACTACGATTTCAGGAAAGGGTGTAGGGCGCGCGATAGTCGCGGGTCAACCACGCTTTCTCACCGCTGCGCCAGGCGAAACGCATCCGCTTGGGTTTCCACTTAATGGTTTCATGGTTGTAATAAGCCTGGTTCAAGAGGTGGCAGCAGATGGCGCTCCGGCCACCCACGATTTCATTCGTGATGGGCTTCTTGCGGCTTTCGATGCACTCCAGGAAATCCTTGATGTGGTGACGGCTTTCATAGAGCTTGATCTTCGCGTTGGCGAGATACTCTTTCTGCACGTGGACAATCGTGGAAGCAAGTGAACCGCCTTTGCCCTGAATCTGCTTACCGTCGCGCCAGAATTCGAATTTCCCGCGGTTAACTTTGACTTCGCCTTCGTCGCCGAAGAAGTGCACGCCGAATCCGCCCTTGTGAATGACTTCGACGCCATTCTTATAGGTCATGACCGCGCCTTCCACCGCATTGGGATCATCGGGGGGCGTGATGAGTTTCGGACCGCTGTCGTCCATGCCGAGGCCCCACTGGGCGATATCGAGGTGGTGGGCACCCCAGTCACAGACCATGCCGCCGCCATACTCTTTGTAGGTACGCCAGTTGGGAAAGTGGTCGTGCACGCCACGGGGACTCAGCACCGAGTTATAGGGGCGCATGGGGCCGGGGCCAATCCAACGCTCCCAATCGAGACCGGGTTCCATTTCCTCTTCGGGCAGGTCGCAGGGAACTCCGGGAGGGCCGAAGCTGCACTCCACCCGGCTGATTTTACCGGCCGCGCCGTTCTGCACCAGTTCACAGGCCACGCGAAACTCTTCCATAGAGCGCTGCATGGATCCGGTCTGCAACACGGCCTTGTTGTCTTTGACCGCGTCTATAATTTCGACGGCTTCGTTAATATTGTGGGTCAACGGTTTTTCGCAATAGACATCGATACCCGCGTTCAAGGCCGCGAGGATGGGAATGGCGTGCCAGTGATCGGGCGTGGCGATACAGACCGCATCAATATCGCCCCGGTCGATCAGCTCCTGAAAGTCGACGTATGCCGCGCATTCGGCCGAGCCCATTTCCGGCTTGGCGGTGTAGAATTCGTTGACCCGTTGCTGGGCGTGGGTGCGACGCGTCGTATCCACATCGCAGACCGCCACGACCCGGACCACGGGCTGCTGGAGGAAACTGCCCAACAGGTGGTAGCTCTGCTTGCCCATGCCGATAAAACCCATGGTGATCTTGTCACTGGGATTCACATCCGCCGCCCAAACTTTCGACGGCAAGATAAAGGGCGCAGCCGACAAGACGGAGGCGGCCTTCAAAAATGTTCTGCGATTGGTCTTCATAAAACAGCTCCTGGTTCATACGTAGCGTTAGAATATGATCGTGGAAGTATTCTATAAAGCGGTCCCGGATAACAAGTGAAAATAACGCTGGATAGGAGAATCCCGCCGTGATGGCGGGAATGCGACACCCAAAGCTCGGGACACCGGTCCAAGAGGAGGTCAGTCAGGCCCCCTTCGTAAACCTGAGAACCGAGAAGGAAAACCCATGCAGAATTTATGGTGTCCCCGCGCAGCCACGTTGATGACGTTCCTCGCCCTCTTCATCTTCGCGCCACAGAGTATGGCCGGCATTGAATCTCTTGTTGTCCCCTACACCGCCACAGAAGATGTGGTCTACGGGCAGAAAGAGGGCATGGGCCTGACCCTCGATGTGTTACAACCCAAAGAAAATCGCAAGGGCGTGGGTATCGTGCTCGTATCCAGTGGCAGCTGGCGCTCGGGCAAATCCAATATTGCGGCGGAAGTGGAAGAGAAGCGGAAAGACCACTGGGGCATGGGACTGCTCCACCATGGCTTTACGGTCTTCGTCGTGCGCCATGGCACGAGTCCCCGCTTTACGGTGCCGGAAATCATTGAAGACATCCGGCGCTCCGTCCGCTTTGTGCGGCACCACGCGGCGGACTATCAGATTGCCCCGAAGCACATCGGCATCACCAGTGGCTCTTCGGGCGGACACCTATCCCTCATGGTCGGCATGACGGGAGATGACGGGGACCCCGACGCGACGGACCCGGTGTTGCGCGAAAGCAGCCGTACCCAGGCCATTGTCGCGTGGTTTCCACCCACCGACCTCATCAATTGGGGTGCGACGGATGGCTACAAGGTGATCGAATCCGTGCGGCCTGGCATGTTCCAACGGATGTTTGGGAGCATCGACGATTTACCGGCCCAACTCAAATCCATATCGCCCCTCTATTTCACCACCCCGGACGACCCGCCGCTTTTGCTGATACATGGAGACAGCGACACGACGGTCCCGCTCCAGCAATCAGAGGCGCTTAAGGAGCAATACGAAGCGGCGGGCCTTAAGGTCAAACTTATCGTGGAGCCCGGTGGGGGCCACACCTACTGGGACGGCATCGAAGAAGACTACGTCGCGGTGGGTAGTTGGTTTGACACCTGGCTCAAGTAAGACACGCCCCGAAGGGAACGGGAGGTCTAAATCGTAGTTGAAGGCGTTTCTATCACTATTCTTGGGCCGGACTTTCAGTCCTTATTTTGGATAACTTTGATTTCCTGGGGCTTCGCCCCAGTCTGGTATATTTCGCGCCATTGGCGCTATGGAAGCAGACCCGATTGCACAGCGGATAACTCTTGTAGGGCCAACGGCCCGGAAGCATATCAGCATGGGGCAACGCCCCATGTTTTTGGAGCACTGGATTCTCTAAGGGCTGAAAGCCCGTTCCATCCCGTAGGCAGAAACATTGACTTATAGGGGCGATGCGGTTTTCCCCTGTTGAATGGGCTGCGCCATGCAATTAACAACCGCCTTGATTCGCTCCGTCCGCTACCCTTCTTCGGTGAGCTCTTTGATTTTGGCGTTGCGATACCAGACCCGCTTGGCTTCATCCTGAAAACCAATGTGGCCTTCCAGGGGACGATCTTTCATGGCACCCTCATCGAGCTGGATGTCGATGATCTGCTCACCATTCAAGACGACCGTGAGATGATTGCCCCTGCAGGTGATGACGTAGCGGTTCCACTCGCCCGCAGGCTTGGCCATGTTCTTCGTGGGACCTGCCGTACGGATGACGCCGCCGCAGTCGTGGTGCCCGGGGTTTTCCAGGCCATGGGTATCGAGTATTTGCACTTCGATGCCCGTGTCCACGGGCAGCAAGGGATCGCCCACGCGAAAGAAGACGCCCGAGTTGCCTTCCTTAAGAATCTTGAATTCGATATCGATGACAAAGTCTTTGTACTTCCGCTCTGACATGATGTAGGCATCAAAGCGCTGCCAGCCGTGTTCACCCGGTCGGGGATGGAGGGTGAGGATGTTATCCTCCTCAATAACCCAATTACCGGTGGTCTTCCAGCCCGTCAGGTCCTTCCCATTGAAGAGGGGCACGAAGCCGTCGTCGTTCTTCGCAGCGGTATCGGCATGGGCCAACCCGGTCATCACAAAACAAAGCACAGCGAGAAAACAACTCATAACGTGTCGCATGAAATGTACTCCTGGACCGACTTGGGCCCTGTTATGCTGCCGGGTCCCAAATGGTGGCGGAGATATACCGCTCTTCCTGGTCCGGGTGGTGAAAATAATAAATCGTGACACACTTGCCGTCGGGCCGTTGGACGGTGCGGGGATAGCCAATATCCCAACTGGCCCCATCGGCCCGAAGGATACGTTCCTTGCTCCAGGTCTGGCCGTTGTCTTCCGAAATGCGGGCGCGGATGCCAAAGGGGGCACTCCGCCACCCGTAGGCGAGGGCCAGATCGCCATTGGCCAATCGGTTCAGGGTTGCCGGGTTGCCCGCATTCTCGATGCGGGGATTTTCCAGCAGATACCAGGATTTCCCATCGTCGGGTGAAAGATAGGGCTCGACCCACCAGGATTTCTGGCCGTCGAATTTCCCACCCCGGCGAATGAAGCTCAGATAATTATCCCCGCCCAGGCGAATAGTGGCGGGCATAATGGCGTAGCCGTAGTCGGCGGGTGGCTCCGGGCCTATCCATCCCACGAGCTGCCAGGTGAGTCCGCCGTCTTCGGTGCGGATACAGAGGGGTTGCCCTTCATCGCCCCCGGTTTTCTGGGCGGCGATAAAGGCGGTGACCCGCTTGGGGCCCTCGACAATATAGTCCGTTCGGGCAAGAAGGCCGGGGCGGTCGAAGTCCGGTAAGGGATAGGGGCCGACCCAGGTCTTTCCGCGGTTCTGCGAGATAAACCAGTTGCCGCCCCGAAAATTCAGGGCCACGCCCTCGGCCTGGAAATTATAGGCCGCCGGAGGCACGTCCCCCTCCGGTGCTTCTACCGTGCGCGTCTCGATTTGCCAGGTTTCGCCCCCATCCATACTGCGGGCAAGGATATCGTCGGCTTTCTTCTCCCGATCGATGTCATGGCTTCCGCCGGGATCTTCTTTGTAGTAGCCGTGAACAATCCCCACCAGGATTTCATTGCCCCAGCTCCAGATGCCCCGGTTGGCCGGCCAGGCGGAGAAGCGCCCCGACTCTTTGATAAGGGTAACGTGTTTCTCTACGGACGGGTGCTCTTGCGCATGGACCGCCACGCTGAGCAGGGCACACAAGACCATTCCGGTTCCATATCGCATCATCATAGGATTCCTTTCGGTCGTCCGTTTGGATTCTGGCGATGTCGTCGACAACAGCCTCCCATCATACCCAATCGACACGGCATCCTGTCCAACAAAAAATCCCCCGAATCGAATGAACGACCCGGGGGGAGGAAAAGGGAAATGTGCGCGTGCCTAGTTCAGGAAGCCATGATAGCGGGCCATCCAATAGGGCAGGAGATAGAAGGTGCCTTCGTGCTCGGTCCAGCCATTACCCTCCGCGTTGTCGAGCTTATAGGCATCCCGGTCCTGGCGGACGTGGGCCCGCTCGTCAATGGGCAGGGCTTTGCGATCCACCCGCGACCACCCCGCGTTGTTGCCGGCGAGCGGTGTGGGGTCCAGCTCCACATCCAGACGATGGGTGTTTTCCATCTTCCAGCCCAGCAGATAGATGGGCATGCGCTGGAGGGTTTCCAGGGAGTCGGCCTCGGCCGCGTCGTAGGTCGAGAAACGCTTCACATAGTGGGGCGTATAGGGTCCTGCTTCGGGGTAGGCGCCGTCGAAATAGCCTTTTTTTGCCTCTTTTATGAAACGCTCGGCACCGGCGGCGTAGATATAGTTCCACAGCGAATTCTTCTGCTTGCTGCTGAACTGCCACAGGTCTTCCAGACTCTGGCGATAGAGGAGCAACAACTCCGGGTCATTCTCATAGTTCATCAGGCCGTAGAAACTGAGAAGGGCCAGGTTGTTATCCCAGGGCACCACGTTTCCCGGGGGGAAGGTGGGACGGGGGACCATGGCGTTGATGTGGTAGTGGTGTTCCTCGCGCAACATGGCGGCGACTTCGCCATAGTGCTCGTCGCCCGTGACGTGCTCGGCCACGCTGAGGAAGGAGAGCATCATCATGGAGTTGAGTCCCACCTGCGCCCAGCCATAGGGCGTGTAGAGGGCATCGGGACCAAACCAGGCCCAACGGGTGGGCGTGCCGTCGTGATCGACCAGGGCGAAGTCATTGCGGATGAGGTGGTCGGTAATGTCGCGCACCACGTCTTGCGCCGCTTTTTTCTCGGCGTCGGTCTTGGCCACCAGGTCGTAGTAGATGGCATAGAAGAAATAGTGACCGGCCAACTCATCGGAGCTGGTGTCATTTTTCCACATATACTTGCCATCTTCGCTCAAGGGAAAGCGGGGCGTAATCTGTTTCCAGAAGGCATCGCCTTTCTGTTTCTTGGCGTTGTATTCCGCATCGTATTGTTCATTGACCGGGTCTTTCCAATCCGCAGGAATCAGCACGCGGGCCGGAAAGCCTTTCATCGACTCGGGCACGATGTCGACGAGGCGCTTGCAGGCGATAAAACTCCGTTCGGCCAGTTCGCGGGCCTGCGCGTCACCCGTGGCCGCGTATTTGAAGGCCATGGCCGCGCCGTACATGGCGGTATAGAGCCCGTCGTTGTCCGTAATCTGTGGGACCGCCGTCGAGATATCCCCCTGCACTTCCAAATCCCAGTTGGTGATATAGCCATCCCGATTGTGACGGGCCTCCACCTGGGCTATGAAGAAATCGGACTTGTCTTCAAGGGTCCAATTGGCGCGCTTGATAAAGCTGACGCCTGTCTTGGTCTTAATCCAGGCGGAACCATCTTTTTCCACCACAATCCCCGACACTTCGTCATCGAGCAGCCAACGGCGTCCCGCGCGGTAGTTCCACGTCGTGCCATCGAAGCGAATCGCACCGCGCTCCGTGCCGAACCACACGGCACCGTTTTCACCGGCGGCAGAGCAGGTGAAGTTTTTGTAGGGCAGGCCCTCGGCGCCCGTATAGAGGGCCCACTTCGTACCATCCCACACGCCGACCCCATTGTCCGCACCAAACCAGAGGCGTCCCTGGCTGTCGTACACCACCGTGGCGACCTGGCGGGGGGCCCAGGAATACCGTTCATCGGCTGGATAGACCGGTGCATAACCGGAACCATCCTCGGCGAGAAGATAGAGTCCCCGCTCGGTGCCGACGGCGGAGATGAGCTCGCTGCCGGGCTTGGCGGCTACTGCGAGCGTCGCACCGGCACCTTCGATCTGCACATCCGGCTCGGAGGTCGGAAAAGCGACGGAGTCGGGCAGCTCGCTGGCCGAGGGGTAGAAAGACGGGTCTTCCTGGGCGAACGGGGTGCTCACCACGTCCAGGGCCTGGGTGACCGTGGCCATGGTGAGCAGGGTAAGGGATAATAACATGTTTTAATTCTCCTGGTACTGCGATAAGGGTGGCCGGATTGAATCCGCCGGCCTTCGGCGACGTGTGTGGTGTCACGAAGATGCCACCGATGAACGGCGACCGATTTTGCATACACCGGTAGCCGGGGGCTATCTCCAAGGGAGACATGTACTTGTCCGAACGCGTCGACAGACCAAAGCGACGCTGGCGGGCACCTGGGAAGGCCAAGGTGCAAAATTGTTTACATGCCTGCGTCTATCATCCCTTTTTGGGCAGAGAATTGCAACCCACGGGCAATTCACGCTCGCCCCATTCTGAAGCTATTCGGCAAGAAAGGCGAAGAGATCGGCCTTTTCGAAGACGAACTCCAACCGCACAAGCTTTCCTTCCAACCCGGCCATCGTGCCTTCTTCCCAGGTTACTTTGTGGCGAATGGCATCGGCTTTCAGGGGCACGCAAGCCTCCCACGTGAGTCCGTTCAACACCTTCCGATCCAGGTCGGTGACCCGTACCTTCATGGAACCATCGGTCGCATCGGCGTTGATGACCAAATTCCCCCCGGGCCAGACCAGGGGCCGGGTGATGACATAGCTTTTTTGCCCCGTGGGATCGGACTGAATTCCGACAAAACGTTCTTTCCCGAATTTCACGAGGCCCAACTGACCCGTACGGTTTTTCTCGTTGTGGTAGCCATCATAGGCTGAATAATAAACCCACCACTCGTCCCCCACTTCAATGACCCGATCGCAGGCGAAGGTCATGCCGTCATCCCAGGTACCTGCTTCCCCCACGGGGATCATCCGGGGACGGGAAGGCAGCCGTTCCCAATCGAAGCCATCACGACTGAAAGCCAGTTCCACTTCGATGAGTTCCGGGTCCTCATTGTACTGCTCGAGGAAACCCCAATAGACGCCGCCCTCTTTGAAAACGGGCATGTTATAAAAGCGCCCCTTATCGGCTTCGTCGGGTAACAGTACGGTCGTGGGCATTCCGTCCCACAGGGACCACAGATCGGCACTCGCAATGCGGGCCATCATCCGGGTATTCCCCCGCAACAGCGGATCTTTGGAATCGTGGTAGATGAGTTTGTTCCGGTAAAACATGCAGTATTCGTTGCGCACATCGTCATGCACGAGGGTCATGAAGCAATCCACCCGATTGGGGATGAGCTTCTCCTGCCGCAGGGCCCAGTTGTATCCGTCTTGCGAGGTAGCGAGATAATGGCCGCTGTCACAGTAGTACATGAGGTAGGGATTTCCCCGCAACGCTTCTTTGGGCAGCATCCCCAGATTGCGCACCGGCGTACCATTTTCCATCGTACCCGCCGTCTCGGCAAGATGGACGGTCGGGGCCTTGGCTTCTTTCTCTCCCACCGCGAGGATGTTGGACGCCTTACCCTCAAAGGGCACGAAATCGAAGAGGGGCTTTTCCCAGTGTATCCCGTCGGCCGACTCCGCGTAGCAGGTGGTGTACGTGGGGAGACCACCCACCGTGTCTTTCGGGTTCCAGACCTGATAATACAATCGAAAGCGTTTGATGGCAGGGTCGAATACCATGGAGATATAGCCCACCCCCGCAGCCTGCTCCCAGGGCTTATCGACGTCGGGGCCCATCAGCGGGGTGGCGATTCGCTCGCCAGGGAAAAAGCGCTGCGTCACCTTGGCGGATATGGAATCTTCGTTGAAGCGGTTGTCTACGAAGTAATCGTCCACAAAAAACTGGGCCTGCCCCACAGGAAAGGTACGCACCAGACTACCCCGTGCGTCGGGGTGACTGTCCGCCCCATCGGCACCCAACAGTGCCCCGACTACCATCACTACGCACATTGAAATAGACATGTTGTCTCCTCAGGGTTCCCTTTTACTGCACGCCAAACAGAAAACAGCATGGCACGCGACGGCCCCATGACGCAACGGGAGCGTATGACACCTTGCTACTGTGCCACGTCGTAGACGCGCCGTAGGAGGGCGATGCCGAGGTTAGGCCGTCAGTCTGTTCACCGCCAAAAAAACCTGCTCAATTCGTACGGTCTCTAAATCCAGTCATGAAGACAGACACCGGCATGGTGAATACGATGCCTAAACACTTTACGCCTTTGGGTGAGATTAAACCACTGCATACTCAGCGCAGTGGAATGGACTTGGCACGCTGTATCTTCGACCAATAGGTTTCTGAACCAACAGCAACACAAAAAGGATAGGCACGCAAAGGCGCTAAGACGCAAAGAAGAAAACTCCCCGACCAATGGCGCCCTATGTCCACTCTCCGAATTATTCTTCCAATCCGTTCACGATTCGAAAAATCCCATCCTTCATTCGTTCGGCCCCAAAATTCAACAGCAGGCCCAGACGCTTATCCATCAGGCGTGCATAGGTCAGTGTCTGCTTCTTATGCACTGGAACGATATGCTCCACGGACTTCAACTCCAGTACCAGCAAGTCTTCGACAATGACATCCGCCCGAAATCCCTCGTCAAATTTCAGCCCATCATATTCAATGGGAACGGGCACTTGCCGCTTCGTTCGAATCCCCCGTTTCTTTAACTCGTGGCACAACACGACTTCATAAATTGATTCCATCAATCCCGGCCCAAGTGCCACGTGAATCTTGTACGATCCATCCACAACCGCCGTTGCCAGTGAGTTTTCCGTCATTATCCTATCCTCTCACATTTATCTGGTTGCCGCACCACGCTTTGCGCCTTCGCGCCTTTGCGTGAGATTAAATTGCCGTGTATTCAGCACACCGGACTGAATCCGGCCCTCCGCTTCGCTGACCTACGAGTTCTTAAGCCAACTGCAACACGAAAGGGATTGGCACGCAAAGGCGCTACGACGCAAAGAGAATAGTCCCCGAGCAACACCACCCTATGCCCACCCCCTACTCCGGCAGTTCCGGCGGGGTCTCGATAACGGTGGTCTCCCGTCCGTCCCGAATTTTCTCAATTCGCCATTCGGCCTTCTCCACCGCCTCGTTGCCTTCGTGTATACCGAAGTCGAGGGTAAAGCTGCGGGTCTCCCCGGGCGCCAGTTTGGGAACACGCCCGAAGGCCCGTTCCACACGGCGGTTAAAGGGATAGCTCATGGCGGGTTCAATACCGGTGACATAGCCATCCGCTTCGGCCACCGTGTTTTTCCACAGGGCGAGATAGGGCAATTCGGCGATGTTCCAATGGATGGAAGCTGCCCGGGTTCCGGCACGGTTTTTCAATAGCGCACCACACTGGCCGTTCTTATCCGACCAGGGCTCCATCAAGTACACTTCCTCAATAAAACCCGGTGTGGGTCCTTCATAGTGCCGATACCGCGAGAGCCCATTGGCAGCATGGGCGTTCATCGGCATGATTTGTTTCGCCGCCGTTACAAACTCGGCCCCCGCCTCCAGGAGCGGTGCGCCGAAATTGCCGTGGTAGATCAACTGAAACTCCTGGGGGGCCGCACCATGATTGGTCACTTCATCGTGGATGCGAAAGGTATCACTGCCGGGCTCGGTGGACACTTCGGTGACGAGTCCAAGTTTCGGCCCGAAGAACAACCGTTCATGGACTACCCCCCGAATAGTAATGCGGTAGGGGGGCGCCCGCTCGACCAGTACTTCCACCTCCGAAGCGGGGATGTTGCCAATCTTTCCGTGGAGCGTGAGATCCATCTCTGCAGTATCGCCCGTGTTGGTCGTGAACTGATCCCGGCCCGGATGGCCAGCAAACTCGAGGCCGCAGCGCACCATCCACTCGTTGAAGCCCTCCAGCCAACCCAGTCCGCCCCGGCTCTCCAGGTCGATAAACTGGGGATGAACCAGCTCCTTGACGGGCGAATCCCAACCGAGCCGCACGTCGCCTTTGGTCACCTGGAAGATGCTCATGCCCCGG
Source organism: Candidatus Hydrogenedentota bacterium (assembly GCA_034669905.1). Lineage (GTDB taxonomy): Bacteria > Hydrogenedentota > Hydrogenedentia > Hydrogenedentales > JAEUWI01 > JAEUWI01. The sequence goes on from JAXMOL010000051.1 coordinate 48,019, forward strand.
GTAGGTACCACCACAAGCTGCAACACGCCGTTGTCTAAGGTGATGAGCTCGACCCCCTCTTGCTTTCCACCATGGAGCGTCCTTTTGCTGAGGCTCCACGGTACGCTGGCCGGGGTGATATCTTCGCTGGAAAGTGATATTCCGTCCGTAGCCCGATTTTCCGCGACACTCGTGATGGTATAGCGAACAACATCACCCTGCGCCTCCACGGCCCCACTCCACCACAATCCCAGTCCAACGGCGATTCCGAAAATACAATGTTTCATGCCTTGCAACTCCTGCATTGTGCTCCGTGGTCAGTCAATCCCCATCGGACGACTTATTCCATTGTGTCACTGCGTTCCAAAGACTTCCTCCAAGGCAGCCCGCATAACTCCGGCGTCGGCATCCACCCCGGTCCAGTATTTGATCCCGATGACCCCTTGGTTCACCAGCATTTCCAGGCCGTCAATGACCTGACAGCCCCGGGCCTCTGCCGCTTTCACGAGGTTGGTTTTCGGGGGGTTGGGAATCACATCCGCCACCAACATGGATGGGGTTAATGTCTCGACATTCAGGGCCAAACGGGCGTCCACATCGGGGAACAGGCCAATGGATGTGGCATTGATTACAATATCTGTCCCCTCGGGAATGTTGAAGTCCCCCTCCCAGGGCACAAAGACCGCTTCGGCAGGCACATTCTCGTTGAGCAGGGCGACCAATTCTTCGCCCCGTTCCACCGTGCGATTCACGATAGTCACGTGCGCCGCGCCTGCGAGGGCCACTTCCACACTGATGGCCCGGGCCGCGCCACCGGCACCAAAAATGACTACCCGACTCCCTTTGGGGTCGCGCAGCTTCATCAGGCCTTCCACGAATCCTTTGCCGTCGGTGTTTTCGCCGATGAGCTTGCCATCACGGCGCACCACACAGTTTACCGCTCCCATCACGGAAGCCGATTCACCAAGGCCGTCCAAATGTTGGATAACGTTTATTTTGTGGGGGATGGTGCAATTGAAACCCGCAAAGTTCATGGCCCGCACGCCCCGCACCGCGTCGGCCAGTTTTTCTTCCGGCACTTCGATGGTCAGGTAACGCCACTTCAATCCATGGTGTTTGTAGGCCGCCTCCACCATGACCACGGTGGGGTTCTCCGCGACCGGATTGCCAAAACACGCCGTCAGTTCTTCGAGAAAATTCAATGCGTCTGCCATTCGTTTCCTGCTTTCCTTAGGCTTTAACGAGACGCTCTTTCAGTTTTTCCAAGAGCACCGCCAGGAGAATAATCCCCCCGAAAACGATGTATTGGTTGAAAGGCTTCACGTTGGTTAAGTTCATTCCGTTGCGCACCACCCCGATGATGAAGGCGCCAATGAGGGTCCCCAGGATTCGGCCCTGTCCCCCTGCCAATGACGTGCCCCCCACCACCACGGCGGCAATCACATAGAGTTCATAGAGTTGGCCCGTCTTGGGATCGCCACTCTTCAGTTCCGAGGCCATCACAATACCGCCGAGTCCTGCCAGGAGTCCGCAAATGGTATAGACGGCCACCAGGACCCGATTGACAGGTACGCCCGAGAGCCGTGCGGCCTCGAGATTGCCTCCTACGGCATAGATGTAGCGCCCGAGACGGCTGTAGTTCATGAGCACATAGGCGCCCGCATAAAAAAGCACCATGAGGAGAACCGACAGGGGAAATCCCCCCACATCCTGATGGCCCAACCACGAAAAGGAATCGGGAAGACTGCCGAGGGCCTGTCCGCCGGTGGCCTTGTAGGCCAGTCCCCGCGCGATCAGCATAATCGCGAGGGTCACGATAAAGGCGGGAATCTGAAACACCGTTAACATCACGCCGGAGAACAGTCCGATACAACCACACAGCAGAATCGCGGCACCACAGGCGCCCACCACGACCCCGAGGCCCACGTCAGCCGGCGTGCCTTCCCCAGCCGCCCAATGAATTAACGCGGCAGCGCTGCAGGCCGACAGGGCGATGAGGCTGCCCACCGACAGGTCGATGCCCGCCGTAATGATGACCATGGTCATGCCGATAGCGATGAGGGCAATTACCACGATCTGGGTGGCCACGTTGAGCAAGTTACCCTGGGTCAGGAATACGGGCCATGTCTCTCCCGGCGGGTGGACAAAGGGCACCTCGGCCAGGTCGGGATGTATTTTTGCCAGACTCGCCGACAAAAACACATCGCTCCCCGCCGCCTGGGGCCCTGCAATGACCCGGGGAAGGGTCTGGGCATCCACCAGCGCCTCGAGGGAACGGCGCGCATCGGCCGGGGTCCCCTGGGTTTCCCCCACCACCACACCGCCTTCCGATTCGAGGCGCTGCCGAAAGACCGAAGCAAATTCGGTTCCTTCCGCAGAATCGCGGGTAGCCAGCAGAACGGGCACACCGGCACCAAAGTCCGCCACGACCTGTTGAGCCAGGGCACGGGCGGCACTGCCGTGTTCCGGATAACCGACGCGAATGGTTGCCATACTGAACCCGGCACCCAGCGCCAGCAAGACGAAAATCATGCCGTAGTCGAGGGCCAGTTGCTTGTAGCGGGCTGGAGCAAGTCGTGACATGGTGTGCACAGCCTTCCACTTACTGGAGCGAAGGATCGGCCTGCCCATCCGCCTGGCGATAGAGCTCCGCGGGGATAAGACGTACGGGCTCAAAGGCCTCCCCCGCAAAGTACTGGGTAATCATCTCGACGATTTCCTTACCCATCCGGTCGGGAAACTGTATGGGGTCGGCGTATATCTTGCCCTCTTTGATCGCCTGCTTCCCATCGGGCTGCCCATCGAAACCGATGATCTTTACCTGCTCCGACTTCCCTGCTTTCTCCAGGGCCGCCAGGGCCCCGAGGGCGCCGGGGTCATTGATAGCAAAGAGTCCCGCCAGATTGGGGTGGGCGGTAATAATATCCTGGGTCGCCTTGAAACCAGGGTCCCGCTGTCCGTCACACGGCAGGCGTTTCACCACCGTGATCTTGCCCGACGCACGGCCCTCGTTGTAGGCATTAATAACGTCATCGAAACCCGCCACCCGCTTCACGCAGGAAGCCGCGGGATCGTGGGTCAGAATAGCGATCTCGCCGCCCCCTTCACCCAGCGCCTCTATCATCGCCTCGCCGGCAAGACGACCACCCTGGTAGTTGTCGGTGGCGATGTGTCCGGCAATCTTAACGCCTTCTGCCGTACATTCCAGGTCACAGGTGAAGACAGGAATTCCGGCCGCATTGGCTTCTTCGATGGCGGCACCAATGGCCTCCGAGTCGGCCGGATTGAGCACGATCGCATCCACCTTACTCACGACGAAGTCTCGAATCTGGTCCATCTGCTTCGTTACATCGGCGTCGGCACTCACCGTACGCACTTCGTAGTTGTGCGCTATCGCCGCCGCCTTAATGTTTTCCGCGATCACTTCAAAGAAGGGATTGTTGGAGTTCATCTTGGAATAGCCGATGACTTTGGCGGGCGCCGTGTTCCCATCGCCCTCGCCCACCCGCTCCGTTTCTCCGCTACCACACCCCACCACACCCACTATCAGCAGGGCACTCGCCAACCCACACAGAAACCGATTCATAGCGCTCTCCTTTTGCTACGGTGCGCACACCGATGCGATTGCTCTCTCAGTCATCCAGTATACGCATTGGCACCTGGATTGTTAACCCTGCACGCAACCTGGGTCATTGCCGTTTGTTGTCGGAGTCCTCCGCTACCACCGACGCGAGCTCCGCACGTATGCGATCGGCCCGTTGGCGCAGATCTTCGCGGTCATTGGGTTCGTGAATGCTGTCTTCGCCTTCCCGCTCTATCATGGCAACATGGCGCAAGACCGCCTCCACATCACTGGGACGGGTGGTCCTCCGGGCGACCTCGCCGAGGGCTTCGACGATGCGAATCAGCACCGCCGTATTGCCACTGCCATGCTGGCGGATCTGATTAAAGGCCGATTCCAACAAGTCGGAGAACGTGACGGCGGGCATAACCACCCGTAGGGTTCCCGCTTCATCGTAAAATTCCGATTGCGGTACCGCGCAGGCCGCGATGCGCCCCAACGAAGCCCCGAGGCGGTCGATACAATTGATGGCGGTGAAGGGGTCGTTTATGCCGGCCGACAAGGCCCGCACCGCGAGCTCAACCAATTCAAGGAGCGCACATTCCACATCCTGCCGCGGTGTGCGACGCGTGCCGGTCACCACCCACTGGTTGATGGTCTCTTCCAGATCCACCTCACAGGTGGGCGTTCCACACACCTCGGCCAGTGTACTTCCCGCGGCAACAAACTGGCCGGGATGCACCCGGAGACGAATCACTACCTCCCCTTGTCGGGCCTGCTCCGCGATGGCTTCTGTGTCCACGCCCTGAAGATATCCTTCCTGTTTCGAGCACAGCACCTCCGTCTGCTCGGGCAAGGTATCACAGCGATCGGCTTCTTCGGTTCGCGGTTCCGATTCCTCCGTGGGGTAGAGTCGCCGTATGGAGGCATCCAGGTCGCGGGCCACACGAAGCACTACGTTGGGCACCTGAATCAATTCGGAGATGTCATTGATAAAGTGGATCAGGTAAAGCAGATTCAGGACGGAAGCGAGGAGGGCCACATAGACCGAGCCGTGGGGCACCACCGTCATGGACTCCGTACCCCGTATCATGGACAGCACAATGAGTGCATAGATGGCGGTGGCGACGAAGGTGCCCAGCACTATCTGGGTGGAGCGGTTGTTGAGAAAACTCCGTAGCAGGCGAGGACCAAACTGGGAGGTGGCAATGCTCAGGGTAAGGATCGTCAAGGAAAATACGAGACTGATTACCGTCGTCATGGCACCGGCAATGGTGGAGAGAATGGTCCGGGCCGAGTCGGGACTCATGGTCATCCAGGGGGATGCCACATCGAGGTGGTCGGCGTAGCGCTGGTCCAGCCAGGGAAACAAGAATGCCGCAATCAGTGAACAAAAGATAATCGCCGAAGGAACAAACCAGTAGCTTCCCACCATGTGATCCCAGATATTGATCAGCCTTGTCTTCATGATTACGTCCTCACGGGTGTGTTCGATTTACTCAGGGCGTATGGATCCCATACAGCGGATGGGGCCAGGTCGTACCAGTCGTAGCCATTTCCGCACGAATTCGAAGTCCGCGCCGGGTCTTTTCTATTGGCATGGTGCTTGCAACACGTACGGTATTGCAAGACGCAAGCCAACCGAAAAGGAGATAGTGCTATGAACACCGATATCCTCGAAGGCCATTGGAAACAGGTCAAGGGTCAGGTTCAGCAAAAGTGGGGCAAGCTGACCGACGACGAATTGGACCAGATAGCGGGCCGACGGGAAGAGCTCGTGGGCCGCATTCAGGAGCGCTATGGCCAGGAAAAGGATGCCGTCCGAAAAGAAGTGGACGCCTTCCTCGACCAGTTATAGGCGTCATCCGGTGTGAGCCGTTTTAGCGGAAGGGCCGCACGCTGACCCCAAACGCCGCAGCAGGTAATCGCGGCTGCGCTGACTTCAGGGTATCGTATGGAAATCACACCCCGTACGAAATCCTGGAGTCAGCGTCTTTTTCAGGCAGGCGACCGGAGCAATCGTGGCAGGAACAAACGGGGCAAGTCCCCAGTCTGGACGCGCCTTGCATTGCTGCTCGTCTGGCCTGTGCCATGCACAAGCGCACTCTCCAGAAGTTCCGATTCGGTGGGCGCGGGGTGGTTTCCAGAAAAACCTTCCGGTTGTTCAAACGGATTGCCCTCGGTTTTTCTGCGCGATATCGCGCTACGGGGGACCCACCGCGCGACGTAGCACCACTTGAAATCAACATGCCCCGAGCGCAAGTCCGACACAATACCGGTGGATCTGAAAACGCCTGCCCGGTTATGTTTCATAAGTTCTGCAAAAAAGGACATGATGTTTCTGGTCCAATACAACCGGGGCGGTAGGCCCCAGAAGGAAACATCATGTCCAAACAAGATAGTAGCAAGTTGTCAGTGGATTGG
>JAXMOL010000052.1:0-53078 GCA_034669905.1 Candidatus Hydrogenedentota bacterium
TCCGGCTCCGCCGGTTCGTGTGCATGGAGCGACAATGACTGGATGGAAGGTAAAGTGTATTTGCTCGGGCGTGCCATTGGTAATAGACGTGCGGCTTGTGGAAGTATCTGATGCAGGCCAACGTAGTCTATGAATCCACGCACACGAACCGGCAGGGCCGGATCGCGTGGCACGAGTAGTTTTTATTGTTCTGGTGGCAGTCGGTGTGGATGGCACGAAAATGACTGTAGGTCCTACAAAGTGTAATGGCTCGGGCGCGCCATTCGTGATAGACCTGCCGCTTGTGGAAGTATCTGTTGCAGACCAACGTAGTCCGTGAATCCACGCACACGAACCGGCGGAGCCGGATCGCGTGGCAGGGGTAGTTTTTATTATGCTGGTGGGAGTCGGTGTGGGTGCGATGGTTGGTAATTTGTCTGGCCTGGCGTTGAGCGTTTCTATCACAGCGCACCTCGTTCTCACCGTGACACGAAGTCTAACTATTTCTATAACTAACACCGGGGTAGTGCTATCAGGGAGGCGGCAATGTCGGATGAAAACCACCTGCGCCGTCGGACCCATCGTCCACAGAATACACCGGGGGAGGCCCACTTTCTGACCTTCTCCTGCTACCGAAAACGATCCTTTCTCGCACGGGACCGTACCCGGATCTATTTCCTCAAAGCCCTTGAGCGGGCGCGACGTAACCACCACTTCCACCTCTGGGCCTACGTGATCATGCCCAATCACGTGCATCTCCTGATATATCCTCAGCGTGAGGTATACGACATGGCCGCCATCGAAACGAGCATCAAACTCTCCGTTTCACGACGGGCCATGGACTATCTCCGAACGCATAATCCGGAAGGCCTCCGTGTGCTCGCCACGGGACAAAAGCACACCCCCTATCGTTTCTGGACGTCCGGCAATGGGTACGACGAAAACGTGGTGTCCCATGAAGCGGCCTACGCTATTGGCCAGTATATCCATGAGAACCCAGTTCGAGCGGGGCTGTGCGATGCCCCCGACGCGTGGGCCTGGTCCAGCGCACGGGAATGGGCCCAGGAAGGCAGCGGACCGATTTCGATAGACCGTGACTCCTTCCCCTGGGGATGAATGCTTTTACCAGGGGCGCGGACGCAGTGAGGGCCACGTTAAGATCCCTCGCCTCCCTTGCCATCCCCCCCGCCAATACCCGATACTGGTCGTCCGCGTTGCCCCGGGCGCATGATCGCAAGGGGGGCGAAGGGGGGTGCGCGGGGAATCACGTGCACCTGAACTCACCACAATCCAGTATTTGCGAGGTATATCGATGAAAAATCCTATTGTTCGTGTCTTGTTGCTGCTTGCCCTGGCGGCCTTTCCGTTAACAGGCCATGCGGACATCCGCGTGGGCGCGACCATTACCGATGTGACGCCGGTTACGCTTCCGGTGTTGGTCAATGGTGGCATGTATAGCAAGAAAACCGACTACATCAAGACCCGCGTGAATGCCCGTTCGATTGTGGTGGATGATGGGGAGGAACAGTTGGCGATTGTGGTCGTTGATAGCTGCATGTTGCCCCGTCCCTTGCTGGATGAGGCCAAAGAAGGGGCGGCGGAAAAGACGGGCATTCCGGCGGACCATATTTTGATTTCGGCGACCCACGCCCACTCGGTGCCTTCCAGCATGGGTTGTCTGGGCACGGACGCGGATGAATCCTACACGCCCCTCCTCAAGCAGAAGCTGGTGGAAGCCATCCAAGGGGCGCAGAATAATCTGGAACCGGCCCAGGTGGGGTGGGCAACGGCGGATGCTTCGGAATACACGGCGCTGCGCCGTTGGTCCCTCCGGCCGGACAAGGTCCGGACCGATCCCTTCGGGAACCCGACGGTCCGTGCCACCATGCATGCGGGTAACGATTGGGATGTTTCAACGGGCGAGACCGGTCCGGAAGATCCGGACCTGTCGATGATCTCCTTCCAATCCCTTTCAGGACGGCCCATCGCGCTCCTGGCCAATTTCTCCATGCACTATTTTGGTGATACCGCGTTGGGTGCCGATTATTACGGGCTGTTCTCCAATGGCTTACAGGAGAAGCTGGGGCAGACGGATGTCGCCGAGGGGACGCCGGGCTTCGTGGCCATGATGTCCCATGGTTGTAGCGGCGACATCTGGCTCAACGACTATACCCTGCCCGAGGAAGCGCGCAAGCCCTGGAAAAACCTCGATAATTACTCCGCCGCCATGATAGATATTGCCCTGAAGGCCTACGAAGGCATCACGTATCGCGCCGATGTGGATATCGATATGGCCGAGCGGCGGCTCCCGATGAACTACCGGGTTCCCGATAAGGCACTGCTGGAGGCGTCCCAGAAGATCGTTGATGGTCTCGGTGGGGAACTTCCCAAGACGACGGAAGAGGTCTATGCCCGGGAACAGGTGCTTCTGCATGAACGGCAATCGACGGAGATTGTCGTGCAGGCCCTGCGCATTGGGGATATCGCCATCGCCACGACGCCGACGGAGACCTACGCCCTGACCGGATTGAAACTTAAGCTGCAGAGTCCCCTCCCGAAAACGATGGTCATCGAATTGGCCAACGGCGGCGACGGCTACATTCCGCCCCCCGAGCAACACCATCTCGGTGGCTACAACACCTGGCCCGCCCGCTCCGCAGGGTTGGAGCTCCAAGCGGAGCCTAAGATCGTCGAAGCGGACTTACAGCTCTTGGAAAAGGTTGCCAGCGCACCCCGGCGCAACTATCAGCAGAGCCAGGGGCCTGCCGCGCAGGGTGTTTTGGCCACCAAGCCGAATGCCTATTGGCGCATGGACAACATGGGCGGTACCCACATTGCCGATGTCTCTGGAAATCATATCAGCGGCTTCTATGAGCCGGGCATGTGTTACTTCCTGGAAGGCCCTCTGTCGGACCAGTTCAACACGGACGGCGAAGTGAATCGCGCCGCCCATTTCGTGGGCGGGCGGATGAAAGCCCACGTCCCGGACCTGGGCAATCAATACAGCCTTTCCCTCTGGTTCTGGAACGGCATGCCCACCGACGCCCGACCCATCAGCGGTTGGATGTTCTCCCGCGGTCACGATTTCGGACTGGATCCCAAGGGTGACTATCTGGGACTCGGCGGAATGGAGCATGCCGGGAAGCTGGTTTTCCTGAATGGCAGCGACGAAAGCAAGGTCATCGTGGGTAAAACAGCCGCAGAACGCTGGACCTGGAATCACGCCGTCCTGGTTCGTGATGGACAGCAGGTGCGGGTCTACCTGAACGGCGCACTGGAAATCGAGACCACCCTGGCGGAGGACGTCCCGCTTACCAGCGACGAGCTCTTTGTCGGTGGCAGAACGGATAACCAGTCCAACTGGGAAGGTCGACTCGATGAGGTTGCGGTTTTCGATCGTTCGTTGACCCCGGCGGAAGTCGAGACGCTTGCCGCGAAGTAGTTCGCCTGCCTCACGGACGAAATTCGCATTGACAATAAAAACCACACGCCCCGCCGGAGTTTTTCGGTGGGGCGATTCTAATTTGGTGGGTGGCGACCCTTCGTGCAAGAACTCAAATGATTCTACATTGCCGTAGGATATTCACCCACGATACGACTGGTTGGATTTTGTCTGAAGCGAAAGGCATGTAGAGGCCTGGTAACCAAACTTCGAGCGCAATAAGTATGTCTACCTCGTGCCACGCGATCCGGTCCTGCCGGTTCGTGTGCATGGAGCGTTGTTGATGGGGTATCAGGCAAGTCATATAGATGGGGGCGTGTAGTCCAAGGGAGACGGTGCGCTTTCCGACGTAGCTGATGTTGGCGCACGTAGGCTGCGAATCCACGTACACGAATTCTCCTCCGGCGAATCTTCGACACGGCGCGGCCGGATCGCTTGGCACGAGCACGTTTTTTTGGTCGTGCTTCAGCGGAGGGAGCTTGTGGCACGAACTACTTTCGCCGTCGGGCCAACCGCCCACAAATCACACGGGGAGAGCACCACTATCTCACATTTTCCGTTTCCGGAAACGCCTTTTTTGCGTCCGACTAAGGCCGGCCGAGTCTTATGAGAGACCAAGAGCGCTCTACCCGCTAACCTACCCGCGAAAGAAACGAAACCAAGACAAAAAACTGCGATTGGGGTACAATGAGACAGTAGATCCCGTTGTGAATGTGCCGAAAGGCGGGCACCCTCGGTTTATGCACCAAAGTCGTGATGGTACTCAACCGTACTCCCGGCTCATGCTTCGCCCGCTATAGGCGCTGGTCCAACCCACAAAATCGCCGATGGTCCATTCAGCGCTCGGACACGTTGTTTCGGGACTGAGGGCTTGGCGGATGGGAGCGCGTTCTTGATGAAATGGATACACCGCACTACGGCAATCATCTTCCTCCTCGCGATTGGGTGTCTTGATGCCTACGCTCATCGGCCTGTCGTTATCAACGGGGGACCGACCAACTTCGAAACCGCCCACCTCGTCTCCGATCCCGGAATCTCGTATGTCGGCTACCACGAAGGAACCCCCGAGGCACCGGAATTGTGGTTTAGCTTCGAGGTCGAGGAAGGTACCTCACTCTTTATGCAGCCTGGCGTGCCCGAGATCACGCGCTACCGAAGCCTCCGGCCGTCGCTGGTCCTGCTGGGGCCTGGTTTGCCATCGGTAGACGTGCCTTTCGACATTCCTGCGGGTTATGGTGGCCAGATCTTCTCCTCGGAAGGGGAGGAGCCGGTCGTTTTTGAGGAGGAATTCACCGGCACAAGCTCTTGGCAATTCCCGTCCACGCGACTGCAGGTCCCCGAAAGCGGCCGCTACTACCTTGTGGGTTTCGTGCCCAGCGGCGAGAATGGCAAGTTCTGGGTTGCGCTCGGAGAGAAGGAAGCCTTCGGCATCCAAGACATCGTGACGTTGCCTCGGACGCTCATTCAGGTCCGCCAGTTTCACGAGGTGTTTCCAATAGGCGGAATTCTTGGATGGGTCCTCCTGCTCATGATAGCCTTGCTTGTCGGACTTGTTGCTCAGTTTTTGTGAGATGGCGGAGTAAGCGCTTTCAAGCCAGCCCACCAATTTGTACCCACGCCCCCCGCACGACGTATTATAGAACTATAGCTGGAGAGATGGCGCAAGTCTCCAACGGGGAGATGAGGTGCCGTGCAAGAGGGTCCCTTATGCCGTTATTGCCTTCGTGGGCAGCTGCCAGGGCTGGCCTGCCGGGTCGGTACGGTTTATACTGACGGTTAATACGCACCATCTATGTTCGAAATTTGTAGCGAGGTAGTCCCGTGAGAGCGTTAACGCTGGTTGGTTGTTTTTGTTTGTCCACTGTGGCAGCGGTGGGGGACGCGTCCCCTTCGTTCAGCCGGGATATTCATCCCATCCTTTCTGACAAATGCTTCGGCTGTCATGGCCCCAGCGCGTCGGACCGCAAAGGCAAGTTGCGCTTGGATGTGCCCGATGGCGAGTTTGGCGCGCTGACGCCCCGGGGCGATGACTTCATCGTGAAGCCGGGCAGTCCTGAGGAAAGCGAACTGTGGCGTCGCATTACGACCGATGACCCCGATGACCTCATGCCGCCGGAGGAATCCCACAAGGCGCCCCTCGACGCCGACGAGCAGGCGCTGATTCGCCAGTGGATCCTGGATGGCGGGGAATACCAGCCCTTCTGGTCTTTCATCCCGCCGAAACGGGCCCCGGTGACGCCCCTGCAGAATGCGGTCTGGAGCGAACACCCCATCGACCAGCGGGTCATGGCGCGCCTCGAAGCCGAAGGCCTCACGCCCAAGGCCGAAGCGGACAAGCGGACCCTCCTCCGTCGGATTACCTTTGACCTCACGGGCCTGCCGCCGACCCTCGAAGAAATTGACGCCTTCCTCGCCGACGAACGCCCCGATGCCTATGAGCGCGTCGTGGACGAGCTCCTGTCCCGTCCGTCCTACGGCGAACACATGACACGCTATTGGGCCGACCTCGTCCGCCTCGCCGATACGAATGGGATGCACAAGGATTTTCCCCGGGACTTTACGACCTACCGGGACTGGTTGATTCGCTCCTTCAACAACAACCTCCCTTACGATGAATTCCTGACGTATCAGCTGGCGGGCGATCTCTACGCCGAGCCGACGCAGGACCAGCTCGTGGCGTCGGGCTTTAACCGGCTCCACCTGATCATTGACGTGGGTACGGCCCTGCCGGAGGAGAGTCTCCACAAGAACATCCTGGACCGGGTGGCGGCTTTCGGAACGACCTTTCTTGGGCTCACCGTGCAGTGCGCCCAGTGCCACGATCATAAATATGACCCCATCAGCCAGAAAGAGTTTTTTCAGTTCTACGCCTTCTTCAATAATTTCGATGGAGAACCCGAGACGACACGCCGTCCGGAGCGGGGTCTTCAGCCACCCTTCATCTACCTCACCAACGATGCGCAAGAACAGCAACTGGCCGCATACGACGCGGACCAGGCGCGGCTCAAGGCCATCCGCGAGGCCATCGTCGGTCGTCAGGACGGCGCGAATGCCTGGCCTGAGAATACGGACGAGCCCGCGCCCTGGATTTGGAATGACCCGGCACAGAAATCCGAATCCGTGGAGTTCCGTCGCATCGTCTCCTTTGACACGGAGCCCGCGAAAGCCCGTGTGCGTTTCGCGGGAATGGGAACAGCCGAGCTACGGCTCAATGGCACCTTCCTCGGCGAAGCCATCGGATCCAACCAGGGTGTCGCGGCCGATGTGGCAGGCCTGTTGATGCCGGGTGAAAATATCTTCACCGCAACCGCCAAGGGGCCGGCTGGCTTCGCCTTCCTCATGGATTATGAAGTAGACGGCACCATTCAAACCGTGACTTCCCGCGATGCCTGGGAAGTGCGCGCCGCAACGGAAGGCCCCTGGCAGTCCGCCGTGGTGGTCCACGGGCCTGAGCACGAAAAAGACTGGCCGACGAAAACGATGCCCGAAAATATCGCCCGCCTCGCACGAGCGGAGGAGGCCATCGCGGCAGAGCGGAAGGCTTTCCTCGACACTATCCCGGCGGCCATGGTCATGCGTGAGAAAGAGCCGCCCCGCCCGGCAACGATGTTAATTCGAGGCGAATATGATGCACCTGGCGAGCCGGTGGAGCGGGCCACCCCGGAATTTCTGCCCGCCCTCTACCAGAAAGAAGAACGTTATACCCGGATGGATTTGGCGAAGTGGCTGGTGGCGCCGGAGCACCCGCTCACGGCCCGCGTGGCAGTGAACCGCTTCTGGCAGCAACTTTTTGGCGTGGGGCTGGTGAAGACCTCCGAAGACTTCGGCGCCCAGGGTGAGCCACCGAGCCACCCGGATTTGCTCGATGACCTGGCCCTGGATTTCATTGCTTCTGGCTGGGATGTGAAGGCCCTCATGCGCCACATGGTCTTGTCCAAAACCTACCGCCAGTCCTCCGATGCGTCCCCCGAAGAATTTCGTCGTGACCCCGAAAACCGGTTGCTCGCCCGGGGCGCGCGCTACCGCATGGATGCGGAGATGATTCGCGATCAGATCCTGGCGGTCAGTGGACAACTCAATACCACCATGTATGGCGGCAGCGTAAAACCACCCCAGCCGCCGGGGCTATGGGAAATGGTCAGCATGGCCGAGCCCATGACCTATGTGGCCGACACCGACGAGAATATCTACCGGCGCAGCCTCTACACCTATTGGCGCCGGGGCATGCCGCCGCCTCAATTGACCATTATGAACGCCCCGACCCGCGAGTTTTGCGTGGCCCGGCGTGAGCGTACCAATACGCCCCTTCAGTCGCTTCTGCTGATGAACGAGCAGGAATACTTTAAGGCGGCCCGGGCCTGTGTGGAGTCGACGGTGACCGAGGAGATGAGCACGGAAGCAGGCTTGCGCCGGATTTACGAGCGAATAACCAGTCAGGTGCCCACGCCCGAGCGTCTTCAACTCATGGTGACGACACTGGATGAATTCAAAGGCCTCTACGAGCAAGACCCGTCATTGGCGGAGTTGGTCGTGCCCGCCCAAACCGACGTTTCGGAAGGGGAGCGGGTGGAGCTGGCGGCATGGACCATGCTGACCCACAGCGTATTAAATATCGAACTGGCAAAGGTAAGACGATGAGCAACCGCACCTTCCAACAATTTTGCGATACCATGAACCGCCGTCAATTCATTAAGCGCGCCAGCATGGGACTTGGTGCGGCCGCCCTGAGCAGTCTGGCACCCTCCGCGCAGGCCCTGCCGGCCCCGGGTTACCATTTCACGCCCAAGGCGAAGCGGGTCATTTTTCTCTTCATGGCGGGCGGTCCCAGTCAGCTGGACCTCTTCGACTACAAGCCCAATCTGGAGCGCCTGCACGGTCAGCCGCTGCCCCCCGAAATCAGCAACGGGCAGCGCGTAACCGCCATGACCCGGGGCAAAGAGCAGCGCATCTGTTCGTCTATCTTTAAGTTCGCGCCCCAGGGAGAGAGTGGACTCATGATGAGCGAACTCCTGCCCCACCTTTCCGCCCACGCCGATGATATCTGCATGATTAAATCCACCCACACAGGTGCCATCAACCACGACCCCGCGAAGACGTTCTTTTGCACCGGTTCCGAGATGCCGGGCAAAGCGAGCATGGGATCCTGGCTGAGCTATGGTCTGGGCACCATGAACCGCGACCTCCCGGATTTTATCGTGCTGACCTCGGCCTTCTGGTCGGGGAAAGTGAATGTACAGGCCCTCTACAGCCGCCTTTGGGGCACGGGTTTCCTGCCCTCCAAACACCAAGGCGTGGCCTTTCAATCGGTCGGCGACCCCGTGCTCTTTCTTTCCAATCCCCCCGGAATCAACCGGGATGCCCGTCGCAAGATGCTCGATTTCGTGGCCCAGGTCAATGCGGAACAAGCAGTGCTCACAGGGGACCCCGAGATTCAGACTTCCATCGCCCAGCAGGAGATGGCCTTCCGCATGCAGATGTCCGTGCCCGAGCTCACGGACCTGAGTGTGGAGAGCCTGGAGACCATGGCCCTGTATGGGCCCGAAGTCGAGAAGGTGGGTTCCTTCGCCCGTAACTGCCTCCTCGCCCGCCGCATGGCCGAGCGGGACGTACGGTTCATCCAGCTCTTCCATCGGGGATGGGATCACCACACCCGCTTACCGGAGAATCTCCGCGGTCAGGCCCAGGATGTGGATCAACCCATCGCAGGCTTGCTGCAGGACTTGAAACAGCGGGGCCTGCTCGACGATACCCTCGTGGTCTTCGCCGGCGAGTTCGGCCGCACCACCTATGCCCAGGGGATGAAAGAAGGGGACCGGACGGATTACGGCCGGGACCACCATCCGCGCTGCTTCACGACCTGGATGGCTGGCGGTGGCATTAAGGGCGGCATGAGCTATGGGGAGACCGACGACTTCTGCTACAACATCGTGAAGGACCCGGTACACGTCCGTGATCTCCACGCCACCATGCTGCACCAGTTGGGCATCGACCACAACAAACTGAGCTTTCCCTTCCAGGGCCTCGATCAAAAGCTCACCGGCGTGGAACCGGCCCAGGCCGTCAAGGCGATTATTGCGTAAGCGGGGGGACTGCACCCTATGGAGCCCCGGCGGCCCGCCGGTATTCGAGCTACCGGCCCGATGACTCCGCCGTACCGCATCTGGTCCCCCAAAGAAATCCCTCGTGCCACGTCCACGACGCGCCGGAGGAGGGCGATGCCGAGTTCAACGAGCTTTCGTGTGCGTGGAGGCAAGGAAACATCTCTCCCGCCAAGTTCACAACGTGAGGGCGTCTATAGAATCAGGGGGCGAGCGGGACGCCCGAATCGAATTATCCGCCACGGGCCCGCGCCAGCTGGGCTCCAGGCGCACGAACCCTCGTGCCTCGGGATCGCGCGGCACGACCCGTTGCCCGAAATCACCTCTTCCGGTTCATAATTGCCGGTAATTGCCCATGCACCAAACGAAAAGGGCGAGTCCCTTCGGGGGGGACCCGCCCACGACACGTCCGGTGAAAGCGCTCCTGAACGTGGGAATCCTTATCGCTCTTCCATCTGAAGGGCGTTTACGGAGAGCTCGTACTTGTGCGCGGCCTCCCGAATCAGTTCGGCGTTTCGCTGGGCGTTGCCATAGGCTTCGGCGAGGGTATTCTCTAAGGCCTCATCCGGGGCGTCTTCCAGGGCCATCTGAATCACACCCATTTTTTGATTGAGTGCCGCCTGGCTGTTATACACGTCTTCGAGCTTGGTCAGGATCTGTTTCATATCGCTGGAGGTAACCGTCTTGTTGGACATGATGTACTCCTTTTCTTCGCGTTCTCAGGCACCCGCGTCTCTGGTGGGTGTGTATCTCACACCAACCCGCGCCTGTCATTGCGGCTAAGGGGTAGGATGCAAGAAGGGTGCCATTGCAATGGTCCCGTGTTTGGGTCTGTGTTGTGTGAAATCTATACACTTCAAGCCCCCCTGGACCTGGAGTCGTAAAGATTTCATCCAGAATCCTCCTGCCACAGATCGGCACAAACCTTGCATCAAGTGGGTAGCGGCGCGCGGGCGCCACAACCCAGGAGGATACGACCATGCATGTCACAGAGACGACCAGCTTGTTCACCGATGCCCTGATTACGATGAATGCCGCCATGGAAGCGAACGAGGACAGACTGCCTTATTCGCTGTTTATGAAGGCCAGCCGGAAGCTCGATTTTCAGCTGACGGTCGGGGTGGCCGTCTACAAAGACAACCCTGAGACCCCCCACGACTATTACACGGTGTGTTACCACGAAAACCGCATCGAGCTCGTGGCCCATGGTAAAGAGAAGGGTATAGATATCGCCTGGAACGTTTCGGAGGATTATCTCCAGAAACTTCACGATGACCCGGAACGCTACATCAAGAATCCGGCCCTGCTCGATTGGGACTGGCTCAAGAGTCGTCTCGGTGTTTAGCCGCGCGGCTATCAAGACCGGGCACGACGCGACAGACACGGTGTTGCAAAAATCCCCTCCCCCGGCGTTAACGTCGGGGGAGGGGATTTTGCATTGTCAGCGTGTGCCACCTTAAGCGGCGGGTATCGCTCGACTAGTAGTCGAAGTTCTCAATATTGTCTTTGGTAAATACCAGGGGATCACCCAGGATAATCTCCGAACCTTCGATACGCGACGTGGTGATACGGCCCGTATTGAATTCCGTGGCGCCTTCGGTCAGTTCGCCCTTTACGGCGGCGACGGCGGCGTGGACCGTGAGGTAGCCGAGGTCGGGCACATTCCACAGCACGAATTTCTTCACCGTGCCGTCCAGGACATATTCCTTCATGTCATTGGGGGTGGCCAGGCCAGTGAGGTAGACCTTGTCCGCCGCGTTCGCCTTGCGCAGCGCTTCGGCGGCACCGGGCAGGGCGACGGAGGTCAGCCCGAAGATCCCCTGGAGGTCCGGGTAGGCCTTCAGGCTGTCTGCGGTAAGCTGGGTGGCCATGGCCTGGTCTTCACCGGGGGCTTTGGGCGTTTCGGAAAGGTTGGTCATCCCGGGATACTTCGTTTGACGGTAGGCCTCCATCAACTCCATCCAGGTGTTCTGGTTGGCGGCCGTCAGGGTACCCGTGATGTTAATGAACTTCGCATCGGCACCGGCCCCTTCGGCCATGATGTCCATCATGGTGTGGGCAATACCCTCCGACGTGGTCTGATTGACGAAGAAGTCGCGGGAGTCGGTGTGGGAGTCGGTGTCCCAGGTGATAACCTTGATGCCCCGTTTTCGGGCCTTGTTGAGCACATCGCTGATGGCGTCGGGGTCATTGGGGGCCACACAGATGGCGTCATACTGGCGCGTGATCCACGTGTCAATGAGCTGCACCTGCTTGGTGACATCCGCGTCGACGGGCCCGTCATAGTCGACTTCCACACCCAGAGATTCGGCGGCTTCCTTCACACCCATCTCCGCGGCATTGAAGTAGCCGATTCCGATAAGTTTCGGCATGACCCCGATCTTCAGGGTCTTCGACTCCGGAGCCGATGTGTTTTCGGCCGAATTGTCTGTCGCGGCACCGGAATCTTCGCTTCCGCCACCACAGCCAACCAGTACGAGGGCCATCGCCAGACTGGCGACTCCCCATGAAAAAAAACGTCGTGTCATTTGCTCTCTCCTGCGCGTCGGGCCATCCACTCGTTGAATACAGCGGTGACAATAAGCAGCACCCCAACGATGATAACCACGTATTGTGAACGGACCCCACTCAGGTCCAAACCATATTTAAGGATACCGATGATCAACAGGCCAAGCAAGGTGCCCACCACCGACGCCTGCCCACCACTGATACGCGTACCACCAATGACTACGGCCGCGATGGCTTCCAGCTCCAGCCCCATGGCCGCGTCGGCCCGGGCGGTGCCATAGACGGCGGTGTAAAACAACGACGCAACGCCGCAGACACAGCCACAGGCGGTGTAGATGCCCAGGGTGAGTCCCCGCACGGGAATGGCCCCATAGCGCGCGGCCACCGGGTTTTCACCGAGGGCCAGGGTGTAACGTCCCATCCAGGTGTTGCGGAGGATTATGCCACCTATGATCATGGTAAGGAGCAGGGCACCCAGGGCGATGGGAACGAATACCGGACTTCCGTTCAAGGTGAAGGAAAAAAGGTCGCCATTGCCGAGCAGCTTAAAGCCCGGTGGAAAATTACTGATGGCGTCGGCCTTGCTCAGGCCAAAGGCCACGCCCCGGAAGAGGGTCATGGTGGCCAGGGTTACCACGAGGGGCGGAATGCGAAACCAGCTGCTGACGCCACCATTCACCGCACCGGCCGCTGTGCCCGAAAGAATAGCCGCCGCACAGGCCGCCGCGATGGGCCACTGATAGTCGCGGTAGAGGACCCCGAGGATGATGCCACACATGGCGACGATAGAGCCTACGGACAGGTCGATTCCCGCGGTCGCGATGATGAAAGTCATGGGCACCGCGAGCATGCCGGGGGCCACCCAGTAGCGGCTGTAACTCAGCAGCGAATCCAGATTAAGGAAGTACTCCGTCGTCATCGAAAAACCCGCGAAGAGCAGGCACAGCACGCTGAAGAGGATAAATTCACGGTTATTGAGGAGACGTTGTATCATGCGCCAGCCCCCCGCAGTCGTTGTACCAGGGCATCGACAATGACGGCCGCCAGAATGAGCCCTCCGACAAAAATGTTTTGCCAATAGGAGCTGGCCTCCAGCAAGACCAGGCTGTTGTAGAGCAGCGCAACCAGCAACGCGCCCAGCAGGGTGCCCAGCGCAGAGCCCCGACCGCCGAGAATGTTCGTGCCGCCGATAACGCACGCCGCAATGGCCTGCAGTTCGATACCGACCCCGGTGTTGGCCTGGACTTTGCCATAGTAGGCTGCGTTTAACACGGCGCAGAGGCCCACCAGGGCCCCCGAGCAGCCAAAGACAAAGAGGGTCAATTTCGTTTTGGACAAACCGATCAGGCGCGCGGCACTTTCCGAATTGCCCAGGGCCAGTACCTGGCGTCCCAAAAGGGTATAGCGCACGAGCACGTGGGTGAGGGCCGTGACGACGACCACGTAATAGCAAACCTTCGGAATACCCAGCCAGGCGCCGTCTGCCAGGGCCCGGTAACCATCGGGTAGGAACATGATTTCTTTGCCGTCCATGACGATACGCATTACCCCGCGGTAGATGCTCAGGCCCGCCAGGGTAACGATAATCGGGTGGATACGGGCTACCAGCGAAAGGCCGCCATTGGCCAGACTGAAACTGATGCCCATGGCCATAGCCAGGGCGAGGCAGACCGGGGCCGGCATGCCGGCCTTTACCGCCAGCGCGGCAAAGGCCCCTACGAGCCCCATCATGGAGCCCACCGAAATGTCGATGCCCCCCGCGCAAATAATGAGCATAGCCCCCTGGGCCATAATCGCCGGGATGGCGGCGTTCTTCAGAATGTCGAGGAAGTTGCCTGTATTGGCGAAGGTATCCGGCGCGGTGATGGACATGTAGCCCCCGAGGAGGGCGATAAACACGATGAGGCCCAGTTCGCGCATCTGCAGGGCCCGGGCAATTCCCCGCTTCAGGGGACTGATCGCCGCGGCCGCTTTTTCCGTACTCCGGGGAACGGCCGCCGCCGCAATGGTGGCTTCGTCATCGGATTGGGGGTCAAACTCGCCCGTCACCTGGCCTTCTGACAGCGTAACCACCCGGTCGCTCATGGCCATGACTTCGGGCAGCTCGGAGCTGATGAGGATAATGGCTGTGCCGGTTTCGGCCAGATCGCAAATCAATTTGTGGATTTCCGCCTTGGCACCCACATCGACGCCGCGGGTCGGCTCGTCGAGGATGAGCACCTTCGGCTCCGTGGCAGCCCAACGACCGAAGATGACCTTCTGCTGGTTGCCGCCGCTCAGGGTGCCGATAGGCTGCTCCATGGAAGCGGCCTTCACGTTCATTTCCGTGATGATCTTGTCCGCCAGGGCGTGCTCTTTGCGACTTCCGATGACCGTGGCCGTGCTCAGCTTGGGCAGCAGGGTGACACTCGCATTGCTGCGGAGGGCATGCTCGCGAAAGACGGCCTGTACCAGCCGGTCCTCGGGGAGATAGGCCAATCCCTGCGCCACGGCCTTGCGGGGGGACTGCATCTTCAGCGGTACGCCGTCGATCGTTACCCGGCCTTTTGCAGGCTTCTGAATGCCGAAGAGGGCCTGGGCGAATTCACTGCGCCCCGCCCCCACAAAGCCATAGAGGCCCACGATTTCGCCCGCGCGAACCTGAAAAGAGATGTCCGAAAAACTGCCATCCTTCGCCGTGATGCCGTCGATATCCACCCGCACGTCGCCGATAGGCACGGTGCGCTTGGCGTTGGTCGTGGCCATTTCGCGCCCGACCATGGTGGAGACGATGGTGTCCATCGTGAGGTCGGCTTTTTTTCGCGTCTCAATGGTGGCCCCATCGCGCATCATGGTGACCCGGTCACAGAGGGTAAGAATTTCATCGAGCCGGTGGCTGACGTACACAATGCCCACGCCCGCCGCCTTCAATCGCTCAATCTGGGAAAAGAGATTCTCGATTTCCTTCACCGTCAGCGAGGCCGTGGGTTCATCAAGAAACAGGACCTTGGGCGCTGTCGACACCGCGGCCGCGATCTCGGCCATGGTGCGTCGGGCAACCGTGAGGCTGCCGGCGTCCTGGGTGACATTGAATTGTTCCCCCAGATCGGCCACGAGCCCTTCCGCGGTGGCATTCGTTTTGCGCCAATTGATGAGACCACCGGGACCCCGCTCGAGGCCGCGCCCCAGGAGCATGTTTTCGGCGATGCTTAACTGGGCAAAGAGGTCGGCTTCCTGGTGCACCACCATGACCCCCGCATCGGCGGCCTGTCGTGTGTTGGCAAAGGAAACGGTTTCCCCTTCCAGCAGCATAACGCCACTGTCGGGCGGAAAAAGGCCCGTGGCAATGTTAATAAGCGTGCTTTTTCCGGCACCGTTTTCGCCCACGAGGCCCAGGACCTCGCCCGCACGGACATGGAGTCGTGCCTCGCGTAAGGCCACGACGCCGCCAAAGCATTTGTCGATAGAAGTAAGCTGTAAGAGGGTTTGAGACATAGAGGAGAATCATACTCTCCAACGAGAAAGGGGTCAAGCAATTGACGGGTGACAGTGGGCAGTGGACAGTGGGCAGTGGGCAGTGGACAGTGGACAGTGGACAGTGGACAGTGGACAGTGGACAGTGGACAGTGGACGGGTGACAGTGGAAAGTTGACAATGAACGGTGAACAGAGAGGGGCCTACGACGAATCAGCCTTCACCAATCACCTATCAACTATCAACTATCAACTGTAGCCGTCTATCGTTTCCTGAGTCGAAGACTTACGGCTGCCATTCCCAGTGCGGCGAGTGCGGAAAGGGTGAAAGGGACGGAAAAAGACAGGTGATCCGCCAGCCAACCCGCGAGGAGGGGGCTGAGCATAAGGGGGGCACTGAGAGAATGCATGAACGCGAAGTAGGTCGGTCGTAGTTTTGCGGGAGGAAGGACGAGCATATACAGCGCACCCGCGATATCAATTCCCTGCCGCGCTGCCGTAAGACAGGCAAAGACAGCCAACACGACCCAATGAAAGTGGGGCGCAAGGATTTGCGACACGGGGTGTTCCGCTGGGAATAAGGCCAATGCCGCGATAAAGATACACGGAATCACCGCCAGTAGGGCGGCCAGGGTAAAGAGCGGGATTTCGCCGAGCTTCTGGGCGATGCGTCCCCAGACAATACTGACCAACCCGCCGGTAATGGCAATGCCCGCGGCGAAAAGGCCTGTGGCCTGCAAGGGCGTGTCGAATCGCGCCATGGCGAAGGGTACGAGAAGGGTCTGGCTCATGTAGGCGATGGCCAGACAAAGACGGAAGTAAAAATAGTTACGGAAGTCGCGGTCCTTCCGGAATACGTCGAGCCCACCGCGAAGGAATTGGACGAAGGACTTCCGCTCGGTCTCCACCGCTTCGATGGGCTCGTGGGACGCCATGAAACAGGCGTAGGCCACAAAGTTGATGAGGCCTCCGGCCGTAAAGAGCACGACGTAATTGTAGGGAAAAATAAGGCCGCTGCGATCGCTGAGTACCCACAGGGTAATCAGCCCGGCGAGTCCCCCGAGGATACCCCCCAGTGTGCGACGCCAGGTCATGAGCATGGGCCGTCGTTCCACAGGGATGGACTTCGCCACGATATCCATGAAAGGAATGACGCAAATACCCCCACCCGTGGCAAAGACAATGGTGCCCAACAGGAGGACCGTATAGAGCACATAGGGCCTATCGGCCAGGAGCCACAGGGAGAGGGTCATGGCGGCCAGGGCGCAGCAGCGCAGGATGACCGAGGCCCGATAGACCGGCATTTTTCGCGGACGGTGCTCAATGCGGCTGCCCACGATGAGTTGGGGCCAGAGCCAGCAGGAGGTTGCCATGGCCGTCACCAGTCCCACCAGGAGATTGGAGCCCGTCAGGGTGAAGGTAAGGCCCGCCATGACGGTCTCAAAACTGAAGAAGGCCGAGCCCATGGAGACAATCGCCCCATTGCCCACACACAACCAGAAGTTGCGTGTCGCATAGCCTTCCGGGTTGGCCGGGTATTTTGGTGAGTCCGACGCCGTCACAGCATCCCCACAATATGGTCCCGCACTTCGTAGAGGGAATCATAGACGGCGTGGGGCTGGAGGGCTTCCAGCTGCTCCCGCGTCTCATAGCCTGTTGTGACGGCCAACGTGGTCACGCCCGCGGCCAATCCCGCCAGCACGTCAAAGTGCATGTCACCCACGAAGACCGTTTCTTCCGGCGTCACACCGAGTTTTTCCATCGCCTTCTGGACTGCCTCCGGGTCGGGCTTGTGTTTGGTGACTTCCATCGGGCCGATGCGCGCTTCCATATAACGCAGCGCACCCAGATGCTCCAACAGCATCTCCGCCGCTTCCCGTTTCTTCGACGTGGCAAAGCCCATCCGTAAGCCCCGCTCCGCAAAGGTCGCCAGCGCCTCCTCGGCACCAGGGAGGAGAAAGGTCTTCGGTGCGCTGTGCGCCGTGTAGTGTCCCCGGTAAATACGGATGCACTCATCCACATCGTGGTCCGTCATCATAGGGAGTTGCTTCCGCAGCGGATAGCCGATGGTGTCGACGATTAGTTGGCGGTCCGGTCGGGGTTCACCAAGGGTGTCAAAGGTATAGAACCAGGAATCGACAATGGCATCCGTGGAGTCCATCAGGGTGCCATCGAGATCAAAAAGTACAGCGCGAATCATGGGGGGCTTTCAGTTGACGGTTTGCAGTGGATAGTGGACAGCGAAGATGTGGGTGCCCATGAATAAGTGTAGGGACGGGTTGAACACTTAAAGAGATTTTTTCGTCGTCTTAATGATCGACGTCAGGAGTTTGAGGAGTTGTTTGATGTCGTCGGATAAGGACTCGAAGCCCGCATTGTCTATGAATCCCGATTGGTGAAGGAGTTCAATCCAATACTCACTTTCGTTGGCCTCTTTCAAGGCAATGGCAAGTTTGTGAATGAAGTCTGCGCGGCTTTCGGCCTGTTCGGCCTCCCGAACCAAAGCTCCAATGGCCGTACCAGAACGAAGTAGTTGTTTGCTCAGTACGAATTCTTTCTGTTCAGCGGAAAGATATTGGTAGAGTTTGACGATCCTTAAGGCAAAGGGAAACGACTTTGCCCGCAGTGGCCCCTCTGGTCGCATGTGCATATGCCCCGTTGGCTGAAAGACTTTCCGGAAAACGTTCTACAACTATCCATTTTCAACTGTCTACTGTCAACTGTCAATTAGCCCAAGTTCTTTCGGAACCGTAGCGTTGCCAAGGTCAAGACAAATATGCCCATGCCCGCGAGGATGGCCCCGTTCACCCAGAGGTCGTCAAAGCCTGTATCGCGGAGAATAATGCCCCGCAGGATTTGAATAAAGTAGGTGGCGGGTACGGCCTGTCCGATGAGGTAGATGATGGGCGGCATGGAATCCTGGGGGAAGATAAAGCCCGACAACAACACCGAGGGCAGAATGATGAAGAAAGAAAACTGGAGGGCCTGGATCTGATTCTCCGCAAAGGTGGAGACCAGGAGCCCCAGTGCCAGGGCGGTGAAGAGAAAGATGAGCGTGAATCCCCCGAGAAGAAGCACGTTCCCGGCGACGGGCACCTGAAAGAGAAAACGCATAAGCAACAACACGGAAACGGTTTCAAAGATGCCGACCAGGCCGAAGGGCAAGAGCTTGCCGAGGATGAGTCCAAGCCGGGAGACAGGGGTCACCATGAGCTGTTCCAGGGTGCCCGTTTCTTTTTCGCGAACGATGGCGAAGGCGGTGAGCAGCATGGTGATCATCTGGAGAATCACGCCCACGAGTCCGGGTACCATGAAGTTGGCCGTGCGCATGTCGGGATTGAAGAGCACCCGAGGCTGGGCGGAGATGGGTGGGTCCGTGCTGCCGAGTTGGTTGGTGGCCAAGAGCGTAATGGACTTCTGCAGCGCGATGGCATTGCTCACATTGAGGGCCTGCATGGCCACGGTCGAGTCACTGCCATCAATAAGCACCTGGATTTCCGTATGCTCCCCCGTCAGCAGGTGGTCGCTGTAGTCACGGGGGATTTTCAGGCCGATCTTGGCATCGCCCCGCACGATGGCCGAGATGACCTCGTCGTCACTTCGTACTTCCTGCACGATGTGAAAGTAGCCCGAATTCTCAAAACTGTCAATGAGCGCCCGGCTTTCGGCCCGTCCATCGAGGTTGTAGACATAGGTGGGGATGTTCTTCACGTCCATGTCGATGGCATAGCCGAAAATGGTGAGCTGCACCGCCGGCAACAAGAGCATGAGGAAGAGGGTGCGGGGGTCGCGGAAGATGTGGCGCGACTCCTTGTACATGATGGCGACCAGTCCCTTAAACATGGCCGCGCTCCAGGGCCCGCTGTCGCGTGAGGGTCACAAAGACATCCTCCAGCGTCGCCGGAATGGGCTGCACGGCCGACTCGCCGAATTCACCCGTCACCAAGTCCTCTTGCAGACGGCGTTGCGAGCCTTCTTCCGCCAGGACGTGGAGGGCATCGCCAAAAATGGTGGCGTCGCGGACATAAGGCATGGTGTTGAGGTGGCGCATGGCGAGGGCCACACGGGGTACGCGCACTTCATAGCGCGCCGTCCCTTCGGGGGTTACCTCGGGCAAGGCCTTGAGTTCGTTGGGCGTGCCGCAGGTGATGAGCTTGGCGTAATAGATATAGCCCAGATGGCTGCACCGCTCCGCTTCGTCCATGTAGTGGGTCGTGACGAAAAAGGTCACGCCCTGGGCGGAAAGGTCAAAGAGGAGGTTCCACAGGTCGCGCCGGGCCACGGGGTCGATACCCGCCGTGGGCTCATCAAGGAACATGAGCTTGGGACGGTGCACCAGCGCGCAGGCCAGGGCCAGCCGTTGTTTCCAGCCTCCGGAGAGATTCTGGGCCAGCCGCTTGCGAAAGTCCCCAATACCGACGATGTCGATGACTTCTTCGATGCGGTCCTTACGTTCCCGGCGGGGGATGCCATAGATGCCCGCGTAAAAGCGCAGGTTCTCCATGACCGTGAGGTCGGCGTAGAGGCTGAATTGTTGCGACATATAGCCGATGCTGCGTTTGATGGCCTCGCTGTCTTTGACGAGGTCATTGCCCAACACCGTGCCGCTGCCCGAAGTGGGGTGGAGGAGGCCACAGAGCATGCGGATGAGGGTGGTCTTGCCCGAGCCATTGGGGCCGAGAAAGCCGAAAATGTCCCCCGCCTCGATGTCCATGCTGACGCTATCGACGGCCGTCATGGACCCGAAGCGGCGGGTCAGATTATTCACCTGGATGACGCTGTTGCTCATCCTCAGGCCCCGGCGTTTCGAGGGAGTTCGGCCGTGATGGTCATGCCCGGGCGTAATTTTCCGCCATGGGTATTAAGGCCCAGAGTGACGCCGAAAACCTGCTGCACCCGCTCTTCCTGGGTCTGGAGGTTGCGCGGCGTGTATTCCCCTTCCGAGGCGATGCGTTTTATGGTGCCGCTGAAGCGCTCTGTCTTGAAGGCATCGGCACCGAAGGTGATTTCCTGCCCAATGCGGAGCTGGCCGAGCAAGGCGGCCCCCACATAGATGGTGACTTCGAGATCTTCGGGGTCCACCACGCGCACCACGGGTCCCGGACGTACCAGGTCACCGGGGCGGACATCGAGGGATTCGACCACCCCGTCCTGGGGAGCGATAATCCGCATTTCATCCACGCCAATCCGGGCGCGCTGCTGTTCTGCCAGGGCACCATCCCGTGCGGCACGGGCGGCGGCGATATCTTCGGGGCGTGCGCCGACCTTTAATTCGGCCAGGGCGGCCTGGGCCTGATCGCGGGCTGCGCGGGCCATGGCAATTTCTTCGTTACGCGCCCCACTCAATACCAGGTCACGCTGCTCCCGTGCACCGCGATACTGGGCCTCGGCGGCGTCCAAGGCGGCTTTCGCCTGATCATATTGGCGTTGGGAGGCGACCTCTTTGGCCAGCAGGTTTTCAATACGTTCAAATTCTTTGCGGGTGACGGTGCGCTGGGCTTCGGCCGCATCCATGGCAGCCCGGGCGGCCTGGATTTCTTCATTGCGGGCCCCCTTGAGCGCCATATCCAACTGGGCTTCCGTGACGGCCGCCGCCGCTTCCCCCTGTTGCAGTTGCTCTGCGGTAGCGCCCGCCTCCAGCTTGGCGAGCAGGGCTTCCTGAGCCGCCACCTGGGCCGTTGCCGCCGCGAGGAGCGCCTGGGCTTCGGCGTCATCCAGTTGCACTAACACGTCGCCTTTCGCGATGGTGTCGCCCTCTTCCACCGGAACTTCGATTACCCGGCCGCCGACGCGGGACCCGGCCGTCGCCGCACGGGCTTCGATGGTGCCGGAAATGGCCACCATGTCAGATTCACTGGGGCAGCCACAGAGCGAGAGGAGGCCCAGCAGGCCACCCAGTAATACAGCGTGTCTCAAATCTTCCCTTTCGGCGTTACGACGCAGGGTATTTTAAACTCAGTAGGACAGGTGCCCAACCATTGTTACACGGGTAGCCCGACAAAAGCCCGACAGGGTGCCCCATCCAGGCCATAGAGGGGCATGGGCAATACGGTAAAGGGATAGGTGCCCGCCCCGACGTCGGCCAAGACCAGGCCCTCGACGACAAATACTTCATGTTCCAGGAGAATGTGATGGGTCGGCCCGGAATCTTTGTAGGGCGCTACCGACAGGTAATCCACGCCGAGTAGCGTCACCCCTTCATCGACCATGCGCTGGGCCGCGTCAGGCGCCACGGCGACGAATCGCGTGTTAAATGGGCCATTGACCGGGTGAGCGGCATTGTCGGTCTTCAGCAAGAGGCGCGTGGGTAAGGGGGCCGGGCCGAGGTCATCGGCATGAATCTGATCCCGTCCGCGGAGGTCCAGGACCGTGGCTTCCCCGAAGAAGCGTTGAAAGTCTACCGCATGCAACGGTTTGCCATCGTCTTCGAAATGCCACGGCGCGTCGCAGTGGGTGCCCGTGTGGGTGGGCAGGCTGATGGAAGACGTGTTACAACTCGCCCCTTCCGTTATCCGTCGCTCGGGGGTGACACGCACGGGCGCGTCTCCGGGCCAGACCGTGGTCTGCTCGTGGATGGGGATGCTGACGTCGTGCCAATGGATTTGCATGAAATCGAGTTTCCGAAGGGGGTTGGGCCATCCCGGTAACGGGGAAGACCATAGACAATCGGGGTGCTATTATCGCACAGTCCGGGCTCTGGATGATAAATCGAGCCCGTCCTGACTCCCAATTTCGGTCGAATTCTGGTATACTTCCGCCGGATGAACGTTGATGGGACGGCCGGAAAACCACGGGTGTGCCATCGTGTATGCCTCGTTTCTATCCGTCACCTGGTTCAACTCAACCTTCGTTGCCAATGCCCTTCCTTTTTTCTGAGCAGGTGGGCTGCATCTGCGACGCTATTTCCTTATTGGTCATTTCCTGCTCGTGAGAGGGGAGCCTTCGGGCGGCCACTCCACACCCTATCGTTGCTTTTTCGGAGATATCCTGTGGGCATTCCGCTTCTTACCGACTATAAAAAACTTAGTGCGGCCCCCCGCAGCTTCCTCGTATTCAGTGCGTGCAACGTTCTCTCCTGGTATTCCCTGGTCGGCCCCGTGCTCGTATTGTTCGGTCGCAAGATTGAAATGCCCGCTTCCTGGATTGGTTTCCTGATTTCCTTTATGCCCCTGTCGATGATTCTCGTGCTGGCGACCATCCCCCTGGTGACACGGCTGGGCCCGAAAAAGCTCATGATCAGCACGTGGATTATCCGTAACCTGCTCGCAGGCCTCGTGTTCCTGGTGCCCTGGGCCATGCACGCTCACGGCCCTCAGGCGGGGTGGGTGGTCTTGCTCTTCGCCGTGTTGGGCTTTTGCGTGGTTCGTGCGGCGGGGGTAGGCGGCTGGTTTCCCTGGTTGCATGATGTGGTACCCACGAAAGAGCAGAGCCGGTTTTTCAGCACGGAAATGGCCCTCGC
This sequence comes from Candidatus Hydrogenedentota bacterium, assembly GCA_034669905.1. Lineage (GTDB taxonomy): Bacteria > Hydrogenedentota > Hydrogenedentia > Hydrogenedentales > JAEUWI01 > JAEUWI01. Next base: position 22,939 of record JAXMOL010000052.1, read on the forward strand.
CCAGTTTTGTATTGTCGTGGTGACCCTGGTGCAGGCCCTCATGTTGCGGGGTGATCCGGGCCTGGGGCGCTTCCTGTCTATCAATGCCTTTGGTATTGCGGCGGGCCTGCTCAGTGCCTTCTGGCTGGCCCGGGTGCCGGGAGGGCAGGCAACCTACAATCCCGAAATGCCCATGAGCAGTATGGCCTCCTACGTCACGGCGTGGCGGGATCGTTCCTACCGGTATTTCGTGGCGACCACGGCGCTATGCTTCAGCTGCTTCGCCTGGATTAATGCCAGCATTGTGCTCTATATGCGCGACGCCCTGGGATTCTCCGATACGCCCATCATGTTCATCATGGCCGGCGGAAATCTCAGCGTGTTACTCACGGTCCATTCCTGGGGGCGTTTCGCCGACCACAGCGGCACGGGGCATGCCGCCCTTCTGGCCATGATAGGACACTCCGTCGGTGCCATGGCCTACCTGTTCCTGCCGCCCGGCGCCCCGTGGTCCGCCTGGCTCCTGCCGCCGACCCTGGTGGCCACCACCCTGCTGGGCGCCGCCTATTGGACCTTGTCCCACCGCTATATGATCAGCATCGTGGACAAAGAGCACAAGGTGGGCTATACGAATATCTGGGTGCTGGGAACGGCCATTTCCATGGGGGTAACCCCCATCGTGGCAGGCTATATCATTGAGCACTTCGGGTTGAACGGGTTTCGGATTAACTTTGCCGTTTCGGGTGTGGTCGGGATCCTGGCGGGTCTGGGAAACTATTGGGTGGTCCACCATCGGAAACCCCTGCGCCACGCCCTCGACGAACTGGTCAATCCCATCCTGCCCGTCCGCACCCTCGCGCGCATTGCCTGGGTAACCGTCGGACTTCACTCCAGCAACAAAATCGAAGACGACGACGCATAGCGCAGCGGGACGGTATCGTGCCCTACGGTTCCCCGTTGATTGGTCGAAAGAAATACGCAGAGCGTTTCGACGTATGCACCTTGAGGCCACAAGGGGTCTTATTCGCTATGGGAATACCCACAACGGGCGCGTGTACAAGGTGGTTTCCGTGCCACGCGATGCCGAGTACCGCGAGGCTTCGTGTGCGCGGAGCATCAAGGGCGTGCGGCCATAGCAGATGGCTGGAATCGGGCGTCTATCGGCCCCTATGGGATTGGCGCTCCATCTATTTCCCATAAAACTCCCGGGCGTGTTGCAAGACATCCTCCCTGCCTTCCCAGGGCTTCACAATGAGCCGTGCTTTCATGCCATAGGCTTGGCCGACCTTCGGGTCGGGTACGATCAACTGGGCATCCCACGCGGGGTTCGTGTCGTCCCCTGCGGGCGTCTTGCCACCGCCGGAAGGCGATTGAGAGAAACGAATTCGCCCGCCTTCTTCCGCTTCATAGAGGAAGATGAGCACGTGATCCCGGAATCGCCCGTAATAAAAGGGCACCGAAAAGCGGAGGGGCGACACGCTGGCGAAAAGATTGGTGGTGGATTTTCCGTCCTCGGTGAAGGGTTCATCATTGGGCCCCAGCACCGTGCTGTTCAGTCCATGTCGTTGGGTGCAGTATTGGAGCCATTGGGGGGCTTCCAGGGTGGCGCCTTCCTGCAGGAAATAGATGCTCTTGTTGAGCGGCGCATTGATGTAGGATGCCCAGAATACGCCCATGAAACCGCCCACCCAATTGTCCTTGTGGGGCGTGCACGAGAAGGTCATATCGATATGGCCCTCCGGCGAAACGGTAAAGCGCGTCGTGCTCTCCACCCCCCAGTAGGGCGTCACGGGTTGATAGAGCTCGGTGGTGTGGGCATCCACCTGGCGAAAGGTCATGGGTTCATTGCGGGGCTCGAAAAAGGTGTGGCCGTCTTCGTTGATGCCGGGCCGCAGGTCGAAATAGTGCTCCAGATTCAGTCCCGCATAGGCGGGGACGAAGGGGGAATCTTTCAACGTGGGCGTGGTCAGGGCATAGATCCCGTTATAGCGATTACGGTGTTCGCCGAGGGCGGCGTTGTCCCCAATGGTGCAGGTGATGGCCGGCGTTTTGTAGCGGTGAAAGTTTTTTCCTTCGACACCGTCGGCATTCAAAAGGGACAGGGCGGCAACGGTCAACAGGGCGCAATACATGGTGGGTTCCTCTCTCCAGCAAAACAAACGCGCCCGGCAGGCGGGCCGGGCGCGTAACAAGTACCAATCAGAAAAAAACGAAGGACTATGCGGTCCAGACCTGGTCCACCGCCTTCTGCCAGTTGGCGAGGCCGATCTTCATGTCGGGGCCCGGATTCTCGGGGCTGTTCTCATATTCCATCATGAGGGGGCCGGCGAATTTGAGGTCTTTCAACGCCTTGGCGACGGCCACCAGATCGATGTCCCCTTCGCCGAGAATCTGCTCTTCACCACCGTGGATCCAGTCTTTCAGGTGCAGGGAGTGGACCCGGTCACCCAGGGCAGCCAGCACTTCGTGGGGCTTCTCATTGGAGCGGATTGCGTGGCCCGTGTCGACACAAGCGCCGATCAGGGGGCTGTGATCCTTGATGGCGTCCAGGGTGTCTTGCACCGTGTTGTAGCGGGCCTTGGGGCCGTGGTTGTGGATGGCAATCTTGACCTTGTACTCTTCCGTGAGCTTGTCCAGATTATCAAAGGATTCCGGGGCCGGGTCGGCGGTCAGGATCTTGATGCCCATGGCCTTGGCAAACTCGAACTTCTTCCGATTCGCCGCTTCATCGGTGCCAAAGCTCTCGACGCCATAGCACAGGACCTGGACGCCCGTGTCCTTAATGATTTCCTTGACCTTGGCGAGGCCCGGGTCGGTGGCGTCGCAGGGGAAATGGACGCCGCAGAACTCGATGTTGTTCAGGCCGAGTTTCTGCAGTTCCGTGATGGCGCCGATGGTGTCGAATTTCCGGAAGCTGTAACTCTGGGAGCCCATGCGCCAGGCGGGGCCGGGTTTGGCCACGGCGTGTCCTGCCACGGCCATGGCAGCGGGGATGGCGGCCATTTGCCCTATAAACTGTCGTCGGGTTGATTTCATGTGCTGCGCTCTCCTTGGGTAGGGTGTGAGACAGACGGCGCGCCTTGCTGCGCCATCGTCGTGGTTTATTTGTTGAGCTCTTTAATCCGGATATTGCGGAAGGCGACAAAGTGGTCGTGATCCTGCAGGCCGATGAATCCCTCACGGAGACGATACTTGAGCTCGTCAATGGTGTCCATATCAAAATCGTGGATGAGCTTGCCGTTCAGCGTGGCCTTCATGTGGCTGCCATCCAGGATGATCTCCAGGCTGTTCCAGGTCATGTTGGGGTTGCTGCCATTGACCCGGGCGGCCTTGACCTTATACACGGCACCGGTGCTGTCGTCGCTGGGTTCCACGCCGTGATCACCGTGAATCTGAAATTCCATACCGATCTTAGACTGGCGCGCGTCCCGGGGTGCCCGCAGGAAAATGCCGCTGTTACCGCCTTCCTCAATTTTAAAGTCGAGGCGGAGGATGAAGTCGCTGTAGCGGTTCCGCGTGAGAATGGCCTTGCCACCGGCTTTTTTGAATTCAAAGTCACCCGCTTCATTGACGATAAAGCTGTTCATGTCGGGATTCAGCTGCCACCAGCCATCAAAGTCTTTCTTATTGGCCAGGGCAATGAAGCCTTCCTTGCGCTCCGCTTCGGAAAGCACCGAATTGTCCGGCGTCCATTCCTTCTTCTGCACTTCATTGACGAGTGCGGCTTCCACGGCGTCATAGGCGCTGGAGTCGCTGCCCATGAGGAAGTGGGTGTTCATGTCAAAATAACCGTGGGGCTTGTTGAGCACCAACACCGGTTCCTTCGCCGGGGGGGCGGGGGTTTCGGTGACCACCTTGACGTGGCCTACTTCCGGTGCAGCCACCACCAGCTTCGGGGCGAGTTCACGGAAGAGGGTGGCCCATTTTACGGCATCGGGGCCGTCAAAGTAGTATACCGCGCGCCGCTCGTTCTGGAGGGCCGCTGCGGCGGTGCGCACGGCGTTCTCACAGAAAACGGGGTCGGTGTGGTCCCCCAGGACGCGCACGATAATGGCCATACGCTGTTCTTTCGCACGGTGACAGAGCGCGCCCAGACCCGCCACATCGGCCGGATCAATCGCGGTGCCGTCGGCATTAAACCCGGGCAGGTCGGTGCAGGCCGTGTTACCACCGACGTACGCGATCTTGGCCAGGGCCGGCGCGGTCTTCGACAACTCATTGCGCCCGGCCGCCAGGTCAGGAACCGTGATGGCCTTCAGGGTAATGTCCCATTTATCCCGCGTCAGCATCCCATTTTGTATGTGGATATCTTCTTTGCCAATGCCGGGGGTCAGGGTGACACAACCGGTAAGGAGTGGCGTAATCAGACAGACAAAGAGGGGGAGACGTTTCAACATAGTGGGATTCCTTCCGAGAGAAAAATCAATGAAAGCAATACTCTAGCAGAAATAGTGGCGGACTGCACAACCTCAAATCGGAACCGATACCGGTTCGGCATCGGCCCGTCGCAGGAGGTAAGCCATGGGATTAAGCTGGATCCCACCGTAAGCCGTGGTTTAGGCTAGGCCCATGCAGGATTCCGAAGCAAAGACAATGTCGATAGCCCCCCCCGTGTTGCACCTCGTGCCCCTCGCCATCCTGGTGGCGGCCCTGTGCACCGGTGTGTTTTACGTCGTCGAAGGGGCCGTAACCGCCTCATCCGCCGAAGTGGCCCTGTCGGTCGGTGTTCTGGGCCTGGGCGCCACCCTCCTCTTTGGGCCATCCCGGTTGATCTTGACCCTGGTCTTCGTGGGAGCCATTCTTTCCCATCAGTTTCGCTCCCCGATTGTCGTGCCCTTCGCCGGGGTGGAATGGCACCCCCGGGAGTTATTGCTCCTGCTGCTGCTGGCCCACGTCGTGGTTAAGGTGTGGCAGCGGCGTGTGCGTCTGGATTGGAGCCCTCTGCACCTCGCCCTGTTACTGTACGGGGCGGTTTTCGTCTATGCCGCGTGGCGGGGCTTGTGGCTGGGGAACGCCATGGAGTCGGTCATCGCCGAGCTGCGTGCGCCCCTGTTTCTACTGGCCTTCTGGGCCTTCGTCCTCGGTGTGCGTCGGGATGAGGACCTTTTTTACTACGGCTATTGGGCCCTGTGTGTCGTGACGCTTCTGGCCTTGGCTACCGTGGCCTATGGTGTGTATGCCACCTTGGCCGGTCCGTTTCCCAACACGCAGAATGCCCTCGGTGAGTTTGTCCCCCGGGTGGTCGGTGCTACGGTGATCCAATCGGTACGACCCAGTGGGCACGCCTGGCTCGAGGCCGGGCTGGTGCTGTGCGTGGGCATGTTTTTCTGCCCCCGAGAACCCTGGTTTCGTCGCACCCTCTATGTCGGCCTGGGACTGTTATTTGCTGCGGCTATTGCCTTCGGGATGATGCGTACCGCGCTGGTGTCCGTGGGGGTGAGCGTGCTGGTACTGGCCTGGCTGAATATGCCCCGGGTTCTGAAGGGGCTCAGCTTGGGGCTGGTGGCCCTGGTGGTGTTTCTTGGTGTGCTCGTGCTGGCGCAGAATGACCTGGCCCGGTGGCTTGTCGGAGATGCCTCTCTGACCGCCCGCAGCGTGGAATACACGGGGGCCCTGCAGGCCATGAAAGCCCATTCTTTCTTCGGCGCGGGCTTGGGAGCGTCCTTCGAGGCACTGGGGTTGGCAACCCCATCCAGCGCCGACAGCGCCATTCCCACGGCCTATGACAGCCTCCACAATTCGTGGCTCTACGTGGCGTGGAAAGGAGGGCTTGTGGGGCTCGCCGTCCTGGTGCTGGCCCTCGTGGGCCTGCTTTTGTACAGCACCCGGATCACCCGGCAATTGCCCACCATGAACCAACGCTGCTTCGCCCGGGCCCTCCAGGCGGTGCTCATCGGGCAGCTGGTCGCTTCCTGTACGATGCCCCGTCTGACCTATGCCAATGGGGCACTCTTTCTGGCCCTGTGGACCATGGCCTTTGTCTTGCTGGAACGGGGCAATGGGGCGCGTGGGCCGCGCGATGACGATCCGCAAAAAGACTGGGGAGAATTCCACGAGGAACATCTTATCGAGCGCCCCCCGGTCGCCGTGTCACCCACGCTGGAGCAGCTCTAGCGGATGTGGACCCGCCGTCCTTCCACCCGGACGCGCCCTTCGGCGATCATCTGAATGGCTTTGGGGTAAAGTTTGCGCTCGAGGGCCTGGATCCGTTCGGCCAGCGTATCGGCCGTGTCGTCGTCCTGGACCGGGATGGATTCCTGCATGATGATGGGGCCGTGGTCATAGGCGTCATCGACGAAATGCACCGTTGCGCCACTGATCTTGGCACCATACTGCACCACGGCTTCGTGAACGTGGTGACCATACATCCCGTGTCCGCTGAAGGCAGGGATGAGGGCGGGGTGGACATTGATAATCCGGTTCTCAAAATCCTTGGGGACGACAATGAGAGACATGTATCCGGCGAGTACGACCAAGTCTACGTTGTGCTCACGGATGAATTCCCAGATGGCCTCACCCCGTGCTGCCGGATCGGGAAAGGCCTTTGACGTGACGGTCTTTGTGGGGATGCCATGTTGGGCTGCACGTTCCAGGCCGTAGGCACTGCTGCGAGAGGACACCACACAGACGACCTCGGCATCCAACGTACCTGCGGCGCCCTGGTCGAGGATATTCTGGAGTGTGGTGCCACTTCCGGACAGCAATACGGCAAGGCGCAGCTTCATAGGGATCTCCTGGGAACCCGAAGGGCCCCGTTTTCGGTATGCGTTCGGCAGGGACGGCCAGGAATCTTGGCGTTCCCCGCGTCATGGGGTCTTATTGTAGCAAATCAGAATACACCGGCTCACGAAGGACGGGTGTTTCAGGAGGCTTGAAGGGGCAGGCCGGGATTGGGGGTGGTGCCGAAGTCGCCGATGAGCCCATGCTCAAAACGGCTGTGCCCGGCGGCCGCGATCATGGCGCCATTGTCGATGCAATACTTGAAGGGCGGGAGGAAAACTTCCACGTCCAGCTCCGTGGTGGTGCGATCCCGCAGGAGCTGATTCGCGGCTACCCCACCTGCAATGACCAACTGGGTGGCACCGGTCTGCTGGATGGCCTGCTTGATCTTAATGAGGAGAATGTCGATGGCCGCGGCCTGAAAGCTGGCCGCCACATCTTCCACCTTGGCTTCGCCCTCTTGCATGGCATAGAGCACGGCGGTCTTGAGCCCACTGTAGCTGAACTCCAGGTTGCCCTTCTGGCGCATGGCCCGGGGAAAGTCGAAGGCCGTGGGGTTGCCTGTGGCGGACGCTTTCTGGATGCTGGGGCCACCGGGATAGGGCAGGTCGAGAAGGCGGGCCACTTTGTCAAAAGATTCGCCCACCGCATCATCCCGGGTCGTTCCGAGGATCTCATAGTGGTGGGGGGCATGGCACTGGATAATCTGGGTATGGCCGCCACTGACCACCAACGAAAGGAAGGGGAACTCCGGGGCCTTTTCGCCGAGGAAGGCCGAGAAGAGGTGGCCTTCAATGTGGTGCACGGGTACGAAGGGAAGTTTCCAGCTATAGGCCAGTGCCTTGGCAAAACTGAGGCCTACCATGAGGGAGCCCATCAGGCCGGGGCCCTGGGTGGCTGCGATGGCGTCGATGGGTTCGTCGATGGAATCCAATACCTGGGCCACCAATTGGGAAATGATCTTGGTGTGTTGGCGGGATGCGATTTCCGGCACGACGCCACCAAAGACCTTGTGGACATCAATCTGAGAAGCGAGCTCATTGGCCAACACTTCCCGTCCGTTTTTTACCACCGCGATGCCGGTTTCGTCACACGAGGATTCGATGCCTAGGATCACGCTCATTCTACCAACTCCGAGGCATGCACCAGGGTGATGCCCTTTTCCGCGAGACGCGGTATTTCAGCGGCCAGGACCTTGGCCGTATTGGGTTTCTGGAAGTGACCGATACCGATGGCACGGCCATTCTTCAGGGTCTTTTCCACCAACTCTTCAAATTGCACCCGGATGCTTGCTTCATCGGACTCGTTGTCCAGGAACACGTCCCGCCGTGCCGAAGGTATGCCGGCCTTCCGGGCGGTTTGATAGGCCTTGGACGTGCTAATGGTGTAGCTGTCAATGAAGAAGAGGCCCCGCTCCTTCAGTACGTCTATGACGAAGCCCATTTTCTTGGCGTTGGAGGTAAACTTTGAACCCGTGTGATTATTCAATCCCACCACCGCCGGATATTGATCCAGTGCGTTGTTGGTCAGTTTCATGATTTCTTTCTTCCCCATGGCCGTGAAAAGCGTGCCCTCCACGGCTTCTTCCGAGCCGCTGTCCGTTTCCATGGGCATGTGCAGCATGATCTCAAAACCCCGCCTGGATCCTTCCTCCGCCGTATAGGCCCCGTGGGTGGTGTTGGGCAGGATGGCCAGCGTGAGCCGGGTATCGAGCGCGAGGTATCGGTCGGAGTCCGCCCGGTTGTTTCCGCCGTCGTCAATAATGATAGCCATCCGCTTGGGAGTATCGTCCGCATTGCGCGCCGTGGGGGGCGTAACCATCGGCGTCTCTACCGGCGTCTCTACCATGGGGGGCGTCGCCTCTTCAGGGACTTCCTCCGTCGCGGGCGTATCGGCTTCCGGTTCCAGGGGCGTTGTTTCGACCAGGGGGGGGCGCACCGGTGCTTCCAGCGGCTCTTCCATGGGTTCGCTACCCAGGATGCCGCCGCTGAGCACCGTGTCCAGGTCGATGGGAGCGGGGCGGGGTTCGGGCGTGCCGGGATGCACGGTACAATGGACGCCGACACAGGGCCGAATACCGAGTGAGAGCTGAAGATCCACATCGCCGAAGAGATCGGGTCCTGTTTCGACCCGCGCATCGGGCAGGTTGATCTGCGCTTCTATTAATTCCTTGAGGGCGCCTACGGACATGCCCGGGGGCAGGGAAACCGCAAAGGTTGTGTAGTTCCATTGGGAGTTCAGGTCTTCTCGCGCGACGACGTCGCCCTGCCGGAACGTGCTATCCGGGACCTGTTGCTCCAGGACGTTGGTGAAAATATGGGCCAGTTGATCACTCTTGCTGCGCAAATCACTGCGATACGCCGATTGGGCTTGCTCGGCGTGGCGCACGAGCGACATCTCGATAAACTGGTAATTCCCCAGGTAAAAGGCGAGCTTCTCCACATCGGGCGCATCCGGGTCGCGTTCGGCATGCATGACCCGCACCGTGTAGGTGCTCATGTCCGAGGTCATGAAATCCCGCAAGGTGGCATTGTCGAGTCGCGGCGGTACCGTCACCTGAAAGGCATGCAATGTCCAGCTGGCAGGCGGTTTACTTTGCTCATCCCGCTGCACGACGGGTTCGCTCCGCAGGATATTCTCCTGTGGGATATGGTGTGTAATGAGCGATTCTTCGACAATGTCCGCCAAATCCTGTGTTCGGAATTCCAGGTTGACGGGGCGGCCCAACCAGAAGGTGGCAATGAGAACGCCCCCCAGGGCGAGCGAGGTGGTCAGTCCCAGCAGGGGTAGCACAACGCGGGCCATAGACGGTGCCGGGCCCAGGGGAGTTGCTTGCTCGTTTTCATTTTCTGCCATTAGACATCTACCCATTCGGCCTCGGTCATGACATGACCCAGAAAATGCTGTCCGACTTTCTCAAAGTTCGCTGGCGCGTCACTCACCAGAAAGCGGAACTGTGGAATCAGGGGATGATCGCATCGCAGGTCCATGGCATCGAGGCTGTGTGCCACGACCAGCGCCGTTTCTTCTGCGCTGTCCACCAGTGTAACAGCGTCGCCCGCGACCTTTGCAATCGTTTGTTTCAAGAGCGGGTAATGGGTGCAGCCCAAGACCAGGGTGTCAATATCTTCTGCCAGCAATGGGGCCAGATAAGCGGAAGCCACCGACTCGGGTACTTCCCCCGTAAGCCATCCTTCTTCGGCCAACGGAACAAATAAGGGGCACGCCTGGCTGAAGACCACGATATCGGGATTTTGACTGTGTATGGCATCGCGATAGCGCTCGCTCTGAATGGTGCCAGCCGTCCCGATGACCCCGATGCGTCCCCGCCGGGTGGCACGCACCGCCGCCTGGGCACCCGGATCAATCACGCCCAGAACCGGTACGTCGAGCCGTTCACGCAAGGCGTCGATAGCAAAGGCCGACGCGGTATTGCAGGCCACGACGAGTAACTTGATGTCGCGCTCCAGGAGGAGGCGGGCGCAGGACTCGGCATAGCGCACAACCGTTTCGGGGGACTTGGTGCCATAGGGCACCCGGGCGGTATCGCCGAGGTAGATGACGGATTCGGTGGGCAGGCGGGCTTCTAATTGGCGAACAACCGTGAGGCCACCCACACCGGAGTCAAAAACGCCGATGGCGCCGTGTCGATCATGCATGGGAAGGACCTATCCGCGTGCCGGGAGCCATTGCACATCGGGTGCGACGGGCTCGCTCAGGTCGATATGGGCGGGGAAGGCTTCGGTGGGTGGAGCGTCTTCCACCAGGATGCGCACCTTGCGAACGTTGGGGTCCAGGTTGTTTTGCAATGAAGACTGGATCACGGTGTGGACAACGCCCTGCACGAAGAGGGCCTCTGCCGCGGCGCTGTCCGAGCGCGTGTATTCTGCCTGAAGTTCCCGGGAAAAATTGATGACCAACTCGCCGTGGGGCAACAGGTAGAGTGCCTTGACGTTGACGGTGGGGGGCAATATGGCCGTGCCGTCGGTCAGGGGGCCTTTGATCAGGGCCTCCAGGGCCGTACGACAGTTTTCCACGGTCGAGTCGCCGGTGGGTAGTTGTCGGCTCTCCGCCAGGAGGTGGCGGCCGTCATTAGCGCCAAAAAAGAGCTGCACTTCCCGCTCGCCGGTCAGGGTGTTTCGGCTGGGTGCCGTCCGCTGAGGTTGGGGCTGTTCTTCTTCGGCAATGGAAAAAGCGCCCAGGGGATCACGACCGTTGCTGGCAATATCGCGTATCAGCAGAATGACGACGAAGACCAGGATGAGCGTGGCCATAGCCCAAAATGACAAAAAGAGGCTGCGCAAAACGTTCTTACGGAAGGTATAGCTCATGAGGCGTTCCTGGTGGTCGCTTGCCTGCCAGTCGCTGTGGCAATGCCCTGGGCCAGGGCTGCTGCGAGTTGCTGCTGGTATCCCGGCGTGCTGAGTTGGGCTTCGTCATCGGGATGTGTCAGGATGCCAAGTTCAACGAGGATACAGGGCAGGTTGCCATCCCGCATGATGAGCAGGGGAAATTCACGAACGGGACCGGGTGACTGTTGTGTCGCACTATCGAGGGCGGCTGCCAGTTGTTTGGCCGTATCCAATGCCGGTTTGGGATCCATGCTCAGGCTCTGCTTGGGGTGGTGTGCAAATAGCTGATAGCCCCGCGCGGCCGGAGCCGTACTGGCACCCCCGTGGATGCTGAGGAGCAGGGTGGCGCCTCCTTTGGTGGCCCGCTTTTGTCGCACCGCTGCCGATAGGGTCTCATCTTCTTCCCGCGTCAGGAGCGAGCGGATTCCATACTCTTCCTTCAGAATTCGACTGAGGTGACCGGCGACTTCGAGGCACAGCGCCTTTTCCTGCAGGCCATTGGGGCCCTGCACGCCACTGTCTTCCCCACCGTGGCCCGGATCGATGGCAAGCAGGAAATCGTCGCCTGAACCCAGAGAGGTAGGGGCTGGCGTAGGGGGCGTGTCTTCCGCTTCCTCACGGGGGCGGATCTCGATTGATTCCAGCTCGGAAAGTTCGGCCTCCATTTCAAGCAGGGGCTCCGTATCAATCGATTCGACCGAGGCCGACTCCAGCTCATCTTCCATGGACGCGTCATCGGGCAGGCTCAGTGCAGAGCGTTCCGGCGGCGCATCGGGGGTTCCAAAGGAAAAGGTCTTTCGGAGAAAGGGCACCACGTCTTCCATGGCGATAAGGGCGTCACTCTCGTAGGCCAGGACAGGTTTTCCCAACTGGAACGACGCCGTGCCATCATCCACGCCGGTGTCATTCAGTCCCAATGCGACCTGTTTTCCGTCCAATTGAAAGAAGGCCTGTGCGCCCTCCACACGTAACGACGCGCCCAATTGCCGGGCCAAATCCTTCATGGAGGCGTAGGGGGTGCCTTGGCTCGTATATTCCGGAAGGGTCAGCGGTGTGGTAACGCCATGGCGTAAAACGGCGATAGACTGCTCCTGGGCAACGGCCAGGTGGCCGCAGGACAAGCATGCCACCGCGAGTACGATAGGGAGCGCGATTCGTTGGGAGATGATAGGGGTCACGGAACGATTACTGGCCCTTGTTCAGATTGCGGACACGCTGGTCAATGATGACGTTATTCTCGAAGCTTCCCGAACTGTTGGTGGGGCGCTTCACCGATAGGTACAAAGCCAGACCCAACACGACAAAAAGGCCGATCAGGATGCCGAGCCCCGTTTTTTCTTTTTGTGTCATGTTACACCTCACTCGTTGGGTTCGACCGCAGTCGCGCACTCCCGATAATGCCAGAAGCCTGCGTTACGATCAGGGCTACTTCCGCTTGCCTTCAAAGGTTCTTCGTGCATTGGCATAGTCACCAATCTCAACCTCACGGCGCTGCCCGAGCTTGATCTGGGCCTGGGCTTTGGTCATCTGTGTATTCAGTTTATCCAAACAGACCTGACAAAGTTTCTTACTCGTGCTGATGGCCGGTGCGCCGCACTGACCGCAGCGGGTGACTTCACCATCCATGGCGGCAACCTGCTTGACCAATCCCCCCTCCACCATACGCCGAACGACCGGAATATCCACTTCCGCGGCTTCCGCCACCTCTTCCACATTCAGGTTCTCGTTCTTCTCAATCACCTGGCGAATTTTTTCAAATTCCGCGTCTTCCGCATCCTGACAGGCCGTGCAAACGGCAGATTGCACCTTGTTAAACATCTGTTTGCACCGTAAACAAGTTGCTAAAGGCATGACCGCTCTCCTTACCTGGAAGGCCAATCGTAGGTGATTGAATCCCAGTCGATGTCCAGATTACCAACCACTTCCGCTTTTAAGACACGTCCCTCTATCGAAACATTCACCCCTACGAGTATGGAGCGAATCGGAAGACCATCTTTGTCCAGTAGCGCCTTTTCACGGGCAGGGTATGTAACCCGGAACCATGTCCGGCGCGCGACTTCCGCAGCCAGGTCGTCATGGCCCGCATCATCCCGCACGTATTCAATGCGGGCGCCCGGCACGAATATATACTGATCATCCACACCTACATCACGGAGGTGATTGTCCGCAATGCGTCGCTCACTCACTTGCGCCTCGAGCTGTGCCCGCTCTGTCGCCACCGCTTCGGTGCCTTCCGAGGCGGCCACAAAGGCCAGTCGTTCTTCCATCCAGAGGGTCAGCTCAACTACCCGGGGCCAGTTTCCGCCTTGGTAGGCCTCGACATATTGCCAGGCCACACCGTCGCGCACCACCTCCGGAATTACCGATTCCTCGGGGCTGTCTTCCGCCCAGTCTGGGGGAGATGGGCCATCGAATGACCCGCCGTCCGACAACGCACGTTTGATTGCGACGCCGACGATAAGTCCGAAAAACGCCCCCACCAGCAGGGCCAGGAGGAAGCGTTGTTGGCGATTTTTACGGAGTTCAGCCACGATCTCATGGTAGCAAACCGGGGTGCTATCCGTCAATCAAGTGCGATTAAAACGAAATTTAGGAAGGCCCATTCGGGGTATTTGGCCCTGGCTAGCGGCGATGGGTCCATTCGCGGCGGTCATACTTGCTTGTGGCGAGGGCGGTCGCCGCCGCCAGCTCTTCGGGCGTCGGCTCGGAGCGGGGGCTGTCGGGGGCGAATTGGTGCACCAAAGCTTCGCGTAGCGCGGCTGCCGAGGTGTCCAGCACCGTTAAAAAATCGGCGTGACTGCGCGTCGCCCGATAGTCTGGTCGGTCCTCGGGTTCCTGAAGGTAGCGGGTCATGGTGCGGACATCAGCCCGATACAGGAGCGTACCATGATGGAGCAGGGCCCGGCGGCGGCGCCGTTGGGCGTTGCCCGAGACCTTGCGCCCATTCAGGGCGATGTCCGAGATGCCTTCATGGGTTGCCTGGATGCCCAAACCGGCGAGGGCCTCGCAAACGCGCCCGATAAGATGGCGATAGGAGCCGTGAAGGGTGGCGACCTCCGGGTGACGTTCATAGGATAGAAACAGGGCGTAATTCAGGGAGCCCGGGCCCTGGAGGACACAGCCGCCAGCGGTGCAGCGGCGCATAATGGGCACGCCATCGGCCACGCAATGGCTTTCATAGACCTCTTGGGCGAGGCGCTGCCCCGTGCCCAGTACCACAAAGGGGGACGGACTTTCCCAAAGGCGCAAGGTGTCGGGTTGCCGTCCCTGCTCCACTTCCTCCAGGAGCACTTCTTCCAGCGCCAGGTTTTCGGCCGGGCGCTGGAAGCTGAAACCTATCAGGCGCATCAGAGGCAGGCGCAATTCAGATCGCGGGCCGCCTTTACTTCGTCAAGCCGTCCTACGGGGGTGGATACGGGTGCGGCATGCAGGCTGTCCGGTGCGGCATCGACCGCTTCGGCGATGGCCAGCATGGCGTCGCAGAAGGCATCGAGGGTTTCCTTGGATTCCGTCTCCGTCGGCTCGATCATGAGGCACTCTTTGACGGTCAGCGGGAAATAAATGGTCGGTGCGTGGAAGCCCCGATCAAGAAGCGACTTGGCGATGTCGGTGGCGTGAATGCCCTTTTGTGCCTGCGGAGAGGCCGTAAAGATGCACTCATGCATGAAGTTGCCGGGGAAGGCGGCCTTGTAGGTGCCTTTGAGCCGGGCAAAGATATAGTTGGCGTTGAGCACGGCGTTGCGGCTCACTTCCTTGAGGCCCGCGTCGCCGTAGTGGCGGAGGTAGGCGTAAGCCCGAACGGCAATCAGATAATTGCCGAAAAAGGCCGCGATACGTCCAATGCTCTTTTCCGGGGTGGCAAGGGTGAATCCGTCACCGTCCGGTACCACCCGTGGCCCGGGGAGGTAGGGCAGGAGGCGTTCGGAAACACCTACCGGGCCGCAGCCAGGTCCCCCCATGCCGTGGGGCGTGGCGAAGGTCTTGTGCAGGTTGTAGTGCATGACGTCAAAGCCCAAATCACCGGGACGACATTGGCCCACGATGGCGTTCAGGTTGGCGCCGTCGTAATAGAGCAGGGCATCTTTGGAGTGGGCGAGTTTCGCGATCTTGGCCACGTCTTTTTCGAAGAGCCCGTGGGTGTTTGGACAGGTCAACATGATGCCCGCCACGTTGTCGGTCAGCATGGCTTCAAAGGCGTCCAGGTGAATCGTGCCGTCGGCGTCCGACGGAATCTCGACCACCTTAAAGCCTGCCATCACGGCGCTGGCCGGGTTGGTGCCGTGGGCACTGTCGGGAATGATGATGGTGTCTTTGTGGGTGTTGCCCTTGTCTTTGTGGTACGCCGCCATGAGGAGCGTGCCGGTCAGCTCGCCGTGGGCCCCCGCGATGGGCTGGAGGCTGGCAGCTTTCATACCGGCCACTTCCGCGAGCTGTCGCTCCAACTCGTGGATGAGGGCATAGGCGCCCTGGCACTCCGATTCATAGGTCGGGCTGCTGGAAAAGTGGGGGTGAAGCTGGGACATGCCCGGCTCGGCGGCCGCCACTTCGGCAATTTTCGGATTGTACTTCATCGTGCACGAGCCGAGGGGATAGAAGGTGTCGTCGATGCCCACGTTGCGTTGGGAGAGGTGGGTGAAGTGGCGCACCACATCAATTTCGGCCATCTCCGGCAGGGTGGCCGCTTCGGCGCGGCAGAGCTCGGCCGGAAGCGCGCAGGCCGGTACATCCAGGGCGTCGAGGCGTAGGGCGCGCCGTCCAGGCTGAGATTTTTCATAGATTAATTGCATGCGACTCTCTCCAGCGCCGTTGCGAAGGCGTCGAGCGCCTCCCGGCTGTGTTTTTCGGTCACGGCGATGAGTAGATCATTGGCTTCGCCGGCGCCCACATCGGCCAGGGGCAATCCGGCCACGAAGCCTTCCTGCAACAGTTCGGCAGCTGCCTCGGCGGCCGGGATGGGCAGGCGTACGGCAAACTCGTTGAAGGTGGGGCCGTCATTGAGGATTTCTGCGAAGCCCAGTCTGCTCTTCAGATACTCGGCTTTGGAGTGACAGGCGATGGCGACTTCCTTGAAGCCTTCCTTGCCCCAGAGCGAGAGGTGGATCAGGGCGCGCAGGGCGCAAAGGGCCTGATTGGAGCAGATGTTGGACATGGCCTTGGTGCGGCGAATGTGTTGCTCGCGGGCCTGGAGGGTCAATACAAAGCCCCGCCGTCCTTCCTGGTCTTTCGTTTCGCCGGCGATGCGCCCGGGCATCTTGCGCACGTGTTTCTTCAGCGTGGCCATGATGCCGAGGTAGGGGCCGCCGAAGCCGAGGGGCATGCCGATGGACTGGCCTTCGGCGATGGCAATGTCTGCACCCATCTCGCCCGGCGTCTTCACCATGCCGAGGGATACGGGATAAAAGGAAACGACGAGGAGCGCTTTCGCTTCGTGGCATCGCTCGCCCAGGGCGGTGAAATCCGCCACCGTACCCTGGAAGCTTGGGTTTTGCACGATGACGCAGGCAGCGCCTTCGGGGTCGTCGCCCACCACGATTTCCAGGTCCAGGTTGGCCGCGTGGGTTTTCAACATGGCGAGGTAGGTGGGGTTGACCGAAGGGTGGACCACGATACGATTGCGGCGTGCAATACGGACCGACATGGTTGCCGCTTCGAAGACCGCGGTGCCGCCGTCATAGAGAGAGGCGTTGGCGAACTCCATATTGGTCAGGCGGCAGATGGCCGACTGGTATTCGTAAATGCTCTGGAGCGTACCCTGGGAGCTTTCGGGTTGATAGGGCGTGTAGGCCGTATAAAACTCACTGCGGCCCGAGAGGGCATCCACGGCTGCCGGAATATAATGGTCATAGTAGCCGCCTCCCAGAAAGGAGGTGTGATTCACATTGTTGCGCGAGGCCAATTCGGCGATGTGATTGCGTACCCCCATTTCTGACATGCCCGCAGGGATATCCCAGGATTGCATGCGCAAGGAAGGAGGGATGCTGGCAAAGAGCGCCTCGACGTCATCGACGCCGATGGCGGCCAGCATGGCCTGCTGATCGGTTTCAGTGGTTGGAATCCAACTCATGGGGGATACTCCGGGTGACAGTGTCGCGCACAGGTGCGCGCCTTAAACAGGGGATGTGCGTGGCAGGCAAGCGGGGTGGGGCCAGCGTGGGTTTAGGGCCCATCGGTGTGCTGGGAATCGCCCGTGCTTGCGGTGGGGCTAGCCACAGGTCTCCACATACGTGCGATAGGCCGAGACGTCCATCAGGGCGTCCAGCTCCGTGGGGTCAATGCCATCCATTTTGAAGAACCAGCCTTCGCCGAGCGGGTCTTTGTTGATTAATTCGGGATTGTCTTCGAGGGCACTGTTGGTCTCGGTGACCTTGCCGGAAACCGGGGCGTAAATGTCGCTCGCGGCCTTCACCGATTCCACCACCGCGACTTCTTCCCCTGCTTCCACGGCGCGCTCGGCGTCGGGCAATTCCACGTAGGTGATGTCGCCCAATTGGGACTGGGCGTAATCCGTGATGCCTACAACAAACTGGCCATTCAATTCACCAATCCACTCGTGTTCTTCTGTGTATCTGAGCGTGTCCGGGTTCATTGACTGAAATCCTCCGCTATTCACCTGGGTTGTGCTGCGCGCCCGTCGGCCCGGGCCGGGAAGCGCGTCTTACCACGTTGCGTATTGTAAAGTATCGGTTGGGGTATGCGTCTTGGGGAAGGGGTCCACAAGGCGTCGTATTTACAGGTCAAACTTTTTCCGGCAGGTGCCGTCGGGATAGATGGGGAGTGCGGCCGTTACGATGGGCAGGTCCTTCGGGCCTGCCGTCAGGGCGGTGCCGGGCTCCGACAGCGCCTGTGGCAGATCGGCCAGTCCTACGCCAAAGCCGAGACTGGGACCAAAGGTGCCACTCGTTACCTGGCCCACCACCTGGCCCTCGTGCTTGATTTCGAAGCCATGTCGGGGGGCGCGGCGGGAGTCGGTCTTGATGGCGGTCAGCACGGTGTGATTGGCCGCATCCCGCTGGGCGACCAGGGCGGCTTTGCCCACGAAATCCTTTTCCCAGTTGATCAGATGGGCCATGCCCGACTCCAGCGGCGTCTTGTCCGGGGCGAGATCTTCGCCGTTCAGGGGATAGCCCACTTCGGTGCGCAAGGTGTCGCGCGCACCCAGGCCACAGGGTGCGACGTCGGGATGGGCGGCAAGCCGTTCCCACAGGGGGATAGCGGCCTCATTGGGTACGAAGATTTCATAGCCCACTTCGCCGGTGTAGCCCGCCCGGGTAACCACGATGTTGTGGCCCTCCCAGTTCATGGCGGCGCCATTCCAGTATTTCATGGTGCGTAAGGCCTCAAAGCCCAGTTCCAGCAGAATGTCGCGCGCGAGGGGGCCCTGAAGATCGATTTTGGCCGTTTCATCACTGACATTGGTGACGCCATCTGCCCCGCTGAGGAGGCTGTCTACCTCGTCCAGGGGGCCAGCGTTGGTCACCAGGTAGAGGGTGTGCTCATCCAGGCGGAGGGCGACGCAGTCGTCGATGATGCCTGCCGCGTCATTGAGGATGGCACTATAGCGGCACAGGCCGACGCGAAGGGTGCGCATGTCGCTGAAAACGAGGCGATCCAAGGCGTTAAGGGCGGCGTCCCCCTTCAGCACAAATTCCCCCATGTGGGAGCAGTCGAACAGCCCGGCTTTGGTGCGGGTGTGTTGGTGCTCCTGGATAATGCCGGAAAATTGAACCGGTAAGGCCCAGCCGTGAAAATCGACTACTTTCGCGCCATGATTGTCATAGGCGTCGCGCAAGGGTGTTTGCCGCATAAGGGGGCCTCCGGGCGGCGCAACTACCTGCTGAAACAGCAGATACCGCGAAGCCATTTGGTGTTGTAACGGATTGATACCAAGAAGCTTAGGGCGCCCAGGCGAACGGCATTGAACATCGGAAAGCATCATCCGCCGCTTCACCGTGGTGTACTCCACGTCTAAGCTCGCCAGTCACGGCGGAAATTTGCGTATACTTTGCCACAACCGAAGTGGCGTGTCAACATCGTCCCCCTGCCGCCCTGATTCAGGAGGGTGGGGCCGACTAAAAGTTGCCCAACATCTCCGCCATATGCTATCCTTCCGCGATTTTCAACTTCACAGGGTTCCCTGAATTCGTGCTGAATTCGGGTGTCTGACATTGCGTTCAGGCTGCATAAGGGAACCCAAGGCACAACCCGAATGGAGAAATACCAATGGCAATCGTCTCTATGCGTGAGCTCCTCGAAGCGGGCATTCACTTTGGTCACCAGACCCGTCGCTGGCACCCCAAGATGAAGCCCTACATCTTCGGACAGCGTAACGGCATCTACATCATCGACCTCCAGCTTACGCTTCGTCAGATCTATAAGGCTTACGGCCTGGTGCGCGAAACGGCTGCGAATGGTGGCAGCATCCTTTTCGTGGGTACGAAGAAGCAGGCCCAGGAGCCTATCGCCCAGCACGCCACGCGCTGCGGCCAGTATTACGTTCACA
Source organism: Candidatus Hydrogenedentota bacterium (assembly GCA_034669905.1). Classification (GTDB taxonomy): domain Bacteria; phylum Hydrogenedentota; class Hydrogenedentia; order Hydrogenedentales; family JAEUWI01; genus JAEUWI01. The sequence goes on from JAXMOL010000052.1 coordinate 42,490, forward strand.
ATCGTTGGCTCGGCGGCACGCTGACCAACTTCCAGACCGTTCGTGGCAGCATCCAGGAGCTGAACAACCTTCAGGACCTGGAAAAGACCGGTAAAATCGAGCGCTACAGCAAAAAAGAAGGCGTTATGTTCCGTAAGCGCCGCGCCAAGCTCGAGAAGAACCTGCTCGGTATCCAGAAGATGCCCGGCCTGCCCAGTGCTATCTTTATCGCCGACGCCAAGCGCGAATACATCGCCGTCCGCGAAGCCAAGCGTTTGGGCATCCCCAGCATCGGTATCGTCGATACGAACTGTGATCCCGATGTGGTGGACCTTCCGATCCCCGGTAACGACGACGCGATTCGTGCCATCGACCTCTACTGCTCGATTATGGCCAACGCGGTGCTCGAGGGCAAACTCCGTGCGGAAAAAGTGAAGGCGGACGAAGCGGAAAAGCAGGCCGCCCATGCGAAGTCGGCTGCAGATGACGCCGAAGACGCCGGTGAAGCCGTAGGCGCGCCCGTGGCCGCCGCCCCTGCCGAAGCACCCGCCGAAGCACCTGCTGAAGCACCCGCTGCCGACGCCGCCGAGTAATTGAGTACAGAAGTCTAAAGAGATTTATAACAAGGAGTGAGTATACCTATGGCTATTACAGCTAGTGATGTGAAGTCGCTGCGTGAATCCACCGGCGCAGGAATGATGGACTGCAAGAAGGCGCTGACCGAGAGCGGCGGCGACATGGAAAAGGCCGTTGTATGGCTCCGTGAGCGTGGTATCGCCAAAGCCGCCAAGCGCGGTGACAAAGTGGCGGCCGAAGGTGCGGTCCATTCCTACATTCACATGGGCGGAAAAGTCGGCGTCATGGCCGAGATTAACTGCGAAACCGATTTCGTGGCCCGCGGCGACGAATTCCAGAATCTGTGCAAAGACATCTGTCTGCAGATTTGTTCCACGGCCCCCCTCGCGGTGACCCGCGACGAACTCGACCCCGAAGTCGTGGCCAAGGAAAAAGAACTCTACGTCAAGCAGGCTGCAGAGACCGGCAAGCCCGAGGCAATCTGTGAAAAGATCGCCGAAGGTAAGCTCAAAAAGTGGTTTTCCGAAGTCTGCCTGATGGATCAGGGATTCGTCAAAGACCCCGACAAGACCATCGACCAGCTGGCTACCGAGCTCAGCGGCAAGGTCGGTGAGAAGATCACCGTACGTCGTTTCACCCGCTACCAGTTGGGTGAAGGCATTGAAAAAGTTGAAAGCAATTTCGCGGAAGAAGTTGCGGCCGAACTGAAAAAAGCAGAAGGGTAAGGCCCGCATTGACGGCACCAAAGTACAAGCGTATCCTGCTGAAACTCAGCGGTGAGGCCCTCGAAGGTGCCTCCGGAAACGGCGGTATCGATTTTCCAACCCTGGGAACGTTCTGCGACGAGATCAAAGAAGTCGTTGATATGGGCGTGGAGATCGGACTCGTCGTCGGAGGTGGCAATATCTTCCGGGGGGTTCAGGGGCTGGAGACCGGCCTCGATCAGCCTACGGGTGATTACATGGGTATGCTGGCCACGGTCATCAATGCCCTGGCCATCCAGGCTTCTCTGGAGAAGCGCAGTGTACGCACCCGGGTGATGACCGCTATCGAGATGCGGCCCATCGCCGAGCCCTATATCCGGCGTCGTGCCACACGGCACCTGGAAAAAGGGCGCGTGGTTATCTTCGGTGCAGGAACGGGGAATCCCTTTTTCACCACGGATACCGCCGCCGCGCTGCGTGCCAATGAAATTGGCGCCGAACTCGTCATGAAAGCCACGAAAGTGGATGGGATTTATGACTCGGATCCGGTAAAAAACCCGGATGCCGTCAAATATGATACGCTGGACTACACCACCGTGTTGACCAATAAGTTACGCGTGATGGATGCTACGGCCATTTCCCTTTGCCGGGAAAACAGCCTGCCCATTCTGGTCTTCGATCTGACCGAACCCGGGAACGTCTTGAAGGTATTGCGCGGTGAGACCATTGGTACACTGGTTAAAGGAGAGTAAACGTGTCACATCCGGTACTTGATGAAGCCACCGAAAAGATGGACAAGAGCGTTGCCGCATTCCAGACGGAAATGAGTAACATCCGTACGGGACGGGCCAACGCCGGTATCCTGGACATCGTGGACGTGGAGGTATACGGATCCAAGATGAAGATCAACCAGTTGGGTACGGTTACGGTACCTGACTCTCATCTTCTGGTCGTCGACCTCTGGGATAAGTCGCAGTTGGGTGCCGTAGAGCGGGCCATCATGACCTCATCGTTGAATCTCACCCCTTCCAACGATGGTCATGTCATTCGGATTCCGATACCGTCGCTAAATGAAGAGCGGCGCAAGGAACTGGTGAAGCTGGCGGGCCGTTATGTGGAAGAGGCCAAGGTGGCCTGCCGAAGCATCCGGCGTCACGCGGTGGATGAAATCAAGAAGCTCCAGAAAGACGGAGAGATTCCCGAAGACGATGCCCATCGTATGACCGAGTCTATCCAGAAACTGACCGACAGCCACACCGACAAGATTGATGCCGTCTTCAAGTTGAAAGAAGCCGACATCATGGAGGTGTAACGGTGGGTGTGCCAGCGATAATGTGAGTCTCGTACACTGCCGCGGATACACCACCATTGCGTGTGTCCGCGGCAGTTTTCTTTTGGGTCCGTCCGTTACGAAGTATTTAGAGACCAATCGGGTAAACTACAGCGTTGAAAAAAGCCTCCACATCGACCCGCGGCGAAGTACTGGATAGTCGCATAGACATGGACCGTCTGCCCCGCCACATTGCTGTCATCATGGATGGTAATGGACGGTGGGCCAAAGAACGGGGCCTCAGTCATGTCCAGGGGCACGAGGCCGGTGCCAACAGTGTGCGTGCGGTTATTGAGACCTGCCGCAAACTCGGGGTTACTACCCTCAGTCTCTACGCCTTTTCCACGGAAAACTGGCGCCGTTCCAAACTCGAAGTTAATGCCCTGTTTCGGCTCCTCAGCAAATATATCCGGCGGGAAATAGACGAGATGGATGCGAACAACATCCGCATTTGTTTCATGGGCCGCCGTGAAGGTATGCCCAAGAAGGCCCTGGCCGATATGGACTCCTGCCTGGAACGGACGAAGAACAACACGGCGCTTACGGTAAACATTGCCATTAACTATGGCGGCCGGTGCGAGATCGTTGACGCGACCCGCAATATCGCACGGGACGTACAGGCGGGTATTCTCTCCCTGGACGATATCACCGAAGAGCGCTTTGCCCAATACCTCTATCAACCGGATTTCGATGAGGTGGACTTACTCATCCGCACCAGTGGCGAGTTGCGTGTCAGTAATTTCATGCTCTGGCAGGTTTCCTATGCCGAGATCCTGGTGCCGGAGACCTTGTGGCCGGACTACGATGCCCAATGTCTGTGCGATGCCATTGTCGCCTATCAACAGCGCAACCGGCGCTTCGGAGGTCGGCCCTGATGCGATCCAATCAAGGGGCGACCCTGGTGCGCCTGCTCACGGCCCTGGTCCTGTTGCCTTCCGTGCTGGCCCTCGTGTGGGTGCCCTGGCTCGAAGTGCTTTTTGTGGCCTTTATCGGGCTGCTGGTGGCGGTGGGGCTGACCGAGTTTTTTGCCATGACCAAGGCCAAGGGCATTGAGACCTGGTCCCTGCCCGCCGTACTCTTTGGCGTGCTCATGGTCTTTGCGGCCTATCAGTCCATTGCCCTCCTCAACACCACCCTCGTATTGGCCATTGTGGTGGTCGCGTGGGCGCAGGTCCTCCGCAGTCAGGTTTCGCTTACGGCCTTGTCGGTCAGTGCGTGGGGCCTCTTTTACGTCGGCTGGATGCCCGCCCACTTCGTCATGATTCATGCCGAGGCGGGAGCCTTGGGGGCCACCTTGGTTTCACTGCTCATTGCCATTGTGGCCCTCTCCGATACCGGGGCCTACTTCGTGGGAAAATCCATTGGCAAACACAAGCTCGCGCCCACGGTGAGCCCCAAGAAAACCTGGGAAGGCGCCATCGGCGGGGTCGTGGCCGCCGTGCTGGGAATGACCCTCGCCTGGTATCTCGACCACCATGTGACCGCCATCCCCATGCCTGGCTGGGCCCTCTGGCAGTATGCCCTGGTCGGAGCGGTACTGGCCATTGCCGGGCAGATTGGCGACCTTGTAGAATCGATGATGAAACGGGATGCCGGCGTAAAGGATTCGGGCAATATTTTGCCCGGACACGGCGGTGTGCTTGACCGATGCGATGGCTTTCTTTTCGCCGGTCCCCTGATGTATTACATGCTGGCCTGGCTACCCGCCGCGGTCTGAAGGTTCTAATTGCTATGTATGAAGAACAATTGGCGGCTGTAAAGGCCGACAAAGAAAAACTGGCCGAGCTGCGCGACTGTCTTAACGTGGAAGACACGAAGATTAAGATCGGTTCGTTGGAAGTTCAGATGACCGATCCGACCTTCTGGGATGACTCCGAACGTGCCCAACAGGTGGTGCAGGAGCTGAAGTCTCTCAAGGGGATCGTGACCGCGCCAGACGAGATTTCCGGGGCGCTCGACGACCTCGAAGTGCTCATCGAAATGGCGGCAGAAGAAGAAGATGCCAGCCAGGAAGCGGAAATTGTGGCCGAGCTCGAATCGGTGGAACGTACCCTGGGCAAGCTGGAATTGAACAGCCTGTTCATGGACCCCCGTGATTCGAAGCCCGTCATTTTGAGCGTCCATCCCGGTGCCGGCGGCACGGAATCCTGTGACTGGGCCGAGATGCTACTGCGCATGATCCTGCGTTTCTGTGAGAAGAACGAATTCAATGTCGAGATCCTGGAATACCAGGCGGGTGATGAAGCGGGCCTCAAGAGCGCTACCTTGCGCATCACGGGGGTCAACCCCTACGGCACCTTCAAGTCCGAAGCGGGCGTACATCGCCTTGTGCGCATATCGCCCTATGATTCGGCGGCCCGGCGACACACGTCCTTCTCGGCGATTGAAGTGCTGACGGAAGTGGATGACACGATAGAAGTCGATTTGCGCGAAGACGACATAAAGATGGACGTGTACCGGTCCAGCGGCGCGGGCGGTCAGAAGGTGAATAAGACCAGTTCGGCGGTGCGCCTGACCCACCTTCCCACCGGGATCGTGGTGGCCTGTCAGATTGAACGCTCCCAGCACCGGAACCGGGACGTGGCCATGCAGATGTTGCGCGCCAAGTTGTATGACATTGAACAGAAGAAAATTGAAGCGGAACTGGACTCGCAGCGCGAAGGCCACCAGGACGTGGCGTGGGGTAGCCAGATTCGCAGTTATGTACTCCATCCCTATCAGATGATTAAAGACCACCGCACCAACTTCGAGTCCGGCAACGTGACCAAAGTGTTGGATGGCGATCTGGAACCCTTTATGACCGCCTATCTGAAATGGAATCTGGAAAATAAGAACCGATTAAACTGAGAACGCCACGGCGAGGTACCCCACCCGCTGGATTCCCGCTGCCGAAGGTTTCGCCGCAGGCAGATGGGAATGACGGAGAGGCGATTGGTGACGGTTGGGTGCCGCCCCGCATGGAGGCGCACGGACCGGCAAGGAGAATATACGATGGACGAAAAGAATCCCACCCACGATAACCCCCTTTTCAAGAAGATGGAAAAGCTCTACGGCACCATCAAAGAGCAAATCGAAAAGGCGGACGACGAAAAGATTTCTCCGGAAGATCGCAATTTGCTGCGCCACCTGGAAAATAGAGCGGTCGATGAAGCCCTCGCCATCGCGGAGAAGTCCCGCATCCCCGGCCTGAAGAAGACCGTCAAGGTGGCTACCAAGACCATCAGCAAGATGCTCGACATGGACAACCAGGGCGCGGGCGGTGGACAGTCGGCGGAAGAGGAACTCACCGGCACGGCGGCCGATCTGCGTCAACACCGGGTGGACAAGATGGAGCGCATCCGTGAACGGGGCGACAATCCCTTCAAGTTTGCCTTTGACCGCTCCCACACAATCGGTGCGGCCCGCGACGCCTTTGAGGCCGTGGAACCCGAAGGGACCGAAGAATCGCCTGCGGAAGTGCCCGCACGTCTCGCCGGTCGCCTGGTGGCCTTTCGGAACCAGGGCAAGAGCTGCTTTGCCGATATTCGCGACGAGTTCGGCCGCATCCAGGTTTTCATGGGCCTCAATCAGATTGGGGAAGAGGCCTTTGCCAGCCTGAAGGACCTCGACATTGGTGATTTTATCGGTGCCGAAGGCGTCGTGAAGCGCACCCGTCGCGGCGAAGTTACCCTCTTTGCCACGGGCTACGAGATTCTGACCAAGTCCCTTCGGCCTGCCGTGGAAAAGCACAGTGGCCTGAAGGATGTGGAGACCCGCTACCGCAAGCGCTACCTCGATATGGTGGCCAATCCGGAAGTGCTCGAAACCTTCAAGAAGCGCATCCAGGTCGTTTCCCTCATGCGCGAGTGGCTGGAGAAGCAGGGTTACCTCGAAGTGGAAACGCCCATGCTGCACCCCATCGCCGGTGGTGCCACGGCCCGACCTTTCACGACCCACCACAACACCTACGACCGCGAATTCTATCTGCGGGTCGCGCCGGAGCTGTATCTCAAGCGCCTCATCGTGGGCGGATTCGACAAGGTCTTCGAGATTAACCGTTGCTTCCGGAATGAGGGGGTGGACACGCGCCACAACCCCGAATTCACGACCATGGAACTCTATGAAGCCTATCAGGATTATATGGGTCTCATGGAAGAGACGGAAGAAATGCTCACCTACATCATTGAGAAGGTAGTGGGCGGTACCTCATTCGAATACCAGGGCAACACCATCGAGGTGAAGCGCCCCTGGAAGCGCATGACGCTCCACGATGCCATCCGCCAATATGCGGGCATCGATTTGGAAGCCACGCGCGACCGGGATCAGGCGGCCAACCTGGCGAAGTCTGTGGGTGTCGATGTAGACCCCTCCATGGGTTACGGCAAGATTGTGGATGAAGTGATGTCGGAAAAGGTGCAACCCCACCTCATTCAGCCGACCTTCCTCTATGACTATCCCATCGAGCTGTCGCCCCTGGCGAAGAAGAAGCGGGACAACGAAGCCCTTACGGAACGTTTCCAGCCCTTCATCGCCTGCCTGGAAGTGGGCAATGCCTTCTCCGAGCTCAACGATCCCATCGATCAGCGGGAACGCTTCGAAGGCCAGGTATCCTTACGCGAAGCGGGCGACGACGAAGCCCAGTTCCTCGACGAAGACTTTATTGCCTCGCTGGAAGTGGGTATGCCGCCAACCGCCGGACTCGGTATTGGCATCGACCGGCTGGCCATGATTGTGACCGACTCCGCCTCCATTCGGGAAGTGATCTTGTTTCCCCAGTTGCGGAGTGTCTAGAGATTGATAGTAACAGCGTGTTTCCAGGCGCCGCTTGGGAATGCAGATCTAGAAGCTCTGCTTCGAAAGCGTCATCGACGTGAACGTAGTAGATGCGGGCGACGGTGAGTTGCCCACGCAGTCTTTATTAAAAGGACCTAAACGACATAAAGGACCCAAAGGACAGCTCACGCTTTCGGCTGAGCTCGTAAGACAAGGCGTCAGGATTGCCTGTCCTTTATGTCTTTTTCGTCCTTTAGGTCCTTCAAACCCCAACACCTAAACACGGCGGCCTGCCCAGAGGAGAAATCCCATGTCATCACCCAATAATTTCGACTGGGGTGCCTTGTTGGGCAAGGTCTTTGGCAACAACAAGACGGACGAGGAAATACTCGCCCAGTTGCACGAGGCCGACCCGGATATCGAGCAGGTGGTAGAGGCGGCCATGGCGGTCTACAATGAGTTGGGGCATGGCTACGTGGTGGGCATCTACCGCGATGCCCTCGCCATTGAGTGTGAAGAGCGCGCTATCCCCTATCAGCGGGACGTGCCCATAACGGTCCGCTATCGGGAGCATCCCATCGACTCAGGGCACACGGCCGACTTTGTGTGCCATGAAGACATACTCATCGTAACCAAGGTCGTCGAGGCCTTGGATAAACCCGATGATATGGAACTCATCAGTCATCTCAAGGCCACGGGCTATCGCCGGGGGCTTATGCTCAACTTTGGATTGAAGCGCCTGGAGTTCAGGCGCATCGTGGGGCCCGCTTCAGTCCGCTGAACGCGACGTCCAGGAGAAACCCGTGCCCTTTGAACTTTTTGTGGCCCTGCGCTATCTGCGGGGCAAGCGGAAAAACCGCTTCGTATCGCTCATTACGATTATCTCGCTGGCGGGGGTCTGCGTAGGGGTGATGGCCCTCATTGTGGTCATGAGCGTCATGACCGGCTTTGACGAGGCCCTGCGTGACACCATCATCGGAAACCGCTCCCACCTGGCCGTCCACCTCCCCGGCCTGCGCCCCATCAACAACCACGAAGAAGCGATGGAGCAGATAACGGCACTCAGTCCCAAGATTGTGGCAGTCGCGCCCGTCACCCAAACCGAGGCCCTGCTCCAGGTCGGTCCACGAACCACCGGCGGCATCGTCCTGGGAATCGATCCCGAGTTGGAGGCGGAAGTCACCAACCTGGATGAAAACCTCACGAACCACGATGGCCGCACCTTCGGACAGGGCCATATGCCGGGGCGCAAAGAAATCGTATTGGGCTATCGCCTGGCGGCGCGCCTGGGAGCCATGGTGGGCGATGACATCCTCGTCTATACCGCCAAGCCCAAGCGGAGTCCCTTCGGGCCCCGGGGTGGCTCCCAACTGGCCCTCACGGTCTGCGGTATCTCCGAGGCGAAAATGTCCGACTGGGACATGATATACGCCTTCGTCAGCCTGGAAACGGCGGAACAGCTCACCGGGCGCACGGGCGTCGACAGCATCCACTGCCGGCTCACCGACCCGGATGACGCGGAGGAGGTGAAGATCGCGGTGGAAGAATCCGACCTGCCCTATTACGGGGAAACGTGGTACGACAACCAGCGCGACTTCTTCGGGGCCCTCGAGCAGGAGAAGGTGGCCATGTTCATCATCCTCGCCTTCATCATCCTGGTGGCCGCCTTTAACATCACCAGCACCCTCATCATGATCGTCCTCGAAAAGCGGCGGGACATCGGTATCCTGCGCACCCTGGGCGTGAGCGGCATGTCCATCATGGGCACCTTCGTCATCGAAGGCCTGCTCATTGGTTTGGGAGGCACCATCGCCGGGGTGATTCTCGGTATCGTTTTTGCCTACTACATCAACCCCATTGCCCAGGCCATTGCGTGGGTTTTGGGTATCGACCTCTTCAACAGCACGATTTACTACTACGATCGCATTCCCAGTGTAATTCATTCCAACGATGTCTTCTGGATTACCGTGAGTGCTGTGGTCCTCAGTTTCCTTTCTACCCTGTACCCCGCCTGGAGCGCCTCGCGCCTTACCCCCGTGGATGCCCTTCGCCATGAGTAATGTACTGAGTTGCCAGAACGTCTGTAAGAATTACAACGACGGAAGCCGTGAGCTGAAGATTCTCACCGGGGTCAATCTCGAAGTGCACGAGGGCGAAATTCTCGCCATCAGCGGCCCCTCCGGCGTGGGGAAGAGTACCCTCCTCCACATCATGGGGACCCTCGATACACCGAGTGAAGGGGACGTCTCCTATCGGGGCAAGAACCTTACAAGCCTCGATAAGAAAGAGATTAACCGTATTCGGAACGAAGAAATTGGCTTCGTGTTTCAGTTCTACCATCTCCTCCCCGAATTCACCGCCCTCGAAAACGTCATGATGCCGGCCATCAGTAAGGGCATGTCCCGTGCCAAGGCCACACCCCGTGCCGAGGAACTGCTCCATACCGTGGGACTCGCCGAGCGCATGACCCATAAGCCGGGACAGCTCAGTGGTGGCGAGCAGCAGCGGGTCGCCATTGCCCGTGCCCTCTACAATGAGCCGGGCGTCATTCTCAGTGATGAGCCCACGGGCAACCTGGACGAGAGCACCGGGGACAGCATCGTCGACCTCCTGTGGAAACTCAACGAAGAGCAGGGGATGACCCTGGTAATCGTAACCCACGACGACGCCCTTGCCGCCCGTGCGCACCGTTGGATCAATATTCACGAGGGCCAGGCCACGGTGAAGAAATAGCGGGTACTTGAAAGAAGTACTGGGCGGATGTCGTTTGGGAAACGTGGCCCGTCGTGCCGCGCGTTTCTAAGAAGGAGAACCTGGTCGTGCCACCCGATCGCATCTGGACTCCCGACTCCAGAGAGAACGTTGATGGACGACCCCACTGACGTTGTGGCCCAAAGAAGCCCCTGAAAGCGTTCGGGTGCCTTGAGCCTCATCAAATGGGTGCTTCTTAAATGACGATGCGGTGGCCTTGTAGGTAGTTTCTGTGCCACGCGATGCCGAGCTACGCGAGGTTTCGTGTGCATGGAGCCCAGTTGGTGGGGGCATAGTGGATAACTTGATTCGGGCGTCCTTCTATCTCCGAAACATTGGTCAATGGCCGTCACCCGCTTCGCGGGTTCGTGGGTTTTCGATGACGTAACCTGGGGTTCGCTCGTTCCTCGCTTCACCCCAGGCTTTAGGCCGCGACCCGCTTCGCGGGTAGACTGCAATGATCGGACGCATTGGTGCGGCGGTTTCCACCGCCTCCT
>JAXMOL010000053.1:0-50763 GCA_034669905.1 Candidatus Hydrogenedentota bacterium
CTTGAAGGTGAAGGCGAAGGCGAAGGCGAAGGCGAAGGCGAAGGTGAAGGTGAAGGTGAAGGTGAAGGTGAAGGAGAAGGAGAAGGAGAAGGAGAAGGAGAAGGAGAAGGAGAAGGAGAAGGAGAAGGCGAAGCGACACTGGAATCGTTGGTGCAGTCGGTCATGTCTGTATTTGCATCGTTGGATGTGAACGGAGATGGTCAGCTGAGCGTGGCCGAAATTCAAGGTGGTCCGGTTGCTTTCACGTCGGCGCAGTTGGATACGCTAGACGGAAACAATGACGGACTGATTTCTATGGCGGAGTTGGAAGCTTTTATGGACAGTGGATCGCCCGCATCTTCCGCGCCGGGTTGCGCCGCTGCAAAGAGCGCGCCATGGCAACGGGTCAAGGAGTCCGGCTCCGATTGGTTCCTGTTGGGGGCTGCCTTGATGACCATGGTGGGTTGGCGCGCGATTTGGTTTCAGAACTAGGAGTTTCGAAGCCTTTCCACCAGGTGCTTTGTCATGCCTCCTTGCTACGTGTGCCTGGCCGGGGACGGTGGTCACGTACGCTTTGCGAATTGACTCGCCAACAGGCAATGGTTAGTATCACCAATGCTGCGGGTGGGTATTCCATGGCCGCAGTGTATTTGTGGATTCGAAAAGGGAGGGTTATCGTCATGGATTGCGTTAAAGCATGGGTATCTGGAGGAATTACGAGCGCACTGTTTATAGTCGCCGCTGTGACGTGTCCTGTTCTTGCGGAGCCACTGGCCCTTGGGGAGCAGCGGGAGCTTTTCATTGACGACTATCTCATTGGCGAGATGAAGAACGTCCAGTTGCTGGTCCATGCTCCGGTACCGCAGGAGATTGCCGTCAACTGCGACAAGCCCTGGGAGGGGAACGGCTGCGGGTATTACACCGTCCTCCACGACAAGCAAGCGTCGGTCTACCGCATGTACTACCATGCGTGGCAAATTCCGACGGGTATTGAAGCGGGCGGTCCCTTGAGCATCGCCTATTTCGAGAGCAAAGACGGCATCACGTGGGAACGGCCCAGCCTCGGTCTCGTCGAATTCGAAGGCTCGACGGACAACAACATTATTCTTGATAAGATGGGAGACGGCACCGGGTGTCACGACTTCTCACCCTTCATCGACGGGAATCCGGACGCCACCCCGGAAGCACGCTATAAGGCCACCGGTGCCGGGGCTGCGACAAATAAGGGCGTCTGGGCCTACCAGTCCCCAGACGGTATCCACTGGACACCCATGGCCGATGGACCGGTGTTCACCGAGGGCGCTTTTGACTCGCAGAATGTTTCTTTCTGGTCAACGGAGGAGCAGCAGTATGTGCTCTATTACCGCGTCTTTTCGGACGGCGGTTACAAAGGCACGCGCCTCGTGAACCGGGCGGTATCGAAGGATTACATCAACTGGACCGATGAAGGCACCATCGCCTTTCCCGAGGGCGAAGGTCCCCAGCCGCTCGCCCAGTTCTACGTGAGTCAGCTCAAGCCCTATGAGCGGGCACCCCACCTCTACATCGGGTTCCCCGCGCGCTACGTGGACCATGGAATGACCGCGTCCACACCCCTGCTGCCCGAGTGGGAACTCCGGGAGAAGCGGACCACGGTTTCCCTTCGCTATGGCACCGCCGCCACGGATTCGGTCTATATTACGAGCCGCGACGGTAAAAACTTTCGCCAGAGTAACGATGTCTTTTTGCGGCCCGGTTTACGGACGAAGCACAACTGGTCCTACGGGGACAACTACATTGCCTGGCACGTCGTGGAGACGGAGTCCACCCGAGACGACTCCCCGAAGGAGCTCTCGCTCTATGCGACGGAATCCTATTTCACCGGGCGGGACTCCCGGCTTCGCCGCTACACCTTGCGCATGGACGGCTTCGCATCGGTCCACGCCAAGCTGCAGGAAGGGGAACTGACGACGAAGCCCCTCACCTTTACCGGGAAGGAGCTCTCCCTCAATGTGGCCACCAGCGCGGCGGGCATGGTACAAGTGGAACTCCAGCATCCCGACGGCACGGTCATCGATGGATACGCGCAGCAAGACTGCGACCTCATCTACGGCGACTCCCTTGACCGCGTCGTCAGTTGGAAGGGAAAGAGCAGCGTGGAGGCCCTGGTCGGCAAGCCCGTGGTCATACGTTTCGTCATGCGCGAGGCGGATATTTACTCCCTGATTGTGAAGTAGTGCGCGGTCGTTGCCGCCACTATGCTGATCCACGTATGGACACGCACTCGCACGAATAAGAACGAAGGCGATTCAGGCGGTTCCCCTACGGGACTGTCAGCTTCTTCGCCCAGGCGAAGAAGGGACTGTACCGGCAGTATGTCGTGTCTCGGGATTTCTTCCGCCAACCCGACGTCCACGGACACGGCCGGGACAGCCTTACGCATTTTGTGCTCGGTGTCTGGCATTCCATTTCGTGTAGGTGACGGGACCTTCCCACACACGACGCGGGCTTCTGCGTGAAGGCAGTCCCTACTTTCACGGACGGGACAGCCTCACGCATTTTTGTGCGCGGTGCCTGGCATTCCATTTCGTGTAGGTGACGTGACCTTCCCACACACGACGCTGGCTTCTGCGTGAAGGCAGTCCCTGTGGACACGGCCGGGACAGCCTCACGCATTTTTGTGCGCGTTGCCTGGCATTCGATTTTGTGCAGGAGACGCAACCTTCCCGCACACGACACTGGTTTCTGCGCGAAGGCAGTCCCTCAGAGCCCCGCGCGATAGGCCGGAATCTGTCGCGCGAGGGTGTCTTCGAGTATCTCCAGCTTTTCCTGGATCACGAAGGGGGTGTAGACGTAGTCCATCTCCGCTTCGTAGCCGAGGCGGGAGTCGCGCTTGGTGATTTCGAGGGCGTGCTTTGTCCGGGGGAGTTCGGCTTCGACGAGGGCGGTCATTTCGTCGAGGAGGGCCCGGGCTTCGGTGGGATCATCCGTGTGGTGGAGGCGGAAACGGCAGTCTTCGAACTGGAGGATGGCCTGAAGGCTCCGTAGCATGAGCTGCATCTGCTCGACGACGAGAACTTCTTTCATGGCGGCGGCCTGTTTGGCCGGGGGGGCGTTGAGGGCGGCCTGGCGGTAGTGCCGAAGTCCGGCTTCCAGCCCGTCGGCGGCGCGGAGGGTGTATTCGTTGAAGACGGGTAGCACCGCAACGTTCTTGAGGCGCTCCTTCGATTCCAACTGGCCCACGCCGGAGCGGGCCCGGGCGTATTGCTCGGCCTTATTGGTCTTGTTGCGGAAGTCGGGGTAGAAAACCATGATGGGGTGGGCGTAGGGCCATTGGGCCACGAGGCGGTGGCGCCAGTGACTTTTTTCCTTCTCGTCCCACCAGGAATTGTTGAGGGTCATCATGCGGGCCGGGGGCTCGTCGAAAAAGAGAGGGTGGGACACGGCGCTGTTGGTACCCATGGAGGGGCCCGTGTCGGGCACATGTTGGATGGCCTCGCTGAAAGCCTCCCACGCGGCGAGCACCGCGTCCTCATTGCCCGCGCCAAAGTTGCGCCGGGCGATTCCCCGCAGGAGTTCGTCCTGCGACAAGGGATTGGTCCAACTGGACCAGCCGCGCAGTTCGGCGATGAAGTTGGGCTTGTAGCCATTGCTCCACGATTCAAGGGTGCCGTTGACACCGTGGGCGGCCAGGGCGTCGTAACGGCGCTGCCACTGCTGGGGCGCGGGCACATAGGGGATGGTGCCAAACTGCCAGGTGGCGAAGCAGTCCACTTTGCAGTAGACCGTCATGCCGCGCTCTTTCGCCACCTTAATCTGTGCCGCCGCCACCTCCGCCGGGCCCACCTGGCTGATGGAGTAATCGCGGAGATAACCCTGGAAATCTCCCAGTGCGAACTGCTTTCCGTTCTCCCACGTGAGCAGGGGGATGGTGTCCAGGGGCAGGTGGCGGGTGACGTATTCCTTGATCGCCACGCGGTGAGGACGAAAGTCGATGTTGTATTCCCACGAGAGGATTTCGAGATCCGGGTTGATGCGATGACATTCCTCCGACACGATACCCACGGCGCGGGTCCAGTGTTGGGCCCATTCCTCCAGGTCCGTACCACCATGGCCGCCTGCGCCGAAGAATTTCTTGTAGTAGAAGCCTTCGGTCAGCAGGATAAAGCCTTGGATGTTGGGGAACTTGGTCACGATGTCCCGGACATGCTCCCGGAGTCCCGCCTCATTCTCCGGCTCGCCCGTGTTGGCGTAGAGGATGGGGGTGTAGACCTTGAGGCCATGGGCGTTGGCCCGGGTGATCACATCGTTGAGGCGCTTGGCGTCCTGCTTGCGGATGATGTCGTAGTGGGGCGGGCCGGGTAGCCCGTTGGGATTGGCGTAGACCGAGGCGTAGATTCCGTCATAGCCATCGTGGGCGAGGTGATCGAGGAAGTTGTCCGGCCACTGCATCCACCCGAGCCACGATAAGACCATGCGGGTCTGGTATTGGCTGTGGCGCACCACGTTGAGGTCCCGTGGCAGGCAGGGGGCCTCGCGGAGGCGCACACGGGCTTCGAGGTTGAGGAGGCCATGTTGAACCCCGGCGTCGTCGAAGCCGCAGACGACGATACGGCGTTCGTCGACACGTATTTCGTAGTCTTTCGAGCCAGTGAGGGCGGTGCCCATGCCGGGGAGTTGCTGGGGCGTGCCGGCGAGGATGGCGTTGTTGCGGGAGGCCCAGCCGTCGAGGCCCGGCATTTCCACGAGGGCCACGTCCATGGACACTTCCAGGTAGTCGCGAATATCGTCCGCCGCGTAGCGGGTGAGGGGGCCCGCGTCAGGGGCCAGCGCAAGGGTCCAGCCGGTGGGGGTGATGGCAAGCTCGTTTTCGGTGGGCGGCGCGCCGACATGCTGGTTGGGCTGGTGGAGGGGGCCTTTTTTCAGGGCTTTGTGGTAATCATAGCGCTCCTCGACAGGGAGTACTTTCAGCGCCTGCTCCAAAAAGGCTTCGCGGGTAACACCGGGTTGGGCGTTGGCGGTGAAGGCGGGTGCCAGGCAGAGAGCGATGGTGGCGCTAAGGATAGGAAGGCGCATGTGGTATTCCTTTCTATAGGGGGAGCTGGCGGCACGTTGTTCCTGGAAGCCTTGTGGACTCGATTACTTGTCCACATCGTCCACATTGTCCACCAGGTCCACAGCAGACCGAAGGCTCTGGAGACGGCTATCCTACTTTTCGGTCACGTCTCCTGATTAAAGTTTTTCCTTTGCCTCGGCCGGCAACTGGGGCTTCGGCGCGCCCGCAATCTTTCCGACGGGGCGTTGGCCTTTTCCTGCTCTGCCCCGGTCGCCCAGGTCTTCTCGCGCCACCTCGGCGATGGCCATCAGACGCGCCACCACATCGGGATGCTCCGCGGCCACATTGTGTTCTGACGCGATATCCTCCACCACGTTGAAGAGGAGGGGTGTCGGCGTCTCGCCTTTCTTAAAGTGGGGGTGGCTGGCATTGGCTGTAATGGGCAGGAAAAGTTTCCACGCACCCGAGCGGACCGCGTGGAGCTGGTCCTCCTGGTAGTAATAATAGGCCTCATGGGGTGTCGTCGCGCCGGGCGTACCGAAGAGCAGGGGCGCGATGTCTTTCCCGTCGATGATGCGGTCCGTGGGCGCGCTGCCACCGGCAAGCCGGGCAAAGGTGGGAAGGAGGTCCATGGTGGAGGCGAGTTCATCGCAGGTGGTTCCGGCGGGCACCGTGCCCGGCTGCCACACGATGGTCGGTACGCGAAAGGCGCCTTCGGCGGTAGAATAACCCCGGCCATGAAGGGGACGGTTCGAGCCCCGGCTCAGGTCGTCGGGGTCCTGGTTGATGGGCGCGCCGTTGTCCGAAGTCCAGATGACAAACGTATTCTCGGCGATACCCAGCTTCACGAGTTGGTCGAGCATGACGCCCATGGACCAGTCGAGTTCCTCGATGCTGTCGCCCCAGGGGCCGTTCTTGCTCTTACCGCGAAAGGCGTTGCTGGAGAAAGGGGTGGCGGTGCTGCCGGGCATGGCCTGGGGAAAATAGAGGAAGAAGGGTTCGTCCTTGTGTTCGGCGATCCATTCCACGGCCCGTTCCGTGTAGCGTTTCGTGAGGCCATCGCGATCGCAGGGGGCTTCGATGACCGTCTCGTTTTCCATGAGTGGCAGGGGCGGCCAGTGGGAGCCATCTTTATTCCACACCCGCTCGGTCATGTCATCGGAGTAGGGCACGCCAAAGAACCAATCAAATCCCTGGCGCGTGGGGAGAAATTCGGGTTGATCGCCTAGATGCCATTTGCCCACCATGCCGGTGGCGTAGCCCTGGGATTTGAGCACTTCGGCAATGGTGATTTCTTCGGGCGCGAGTCCATAGGGGGAGACAGGCCGCAACACGAGGCCGTCGCGGGGGTTGGTGTGCATGCCCACCCGCTGGGAATAGCAGCCGGTGATAATGCTGGCGCGCGAAGGTGTGCAGACCCCGGCGGTCACGTTGAAGTGGGTGAACTTGCGGCCTTCTTCGGCCATGCGGTTCAGGTTGGGCGTCCGGTGGAGCGTGGAGCCGAAGGGTTCGACGTCGCCATAGCCCAGGTTATCGCAGAAGACGATGATGAAGTTGGGCGGGCGGTCGGCGGCGTGGGCGATGGGGAGGGCGAGCGTGAGGGTGAAGGTCGTAAGAAATACAGAGAGCAGGCGTTTCATTGGGTCCCTCGTTGTTAGTGATTGCCTAGGGCACGTCATCGGCCACTATGCGAAATACTACATTGCCATGATGTGTCCCGCTTTCGACCAGTCGGTGGGCCTGTGCCGCCTCGGCCAGATCAAAAGTCTGATCGATGAGTGGGGAAAAAACATTTTGTTCCACCAACTGGGCCAGAAAATCCAAGTCCTCGGAGGTGTAATTCGCGAAGGAACAGCTTACCTGTTTTTTCGTGCGTATGGAAGTGCACGGAGCCCTGAGCATGGAGGAAAACCGGGGGTTGACGATAAGGAGGCGGCCATTCGGATTCAGTGCGTGGACACTTGCGCCGTAGGGTGCCTGTCCGATGACGTCGATGATTACATCATAATGGGGGCCGTGCTTCGTGAAGTCTTCCCGGGTATAATCGATCACTGTTTCCGCCCCGAGGCTACGTAGAGTTTCCAGCTTGCTGGTGTGGTCTACCGCCGTCACCTCCGCGCCGAAGTGCCGCGCCAGCGGAATGGCAAAACTCCCGATGTTGCCCCCGCCCCCGTTGATCAATACCCGCTCGCCCGGTTGAATGGCGGCCTTCCGAATAAAGTGAAGGGCATTGAGCCCGCCGGTGGGCAGCGTCGCGGCCTGCTCAAAGGAGACGCCATCGGGCTTTTGCGTCAGGGGGCCATTCTCACGGAGACACTTAAACTCCGCGTGGGCTCCAAGGCCGATTTCGGTCGCCCCAAAAACCGCATCGCCCACCTGAAATCGCGTGACGTTATCGCCTACCGCGTCGATGGTGCCAGCGACGTCTTGTCCAAGAATGCGTATACGCTTAGGGTGGATCAGGCCTGAATAGAGACGGAGGGGCACCCAAAACCACCAGGGGAAACGAAAGGCGCGAAACTCGCAATCGGCCTGGATGACCGATGCGGCATGCACACGAATGCGCACTTCATTGTCACGGGGTTCCGGCGTGGGCACGTCGGTATAGCGCAGGACCTCTGGTGGTCCGTAGTGATCGAAGACAATGGCTTTCATAGGACTCGGGTTTCGCTTTCCACGGGTCGATCAAAATACGTCGGGGTGCCTGGAGTGAATAACTTCACCTCAGACACCCCGGAATTATTCGTTCATGGCGGGAACTATTTAGACCCAATCGCGCGATGGCCGGCTGCGCATGGCATTGGCCTCATCGTCGTTGGTAAATTCCTCTTTCTCTGGATCCCAGGCAAGCACCTTGCCCATGCGCTGGATACCAATGTTCCACAGGTGGGCGATGCTCGCCGTGCGGTGTCCCACTTCCACGGGCTCCAGGGGATTCTCGCGGGTCTTGACGCTGTCCAGGAAATTGCGGACGTGGTCGCCATAGTAGTTGCCCATTTCGGCGAAGCTACGCGCCGGGTTGGAGATGGGCAGGCGCTCGTCGTTGGGTCCGAGTTGGGCGGTTTCGATGGCCTTGGAGGAGGCCTCGACCTTGCCGAAGAGGCCGTACTTGACCCAGCCTTCGGTACCCACAAATTTGACGCCCATGTATTCGTCGTTGCTTTCGCCGAAGAGCTCTACGCCGTTGGCATAGCGGGCGCGGAATTTGGCTTCCAACGCCGTGGTGAAGAGGCTGCCCTCGGGGAGCCACTTGGCATCAAGACCTTCCACTTCCACCGGGCCTGTATGATCTGTGTTGTTGCCCCACTGGGCGATGTCGAGACTGTGGGCGCCCAGGTTGGTGATCTGGCCGCCGGAGTAGTCCAGGCCGAAGCGGAATTTATAGATGCAGCGCATGATGTGGTGGGGGACCATGGGAGCCGGTCCGATCCAACGCTGGTAGTCGAAGCCTTCCGGCACAGGCGTAGGTTCCCAGCCGGGTCCGGGGCCGACCTTGTTGTTGTAGCCAATGTTGACGTGCATGGACTTCAATTCGCCAATGTAGCCGTTGCGCACCAGCTCGCAAATGTGGCGTGCCCGGAAATTGGAGCGATACTGACTAGCCGTCTGGAGCACGCGGTTATTGTCGCGGACGGCCTTGATCATTTGCGGGCCCTCTGCGAGCGTGAGGGTCATGGGTTTCTGGCAGAAGATGTCCTTGCCGGCGTTGGCGGCGGCAATGGTCATGGGGGCGTGCCAGTGATCGGGCACGACGATGGCCACCACGTCGATGTCATCCCGGTGGATGACTTCATGGAAATCCGTGGTGGCGTCAATGCCGTTGTAGCTTTCTTTGCCCAGCTTTTTTGCGTAGAACTCGTTGGCCATCTGGAGCGCGGGCTCCCGGCCCATGACGACTTCTTCGTTGCGATAGCCTTTGCTTGCGGTATTCACATCACACAGCGCCCGAATCTGGACGTCGTCGTTGCCCATGAACAGCTTCATGTCGGGCGTGCCGCGCGTGCCGAGGCCGATGATGCCCACGTTGATGCGCTCGCTGGGCGCGTTTTTTCCCCAGGCACTGCTGGGCAGAATCATGGGGGCGGCGACCGCGGCGGTGGTGGCACCGACTTTCTTCAGGAAGCTGCGGCGGCTGACGGTAGGGGTCTTTGGGGTCGTACTCATAATGCTATGGGTAATCCTTTATCGTTTGCTAACGCGACGCATCGGGCCCGCGCTCTCTGGATGGTTGGAAAACGATCCGTGCCCTGAATGTTTCGGGACGTGCCTTGTGGCGGATTGGAAGACCCGCTTTTCGGCGTTGCGTGATTCCGTAAAGTCTATCCTACCATCGTGGGCGGCATGTTTCTAGTTGGGAAAGGGGGGAGGACCAAAAGGGCACAAACGACCTGAACGACAACGACCACCGTGGTATCAAGGGGGGCGACTTTACCGCGATGCGATAACGTCTTCTCGGCACCATCACGGTGAATGGGGTACCACCTGTCCTTCTCGTCCTTTCAGTCCTTTATGTCCTTTTTCCTTGCCTACCGATAGTGTCGTCCCTTGGGGGCATCGGGCTCGATCTGGGGTGGGGCTTCGCTGTGACTGGCATCCAGCAAGGCGTAGAGTTTCGCTACCATATCAGGGTGGGATGCGGCCACGTTGGTGGTCTCCGCGACGTCAACCTGGAGATCGTAGAGTTCCAGGGGGGACTGGGGGCTCCGTTGTACGGCTTTCCAACGCCCCAAACGGCCGGAACGTTGGCCGCCCTGATCTTCCCAATAGAGAAAACGGTCGCGCTTTAATTCGGTGTCGTCCTTGCCGGTGAGCGTTGCAGCGAGGGACAGGCCATCGACGTCCGGGGGCACGGCGGCGTCGGCCCCTGCCAAGGTGGCGAAGGTGGGCAGGTAATCCATGAAGTGGAAGGGCATATGATTTTCGGTGCCCGGCTTCAGCATGCCCGGCCAGTGGGCAATGGTCGGTACCCGAATCCCCCCTTCATATTGGTCATACTTGTAACCCCGGAGTCCGCCGTTGGCATTGAAGAAATCGGCATTGGCGATGGGGTAGCGGTCCGCCCCATTGTCGGACGTGAAGATGACCAGGGTGTTCTCCGCAAGCCCCTTGGCTTTTAGGGCATCCAACACCTGCCCCACGCCTTGGTCCATGTGGGAAATCATGCCGGCCATGGTGGCCTTGGGCGCGTCGGGGGTGTAATAGCCCTGACGCCAGGTTTCTTCCGGCCGTTCCTCGGGGAATTTGCCGAGATAGGGGGCCACCGATTCTTCCGGCGCTACCCATTCGTGGTGGGGGATGGCCACGGAGATAAAACAATAAAAGGGTTGGGCCTCATCGGCTGCGATAAATTCCAGGGCCTTTTCCATGATGGTGTCGTGCACGTAGGTCTTCCGCGCCCCGTTCCAATTCTCGGGGAAGGGGTAGCGTTCCTCGTTGTGCCAGAGATAATCGGTGTGATAGGAATGGGCGTGGCGCTGGTGCAGGTAGCCGAAGAATTCATCGAAGCCCTGTTTGTTGGGTACACCCGTCGTGTCCGCATCCCCAAGTCCCCATTTTCCGAAGAGTCCCGTGCGATAGCCTGCGGTCTTGAGTACTTCGGCCACGGTGACATCTTCATCCCGCAGGGCGATGCCGCCGCTATTTCCGCGCACGGGGGTGTGGCCCCCATGATAACCGGTCATGAGAATGCTGCGGGCGGCCGCGCAAAGGGCGGCTCCGGAGTAGGATTGGGTAAAGCGCATGCCTTCCTCGGCCATGCGATCGAGGTGGGGCGTCTTGATTTTGGTCTGGCCATAGCTGCCCAGGTGCCCATAGCCCAAGTCATCGGCCATGATAAAGACGATATTGGGGCGGGGGGCGGCCTGGGAAGAGGGCGCCAGCAACAGGGCTGCGGTCAACATGATGCCCGCGAGTGTTCTCAGACTCCTGTAAATAACCATGTGCGATTCACCTTCTCGTTTCATCCGTTGGCTGTTGACTCACACTACATGAACCGTCTCGATGGTAGAGAACGGCGAGTACGAATTCAATAGCCCAACGGGGAGGGGCGCTCACAGGGCTTTCGCAACCGCCCGTTGCTGCGCTGGCACGCGACCGTGTTTTCGGGGCAGGTTGTTACGGAGTGTGCTTTCTGCCAGAATTGTCTCGAAGAAGCCTGCTCAGGGAGCAGGTTAACTGCGAACACGACTGCGGGAGAATTTAACGAATGCGTCTGGTTTTAACGGCCCTACTGTGTACCCTTTCCTTTGCGGCATTTTCAGCACCCGAGAAAGTGGTCTCGCCCGACGGGCGGCTGGTGATTAGCTTCGAGGATATGACCTGGGGGATAACGTGGGACGGAAACACTATCCTGCAGCCATCGGTTCTGGATTTGGAGCTGGCCGGTCAGGCGCCCCTTTCTGAGGGGGCCACGGTGCAGGATGTTACACGCCGTCGCGTGGACCAGATGTGGACTCCGGTGCTGGGTGAACGGAGTTCGATTCGAGACCACTTCAACGAGATGGCCATTACCCTTCGCCGTGCCGCAGGATTTCCCCGGTACTACACCGTAACCATTCGTGCCTACGATGAGGGCGCTGCGGTGGCCTATACCATTCCGGAGCAGGAAGCTTCAGAAACCTTCACCGTTCAACGGGAGCGAACCCAGTTTCGTTTTTCGGAGGACTATCTGGGCTATGCCGCGTATTCTGCCCAGGGACTCTACGAGGCCGTGCCGCTCAGTGGCGTACGTGAAAATTGCGAGCGCCCCATGACCATCGAGATGGGGCAGGACCAGTTTGCTGCCATTGCCGAAGCGCGTCTGGTGGACTACGCCCGGATGCGGCTCCGGCCGTCACCGGGCGTCGACTACGCGCTGGAAGCCCACCTCGCCGGCACGGTAAAGGCGGAAAAATCCCTCACGACTCCCTGGCGCGTGGTCATGGTCGGCAAGACACCGGGGGCGCTCCTGGAGCAAAACTATCTTATCCTCAATCTGAATGACCCCTGCGCGATCGAGGACACGTCCTGGATAAAGCCGGGGACGGTTATTCGTGAGGTGACCCTGACCAATGGAGGCGCTAAGGCCTGTGTCGACTTTGCCGTTTCCCAGGGGCTCGACTATATTCATCTGGATGCGGGTTGGTACGGCCACGAATACGACGCCGAGCAAGATGCCACCACGGTCACAGTGGACCCGAAGCGGAACCCCGACTCCGACCTCGACATCCACGAGGTCATCCGCTACGCGGAATCCAAGGGTATCGGTGTGTGGGTTTATGTGAACCAGCGGCATCTCAGCAAACAACTGGACGAAATTCTGCCGCTTTACAAAGCATGGGGGCTCAAAGGCATCAAGTACGGGTTTGTAAACGTAGGGAGCCAGGAGGCAACAGCGTGGCTTCACGAGGCGATTCGCAAGGCGGCGGAGCACGAGCTCATGGTCGATGTTCACGACGAATATCGTATGACCGGCGTTGAGCGTACCTACCCGAACCTCCTTACGGTGGAAGGTATTCGGGGCAATGAGGAGATGCCACCGTCGGAGAGTAATTTGACCCTGCCCTTTACCCGCATGCTGTGCGGCGCGGGGGACTACACGATTTGCTGGTATACCACGCGAATCAAAACAACCCACGCCCATCAGCTGGCGGCCGCAATCGTCTTTTACAGTCCGCTCGAGTTTCTCTACTGGTACGACAAGCCCGCCCAATACCAGAACGAGCCCGAAACCGCCTTTTTCCGGAATCTACCCACCACCTGGGACGAGACCCGTGTGCTGGGAGGTAAAATCGGTCACTACATCACCATGGCGCGACGAAAAGGGGCTACGTGGTACCTTGTCAGCATGAATGCCCAAGCGCAGCGTTCGCTGGACATCCCCCTGGACTTTCTGGAAGAGGGAACGTCCTACGAGGCCTTCATCGGTGCCGATGCCTACCCCGAAGGCGGCGATCCCTTTGCGGTCACCGTAATTGAAAGGGTGCTTTCCCGCACGGATAGCCTTCGCGCCACCATGGCCGCTAATGGGGGCTATGCGGTGAAGCTGACGCCGAAGGAGTAGCCTGTTTGAACCGTGTTTCCCACGATTCCCTGCGGTCTCGACGGTCTTTTCCTGCATCCTGACCACGAAACGCCCGGGAGACGGCGCCTCATAGCGCCCTTTATCCCGGAAAAATCACTTGCCATGCGGGGTATTCCGGGGTATACTTGAAGGTAGAAACAGCAACGATTACCACGGAGGGTATTCACTATGGCTGGAATATCGGGTGTCGGTGGTGCGGCCTTGTCGGCCCAGCAAATCGACATACAACGGAGTGTGCAGTCGGCAAAGCTCCTTAAAGATGCCGCGGAACTCGAAGGTGATCTGGCGTTGAAGCTACTTCAATCCGCACAGGTTACGGGTACCGGACAGAATATTAATATCCAAGTCTAACGACCATACCCGATCGCGTTGGGTTTTTGTTGGGCGCGCCCCGTTGCGGTGGGCCGTAGAGTAAATAATCGCAATTTTGACAGGCGTAGTGTGCTGATGCACGCGACGCCTGTTTCTGTAAATTATCGGGCTGCATCGGGCCATAGCCGGTGCTGGAAAGTGCTTGTATGAGGTTCGTCGGGGTTCGTCTTGTTGTGCTGATGACGTTGGTGGGAGCGTATGCCATTACCGCCTCGGCGGATATTTCGGTCTTGCCCACGGGGCCGGGGGAGCCCGCCGTGGCCAGTCTCCATTTCCCCGACCGGGCCCACGAGTTTGTCTGGCGGAATTGGAACGCCGTACCCCCGCCCAAAATTGCCGAAATACTGGGGACGGGGGTCGACGAAGTGACCGCCCTGGCCGTCTCCATGGGACTCCCCGCCGAGGCCCACGTGCCCCCAGCCATGCGGGAGCGGGGCTATGTGTCGCTCATTCGCCGGAACTGGCACCTCTTACCCTACGAGCAATTGCTTCAACTGCTGGACATGACAGCCGAGCGGCTCGATGTCATGTTGCGGGAAGAAGATTTCCTCTGGATTAAACTGGGCCGCACGAAGCCCCACTGCGAGCCGGTCCACTATGAAGCCCCCAATGAGGCGGCGAAAGTGCGTGCCGCAGCGATTCGTTCGGTAGTAGAGTCCGAATTTGGTGCCGCTCTACAGGCTCCCGGCGAAGCGCGCTTCGAATTTGTGCGACGGCTCAGCGCGCCGATGGTCGGTTTTACGCCCCCGGAACCCACCGAGTTCCAGCGCATTGTCCATTCCTATGTGGCCGTGTTTGGGGACCCCTTGCTGGACCCCGCCCTCGATCCTTATCCCGACGGTTTCTTGCAGCGCCTGGCGGACAACGGCATTAACGGGGTGTGGCTCCACGCCGTCCTTCGCGACATGGCCCCCGGTGGCGACGCCTTCCCGGAGTTTGGAGAAGACCACGCAGTGCGGCTGGCCAACCTGCGAAAGATGGTGGACCGGGCCGCAAAATTCGGCGTCAAGATCTACCTCTACATCAACGAGCCCCGGGGGATGCCCGAGGCCTTCTTCGAGCATCGTAAGGAAATGGCGGGTGTGACCAGTGGCGAGCTAACGGCCCTGTGCACCTCCGTGCCCGAAGTGCGCCAGTGGCTGGGGGATTCCCTCGCCCATGTGTTCCGGGAAGTGCCCGGGCTGGGCGGCATCTACGCCATTTCGGCCTCCGAAAACCTGACCAATTGTGCTTCCCATGGTGGCTGGAAGGGCTGCGAGCGCTGCAAGGAACGAAGTGATGCGGACATTCTTGCGGAAGTGGTATCCGTACTGGAGGAAGGTGTCCATCGCGGTAATCCTGAGGCCAACGTGCTCATTTCCGATTGGGGATGGCGGGGACATGGGGATTCCCGGGAAATCATTCCGCTCTTGCCCGAAGATATCTGGCTTATGTCCGTCAGCGAGTGGCACCTGCCCATCGAACGGGGTGGGGTAAAGTCCGCCGTGGGTGAATACTCTATTTCTTCCGTAGGACCCGGCCCCCGTGCCGTGCCCCACTGGAAAGCGGCCCAGGAGCGGGGCCTGAAGACGGGCACCGAGATTCAGTTTAACAACACGTGTGAGATCGCGACCGTACCCTACCTGCCGGTGATGGATTTGGTCGCTGAGCACTGCAACAACCTGGTGACCGAAGCCAACCTGAATGCCATGTTCATTGGCTGGACCATGGGCGGCCATCCCTCGCCCAACATTGATCTGGCCCAGCGTCTCATGCGCACGCCGTCGCCCAGTGTAGATACGGTGCTCAATGAGATTGCCTTCGAACGCTATGGCGCGAAGGGGGCACCCCTCGCCCGCGAAGCCTGGACCGCCATGAGCGAAGCCTTTCGGGAGTATCCCTTTCACATCAGCGTGGTCTACACCTGTCCCGTGCAATGGGGCTCGGCCAATCCCATGTATTTGAAGGACACCCACTACAGCGCCACCATGTGGGGATTGCCCTACGACGACTTGAAGGGGTGGCGCGGACCGTACCCGGAAGCTGTATTCGCCGAACAATTCGAGAAAGTAGTTGCCGGTTGGCGTCCGGGTATTGCCATCCTGGAACAAGCGGTAGCGGAGGCGCCTGCGGCCATGCGGCTCGAAGTCTTAACCGACTTGCGCTACGCCAAGGCGGCGGCCAATCATTTTCAGGCCGTGGCCAACCAGGCCCGCTTTGTGGCGGCGCGAGACGCCTTATCCAATCCCGAGGCCACACTTTCGGATGCCGACAAAGCAGCGCTCAAGACCCAGATGAAGGCCGCATTGGAATCGGAAATTGTCCTGGCCAAAGAGCTTTACGGACTGGTGAAAGAGGACTCGCGCATCGGATTCGAGCCCTCGTGCCAGTATTTCTACCTGCCCCTCGATCTCGTGGAGAAGGTGGTCAACTGCCGCTGGATTCTGGAGAATATGTAGCCATCCCAGATGGGGGCGCACGGTGGGGATAGTGGGTTAGCCGTCTCGGCTGACATGTCCCGTCTATGGACATTTCGGGGAACGATAGTCAAGATGCTCGAGCATGAACGACAAGGGCTCGCCGAGAAAATTACCTGTCTCGCGGGTGAAATGGATGCCGTAGCAGTAAAGGCTATGGTCGCTCAATATCCGGGCATATTGGGTTGGACGCATCTCTGGGGGGAGACCCCATTGCTCTATTGTGTAATGGAACACCAGATTGACGCCGTGAAACTATTGGTCGAACTGGGCGGCGACGTTAACGCCGTGGATGACAGTGGCACTCCGCCTCTGGTGACCTGGTGTCAAATGAAATACCTGGAATTAGCCAAGGTCCTATTGGATAACGGGGCAGACCCCGATGGCTGCGACCAACATGAAAACGCGCTCTTCCACGCAATATCCAGTCACGACGTAAGCATGGTTGAACTCCTGTTGAACTACAATGCGAATCCCAATGTCCGAAATTTTTGTGGAGTCTGGGCGTTGTTTGAAGCAATATACGAGAAAGACTATGCCATTGCGGAACTGCTCCTTGCGCGTGGTGCCGATCCCAATGTCGACGACGACACGGGTGATTCGCTGCACTACCTGATTTATTCCGAAATGGAAATTGAGCCAATTCCGTACTACGAATTGCTTGCTGCACACCATGCGGATTTGCTCCGAATCGGTGCGAGCGCTAAGCACCCCCTGTTTCTGGCTATTGGTAACGGAGATATCGAAGTTACACGATACTTTCTTAACAAAGGGATGGCTCTCCAGGCAAAGGACGAGGATGGTGATACCGTCGAAAAACTCCTGAGAATGGCGGGGATTCGCGAGCAGGTGTTGGTGTGATTCGATAGGTCCAAAGGAGCTGCCGAGTGTGCTCTGCACAATGCTGGTCGGGTCCGATGGTTGTCGAGTTAACAAAAGAAATCTACGGACTGGTGAAAGAGGATTCGCGCATCGGTTTCGAGCCCTCGTGCCAGTATTTCTACCTGCCCCTCGATCTCGTGGAGAAGGTGGTCAACTGCCGCTGGATTCTGGAGAATATGTAGCCATCCCAGATGGGGGCGCACGGTGGGGCCGTCAATATACCAGCGCGTATTTGACGTACGCCGGGAATTCGCGCAGGGTGCTGTAGATGTCCCGTCGGGTGTACAGGGTGGAGTGGGCCGCGCCAACCCGTGTTACCCCCAGCTTGCCCAGGATGAGCCGCGTGCGGCTGATGTGGAAGAATTGACTGACGATGATTACAGATTCCATTTGCCGGGCCTCTGCAATAGCGGCGAAATTCCGGGCGCTTTGGTAGGTGTTGCTTCCTTCATTGTCGATAGTCACCGACGTCTCGGGAACGCCCTGCGTGGTCAGGTATACGGCCATGGCACTTCCTTCCCAGTGTCCTTCTTTCCCCAGACCGCCACTGACCACGAGGTGGGGGACGATCCCGTCCTCGTAGAGTTTCAGGCCCCGATCGAGGCGTGCGCGCAGTCGATCCGATAGGGAGCCGTCCGGGAAGACCGTACTTCCGAGAATGAGTGCCGCATCGGCGGGGAATACTTCGTCGGTGAAGCCATTGTAGACGATCGCGATTTCCGTGAGGATGAACAGGGCGATGCCGAGGCTCGTGGCCAGTAGCAGGGTGATTAGGAGGCGCTTTTTCAGGGGGCGTTTGGGCATGGGGACTTCTATCCACCCTGGTTTGGAATAGTTCCGTCGGTCGGGCGGGCTGGAATCCCACCGGGCAACGGGAGGCTCCGACGTGCTATACTTCTCGACTCCAACAACCCCAAGAAGGAATGTGTTTTGTCGAATCAAACCGAACTGATTACCGTTCTCGATGTGGATACACGCGAGGAAGCCCTGCGTATTATCGAGGCGAGTGAAGGCTGCGATTGGTATAAGATCGGCTCCCAGTTGTTCACCCGCTGCGGCCCCGATATCGTCCGGGAAGTGCTGGGTATGGGCCGTAAGGTCTTTTTGGACCTCAAGTTCCACGATATTCCCAATACGGTGGCCCACGGTGCCAGCGCCGCAGCCTCCCTGGATGTGGGGCTCTTTACGCTCCATGCGAGTGGGGGCCACAACATGATTAAGGCCGCCCGGGAGGCCGTAGAAGGCACGGAGACGCGTATTCTGGCGGTGACGATTCTGACGAGCTTTACCGACGACCAATTGCGCGACGAGGTGGGCCTGCAGGAAACGGCGGCCCAGGCCGTGCCCCGTCTGGCCAAGATGGCGGTAGACGCCGGTGCCCACGGTATCGTATGTTCGCCCCAGGAGATTCAGTTGGTGCGGGAGGCCGTCGGCCCCGAACCCCTCGTGGTCACACCGGGCATCCGACCGGCGTGGTCCAGCAAAGACGACCAGGCCCGTATCATGACGCCCAGCGATGCTGCGAAAGCGGGCGCTTCCATGATTGTGGTGGGACGCCCCATCCTGAAACACGAAAACCCAGCTGAAGCCGTTCGCCTTATCAAGCAGGAGCTTGCCCAATGACCGAAGCCGAAGTAATCACATCCTTTAAAGAAGTCGGGGCCCTGCTGGAAGGGCACTTTATCTACGCCAGTGGCCGGCACGGGGAGCAATTCCTTCAGGCGGCCCGCGTACTCCAGTACCCTGAGCATACTCAGCGTCTGTGTGCGGCCATGGCCGATCAGTTTCGGGACGAAAACATCGAGCTGGTGGTGGGACCGGCGACGGGTGGCATCATCCTGGCCTACGAAACGGCCCGGAGCCTGGGTTGCCGCGGTGTTTTTGCGGAAAAGGAACCGGACGGTAGTATGGCGGTGAAACGGGGCTTCGCCGTGAAAGAGGGCACCCGCGTCCTGGTAGTGGAAGATATTATCACCACCGGTGGTTCTGTCTTGAAGACCATCCAGCACCTCGAAGGTCGGGGTGTCGAGCTCGTGGGGGTATCCGCGCTCATCGACCGGAGTGGGGGAAAGGCCGATTTTAAATACCCTTACAGGCCCATTGCCCGCCTGAACATGCAGAGTTGGGCCGCGGACGAAGTGCCGGAAGCCCTGGCGGCGAAGCCGGTATTGGAGCCCGACGATCTCGTAATTTAGGCGCGACAGCACTTAATTTAAGGACGCGAAGGTAATTTACCTTCGCGTCCTTTTTTTAATTGTTTTTCACACGCGAATTGCGGGGAGTTACCAGATGGTACCAGAATGCCCGTCGTAGGTGGTTTTTCGTACGGTTCTGTAGGCTCTTGCCCACACAGAATTCTAATGTTTTCAGGGGTTGCAATGATAATAGTCAATAAAAACGGGGTTTTTGTTGTTGTTCGTAAAAGTTGGCACGGCGGTTGCATATAGTGTTGCATGAGCCGAATCCAACGGACAGGAACGAACATGCAACCGATCAGCGTATGGAAAATTCTCGTTCGTTGGACCAAAGCCTCCCATTGTGCGGGCCGGGTTGGTGAACCCCCGACATCACTGGCCTGGTCCGCATATAAAAAATTGGATCCTCTCGGTTTGGCAGGCGCGTCATGGCGCTCTGTTGTCCGGCGCGATGACCGCCTGCCTGGCCGGCTAACAATATGTGCCTTCGTGCAACCACCGCATAAGACAACGCTTGGAATGGAACAATGAAATACGGTTTCCTGATTGATATGGATGGGGTTATTTACCGCAGCAGCAATGTGATTGCCGGAGCGGATACCTTCATCAATCGGCTTGTCGACGATGGCGTCCCTTTTCGCTTCTTGACCAACAACAGTCAGCGTACCCGGCGCGACATGCAGGCCAAGTTGCAGCGCATGGGATTCAATATTACGGAAGACCATATCTACACCTGCGCGATGGCAACGGCCCGCTATCTCGCCCAACAAAAGCCCCGTGGTACGGCCTATGTAATTGGCGAAGGCGGACTGCTGAATGCGCTCCACCGTAACGGTTACGCCATTGTAGACCATGACCCGGATTTTGTGGTGGTGGGTGAAGGGCGCACCATGAACTTTGAGGTCATCGAGGCGGCCGTCAACATGATTCTCGCAGGCGCCCGTCTGGTGGCGACCAATATGGACCCCAATTGCCCCACGGCCACCGGGACGCGACCTGGATGTGGCGCGGTGGTGTCGATGATTGAGGCGGCTACCGGGGTAAAGGCCTTTAGTGTTGGCAAACCCAGTCCGGTAATGATGCGGGCTGCGCGAATAGAACTCGGGTTGCGCTCAGCGCAAACAGTAATGATTGGAGATACCATGGAAACGGACATTCTCGGCGGCGTACAGATGGGATATAAGACGGTATTGGTGCTTTCCGGTGGGACCGAAAAATCGGCCCTGGGACGTTACGCCTACCAACCCAACGTCGTGGTGGAGTCCATTGCCAATCTAGATACCAACGAACTTTTTCTGGAGCGTGCCGCCGCACTGACCACCGCTTCACAGGCGGCGGTCTAAGGGCCGCGCTTCAATGGACGATCTCTCAGCGGCGTCCGGGTGCTTCTTAACCGAGGACCTCACACTGCCTTGCTCGCGGGACTGCTCTCTCCACCCGCCAGTTCACTCACACCTCGGTTTGGATACCAATGCGCGCATTGCAATGATGCGATATGATTGACCCAAAAACAGCTCATCCTACCCGCAGTCACCTGGGCGCCGCTGCCCTCCTCCATGAAAGAACCAGAATTACTCCCCGAAAGGGGAGCCCATCGCCGGAGCAACTGGATTGCACCGGCGTTTTCTTCTTGGCTCCATTAGTTATCCGGGGTTACGTCGATTCGTGTTTTCAGATACTACCTTCGCGTCTTGACTTTGCCCTGAACTAAAAGTTAGCCTCATGACAACGTCGGAATTGGGAGCGGATGTACGGGTTGCGCACCGTACCGAAAGCGCGAGGAGGTTTCACCGGTATGATCGAACGGATTACGATCCTCGGTGGCAGTAGTGTCTATATACCTGAACTGATTTTATCGGTTATTTCCCGGAACCTCAATGTAAAAGAAATTGTGTTGTTGGGACAGGAAGGCAGGAAACTGCAACTGGTAGCGAATTTCTGCCAACGATTGATCAACAAGAGTGGGTTCCCGGCGACGGTCAAGGCATCGACCGATGTCCAGGAGGCCGTTTCCGGGGCAAAATATATTCTGAACCACATTCGCGTGGGCGGAATGCAGGCCCGCATGCGGGACGAGATGCTGCCGCCCAAGTACGGGATGATCGGAGACGAAAATCTCGGGGCGGGGGGCTTTTCCAATGCCATGCGTACCCTGCCGGTAATTTTTGACATTGCCGAGAAAATCGAAGCGGTCAATCCCGATGCCCATTTCATCAATCTGACCAATCCGATGGGCATTGTGGTGGAAGGGTTGATCAACTATACCGGCCTGAACGTGGTCGGGGTAAGTGATTTGCCGGGTACCTACATGCGTAAGATCGCGCGGGTCCTCCAGGAAAACGTGGATGATCTGAAGTTCGACTATGTGGGATTGAATAATCTGGGGTGGATTCAGGACGTAAAGCTGGACAAGCGGAGTTGTATGAGCCGCTTGCTCGAGATGCTCGAATCCCACAGCGAAGACGGCTTCGATTATGAGCTGATCGACCTGTTCCGGATGATTCCCACCCGAAATACCGGTATGTATTTTCATCGCTCAGAAGTGCTTCGAAAGCAGAAGGCCTGTTCCCGGTTCCGGGCGGAAATCCTGCACGAGGCTGAAAAACGCATTCTAAAGCTCTACGAAGACGATCACCTCAATGAAGTACCGGATCTGACCCGTCAGCGAAATGCAATCTGGTATGAAGAAACTATCCTTCCGCTCATAGAAGCCTTGGAAGATGAGAAAGAACATAATATAATACTCTGTGCGCGCAACAATGGTTGTATCCGGGACCTGCCAGACAACAGCAGTGTCGAGGTGCCCACCAGAGTAAGCAAGCGCGGTATTGAGGCACAGAAAGTTGGCAGCCTGCCGAGATTCCTGAAAGGCGTCTTCCTGGCGGCCAAAGAGAGTGATCGGCTGACGGTGGAAGCGGTTCGCCATCGGAGTCGGGAATACGCCCTGCAGGCGCTCACGATTAACCCTTTCGTGCCTTCGCTGGAAACTGCAGTAACCTATCTGGATCGGATTATCAAAGATGAACACATTGAACTTCACTGAAAGCACCTTGCGGCGCACCGTGCTGCGCGCAGGAATTTTTGCGGCCCTGCTGTCTGCGGGCCTATTGAGTGGCGTGCCCGCCCATGGGGTGCCCATCAGCGGTGGGAGCGGGGCAAGTCTTTCCTCCATCGCCGGAAGCCCTACCCTCGTTACCGTTATTCTACGGGGCGGTGCCAAGGACCCGAATCTTCAGGTCGCCGAAGTGCAAGGCGGGTTGATCGTCTTTACGACGGACGATGGCAACCGTATCAGCTACACGAAGACGGATATTGAACGGATAGAGATTCAGGGCAGTGTTGTAGAGAAAAACCCCACTTACGTGCCCAGCACTGTCGCCTTGCGGCCGGAAGAGCAACGGATCGTGGACGGGGCCTTTGTGCGCGCGGCGGAGTTGTTCCAGAACAGCAAGGACAACCAGGGATTACGCATCCGGGCGGCCGGGCTTCTGGCGTACAACGGCAACAAAGAAGCGGCCGAGTACCTGAATTCGCTGGCCAATTCCAATAATCTCCAAACCCGTCTGGATGCCGCCTTGTGGGGGCTTTATCTGGCGGATAAACCCGTACCCGAGAGTCTCGTGCGCGATGGGTTGTCCAGCAACAACCGGAATCTCAAGGCCGCGACAGCAGTCATTGCGGGGCTCTACAAGGAGCAGGATGCAATCTCCGATCTGGTGACCATGCTCAATGACCGCTCGGCTCAGTTTTCGGCGCCGGCGGCGGTGGCCCTGGCCCGATTGGGTCATCGGGAAATCATCCCCCAGTTGCTGGACCTGATCGGAAGCACAAGCGAAGAGAAGAACTATGCGGGAATGAACGGACTGGTCTTGCTCGGTGGGGACGACGTGATCGAGTCGGTCAAGTACCGTATTGAAGAAACCGATGGTTTGGAACGTTTTCGTCTGATTCGGGTGCTCCATGAGTTGGGCGCACCGGAAGCCCGCAAGCATTTGATCCGGGTCTTCAATGAAGAGCTGACCATCAAGCCGGAAGCGGCCTTGATTCTCGCCTCCGACGACTATTGGGAAGCAATCCAGTATTTGCAGGAGCGACTGAAGCGCCGGGAAGATCCCACCTATGACAATCTGGTCTACCGTGCGCGTAACGCCCATGCGATTCTTCAAAGTGGCGACATGTCGGCCATTCACGTTTTTCAGTCCTTGCTGCGGGAAGATGACACCAAGATCCGCAGTTGGGTGCTTTTCCTGATTGCCGACCTGGCGGACAATGACTTGCTGAAGCTTATTCAGCCCTCCATTCAGAATGTGGATTCAGGGCTGTCGGTCATTGCATGCAGTACCGCGGTG
This sequence comes from Candidatus Hydrogenedentota bacterium, assembly GCA_034669905.1. Lineage (GTDB taxonomy): Bacteria > Hydrogenedentota > Hydrogenedentia > Hydrogenedentales > JAEUWI01 > JAEUWI01. Next base: position 23,331 of record JAXMOL010000053.1, read on the forward strand.
GCGATTGCGTCCCCCGAGTTTCGCACCCATTTCCAAGATGTAGCTGGCACGCCGTGACGTGCGTGTTCGCGTGCACATCACGGGACGGGTGCAAGGCGTAGGGTTCCGGTTTCACACCACCCGGCAAGCGAGTCAACGCTCGCTTACCGGGTGGGTTCGTAATTGTTCCGATGGCGGGGTGGAGGCGGAGTTTCAGGGAGCAGAAGACCAGATCGCGGATATGGTGACGTGGTGCCATGGAGGGCCTGTGACCGCGTCGGTACGCAATGTGGAGGTTGTTGCCTGCGAAGAGTTGGCGGGAGAACAGGCCTTTCATGTGCGTGATTGAGGACGGTGATTCGGGGGTGGCGAGGGCTTGAATTGGTGAGCGGCAGGGCGTCCGGTGGGGGCGGCGTGTTCTATGGGGCACCAGTTGAACCCTTCCGTGTGTTAGACTCCCTGTGTCTGACGGAATTCGAAGAGAAAGTCCATTAAGCAATGCAGCCCCTGGAAATGAAGCTTCGCCGTAGTATCGACGAAGCCCGCGCCCGACATGGCGCCGCACTGGAAGCCGTAGCGAAGGTAAAAGAGCTTCTTGCGAAGGCCGATCAGCGTCGGCTCAAGGAGCCTCAGGATGCCCGCAAGTGGCATCGGGTGCTGGAGAATCTGGAGACCTCCCTGGACGACACGAAAAAGCGTGTGAGCGCGGCTGAATTGGAATTACTTCGGCTGGAACGGGAGTTGAAAGAGCTTCGGCAGCACGTAGAGCGCGGCGAAGAGGTGGATTCGGCCGCGGTCGATTCGGTCATATTCTCAGTGGAACAACCCGAAGGTCCAGGCCCCCGCAATCTGGAAGAGGCCGCCCGTCTGGAAAGCAGCATCAGTGGGTCGGGGGGCGGAGATATTCACCTGGCGGCCCGACTGGAGTTGGCAAACCAGATGGGCGAGACCTACGAAATCGACGATGCCGGCCAGACGCCACGTCGGCAGGAAGCGTTGCGCGGTGCCATTGCCAAGATCAGCCAGCGAAAGTTTGATTCCATGTCTCACGATGAAATTAAGCTGGTCGTGGCCTGTCACTCCCTGCTCACCCGTCGCCTCGCGCCAACGCCCCGGGATCAACGTCTCAAACGGATTCTGGATGGTGCCATTCGCGTCCTGGAGCGGCGGAAATCGGATTTGGATGGCGACGACTGACCGCGTCGGGTGAGATAGTTGCAAAGCCGACTTCGACCGTTTATTATACCTCCTCTGGTGACAGAGAGCTGTTGCCAATTTATTACCTACCATCGTGTTTCTTTAGATCCCCCAGCAGTGTTTTCGCCGCTCCCGTACTCGCATGGTGCCGCTCGGCCTATGGGAAGCGTGTCGTCTGTGTTACCAGGAGAATGTCAGTGGCAACCCCTTCCCCCAAAAACTCGTTTACCCAAGAAGAGCTGATTCAGGCCGGTCATGGCAAGCTGTTCGATCCGGAGTCTCCGCGGCTTCCCCTTCCCAATATGTTGATGATGGATCGTATCGCGCATATTTCCAAAGAAGGCGGCGCCTACGGCAAGGGCGAAATCGTAGCGGAATTGGATATTAAGCCCGACCTGTGGTTCTTCGATTGCCATTTCGAAACCGACCCGGTCATGCCGGGCTGCCTGGGCCTCGACGCCATGTGGCAGTTGGCGGGCTTCTACATGGGCTGGGCAGGCTACGAAGGCCGTGGCCGGGCGCTGGGCGTGAAAGAGGTGAAGTTCACCGGCCAAATCCTGCCCACCGCGAAAAAAGTTACCTATCGGATTGATGTGCGCCGCCTGCTGGCCCTCAAGCTGACGATGATTGTCGCAGACGGCAGTGTCGAGGTGGATGGACGAACGATCTACACCGCAAAAGACCTGAAGGTGGGGCTCTTCTCGGATACGTCTGGCTTCTAAGGCCCGACCCTATCGCGAATTTTCAATGCAGCCACCGTAATTCTTTGGATTACGGTGGCTTTTCTTATCGGTGGCCTTCTGCGGGGCGCTCCGTGGTTCACCCGGTCGTCGGGGTTTCGGACGACGTCTTTTCCTGTTTTCGGCTACTCAGCTCGACGAGGGCGATGCCCACGAGAAAGCCCAGCACCGCGAGTGCCAGGACCGCTTTGGGCAATCCCTTTTCTTCGAAGGACTCCAGCCCGAGGACGGTTCCCACAAAGGCGGGCATACGCTCGGTGGTAAGCAGGATGGCGAAGCTGTTGTTCATCAGGTGGACCAGCATGGCGGCGTAAATGGAGCCGGTCCGCAGGGTTAAGTAGGTGAGCACCATGCCGAGAATGGCGATGGGGGGGATCCGGAAGATACTGATATGGAAGATTCCGAAAAGCAGGCCAACGAGGAGGACGCAGGGCCAGATGCCCATACGGGAGCGCATGCCACTGAGGATGACCCCCCGGAACATGACTTCTTCGCAGATGGCAGGGGAGACGGCGGCGACGAAGAGGAGGACGAGCACCTGGAGCAGGCTGCCATCGCTGCTGAAGAGCTTGGCCATTTCCTCTTCAAACTCGGCGGGCACCGGCAAGACCTGGTTAAACCAGAAGCCCAGTTGAATGACCAAAAGGATGGAGAAGAGTCCCAGCACGATGGAGGCCACGGCCCCGCCTATGGACAGGGGACGGAGATTCAGGGCTGACTTGAAGTTGACCTTGGCATACCAGAGCAGGAGCAGGATGGGGGCCAGAAGCATGAGCCATTCGGTGATGAGGAGCCCGGGCAGGAGTTTCCAGGCCTGGACCGTGCTGCCCACATAAAACAACATGATGAGCATGACCGTGAAAAGACCGAGGGACATGGAGGCGGTAATCGTCGGGCGGGGCCGGAACTCACTGCGGCGCCAGGTGAGGGGGAAGCCTTTCTCTTCGGAAAGGACGACTTCTTCCCGCTGGAAAAGCCAGGCGGCAAATTGGAGGGCCAGCACGGCGAAGGCGGCGGTGCTGAGGAAGACCGCGAAGGTCGCTTCAAAGGAGGCCTTGCCGGTCATCATATCCCGGAAAAGGAGGATGACGTTGGCAATGGGTATGAACTGGGTGCCCGCGCTGAGTTTTACCCCGGGCAGACTCGCAAAGAGGGCCGGCATGGTGATGACCACAAAGAAGGGGGTCACATAATTCTGGGCCTCCTTAAAGCTCCGCGCGAATACGGCAATGGCCATCATGATGGCGGAAATGAAGAAGGCGAGGGGTATGAGGATGAGAAAAAACGTCACAATGGCGCTGGGCGGAAACTGAATCTCAAATTGGACCGCGTCGCCCAGGATGGGCTTGAGTTGGCTGGCCATGAAGACAAAGGTGGCGGCCATACTGCCGAGGTTCAGGAGGCCGGTCATCATGGCGAGCAGGAAGACAGTCACAAACTTTCCGGTGACAATTTCCAGCTTCGTGGTGGGCGTCGACAAAAGGGTCTCAAAGGTGCCCCGCTCTTTTTCGCCTGCCGTCACGTCGACAGCGGGATAAAAGGCGCCCAGAGCCAGCATGACCACCATAATGACCGGGAGAATGGTGCCCAGGGCGTTTCCGGTGGTCTTGGCCGGAGGCGCCATGTCTTCCCGTTCAATTTGGAGGGGATTGATATAGGCCCGGTCCAGGCTGCGGTCCGCGAGACGGGTGTCCAGGAGGGCCTCGCCGTCTTTCTCCAGGCCACTGCGCACCCGCCCGGCGGCATCCATGGAGGTGAACTCGGTGGAGTCGAAGCGGACTTCCACCGTGACAGAGCGTCCTTCTGCCAAGGGAGTAGCGACCGGGCCGTCGATATGGATAACGGCGTCGATATCGCCTGCGTCCAGGTCTTCAGCAGGTGTCTCGGTTTCGACCAGTTCGACCATTTCGATGTCTTCAAGCCAACCGCGGACGAGCTCCGGCTCTTCGGTCTCCAGGGCAACCCGTGAAACGGTTTCCTCGAGGGTCGCGTGCTGTATGAGCGCTCCCTGGAGTCCGACAATAAGCAGCATGGGATAGAGCAGCACCGGCACACCGATCATCATGATCAGGGTGCGTTTGTCCCGGACGGTATCCAGCATTTCTTTCTTAAAGATCGTCTTAACGGTACGAATATTCACGCGCCGGCCTCCACTTCATCGCCTACCAGATTGAGAAAAGACTGCTGCAGGTTGGTTGCGCCGGCCTGTTCGTAGAGCGCTTCTTTGCTGCCGATAGCGAGCAGTTCCCCATTGTAGATGAGCCCGACCCGGTCGCAGAGGGTTTCCGCTTCGGTCATGTAATGCGTCGAGAAGATGATGCTGTGTCCCCGCTCCTTGGCGTGAAGAATGAACTCGAGGATGCTGCGGCTGGTCATGATATCGAGGCCGAGGGTGGGTTCATCGAGAATAAGCACCTTGGGGTCGTGCAGAATCACCCGGGCAATCGATACTTTCTGGGTTTGCCCCGTCGAAAGGGCTTCGCAGCGCCGATCGATAAAGGTGGTCATGTCGAGCATGTCGGCCAGTTCGTCAATGCGGGATTGTATTTTTCCGTCATCCATACCGTAGAGGCGCCCAAAGTAAAAAAGGACCTCGGATGCCGTCAGACGACCATAGAGCTTGGTATTGCCGGAGAGGAATCCGATGTCTTTTCGGATATCATCCTTCGCTTCATCGGTTCGCACGTCGCCGACCCAGCAGTAGCCGGAGGTGGGGGAGATAATCGTGCCCAGCATACGGAGCAGGGTGGTCTTTCCCGCGCCATTGGGGCCGAGGAGCCCGAAGACTTCACCCGGTTCTACCGAGAAGGTTGCCCCCTTCACCGCTTCCACGGCTTCACCCCGGGGCGGGAAAAAAACTTTGCGTAAGGATTCAGCACGTAGCATAGACAATACCCTTTCAAATAAGGTGCTAAGCGTGGCAATTTGGCGGTGTGAATGTCAAGACAGGCACGGCTTCCGCATCGATTCGCCTTTCAGGGATGGCTGTAGTATATTGGCTGGACGGATGCGGCGAATGGGCTGTTACCCGGAAACGTTTGGTCGGAAAGAAGGAGAGCGTTGTAATGTTGAGTGTGGTCTTATGCCTGACGGGTGCCCTCACGGCCGCCCCGGAGCAGATAATTCTGGAAGATGCAAAGCAGGTCACCATCTACTACGAGGAGGGCCGTTTCGGCGGCTGGCCCGCTAATCACGGGATCTGGAGCTGGGGCAATGAAATCCTGGTGGGCTACAGCCGGGGCTTTTACAAAGACCGGGGGGATAGCCATCACTTCGACAAGGAGAAGCCCGAAGAGCACTGGCTGGCCCGCAGTCTGGACGGCGGCGAAACCTGGGCTCTGGAGCATCCGGCGGAACAGGGATACCTCATCCCGGAAGGCGACTCCCTTCACGGGATTGAGACGCCCGGCCTGGCAATTAAGCCCACGGTGCCGTGTCCGGGGGGAATCAACTTCACCCATCCGGATTTCGCCATGACCATCCGTATGAACAGTGTTCATGATGGTACGTCGCGTTTCTATTATTCCTATGACCGGGGCAAGACCTGGGAAGGTCCCTTTCTCATGCCCAGCGTGGGTACCAAAGGTACGGCGTCCCGTACGGATTACCTTGTGGAAGATGCCGATTCATGCATGGTCTTCAGCACGGCCGCGAAACGGGATGGTAAAGAAGGGCGTGTTTTTTGCCTGCGCACCGATGATGCCGGGAAGACCTGGCGTTTCGTCTCCTACATCGGTGAGGAGCTGACGGGGAAGGGGCGCTTCGGTATCATGCCGTCTTCGGTGCGGCTCAGCGATAACGAGATTGTCGTGGCCCAGCGTAAGCGGGACGGCGCCGTTCGGAATATTGCGTTTCACCGGTCCCTGGACAATGGACGCACCTGGCAGCGGGAAGCCGATCCCGTGGCAACCGTGGGTACGGGGAATCCGCCGGCGATGATTATGCTCGAAGACGGTCGCCTTTGTCTGACCTATGGTTATCGCGCGGAGCCGTTCAGCATGTGTGCCAAACTCAGCGATGATAACGGCAAGACCTGGGGACCGGAGTTGGTGCTTCGCAATGACGGGGCTACCAAGGATATGGGCTATCCCCGCACGGTCCAGCGTCCCGATGGCAAGGTCGTCACCGTGTATTACTTCTCCGATGGGAAACGGGGTCCCGAGCGCTTTATTGCCGCCACGATTTGGACACCCCCCGCGAAATAGTTGGTTAAATTGTTACGCCCTCCGAACCGGCCCGGTCTGTTTGGAGGGCGATTTTTGTTTGTGGCGTGCCCTACGCTATGGAGCGCCGGCAGCTCGCCGACCTGGCGAGGCGATGAATTTCGGGTTCAGGTATCCTTCATGCCCGGATTTAAAACGTAGACGGCCGCGCGAACGGGTACTCCCGTTCGTGCGAAGGGGCTGTGGGGCGTACTTGGGGCGCTGTCGTTGTGGGAAGTCTTAACGATATCATTGGGGAAATAGCGCATTTCCCTCTTGGCGCGGGACCCCATCTGGTGACCAGGTGGTATCTCCCGACTCGCGCACGAACCGGGAATACCGGATCGCGCGGCACGATTGTTGGGTTTAATTCATTTGTGTGGAAGAAGTTTTTAGTGGCTACCCACTCATTGTCCAAGCTAACCCCCCGGCTCTGCCGGTGCTTGCTGATTGCCCAAAAAAAAAACAGGCTGGACCGAAGTCCAGCCCGTAAAATCACGGTAGCGGAGGGCAGCGATTAAAGTACCGCCTGGCCGCTCAGGTTACCAACGTCCAGGTCGTCCCACTCGTCGCCACCAGAGGAAGCGGCCAGCGCGTCGTCAATGGCCTTGACGACTTTGGGATCTTCGGGGTCCACTTTGGGACCGAAGCGGGCAACGACTTTGCCGTCTTTGCCCACGAGAAACTTGGTGAAGTTCCATTCGATTTCGCCCGCGAAGTCCTTGTTGGTCTTCTCAGACGTCAGGAAGTCATAAAGGGGAGCCTGATCGTCGCCCTTGACGGAAATCTTGGAGAAGAGGTCGAATTCGACGTTCTTTTCCTTGGTGCAGAACGCCTTGATGTCTGCGTCGCTGCCGGGTTCCTGCTCACCGAAGTTGTTGGCCGGGAAGGCCAGGATGGCAAGACCCTTTTCTTTGTACTTCTTGTCCAGCTCGTTCAACTGGGCGTAGTTCTTGTCGGTGAGGCCACACTTGGAAGCCACGTTGACGATAAGGCAAACCTTACCGTCGTATTTTTTGGCCAGGTCTACTTCCTTGCCGTCAATGTCTTTCACTTTAAAGCCAAGGGGGCTCGTCGGGGCTTCTGCTGCCTGGGCGATGCCGGTCAGTGCCATGGCGACACAAGCGAAGAGCATAATCGATGCACGTTTCATGATATTCTCCTGTAATACACTGTTTCCTGAAACCCGAATGGGTACACAATACGGAGCTGCCGTGGCCCTACAAAATACACCACCACCGGCGGTTTATTCAAGCCTATGGCCCATGCCGCGTCGGACAGGGACCTTCAACAGCCCGTTACACATATAACGATTCAGCAGCAGGTTTATTTAAATAAATTTCTTGTTCCAATTTTGAGCATATTTGCGACACGGCCTCCCGGGATGCTGGTATACTTAGGCCACCGGAGTCAGAGGGCTGACCTTCGGGGGTTGAATGGAAGGAGATTAGTGACCCATGCCCGATTTTGAAGTACGCGGCGTGACTGACGATGACGACCGTACCCGTGCCCATGATCTCATGGCCAAGACCTTTGGTCCAAACTACTTTGCCGTTCGGCAGCAATTGGACAACGTACTCGCCCAGTATCCGGGCTTTCAGCGAGAGCATACCCGTGTGGCCCTTCGCAATGGGGAATTGGCGGGGGCCCTGCGTATCACGACCGACACGATTCGCATTGGTGAAGCACGCCTGAAGATGGGTGGCTTCGGTTGGGTGGCGGTGGATGATGCCTTTCGGAAGCAGGGGGTGGCGAGCCTGTTGATAGAAGACGCGCTCAGCTACATGCGCAATCACAGCTACCATGTATCCATGCTTTTCGGGGTGGTCGATTTTTATCACCGCTTTGGTTTTACCACCATGCTGGCCGACTACGCGATTTCGGTGGATGTGTTTGAAGCGGAACGGGCGGAGCATGCGCCCTACCGCGTCCGCGCGGGAAAGCCGGGAGATATCCGGGCTATCCATAAACTGCACAACCAGGACGATGGGGGGAGTGTCTGTTCCATCGTGCGCTCGACCGCCCATATCACCAATCAATGGGAGCGCTGGAAGCCCGTCCAGGTCATCACCGATGAAAAAGGCAAAGTGCGGGCCTATTTTCTGCCGCGTATTGACCGAAACGAACTCCTCATCGATGAATTGGGCACGGCCGGTCCGGATGCCTGTGGCGCGTTACTTCATGCCTGTGCCCAATTGGCCCTGGAACACCACGCGCCCAAGATTCACTTTGCCGCGCCGCCGAGCCACCCCTTCTCAAAATATCTCCTCCGTTTCGAATCCAAACATGAGATGTGGATCAAACGAAATCGGGATGGCATGATGGCCACCGTTAACCTGGGGGAGACCCTGGAGTCCATGATTCCCGAATGGGAAAGTCAATTGAGTCAGAGCGTCCTGGTGCAAGAACGCATGGAAGTGACGCTGCTGGTGGAGAAGAAGCCGTTCCGGATACGTGCCAATCGGGGTGCAATCGATGTGGCACCCCAGTCGGGCGAGAACAAGGTATCCCTGAGTGGCGGCGAGTTCGTCCAGCTATTGAGCGGGTTTCGTTACCTCGACGAAGTCCTCGCCACCCGACGTCGTATACTCACCCAGCACGGGCGTGCCTTCCTGGAAGTGTTGTTCCCCAAACGGACGCCCTTTGTGTGGCCCCTAGACCATTTCTAGGCGCTAGTCCCTTTCAGGCGTTGCTATCGCTACGATGCCTCACCGGTTGGTGTTGCGGCTGAGGGGGCAATAGACATTTCTCCAGTATTCGCGTCGAACAGCTTTGTTCCGTTGGCGCGCTCGGATGTAACGGTGATATCGCGGACCGCTGCGCCGAGGGCACGGGCATCGCCGTTGCCGGGAATCTTTTCCGACGGGCGCCAGGTTTTCAGGCGTAGTGCCAGCCGGGTCAGGTCTGTTTCCGCTGTAAAGGTGCCCATGATTTCCGCATTGCCCGCCGTTTCCGGCAAGGTTGCCAGCCGGGTGTCGCCCAGATAAAGTCCGTTATCCGGTGCAAGGGCGTGGCCTTCCTGCCGGAGCCGAAGACGTACGGTATACGTCGTGCCGGGTACGGTGGGCAGCAGAAACAGCGACCCCGTGGTGGACCAGCGTCGCGTGCCTTCGTCGCCCCACTCGGGTGCTTCTTCCCGGCCGTGCCAGCCACTGAGGTAGAGCCCATCGCCCGGCGCACCCACGTCGATCCGATAGTGGGTTTTACGTTCGTCGTTCCATTGCACCCGGGACTGCTCATTGCCGATGGCCTGGGTGCGCTCCGCGGCGTCGCTCTCAAAGCGGAATCCACCACCGCCCTGGTTGCCCATGAGAATGGCCGATTCTACGGCCCCATCCACGCGCACGTGTACCCGCCCGTCGTCGAAGGTATTGCCCTGCAACACGGCTTTGCCCGCATCGAGCAAGACCGCCGGCGCGTCGGTACCGTTGATATCCCAGTCGCAGAAATTGGTGTTGCTCACCGAGAGCTGGGCCTTGTCACTGCGGGACCACAGGCACATCTCCAGGGGGCCCCAGAAGGAACAGGTGTTGAGATTGACCTTGCCCTGGCCTGCACTTTCGGCAATCTCCAGGCCCACGCTGTCCGTGCTGCCCCAGCGCCCAACGAATTCGCCATTGGTGATAAGGAGCCCCGCCTTTTGGGCATCTTCTACGTAAACCGCCCGTCGACAGGAGTCTGCACCAATTCCGACAAAACTTCCATTGCAGGCACCCGCGTCCGTTTTCGAAAAGCGGTAGCCGATGCCGTAGCCGAAACAGAAGGTGTGGGTCACGTATTGCCAGTCGGTACGTCCAAACTCAAAGGCCACACCATTCATATTCACCCATTTGCAGTAGGGATCATCGGCATTGTAAACGACACCAAAGGGCCAGAAATGGCAGTTCTCCACCCGGGCGATGTCGTAGCACGCATCGATATAGAGTCCACGATAGCTGGGGTACCCAAAAACATTGCGGATAATCATGCGGGCCGACCCGTAGAAGTGCATCCCCTCATAGGAATTCAACAAGAGACAGTCGAGTACGGCAACGTCTTCGACATGATCGCCCTTGACGGTTGGGGGGTAGGGAACGGGGGGAATGTCACTCTGTTTCCACTCGGGGTAGCGCACAATAATCCCCGAGAGGACCGAGGCATGGCCGGCCAGGCGGATAAAGGGTTCGCCCTCTTGGGAACCCCGTCCCGCGTAGGCTTCGAGCACGGTGCCCGCCATTTTGCCTCCGGGTCCACCAAAGGGCAGGGGAGGCGTCCGAAAAACACCTTGCAAGGTGACTGCCCCGGGGATACGCAGGTTGCCCCGGATACACCAGGCACCCGCAGGCACCTGCACCACGCCACCACCGGCCGCACCTGCTGCGTCGAGTGCCCGTTGAAACGCCTCCGTGTCATCCGTGACGCCGTCCCCGAGGGCTCCGGCGTCGCGTACATTCCAGTCGGCCTGAGCGTGGAGGGCCATAAGGCACGCCAAGGCGACAATACACAGGCGACGGTGACTATAACGCATGGTACTACTCCTATTTGGTTAAACACCCCCATTGTATGTCGAAGACACGATGCATTATCCAGCGCGGGAAGGGACTAAGGTGATTCCAATGGGAGTGGGGGTGACGGAGCGCGTACGGAAAACGGAGTCTGGGGGTGAGGCGGTGCAGGAAGGGAGACCAGCGCTTTGCCGTCGACGCGATGCTCTGGGTGTGTGGAAATGGGCGCGCGGATAGATGGGGCGTCAGTAGCCCAGTTTGGTCGACCGCGCTTTTAACACGCCTTCCACCGTGCCGAGTTCTTCTGCCGTGAGTGAGGTGGCCGCGCCGCGGAGCATCTTCATGAAGTGCACGATGCCCTCCGGCTCTGCGGGGTAACCAATGTTGCCCTGTGGTCCGCTCGCGGTGGCCAAGACCTTTCCACTTTTGTCCACAATGGCATACCACGGAACGCCGCCCGCAGGATTGGGTTCCGCGAGGCGCATCCGAAGTGCACTGCCACCGTCGAGATTGGCCTGGTCAATCTCGAGAAAGTGATAGTCCTTGGCGAGGATCGGTGCGATCGCGTCGTCCTTCAGAAAGGCGTCCAGATGGCGGCACCATCCGCAGCTCGGGGTACTGAACTTGACGAAGAGGCGATGTTGGTCATCGGGCAGTGCGGCAAGGGCGGCGGCGAACTGAGACTCCGCTGCGCTCTTTGGGGTAGCTTCACCATCGGGGATATGACGCTTCAAAAATGCCATGACTTTGGCGGGGTCATGTTTCGGGCCCGTTTCGAGGGAACCGGTATCCTGGTCGGTGATTTTTTTTCCGTCGGAATCCAAGACGGTCAGGTAGGGCACGCCCCGGGTAACGACGCCCATTTCCTTCATCAACGCTTTGTTGGCCGCCGTGTCGGACAACACGCGGACATAGTGGGTGTTGAGGCAGGCGTTGATCTCCGCGTTGTTTTCGAAGATGTCATGGAGCCGATGGCACCAGCCACACCAGTTGCCGCCCCAGATGACGAGCACCCGCTTGTTCTCCTTTTTGGCCTGGGCTACCGCGTCGGCAATCTCGGCCCGGGTATCGGCCTTTTCATCGTAGAGCGCCTGACGCGCGCTGCCGGCGGGGGCCGCTTCGATGGGTTGTAGGGACAGGCCACCGCCAATAATGACGATGGAAATGAGTCCACATACTAGGATGGATCGTGCCCGGTTGTTTCGCATGCCGCTGCCTCCTGATTGGGGTGAGTTTACTTCTTCTACAACGCTAGCATTTTACCCGTTAATCGTCAAGCGTGGCGATAGCTTTCAAGGCTGATTATCATCCCAAGTTAAACCACCGGCTCTTCCGATGAGGATTTATCAGGCTTTGCCGTTCCTGTGTTGGTTGTTGATATTCAGGCACGGTGCGGTGTGTGCCATGTTCTTTTTTTGGTCCCTACGGGACTAACTGCTTTGGCTTTGTACATGGGTTCAATGGTTCGGCTCCTTTTAGGAGCCTTCCTCAAACAACCTGCGCTGCAGGTGGTCACTGATTCCCGGAGTTTTTCCTGTCCCTGCCCATGCGTTATAGTGGAACAACTTTCCAAAACCGAAGGAGCTGAACCATGAAGAATCTGTCCAATATCGCAGGGGTGTGTTGCGTATTGATGCTTGGTCTTGTTGCGGTCGCCGAAGAGGCCGTGTTGCCGCCCGACGCCGAGGGCGCGCCCGCCCTTCTGAAGGACTCGCCCCGACATGGTGAATTCGTATATATCCCGCTTGCCGACACGGATACCAAACTGAAGACTTTTGTGGTTTACCCGGAGCGGGCTGAGAAGGCCCCGGTCGTATTGGTCATTCACGAGATCTACGGCATGACCGACTGGTCCAATTCCGTGGCGGACGCCTTCGCACGGGAGGGCTTCATCGCGGTCGCGCCCGACTTGGTTTCTGGTATGGAAGGTGCGGAGGACAATCCCCGGGAAGCCATCGGAAAACTGACCCCCGAGGAAACGGTGAAACGATTGAACGCCGCCCTCGAATACGGCCTCGCCCTGCCTGCAGCTTCTGGCAAGGTCGGGTGTGTGGGCTATTGTTACGGCGGACGCACGACCTTTTTCTACGCCTCAGAACAGCCCAAGTTGGATGCTGCCGTGGTCTTCTATGGCTCTTCGCCCGATAAGGATGCGCTGGCTAAAATAAACGCGCCGATTCAGGGGCACTATGGCGGAAAGGACAATCGGGTGAACAGTACCATCCCCGATGCGGAGGCCACGATGAAGAAATTGCAGAAGCCTTTCGAGGTGAACATCTACGAAGGTGCGGGCCATGGCTTTCTCCGTCAGCAGGATGGTCAGGACGGCGCCAACCTGAAAGCGGGGCAGCAGGCCTGGCCGAAGACCATTGCTTTTCTGAAGGCGAAGCTGGAAGCCAAGTGAAGGGGGCGATACATGCTCCCCTTCTGAATCAATACACGGAATCAACCTGACGCCAGAACCTGCGCATCGTGGTATACACAAAAAGGATTCATTTTCATGCCCGATAGTTTTTCCCGCCAATTGTTGTTTGCCGTGCTTCTGGCGGCCTTGATCGCCGTAAGTGGTCGGTCGGTCTCTGCCGAAGCCTTCGCACCCCAGGTCATCGGGCCACGAATGGGTGGCGCGATTCTGGAGCCCGACGGTTCGTTGAAGCGCTTCACGTCCGTGGGCGTGGGGGATGGGGTGTTCAAGAACTACGCCCACACCTCTACCGACAATGGGATTACCTGGAGTGAGGGCGAATTCATCTATGAGGGCATTCGTGCCCAGTTGCCCCTGCGGGATAAGGAAGGGGAATACCACATGTTTCCCATGGTGCTCCGAGACGAATCGAATGGGGGACGCAAGGAAATCGGGCTCAATTACTTTATCGATGTCTGGCACACGCGGACGATCAACGGCGGGTCGGAGTGGGAGCCGGGAAGGCGTATTTTCGAAGGTTACGTGGGCTCCATAAATTGCGTAATGCAATTGAGTAATGGGCGTATCATCCTGCCCTTTGCGGAATGGATTGGTGGACGGAAGCAAGGCCCGCCAACGGGCGCGAATGTAAGCACCTGCGTGTATTCCGATGATGGCGGTGCCACGTGGAAAAAATCGGATGCGGCCCTGACCGCACCGCGCGCGACCGATTATAATGGGAGCGGCTATGGAGCCTGCGAGCCTGTCGTGATCGAGCTTAAGGATGGCCGGGTCTACATGCTCGCCCGGACGGAAACAGGGCGACTCTATGAATCCTGGTCGCCCGATGGGGTGAACTGGGAACCCTTGCGCCCTTCCCGTTTTCTCGGTACGGATGCGCCGGCCAATTTTCTACGCTTGCCCGACGACCGGATTCTCCTCTTCTGGAACGGCTGCGAAAAGCCGACCCGCCTGAATGGGGACGGCGTCTACGGTGGGCGTGATTTGCTACATGCCGCCATCTCCGATGATGAAGGAAATTCGTGGCGAGGATTCCGCGAAATCTATCGTGACCCCACGCGTAACGAGACGCCCCCGCGCAAAGGGGATCGGGGAACGGCCTATCCCATGGCCTATCAGGCGGCCAATAATAAGGTCATCGTCATGACAGGGCAGGGGCGTGCAGGGGGTACGGTGCTCTTTGACCCGGACTGGCTGCTGGAGACGGAGGCCTCCTGTGATTTCAGTCACGGCCTGGAAGACTGGAGTGTTTTTAAACCCTTCGGCCCGGCAGTGGTCTGGTGGCGTGACCGCGTGCAGGGAGCCGAGTTAATTGCCCATCCGGAATTGGAAGACAAGCAGGTACTCCACCTGCGCCATCCCGACGATAAGGGTGTCGATGGGGCCGTTTGGAATTTTCCGCTGGGCACGTCGGGTGAACTTACAATGAAGGTCATGTTGCAGTCGGGATTCGGCGGTGTCACGATTTCACTCCTGGATCGCTTCTTCGATCCCACGGATGTGCGGGCTGCGGTGGAGGCACCCTTCGCCTTTCCCATTGCCGCCGACGGGCGGGTCGCCCTGCGCCAGCCGGAGCTACCCCTGGATACATGGGTCACCCTCGGGTTCCGATGGGACCTGGCGACTCGCACCTGTGTGGTCTCGGTCGATGGCGAAGACCGCGTCTGGCTCGATCAGGCCTACCGCGAACCAATGGGGGTGAACTACGTGCACTTCCGTATGGATGGAGACACCATTACGGAAAAGGGACTGCTCATCGAGTCGGTGTCGGCTTCGGTATCCAACCCGTAGAGGGCGAAGTTTGTGCGCGCGATACCGTCCCGTGAGTTGGCCCTATGGCGGACCGACGGGCTCTCGGCTTGGGTGTCAACGGCACCGGAATATTGTTGAGATTGGCACGTATTCTGGTCTGGCCGCCGTACGGGACGTTCTGCCGCAGGTAACCGAAGGAATGAGACGATTGCTTGCCACCATTTCCATCGCCCGAGGTAGCCAGGTAAACGATGACGCGGCTGCATGTCCCGGTGGGTCCTGTGAAAGGGACGGTGCATCGATAGTCGATTTGTAAGGAGTATGTTGGTTTGGCGAGGTTACTGCCACCAAATTGGTGGATCCTTTGGAGTGCGCAAGCTTGCTTGCGCTCTTACCGAGTGAGCTTGCTCACGGCGAATGCTGATGGACGGCGGCTCAACATGTGTATCGAAAGGTGGGGAGCAAGCTCCCCGGGTAAAAGCGGCAGCAAGCTACCGCACTCCAGAGAGTCTTCATTTGTACATGAATTGGGTCATAAATATCCCAGTATCACTCACTCAACCGAGGGTCCAGCGCAAAGGGCGTCGCATCGCCGATAGTCACTTTCGCGAAGTCAGGATGCCGCGGATTGAGCAGATAGTTGTGCTCCCCCGGGGTGACGGCGCTGGGGACGCGGAGCGCCATAGAGCGGGCCTCGGCAATCCAGCGGTCGCCTAGTTCTTGGGCGGGGGTGTCCAGGCTCGGACGGTTCCAGCCGGGAGGGAGGGATTCCATGGCGATTTCTTCAACCCATCGCTCGGAAAAAGAAACTGGGATACTCACATAGCGGTCTTCCAGTAGCGCGTAGTCTTCGAGATGGACGAGTAACTCGAGGGTGGCGAGGGAAAGGCTACTGGCCACATACACGATTGGGGTGCCCACCGAATTCCAGCGTCCCCCATAGAGGCGTGCGCCTTCGCCGTCGAAGGCGGTTTTGGCATACTTGCCTTGGGTGATGCGGTAGGCGTGGCACGTCACGAAAAGACTCCGTGCTCAATCCTTCCCAACAGACGCCGGACCTCTTCCGCGCCCAACTCTGTTTTGCAGTTGTCCAGGGGGGAGGTGCCACCGAGGGCCCGCTTGGGGGTGGCAAACCACTTCCGCGCCTTGTCTAGATCGTCGAAGACTTCCAGCGTTTTCTGAAAGACCGAAGCAACACGAAAGAGGCGCTCCGACTCGTCGGGCTTGAAGGTGTCGCGGCGGGCGAGGGTTCGCATAGGAATCTGAATGACGCGCCCCAATTCTTCATTGGCGATTTCGACCACCGCCTTGAACTGCTCGAAGGCGCTGCGGTCGAGCCCTTTCTCCAGAATGGCTTTGACCAGGGCCAGCGAAACGGTGTCCGCGTCGGCATAATTACGGGTCAGATTGCTCAGTACGGTGCCATACCACGCGGCCGCACTCTTTGGGGAATGGATGACCCACGTGGACTTGCGCCGGAAGGCAGAGCGACGTGCTTTTTCGCTGGGAAAGGATTCCCAGTGTTCCAGGGTAATTTTTTTAGAAGTTGAACCTGCCATATGGCGTATTGTACCGCGCCATATGGCAGGTGTCAATGCCTGGTGTGTTCGTGATACGGGGGAGAGGGGGAGGCTGCCATCTGTTGGAAACATTGCGTAAAAAGAAGGAGCATGGTGGCTCGACTGGCGCTCAGGAATCCTGTGCGAGTTCGCCGCACCCGTGTTCGTCCAGTGTTTTTCTCACCGTGGCGAGGAGATTCCGGCGGCTCAGTGGCTTCGTTACAAGCGCCGCGGGCGCCAGCTGAAGCAACTCGTCGGTGGTGACGGATTCGTAGGAGCCCGTGGCGATCAGAATCGGGACAGCAATCCCCTCCTTGCGGATGCGCTGGGCCAGCTCATAACCCGTGAGGCGTGGCATGGTCATGTCGGTAATGAGCAGGTCGAACCCCGCGACGTTGCCGCATAGGACCTCCAGGGCCTTTTCACTGTCCGTGAAACCCTGGACGGCGTAGCCAGCGGTCTCCAGCATGCGGCGGTTCAGCGTTACCAGTTGGGCTTCATCGTCCACGACGAGAATACGCTCGTCGCCTCCTTTCACGGCGGCCTGTTTGCTCGGCGCGGCTGCCGCCGTTTCGTGGGCAATCGCCGGGAAATACACATCGAATCGGGTACCGACCCCCGGCTTGCTCGTGACATCAATCGCACCTCCGTGTCCGTGGACGATGCCGTGAATGGTGGCCAGCCCCAAGCCAGTGCCTTCCCCTACGTCTTTTGTCGTGAAGAAGGGATCGAAGATCCGCTCCATGGTGGCTTTGTCCATGCCGCAGCCGCTGTCCTCCACGGAGAAGCAAACGTAAAGCCCGGGTTTGAGCTTTAGTCCTGTTGCCGCAGCGTCGGACATGGATTTTTCAGCGAGCGTGATGCGGATCCACCCCATCTCTTTTCCGATGGCCTGGCGCGCGTTGTTCACGAGGTTCATGATAACCTGGTGAAACTGGGTCGTATCGGCCATGACACGGCAGGACTCGCTGGTAATGCGTTCCTGAATTTCGATGGTTGAGGGGATTACGGCGCGCAGCAAGGACAGGGCATCTTTCAAAATGGTGCACGGGTAGATCTCTTCGATTTTTTCCTCGGCCTGACGGCTGAAAACGAGAATCTTCGAGACCAGATCGGCCGCCCGGGCGCTCGCCGTCTTGATGTTGTGCAGGGACTCCTGCACGGGGTGGTCCTCTGCGAGCTCGAGGGAGGCCAGGTCGGCATTGCCCGCCACGACGGAGAGAATATTATTGAAATCGTGGGCGATACCGCCCGCAAAGGTGCCGACGGATTCCAGTTTTTGAGCCTGCCGGTTCTGCTCCTCAAGCTGACGATTCAGTTCTTCCATTTCGAGTTCGCGCGTGATATCGCGGGAGACCGAAATGTAATTCACGCAGGCGCCAGCCGCGTTAAGGACCGGCGTGATGGTCATGCGCTCGCTATATCGGGAGCCGTCCTTTCGCACGTTGATAATCGTACCTTCCCAAGATTCCCCCTCTTGCAGGTTTTGCCACATCTGCTCGTAGAACTTACGGTCATGCATGCCGCTCTTAAGAAAACTGGGATTCTTCCCGTACGCCTCTTCCCGGGTGAACCCCGTGATTGTTTCGTAAGCTTTGTTGACGTAAAGGATGTGGGGCGTCGTATCGGTGATGACGAACATGTCGCCGGATTGCTCGACGGCCATGAGCAGGCGTTCCCGCTCTTCTTCGATCTGTTTACGGGCCGTAATATCCTGCGTGTAGCCGATTACGCCCACCAGCTGTCCGTCCTCAACTACTGCTTCCCCCTGCATGGCCATGCAGCGGAGTTCGCCATTGTCCGCGCGGTGGATCACGTGCTCGCTGACCCCATCGCCCGTCACGGCTTCCGGCGTGTCGGGAAAGGGGGGCGTGGCCTGGAGCAGCCGACTGATGTCCGCCCGGGTACGTACCTTGTCGTCCGTGCCATGGATAGCCCGCCACTCCTCAGAAACCGAGAGCAGGTCCGTCTTCAAATCCCACTCCCAGCTGCCCATCCGCGCGACGATTTCCGCTTTCTTCCGCATTTGCTGGGAAGCTTCCAACTCGCGCGTACGCTGGGAGACCCGGTTTTCGAGCGACCGATTCAGCTCGGCGAGTGCAAAGCGCGTGTCCCAACTTTGACAGAGGGTTCGTGCCAACTGAAAAATTTCCTCCCGGCCGAACGGCTTCTGCATCAGCAGGACATCCCGGTGCAGTTTTTGCTGGATTTCATCGATATCGTAATCGGCATGGGCGGTTGCAATCACGATATAGATATCGGCATCGACGTCGCGCAGCGAGCGGGCGGTTCGGAGTCCGTCCCATCCGGGAGGCATACGCATATCGACAAAGGCCACGGCGAAGGGCTGTCCGCTTTCCTTGGCCGCCTTGGCAATCTCGTATCCTTCCTGCCCCTGGGTGGCGCAGACAACGTCGAAGTCGTCATCTACAGCGCTCGCGGTCCCATGGGGTTGGGGCTCTACCAGGGCGGACAAGGCCTCGAGGCGATCGATGGAAGGGGACAAAATATCCATATAGGTGGCCCGAATGCTCGAGTCATCGTCAATAACCAATACCCGTCTGTTTGTCCGGTGTTCCATTGGTGCCTACTCCATAGGTTGATCCGCCATTGCACGGGCATGAGAGAGCTTTCCGGGTACTTCCATGAAAAGGCACGCACCTTTCCCCGGGCCATCACTCTCCAATCGTACCGTGCCTCCCAACTCGCGAAAGAACAGGGCCATGGCGTGGAGTCCGTATCCCGATCCACGCGCTTTGGTAGATTCTCCGAAGGAGAAGACCTGCTCGATGCGATCCGGTTCAATTCCAATCCCATTGTCCTCAATGATAAACTGCACCGCCCCCGAGTCGCCGTATCGGACGGAGATTCCGATAATAGCGTCGAAGCTTTCTATGACCTTTCGCTCGGCAATGGCTTCGTAGCTGTTCTTGATGGCGTTGATGATTGCTTGCAGTAACCGGTTTCGCGACATGGTCAGTTGGTCGACGTTGGGGTCGATGTCCACGTTTACCGTGATGTCGTACTTCAGCAGGGCATCCTCGTGCATGGCCACCGCGTCCTGGACCAGGGTGAGGAGTCGGAAGGTAGTCTGATCCTCGGAAGGCTGGGCGGCGGACTGCTGGATGCGGACGATTTCCGCGATGTGCTGCACGCTCGTCGCAATGCGTTTTACCCGGTCCACAATATCCTCCTCGTAGAGCCGGAAAATTACCGAAGCCGCCTGTTCCTGAATCTTGCGCTGCTTCTCCAGATTGGCCTCGTCTGGAGGAGCCAATCGAGAATCCGCTGCGGCACGCTGGAGCAACTCGGCGATTTGCCGGAGGTCTGCCGCATGACGACCGAGCCGATTGGTGTCATTGGCGACGGACGTGATGGCATTACCGATGTTGTGTAAAACGGAAGTGGCGGTTTCGGCAATGCCGGATTGAAAAGCGGAGAACATCTGGAGCTTCTCGGAGCGGCGCTGTTCGCTCAGATCGCGCACCACCATGGTTAAGACCTCGGGAGTACCGGGTGAGCCTGAGATCAGGTGTGCGCTGTATGCTACGGGGAACGACTCGCCGTCTGCCCGACACATCTCACACACGCCGCTCCGGCCTTTGCCCGAGTTACTCGCAAAGATACACGCGGCCTTTAAGGCGGTATAGTGGGTTTCAATCAGGAACATGGCACGCAGGGTCAGTGCCCCCAGTTCTTCCCGGGGGCGCTGGAAAATTCTGGCCGCGGCCTTATTGCACTCCAGGACGCAATAGGACTCTGGATCCAGAAGGAGCACGGCTTCTTCCAGGCTTTCGATGATTTGGGTTCGGATGGTCTCTGAACGACGTACGGCTCCCTCGGCTGCCCGGCGCTCGGTGATATCGTTGATGACGGAGATGAAATAGTCGGGCTGGTCATCGGCGGTACGGACCAGGGAGACCGATAAATTGACCCAGATGACCTGGCCTTCTTTATGGAGATAGCGCTTCTCCATTGAATAGGACTTGATCTGCCCCGTCATCAAGGCCTGCGTTTGTTCAAGATCGACATCGAGATCGTCGGGATGGGTCAACTCCTGGAAGGTGCGGCCGAGTAGTTCGTCGTTTGTGTATCCCAACATGTCGCAAAGCTGCTGGTTTACCCGCAGCCAGGCGCCATTCGGGGCTACGTGGGCGATTCCCACAGCGGCCAGTTCAAAGGTCTGGCGCAAGCGGGCTTCGCTCTGCTGCAACTGGATGGTGGTCAGGGTCTGTTCCGTGATGTCACTCCCTTCGGGAATCAGCATGACGACCTGGCCGTCTTCGTCGAATACTGGTGTTATCGAAATGCTGACGTAAATGCGATTGCCACGGGCATTCTTCACTTCGATGTCGGTTCGGGTGAACTCGCCCGCTGCCGCCCGTTTGACCATCTGCCGGATAATGGCTCTATTTTCGGGCGACCGGTCCCACCAGTCTGGCTCCCAAAAGAAAGTACCGCGCACGATTTCAACGTTTGAATCGATGAACCGGATGGCGGCGCGGTTTACTTCCAGCACCCGACCCTCCGGGGACAGGAGCCCGATGAAGTTGGCAGTGGAATCGAAAATGCCGCGGAAGCGTCGTTCGCTTTCTTTGAGCTGAATTTCCGCAATGCGTTCGCCCGTGATATCCCGTTGCGTGCCCCAGACACGGACGAGGAATCCGCTCTCCACCATACCCGTAATATTGGCCGAGACCCAAATGATAGATTCTGTCCGGTCCCGTTGTGCTACGACAACATTGCTTAGTTGGTAGGACTCTGAGAACCGTTCCGCTATCTCGGTTAGATCAGAGAGCGACTCCGAATCGGCAAAAAAAGAACCGGCGGGCCTGCCCTCAATTTCTTCCGCCTTCTGGTGGCCGTACATGCGGGCCATTGCGTCGTTGCATTCGCTGATCGGGCTTTGCAGGTACATAGCGAGTTGTTCGAGGGCCGAGGCGTGGGTCGGCACCGGCTCCAGCAGCTCGACCCGGAAAATGCCCTCGCTGGCCTGCTCGATGAAACTTCGGAAGCGTTCCTCGCTCATGCGGAGCTTTTCCTCCGCCGCTTTCCGCTCCGTAATATCGTTGACGACGGCGATAAAATGGTCGGGCGCCCCCTGGGAATCACGTACGAGCGCAACACTCAGATTTACCCAGATGGAGGTCCCGGTTTTCCCCAGTAGACGGAGTTCCAGCTGATAGGAGTCGTA
This sequence comes from Candidatus Hydrogenedentota bacterium, assembly GCA_034669905.1. Taxonomy (GTDB): domain Bacteria; phylum Hydrogenedentota; class Hydrogenedentia; order Hydrogenedentales; family JAEUWI01; genus JAEUWI01. The sequence goes on from JAXMOL010000053.1 coordinate 44,863, forward strand.
TTCGCCGCGGAGCGACGCCTCGTAGCGTTCGTTGTGGCCGGGAAAGTCCTCGGCATGCGATATGTGCATGACGGGCATGCCAAGCATCTCCGACGCCTCAAAATCAAGCATGGTGGCGAGCTGCTCGTTGACTTCGCGGAAGCGGCCGTCGGGCCCGACCAGTGCAATCCCGACGGATGCCTGTTCAAAGGTGGCGCGGAAGCGTTTCTCGGAGGCCCGCAGCGCGGCATTACGCTCCTGAATTCGGTGGGTCAGGCCCGTCAATGCCCCGGCGATACGGGCCAGTTCGTCGTTGCCCGTGACCGGAATCGCGCGCATGGTACCGGTGCTGCCTGCCTGGTCCAGCGCGGTGACAATTTGCCGCATCCGTTTCAGAAGTACTACCCGGAGGAAGAGCCAGACGAACGCCGACATGAACAAGATGACGGCGGCCACGATGGCAAAATGGCGGTAGATAATTTGCAGAGTGCGGTCCAAGGTGGGGGCGAGGTTGCGCTCGACCAGCAGTACGCCGGCGCGGGTGGTGGCGAACTCGGAACTCACCGGCTGCATCAATACGGGAAAGATGCCGAACACATTCTCATTCTGCTCACCCGAAAGCGCGCGGCTGACAAAGTCTTCCCGGGCCTGCGCAACCACACCCACCACGGCCTTGAAACTCGTCTCCCGCCAGTCTTCACCTTCCTGGTCGTAATGGGTGCTGAGCAGGATACGATCCGTGTCGTCGATTAAGAACGCACGTACGATGTTTCGGTCGAGCTTAAGCCGATCAATGAGGCGGCCCCCGGCAATCAGGTCGTCCGTTCGAAGGGCATAGGACAATTCACCGGCCACAATGGAACCCAATGCGATGGTTTCTACTTCGAAATCGCTTCGCATCTGGTGGAGTTCGGCCCGGATGAAGAGCAAGACGATAAGCGTTCCTGCCGACATGCCGATAACGAGGAGAAACAGCGGAATGCTGATATTCAGTGGGAAGCGAAACTCTTTCACTCGCCACGCACCTCAACGAAGTGGCCATGGAGCAGAGATGGAAAATCGAATTCCGCCGTCAGGAAGTCCGCACGGCGCAACACATCCGCCTCTTCTTCCAGCTTGGTCACCATCAGCGCTGGCCTCTCGACCAGCATCTCCTGGTTGAAAGTCGCTCCCGTGAGCGTAATGTCTTCGAAGGTAGCGATGAATTCCTCCGGGGTCAGGCCTTCCCGTTTGGCGAGCTCGGCTGCATAGGCCTCCGGGGAACCCTGATAGGTCTCGATGGCTTTTATCCATCCCTTCACCAGTACGCCGACGTCTTCAGCGCGCGATTCGATAATGGACTCTCGAGCGATCAAGACGTCCATGATTTCGTTGGGCAGTTCCCGGCTGGAGAACAGCTCGTGTGCGCCCTGTCTCAGGATCTCGGTGCGGAAGGGCTCATAGGTGACGAGGGCATCCACGCGCCCGTCGCCATAGTAGGAAGGTCCTTCGGATATTTCAACCGAGACTATCTCGATGTCGCCCTTTACCAGTTCACTCTTATCGAGGATACGCTGCAGTATGTAGGCCCCAAGAGCGCTCCGCTCGATGCCAATGCGCTTGCCCCTCAACTGTTCGAGGGATTCGATCGCTGGACGGGCGAGGAGCACGTCGGCACCATTGGAAACGTTAATTATCTGCACGATACGTTGGGAGGGATCCCGTGCCGCGAGCTGAAGTACGTAGTTGGTGGTCAGGGCGACGCAGTCGACGGCGCCGCTGTTGTAGGCGCGGAGGGTTTCTCCGGGGGCCCTAAATCCCACCAGTTCGATATTTCCGCGATCGTAGTAGCCCAACTCTTTGGCGAGATAGGCCATCTCATAGGGCGGCCAGATCAAAACGCCGACACGGAGAGGCCCAGACGGGGTTGGTTCCGAACTGCAGCCACTGACGAGTAAAACGATTCCGGTGGCTATCATGTACACCAGTAAGCGTGCACTTCTCCGGATCCGAATCCCATTCATCGCCATTTCCTCCATGCTTCCGAGCTTCCTCAATCGTGTCGTCGGGCCCAAGGGGATTTGCTATGCGGGATCATTATACGACGAATGGGTGTATTTGTCAGTACCCAATACAGTCCAGGAAGTTATCCCCCAGCGTTGAAGCCAGACAGATGCTTTTCTCGGGCTGTTGTTCCGACATTCCACGAGGGCGTGGTCGTATGGAAAGACTCGGGGGAAGAGGCGGACTGAGATGGTGACTTACAGCCGTGCAGAAGAATGTTTCTTCCGATGCCGATTTTGGGGCGCCGAGCCGTTGACCGGCGTCGCGCCACTCACGGTGCCATTTGACGATTTTATTTCGGGAGACGTGTTGTGACGGCCGTGAAACTTTGATGACAACGGCAGGATTGATGCCGATGATCCGGGAGCACCCGTATTACACACCTGCAATAGTGGGGGCGATCCTGTTGCCCAGGGACCTTTTTGCCGGAAGGTGGCACGTCGGTCTTTGTCTCTGATGAGGGGTTCCCACCGGGCAAGGACGATTCTCTTTTTTTTGACGGTTGCCATAGGGCTGCTCCAGCATGCCCTATGGCAACTATCAATGCTCGCCCGTGGCGTGCCCCTAAAAAATCGTGGGCACCAGGCCGCCTTCGGCGCGGATGGCGGCACCGTTGATCACCGACGCGCGGCCACTGCAGACGAAGGCCACCACGTCGCCGATTTCCTTCGGGTCGATAAAACGTCCGAGGAGGGAGGTGGGGCGGTTCTTCTGGATGAACGTGGGGAGGGCTTCTTCCAAGGGCACGCCGGGATATACGCTCGCGACAAATTTCTCCACCGTGTCCGTCTGAGTGGGACCGGGCAAGACGGAGTTCACGGTGACCGCTGTGTTCTTTGTCAGCTCGGCCAGGGAGCGGGCGATGGTTAACTGCATGGTCTTGGTGGCGCTGTAGTGGGCCATTTCCGGCGCAGGCGTCACGGCCGACTCGCTGGAGATAAAGACGATGCGGCCCGTGCCCCGCTCCAGCATCCTGGCGAGATAATGTCGCGTGAGACGCACGCCGCTCATGATGTTGATTTCAAAGAGGCGCTGCCAATCGGAATCTGTTTCGTCGAAAAACCCCACGGCTTCGTAGATGCCCAGGTTGTTCACCAGGATGTCGACGTCGGGCAACTGTGTGATGGTCTCCTGGCAGCCCTCGGCGGTTCCGTTGTCGGCCACGAGGGGGACGAGGTCCGCCTCGGGTACTTCGGCGCGAATTTTTGCGATGGCGTCATCGACACCCTGTTTGCTCCGGCCGTTGACATAGACACGGGCCTTTTCGGCGGCGAGGGTCTGGGCGATGGCGAGGCCAATGCCGCCGGAAGACGCGGTTACCAGGGCTGTTTTTCCGTCGAGTTCGAGATTCATAGGGTATCCTCCAATAGGGTTGTACGTTGCATCTTTAACTGGATTAATGATAATTGATTGAGCATTAAAGTATTGGGGAAAATTTTTAGTCGTCACGTGCCGGAATGTCCCGGGCCTTGTCGAGAAGAGTAACCAGCTGACGGCATTCATCGGCACTCAAGTGACCCGCCAGGTGTCGTTCGATTTCATCATTGGGTCCTTCCAGCGTGTCGAGGAGTTCGTTGCCTGCCGTTGTTAATCGCACATACCAGATACGACGGTCCCCATCACAGCGCTGCCGTGCGACCAATGCCCGGTCCTCGAGCTTGTCGATAAGCCCTGTAATGCCGGGCACGTGGGACACCAGACGACTCGCAATTTCGAGGATGGGGAGGGGGCCGTCCGCGCCACGCAAAATACGTAGGATATTGTATTGGGGGTGGGTCAGGTTGTATTCCCGGAAAAACTGGCGCAGACGGTATTGGTACATGTCGCTCGTGCGCAAGACGCTGGCAATGACTTCCTGGGCGGGCTGTTTAAAGTCCCGCTTCATCTTGAGTTCTTGACCCAACCGTTTTGAAATCATGTGAGTAACTCCGGTGCGTTTCGCCTGTGATGTAGGTACTATACCATTAAATAGTTGAATTATCAAGTAATCCGGCTTGGCACTGTCTGGCATAGGACGAAATGACCAAGCTCCTTGTTCAGGTGGACGGGGGGGGCACGGGCTCTTGGGGGGCTCGCTGCTGGTCGAGTGGGAGAAGGTGCGGGTGTCTTTTATCTCGGACAGGTTGAAAACGCGCCGTGGCGGGAGTGTCCAAGCTCCTTGTTTCGGAGGGCAGTCCCACAGGGACTGCCTTCGCGCGGAGCGTCACGTTGGGTAGCGTGTGGACGGGGAGGTAAAGAGGGTTTTAGCGGATGAATCGCGCACGTCGAAGCGCGAGGCTGTACCGGCAGTATGGGGAGACGGGGTGGGGGCACGGGCTCTTGGGGTTCTCGCTGCTGGTCGAGTGTGAGAAGGTGAGGGCAGGAGTGTCCAAGCTCCTTGTTTCGGTGGGCAGGTCCACAGGGACTGCCTTCGCGCGGAGCGTCACGTTGGGTAGCGTGTGGACGGGGATGTAAAGACGGATTCAACGTATGAACCGTGCACGTCGAAGCGCGAGGCTGTACCGGCAGTATGGGGAGACGGGGGGGGGACGGAAGTGATATCGCGCATCCGCTACCGCCACCGCAGTCAGGAAAGGCTGCACCCGGGGAGTCTCCAGCCACCCTGTGACTTTCACGGCCTCATCGTCATGGGGTGCGCGGAGGCGCGCAGGAAGTGCCATGAAAAGTCGGGATTCTTCTTGAACGAAGCGCCCGCAAAACGCTATACTCTCCATCCCTTGCCGGAGTGGCGGAATTGGCAGACGCACCGGATTCAAAATCCGGCGCTGGTAACAGCGTGGGGGTTCAAGTCCCCCCTCCGGCACCATTGAAAATAAAGGCGATTCTCAGTTTTCTGGGAATCGCCTCTTTTCTTTCTGGGCCACTTAAGGACATATTAAGGGGAGAGATTTACGCGCAGAGTTTCGCCTATAGGCCAGTCCTGCGCGCCGTCCGTGATGATTAACGCGCCGCCGCCGTCGTCTTGCCATCGAAAATCCGTGCCGTTGTCGTGGTTGTAGTCGTCGATAAGGCCGTCTATATCGTCGTCATCCCATGGGCCCGGGTCTTTATGGAATGCCGCGTCCGTGATACGCCAGTAGTCGCCCATTAGCCGCCCGCCGTCCGTAGGTGCCGCAGCTCCGCGCGCGCCGTCTCTAACTGCTTTTCCAGTGTCGCCACGTGCGCCGCTAGCGTGTCGATATTCTGGGCCTTACTGTACCCTTGCTCGGCCTGCGTTCGTACCTTAGGGGCCATTCTCGGGCCTTTATTTCTGGCGAATAGGGAGCGCGGTAGCGGTTTCGGCTCTGTGCGCCGCTTTGCAGGCCGTCCGCGCGCCGGTGTCGGCTTTCGGGTCGGTCGCGGGCCGTAGCAGAGCCTACGGAATACTTCAATATCGCCTATGCGCGTAATGCGATAATATGCATTTCTCATGGGTGTGCTCCATGGTTAAAAAAGCCCCGCCACTCTGGAGATACGAGTGACGGGGCGCACGCAGAAAACCCGACTGGCATAAGAGGCCGTGTGCCGGGACTTCTAAAACTTATGCGCTCAGGGCCGAGACGGCCTGCGCGCTGGCAATCACGGTAGCGTCCTGTGTAACAGGTGCCGCGTCTGCATTGCCCTGAATGGCGATGATTCCACCCACTACCGCGTCAGCCGTGCCACGGGTCAATACAGCCCGTGCATACCGACGAAGCGGGTAGGTGAGTTCCACGGCCAGCAGCTTGGAATCTGCATCGGATGCGCCCGCGGTAAACGTCGTGGTCGCCGTCGTGGCTGCCATGTCGGAGCCGTCGCTTTCGTCGCCGTGGTGAATGGTGAGGGTCAACACGCTGGTGTCGGTGACGTCACCCAGGAGGGCGAGAAACGTCACCGTATCGAAGCCCTTCATGTCCAGCG